>DASSHE010000001.1:0-21252 GCA_035693065.1 Solirubrobacterales bacterium
GCGGTCGAATCGGGCGCCGGGCTGCCCGCGGTGGCGCGCGCCGCGGCGCGCCTGCTGGACGCCCGCGTCGCCCTGATCGACCGCTCGAGCGCCGTCCTCGCGGTCGCCGGGGCCTCTCCCCACCAGGAGGAACGGCTGCTCTCCGGCGGCGCGGGGGTGACGATCGTCGAGCTGCGCGTCGCCGACACCGCCGTCGGCGAGCTCCGCTACCGCGCCAAGACCCCGCCCGCGCCCTCGATCGCCCGCATGGTCACCACGCTCCTGGCGCTCGAGCTGGAGCGCTCGCGCGCCCCCGAGTGGGCGAGCGAGGAGGTGGCGAGCGCCTTCGTCACCGACGTCCTCTCCCGCCGCGTCACCGATCGCGGCGACATCGTCGCCCGCGGCGCCGAGCTCGGCGCCGACCTCGACCGCGGCGCCGGGGTGCTGGTCCTGCGCGCCGCGCCGCGCGCGGCGCAGACGGGCGAGTGGCGGGAGCGGGTGCTGACGCTGGTGCAGCGGGGCCTGCGGGCGCTGGCGCCGGGCTCGCTGGCCGCCAGCGAGCAGGGCGAGGCCGCGGCGGAGATCTCGGTGATCGTCCCGGCCGAGGACGACGAGCGCCTGGCCCGCGCCGCCGCCGGCCTCGGGCGCGAGCTCGACGACAGCCTCTCCGGCTTCCACGTCACCCTCGGCAGCAGCCGCCGCTGCGCCGACCCCGTCGACCTCTACCGCGCCGGCAACGAGGCGCGGCTGGCGGTCAACGTCGGTGAGGCCGAGGGGCGCCCGACGCTGGCTTTCGAGGACACCGGCGCCTACCGGCTGCTGCTGCCGGCGATGAGCGAGGACAGCGGCGAGCTCGAACGCTTCTACGAGGAGACGATCCAGCCGCTGGTCTCCTACGACGAGCAGTACGAGACCGAGCTCGTCACCACCGTCGAGGCCTACCTCGACAACGACGGCAACGTCGCCGCCACCGCCAAACAGCTCTTCACCCACCGCCACACGGTCCGCTACCGGCTCGAGCGCGTGCGCGAGCTCTGCGGCCACGACGTCTCCGCCACCGAGGGCCGCGAGAAGCTCGGCCTCGGCCTCAAGGCGATGCGGGTGCTGGGAATCGCCTCCCCGCGGGGGCCGGCGATGGAGCCCGGGGCGAAGGGCGGCAAGGTGCCGCGCGGGGCGGAGGAGTAGTTCTCATCTAAGCTGTGGCTCCCCTTGGGGGGTCGGCTAACGGGTTAAGCCCCTAGCCTTTGAAGCTAGGTATCTCGGTTCAAGTCCGAGCCCCCCAGTAGCAATTTTCTGTCTGCACCATCTGACATGGTTCCCCTATGGCAGGGAAGCCATTGAGCTATACCGAGGAGCAAGCCAGAGAGGCGATTGCGACTTCGTATTCATGGGCAGAAAGCCTGCGCGAGCTCGGTCTATGTTCATCCGGGGGCGCATGGCGAGTGCTGAAGAAATACGCGGAGGTCTGGGACATCTCAACCGATCATTTCGAACCCGCGCGGCACCGGGAAGCGAACCTCAAAACCCAGAAACGCCCAATAGAGGAACTGCTCGTCGAGCATTCCACTTGCTCGCGTCAGAACCTGAAGCGTCGCCTCTATCAAGAGGGACTGAAGGTGCCACGATGCGAGATCTGCGGGCAGGACGAGAACTGGCGCGGGCGTCACATGGCGATGATCCTCGACCACATCAACGGTGTCCGCGACGACAACCGGATTGAGAACCTGCAGATTGTGTGTCCGAACTGTGCGGCGACTCTAGACACCCACTGTGGACGAAAGAACCGGGTCCCGAAATCAAAGAAATCCTGTCGCCGCTGTGGACGAAGCTTCCTCCCGGGCCGACCGCAGCAGCGGTATTGCTCCCGAGAATGCGGCACGCGCTGGGACAGGTCGAAGCTGCGAGGAAGGCCTACCCAGGCCTATCGGCGCGTCAAGCGCCCGCCCTACGAGCAGCTCCTCGCCGAGATCGAGGCGACCAGCTACTGCGCGGTCGGGCGCAAATACGGAGTCTCCGACAACGCCGTGCGCAAGTGGGTGCGTTTCTACGAGCGGGAGCGGGAGCGCACGGACTGAGCCCCGGGGGTACCTGAGGGAGCCGCTTCGGCTCCGCCGCGGCCGGCGGCTTCGGCGGTGGCGCCGAAGCGCAGGAGGCGGCCGCCGAAGGCGATCGCGCAGGCGGCGAACCAGGCCCAACCGAGGGCGAGCCCGGCGAGCACGTCGGTGAGCCAGTGGACGTCGAGCAGGACGCGGCTGGCCGCCACCCCGACCGCGATGCCCACGGCGACGCCGGCGAGCGCCGGCCAGGAGCGCCGGCCCCACCAGCGCCCCGCCACCAAGGCGAAGGCCGCCCAGGACGCGGCGGCGGTGGAGGTGTGGCCGCTGGGGAAGGAAGGGCCGAGCGTCGCCGCCACCGGCTCCAGCGCCGGGCGGGCGCGGTCGACGATCTGCTTCACCGCCTCGGTCAACAGCTTGTCTCCCAAGATCACCGCCAGCAGGAACGGCACAACCCAGCGACTGCGCGTGCGGGTGATCTCAACGACGGCAACCACGATGGCGACGATCACGACGGTCACGGACTCGCCGAGGTCGGTGACGAGGGTGAGGGCGTCGTGGGACCAGGCGGACGCGTGCTGGTTCCCCCATTCCGCAATCCCGCTGTCGAGACCGGCGAGGACGTCGGTGCTGCGCACGACGACCGCCAGCAGGGCGAGCACCACGCCCCCCGCGAGGACGACGGCGAGCGCCAGCGTCAGCGCCAGCCCGGTCGCCTTCTCGGGATCGAGGCGCGCGGTGCGCACCGCGCGCCTGCCGATCGTCCCGCTGGCGTGCTCGCCCACCTCGCGCGCCACCTCGGCGACGGCGGGCGTGGCCCTCTCGCCGGGGAAGCGGCGCGCCAAGGAGGCGGCTCCGAGCCCGGCGAGGACGGCGATCAGCAGCAGTACGAGAAACGGCATCGCAAGCGGGATTGCGGCCGCAGGATCAGCGGGCGGCCGCGATTAGTTAGAGGAACCGATGCATAGTAATCGCGTTTCACGGGGATAGCATCGGCGTGACCGTCGGGGAGAAAACTCATGGGGCTGCGGTACCCGCAAAGGAGCATCCGCACCCCCGCCACGGCGTCCCCATCTTCGAGCCCCTCCCGGGCGGCCCGGCCGAACGGTTCGCCAGGCGATTCGACTCCCGGCACCCCGCCCTCGTCTTCTTCCTCGCGCTCCTCGCCGGATTCACCGTGCTGGCTGTGCTCTCGATCCTGCTCGCCGTGTTGGTCGTCCACGTGCTGGTTCCCGCCAGCGGGCTGGGGCTGGAAGGCACCGACGAGAGCTTCAACGACACCCTCGCCCAGCACCGCACCGGCACCCTCACCACGCTGGCCGAAGTCGGGACCGAAGCCGGCGGTGCCCCGGTCCTGCCGATCATCGTCGCCATCGTCGCGATCGTCTGCGTCTTCCTCCGCCGCTGGCTGATCGCCGCCTTCGCGGTCTTCGCCCTCGCCGTCGAGTCGGCCACCTACCGCATCACCTCGCTCGCGGTCCCCCGCGACCGCCCCTCGGTCCAGCGGCTGGAAAATCTGGAATTCGACGCCAGCTACCCCTCCGGACACACCGCCGCCTCGATCGCGGTCTACTCCGGCCTGGTGCTGCTCCTCGCCACCCGCTTCACCAGCAGCCTGAAGAAGGCGCTGGCCTGGACCGCCGCGATCCTCCTCACCACCTTCGTCGCGTTCTCGCGCATGTACGAGGGAATGCACCACCCGCTTGACGTCGCCGGCGGCATCCTCGTCGGGATCGGGGCGATCCTGGTGGCGCTGTTCGCCTGCCGCGCCGCCGGCGCCGCGGCGGAAAGGCGCTCGGGGCGATGAAGGTGGCGGTCGTCGCGCATGCGGGCAAGACGCTCGGCGGTGGGCTGCCGGAGCTGCGGCGCGCCCTTGCCGAGGCCGGGGTCTCCGACCCGCTCTGGACCGAGGTGCCGAAGAGCAAGCGGGCGCCGGCCGCCGTCGAGGAGGCGCTCGCAGACGGGGCCGAGCTGATCCTCGCCTGGGGCGGCGACGGGATGGTGCGGCGCTGCGTCAACGCCCTGCAGGACACGCGGGTGCCGCTGGCGATCGTCCCGGCCGGCACCTCGAACCTGTTCGCGACCAACCTCGGGATCGAAGCCGACATCGCCGAGGCCGTCCAGATCGCGCTGCTGGGCGAGCGCCGCCGGCTCGACGTCGGCCGCTTCAACGGCGAGCGCTTTGCCGTGATGGCTGGAGCCGGCTTCGACGCGGCGATGATCAAGGGCGCCGACGGCCTCAAGGACCGGCTCGGCCGCGCGGCCTACGTCCTCGGCGGGGCCGCGAAGCTGAACGCCCCGAGCTTCGAAGCGAAGATCAAGGTCGACGGGACCCGCTGGTACAAGGGGCCGGCGAGCTGCATCCTGGTCGGCAACGTGGGCGACCTCTTCGGCGGCATCGAGGTCTTCGCCGACGCCCGGCCCGACGACGGCCGGCTCGACGTCGGCGTCCTCACCTCCGACGGGCCCGTCCAGTTGGTCCGGGCGGCGACCCGCACGGCCGTGGGCAGCGCCGAGAAGTCGCCGTTCGTGCGCGTCACCCAGGGCCAGGCGGTGCGCGTGAAGCTGGACCGCAAGGTCCGCTACGAGCTCGACGGCGGCGACCGCAAGAAGGTCAAGTCATTCAAAGTCGATGTCGAAGCCGGCGCGATCACGGTCTGCGTCCCGCGTCCGGCGCGAGGAGGTGGCGGAGCATGAGGACCGACGTGATGGGAGCCGGTGACCCGGCCGGGAAGGCTAAGCGCGGGGGCGATGAACTTGCCCACGCGAAGACGCTGGGATGGCTGGCGCGGGTGGGTCTCGTCGCGCGCGGAGCCGTCTACCTGGTGATCGGAGTGCTGGCGGTGAAGCTGGCGCTCGGCGACGGCGGCAAGGCCACCAACCAGACCGGGGCGCTGAAGACGATCTCCGACCAGTCCTTTGGCGAGGCGCTGCTCGTCCTGGTCGCGATCGGGCTCGCCGGCTATTCGCTCTGGAGGCTCACCCGCGCCGCCGTCGGCCATGGCGCCGAACAGGAGGACAGCGCCGGCGACCGCGTCGCTGCCCTCGCCAGCGGCATCGCCTACGGAATCCTCGCGGTGACGGCGGTGAAGATCCTCACCGAATCCGGCGCCGGCTCAGGGACCCCGAAGGCAGCGACCGGGGGCGTCCTCGACTGGACCGGGGGCACGGTGCTGGTCGCGATCGCCGGCGCGATCATGATCGGGGTCGCGATCTACCAGGCCTACAAGGGCTTCGCGCAGAAGTTCGTGGAAGACGCCAAGACGGGCGAAATGAGCCCAGGCGTCCGCAAGGGCTACACCGCGCTCGGCGTCTTCGGGCACGTCGCCCGGGCCGTCGTCTTCGCCCTGATCGGCTACGGGCTGATCAAGGCTGCCGTCGACTACGACCCCAAGGAAGCGATCGGGCTCGACGGCGCCCTGCGCGAACTCGCCAACGCCTCCTACGGGCCAGCGGTGCTGGGCATCGTCGCCGTCGGCCTGGCGGGGTTCGGCGTCTACTCGATCGTCGACGCCCGCTACCGCAAGGTGTAGCGAGGCCGACATTCGGGTGGTTGCGGGGCGTCCGGGAGGGCGATTAGCTTCTCCACCATGGAGATCGGAGGAGCGTCGCTGGATCCGGAGGTCCGCGAGGGCCTGAGCCGCAGTTGGAAGGCGCTGATGACGATCGGGGTGATCGCGATCCTGCTCGGCTGCGTCGCGATCCTGGTGCCCGCCGTGGCCGCGGTGGGGACGGCGATCTTCATCGGCTGGCTGCTCCTCTTCGTCGGCGCCTTCATGGTCGCCGCCGCCTTCTCGGCCCACTCGATCGGGACCCTGGTGCTGCGGCTGATCTGGGCGGCGCTGACGGTCATCGTCGGGCTCTGGCTGATCATCGAACCCCACAACGGCACCCTGACCCTGACCCTGGTGCTGGGGATCTACTTCCTCTTCATGGGCCTGACCCGGGTCACGGTCGCCTTCGTCAACCGCGGCCAGCCGAACGCCGGCCTGCTCGGCCTCAGCGGAATCTGCGGCCTGCTGATCGGGATCCTCGTGCTCGCCAAGTGGCCGAGCAGCGCCGACTGGGCGATCGGCCTTCTCGTCGGCATCGACCTCATCTTCGCCGGCTGGACTCTTTGCAGCGTCGCCCTGATCGGGAAAGACCTCAGCCGAAGCACGCCAAGACCGGCCTGAAGCAAGCAGTCCAAGGACGCAGGGAGCGCGGTGTGCTCTGCACATAAGCGACCGAGGACGCCGGAATGCGCCGGTTCAGGCCGGTCCGAATACGATTCCCGGTGTGCCTAACCCCTTGGTCCTCGTGATGGCGGCGGGGGAGGGGACGCGGATGCGTTCCTCCACGCCGAAGATGCTGCACCCCGTCTGCGGGCGGGCGATGGTCGCCTGGCCGATCCTCGCCGCGCGCGGGGCCGGCGCCGGGCGCGTCGCCGCGATCGTCTCGCCCGGCCGCGACCTCTCCGCCGGCCTGCCGGAGGACGTCGAGACGGTCGAGCAGCCCCAGCCCGACGGGACCGGCGGCGCGATCCGCGCCGCGCTGTCGCTGGTCGAAGCGAGCGAGACCGTCCTCGTCCTCTCCGGCGACGTGCCGCTGATCTCCGCCGCGACGATCGCCGACCTGCTCCAGGCCCACGCCAGCTCCGCCGCCGCGGCGACGATGCTGACGATCGAGCTCGACGAGCCCGGCGCCTACGGCCGCGTCGTCCGCGACGCCGACGGCTGGGTCGAGCGCGTGGTCGAGGCCAAAGCCGCCGGCGACGCCGAGGCCTGGCAGCTCGAGATCCGCGAGATCAACGCCGGCACCTACGTCTTCGACGCCGCCCCGCTGGCCGAGGCGCTGCGCGGGCTCGCCAACGACAACGCCCAGGGCGAGTACTACCTCCCCGACGTCTTCCCGGCGCTGCGCGAGGCCGGCCTCCAGGTCGCCGCCCACCTCGCCGACGACCCCGCGGTGACGATGGGCGTCAACAACCGCGTCGACCTCGCCGCGGTCGAGACCGAGGCGCGCCGGCGCCTGCTCGAGGCGCACATGCTCGCCGGCGTCACCGTCGTCGACCCCGCCTCGACCTGGATCGACGCCGGGGTCGAGATCGCCGCCGACGCCCGCGTCGAGCCCGGCACGACCCTGCGCGGCGCCACCGCGATCGCCGCGGGCGCCGTCGTCGGCCCGCTCAGCACCCTGATCGACAGCTCCGTCGGCGCCGGCTCCCAGGTCCTCCATTCCTACCTGGTCGAGTGCGACGTCCGCGCCGGCTGCTCGGTCGGCCCCTTCGCCTACCTGCGCCCCGGCGCCCTGCTCGAGGACGGCGCCAAGGCCGGCACCTTCGTCGAGATCAAGAACTCCCACGTCGGCGAGGGGACCAAGGTGCCGCACCTCGCCTACGTCGGCGATGCCGACATCGGCGCCGGCACGAACCTCGGCGCTGGCACGATCACCGCCAACTACGACGGATTCCGCAAGAACCGGACTGTGATCGGCGAGGGGGTCCGCATCGGCGTTGACACGATGCTGATCGCCCCGGTAGAAGTCGGCGACTCCGCCTACACTGGCGCTGGCGCGGTGATCAAGACCGACGTGCCCGACGGGGCGCTGGCGGTCAGCGAGAACGCGCAACGGAACATCGACGGATATGCCGCCGCCAAGGCAGCGAAGATGCGAGAGGACGAAAGCCCGTGAGCACGATCGAGGAGCATCCGCAGGTGGCAACCGCGATCCCGCACGACTACTCGAAGCGGATGATGGTCTTCGGGGGCCGTTGCTCGATGGACCTCGCCGCCAAGGTCGCCGGCAAGCTCAGCCTCGACCTCGGCCAGGTGACGCTGAAGACCTTCGCCGACGGTGAGGTCTACGTCCGCTACGAGGAGTCGATCCGCGGCGCCGACGTTTTCCTCGTGCAGTCCACCTGCGCCAACGAGCAGGAAGGGATGACTCCCAACGACGCCCTGATGGAGCTGCTGACGATGATCGATGCCGCCCAGGGCGCCTCCGCCCACCGGATCATCGCCGTCCTCCCCTGGTACGGGTACGCGCGCCAGGACAAGAAGTCGGCTCCGCGCGAGCCGATCTCCGCCCGCATCGTCGCCAAGTGCCTCGAGGGAGTGGGCGTCGACCGCGTCCTCACCATGGACCTCCACGCCGGCCAGGTCCAGGGCTTCTTCCACGTCCCGGTCGACCACATGACGGCGATGCCGATGCTGACCCAGTGGTTCATCGACCAGGAGCTGACCGAGGAGCTGGTGATCGTCTCCCCCGACGCCGGCCGGGTCAAGACCGCGCGCAACTTCGCCCGCCGCATCGGCACCCAGTGGGCGGTGATGGAGAAGGAGCGGCCGGCCCAGCAGGTCGCCGAGATCGGCTACGTGGTCGGCGACGTCAAGGGCAAGACCGCGGTCCTCGTCGACGACATGATCGACACCGCCGGCACCCTCTGCGCCGCCGCCCAGACCGTGCTCGACGAGGGCGCCGCCAAAGTCATCGCCTGCGCCACCCACGGCGTCTTCTCCGGGCCTGCCTACGAGCGTCTGGCGGCCTCGTCGATCGAGCGGATCGTCGTCACCGACACCCTGCCGCTGCGCCCCGGCGCCCCCGACAACATCACTGTGCTCTCCACCGCCAGCACCTTCGCCGACTCGATCCGCCGGATCTTCACCGACGACTCGGTGAGCGAGATCTTCGCCGGCGAGAACCAACTGTTTTAGCGGGCGGCTGCGGCGAGTCGCGGCGCCTGGACGCCCAGGGGCGGCGTGGATTCGGCACCTCCCCGACATCCCGCATAGCGCCGCTATGCGGGAGTCGTGTCGGCACCGCCCCACTTGCCCCTGAACGCCCAGTCGCCACGCCTCGCCTTGCCGACCGCTAGGCGAGAACTGAAAGGCTTATGGGGATGAGGGACGGGATGAAAGACGGGCTGTCGCCAAAACCGTCCCGGGACGAGCCCGAGGCCGCCGGGCGCAAGCTGCGCCTCGTCGGCCACAAGGGGGCCGACCTGATCGCGCCGGGGAACACGGTGGAGTCGTTCCACGCGGCGGTGGCGGCGGGGGTGGACACGATTGAGTTGGACGTGCTGTGGCTGCAGGACGCGCACCTGCCGCTGGAGGAGCGGCATCCGCTGGTAGTTGCGCATGACTGGGAGGACGCGGAGCGGCGGACGCCGCTGCGGCTGACCGAGGCCCTTGATGCGTTCCTGGAGCCGCCGTTGCAGGGAGTCGAGATCGACCTCGACATCAAGCTGCCGGGCCGCGAGGAGGAGGTTGTCGAGGCGCTGCGGGAGCGGGGGCTGACCGAGCGGGCGATGATCTCGACGATGGAGATGCACACGCTGCGCCGGATCCTCGAGCTGGCGCCGGAGCTGCGGCGCGGCTGGACCTATCCCAAAGTCACCAAGGACTGGACCTCGAAGCGGTGGGCACGGCTGCCGATGCGCGCCGCCCTGGTCGGGATGCGCACCCAGCTACCGGGGCTCGCCGCGCAGAAGCTGCCCCAGTTCAACGTCGCCGCGATGTGGGTCTACCACCCGCTCGTCTCGGCCCGGCTGGCGCGGATCTGCGATCTCGCGGGGGTCGAGCTGATCGCCTGGACCGTCGACGAGGAGGCCCGCATGCGCAAGCTGGTCGACCTCGGCGTCCACGGGATCTGCTCGAACGACCCGCGGCTGTTCAGTCGATTGGCGAGTTAGTACGGCTATAGGCGTATCAACTCGCCAATCGCGATTCAGACGGTGCCCGGCGTCGCCCCTGGCGGCGACGCGCGGCGGCCGCCTTTGACCTTCACCGCCGACTCCAGCTCCTCCTGGGTGAAGCCGCCGACCACCTCGCCGTCGAGCGCGTAGCGGTAGAGGGCGACGCCGAAGATGCCGCTGAGCGCCTTCGAGACGAGCAGGGCGATCGCCAGCACCAGCGCCCCGACGACGACCAGCAGCGCCCCGAGGAACGAGGCCGAGGACCAGACCGCGATGCCGAGGACGATCAGCAGCACGGCCGGCAGGATCCCGAGCAGGAAGACGGCGCCGCCGATCGCGATGTTGCCGGTGATCTGCTGACCCCAGCGGTCGCGGAACATCGAGGCCGAGCGCTTGATCGTCGCCACCGGGCCAGTGCCCTCGATCGCGATCACCGGCACCGCCAGGAAGGTGACCAGGGACCAGGCCATGCCGACCAGGCGGGCGGCGATCTGGCCGCCCAGCCCACCCTGGTTCTCGAGCACTCCCATCGCGACGCTGATCGCCGTGTTGACCGCCGCCCAGCCGCAGATCTGACTGAAGCGGCTGCGGGCGACCGCGAGGCCGTCGGCGACCGTCGCCTGCTGGCCGCGGAAGATCATGTCGGCGCAGGCGGCGAGGCCGACGCTGAAGTAGAAGCCGACGACGCTGAGGACGTAGACGCCGATCACCAGCAGCGGGATCGCCCCGGCGAGCTCGTCCTGGTCGAGCAGGTAGAGGCCCGGGCCGAGGAAGACGATCGCCAGCAGCGTCGTCGTCAGCGCCCCGTAGAGCGGGAAGCGGATCAGCTCGCGATGCTCGTTCAGCAGCCCCCAGCTCTTCTTGGTCAGGCCCCAACCGCGCTTGATCCTGCTCATCGGCTCTCCTTGACTCGTGGCGGACGGACGCGCCCACCCTCTCATTTCAGAGGGTTTCGGCCAAGCCGGGAGTCCGCTTGAGCCCGCGCTCCTCGAAGTACTCCCACTCTTCCGCGCCGAGCTCGGTCGCCGGCGGGTCGGCATAGACCCACTCGCGGGCGATGCGGTGCCAGTTGCGCTTCGCCCGCAGCTGCCCGAGCACGGCGACGACGCCGATTTCCATCCGCCGGCCCATCAGCTCGTCGGCGGGGAGCGACTCGCGCCGCATCAGGTCGAAGTACTCGGAGCGGGGGTCGTTGGTCGACTCGATGATCTTCATCACCCGCTGCGGGGTGATCTCGAGGTCGCGATCCTCCATCACGAACCAGCCGCCGACCGCGCGCATGTGCTCGAGCAGCCGCTCGGCGTCGAGCTTGGAAGGCTTCTTGATGAAGCCGAGGTCGTGCAGCGCCTGGCGGAAGGCCTCCGGGTCGTTGCGGCTGGCGGCGTCGAAGGCGCGCTGCTCGAGCAGGATCTGCTCGCGGTCGAGCTTCTTCGTCATCCCGAAGTCGAGGAAGGCGACGCGCCCGTCGGCCATCAGGATGTAGTTGCCGGGGTGGGGGTCGGCGTTGAAGTGCTGCAGGTGGTAGATCGATCCGAAGCTGCCGCGGTAGACGATCTCGCCGAAGCGGCTGCGCTCCTCGTGCGGTAGCTGCTTGATTTCCTCGAAGTCCATCCCCTCGACCAGCTCGGTGACGAGGACGCGTCGGCGCGAGAGCCGGGTGACGACTTCCGGCACGTAGATGAACGGGTGTTCGCGGTAGGCGCGGGAGAAGGTGCGCTGGTTCTGCGCCTCGTACTCGTAGTCGAGCTCCTCCATCACCCGTTCGCGCAGCTCCTCGGCGATCGCCTTGGCGTCGAGGCCGGGGGCGATCGCCCGCGCCAGCCGCACGATCGTGCCGGCGTTCCGCAGGTCCGCCTCCAGCGCCTCGGCGATCCCCGGGTACTGGATCTTCACCGCGACCGCGCGCCCGTCGAGCAGCTCGGCCCGGTGGACCTGGCCGATCGAGGCGGCGGCGAAGGCCTCCTCCTCGAACTCGGCGAAGAGCTCGGAGACCGGCTCGCCGTCGTACTCCTCGATCAGGACCTTCTCGACTTTCTCCCAGGGCATCGCCGGTGCGTCGGTGCGCAGTTTCGCCAGCTGCTCCTGGTAGATCTCGCGGTACTCCTCGGGGATGAACTCGGTGTCGATGAAGGAGGCGAACTGGCCGAGCTTCATCGCCGCGCCCTTCATCTGGCCCAGGGCGCCGACCATCTTCATCGCCGTCTCCAGGTGGCGCTGCTCGAGCCGCTCCTTACCGTCCTCCTCGGAACGGCCGACGTTGGTGGCCTTGGTTCCCGCGTAGCGGGCACCCTGCACCCCTACGATCGAGCCCAGCTTGGCGGACCGGCGCAGCCTCCCCTTGGGGATCTTCGAGTCGTCAGGCACCCCGTAAGCGTGGCACAGGTGCTGTCTCCCGAGTCATTTCTCTATCCTCTCCCGTCCGATGGCTGCTGGCCGCTCAACTCTCAAGGTCGCTCCGCGCGCCGACTTCGGCTCGCGCGCCTCGCGCCGCATGCGCCGCGACGGGTTGGTTCCCGGCGTCGTCTACTCGGGCGGAGCCGAGGCCAAGCCCTTCCAGGTCAACGAACGCGACGTCCGCGTCGTGCTCGGCGAGGGCGCCGCGCTCTTCGACCTCCAGATCGAGGGCGGCAAAGCGGTCCCGGTCGTGGTCAAGGAAGCGCAGCACCACCCGGTGCGCGGCAGCATCCAACACCTCGACCTGCTCCAGGTCGACCTGACCGAAGAGATCCAGGCCGAGGTCGCGATCGAGCTCGAGGGCGCCGACGACGCACCCGGGGTCAAGGGCGGCGGCGTGCTCGAGCACGTCACCCGCGAAGTCACCGTCGAAGCACTGCCCACCGACATCCCCGACAACATCGTCCTCGACGTCTCCGCGATGGAGGTCAACGACACGATCCAGCTTTCCGCCGTGACCGCCCCGGAGGGGGTCAAGTTCGTCGCCGACGAGCCGGAGGAGGTCACGATCGTCACCCTCTCGCCGCCGCGCGTCGAAGAGGTCAAACCGGAGATCGAGGAGGAGACCGAACTGGTCGGCGAGGGCGAGGGCGAGGGCGAAGGCGGCGAGGAAGCCGCCGAGTCGGGCGAGGGCGAGGGCGAGTAGCCCCTGTCGCTGTTCCGCCGCCGCGAGCGCGGCGAGCAGGGCGAGCGCATCCTCGTCGTCGGCCTCGGGAACCCCGAGCCCGAGCACGCCGGCCAGCGCCACAACGTCGGCTTCGACGTCGCCAGGGAGCTCTGCCGGCGCTGGGGGCTGTCCCGCCCGCGGCAGAAATTCAAGGGCGCGCTCTCGGAGGGGCGGACCGGGCCGGGGGGACCGCGGGTCGCGGTGCTGCTGCCGCAGACCTTCATGAACGCCTCCGGCGACTCGGCCGGGCCGGCCCGCGGGTCGCTGAAGGTGCCGCTCGACCGCGTCGTCGTCGTCCATGACGAGATCGACCTCCCGTTCGGCGAGATCCAGGTCCGCCAGGGCGGCGGCCTCGCCGGCCACAACGGCCTGAAGAGCCTCAAACGGGGCTTCGGCGACGCCGAATTCTGGCGCGTCCGGGTCGGGGTCGGGCGCCCCGACTCGACCGATCCGGAGATCGTCGCCGCCTACGTGCTCTCGCGCTTTCGCGAGCCGAAGGCCGACGTCGAGGGACTGATCGCGGCCGCGGCCGAGGAAACCGAGCGCCTGGTTGAACGAATAGCGTCTGAGGCATGAGCGCAGAGAACGGCGGCACTCCCGAGAACGAGGTCACCGGCTACTCCGTCGACGAGTGGGGGGTGGCGGTGGTGCGGCTGAACCGGCCGCGGGCGCGCAACGCGATCAACACCCAGATGCTGGTCGAGCTGCTCGAGCACCTGGCGGTGGCCCGGGCTGACGAGGCGGTGCGGGTGCTGGTTATCAGCTCCGCCGACCACCTTGGCCTCTCCGCCGGCGCCGACGTCAAGGAGCAGCTCGACGCTGACGGCAAGGTGCAGCGGATGCAGCTCTTCGCCGACCTCTACGACCAGATCGTCGCTTTCCCGAAGCCGACGATCGCCGCCTGCCACGGCGACGTCGTCGGTGGCGGCGCCGAGATCGCGATCGGCTGCGACATGCGGGTCGGCGGCTCGAACCTGCGGCTGCGCTTCCCCGGCGCCGCCCTCGGCGTGCCGGTCGGCCCGGCGCGCCTCGTCACCCTCTGCGGCCTCGCCGCCGCCAAGTACCTGCTGCTCAGCTCGCGCACGGTCGGCGCCGACGAGGCGCTGCGACTCGGGCTCGTCAACCGCGTCGCCCCGGCTGCCGGCACCGAGCAGGCGACTCTGGAGCTCGCCGCCGAAGTCGCCGCCCACCCGCCCGAGGCGGTCGCTCAGCTGAAGCGGCTTCTGCACGGCTGGGACGACGTCGAGGGCCGCTCGGCCGCCGAGGGACGCGGCCAGGTCGAGTGGCAGCGCTCGGGGCCGGGCCTGCCGTCTACCGACTAGCCGTTGGATCGAGAACCCTTGCCAAGCGGCCGGCGGGCCAGATAGGGTCGCGGCCGTGTTCGTCCGAGGGGAGCGTTCGCTCAATCGCAGGGGAGTCGCCGCGGCCATGGCCGTGCTTGCCTGCGCCTTCGCGGCGCTGCTCGCGCCCGCGGCCGCCTCGGCCGTCTACTTCGTCGACAGCACCGGCGACCAGCCGGATGAAACCCTCGACGGAACCTGCAAGACGGCGGTCAACACCTGCACGCTGCGGGCGGCGATACAGGAGTCGAACAACTCGACGAGCGTGATCGACTCGATCGAATTCAACTCGAGCTTCAACGGCGAGCTCGCCAATGACACGATCACCGCCGCGAGCGACCTGCCGACGATCACGGACCAGGTCAACATCAGGGGCGGCATCTGCTTCAGCGAAGCCGGGGTAGGGATCAACGGGCCCTGCGTCGGCGTCGTCCGCTCGGGCGGCGGCTCGCTGTTCGTGGTCGACGACGACAACGTCGAAATCGAGGGGATCGCGATCACCGGCGCGACCAACGGGATCAACGTGATCAACGAATCGGATGGGTTCATCGCCAAGAGCGACTGGGTCGGGTTGAACCTGAAAGGCGAAGCGGTGGGCAACAACACCGGCATCCTGCTTGGCCCTGGCGCCGACGAAGCGCAGATCGGCGGCAGCAGCGAAACCGAAGAAGAAGGGAACGTGATCGGCGGCAACGCCGCGGTCGGCCTCGACCTCGAAGGCGCCAGCAAAGCGAAGATCCTCGGCAACTACTTCGGCGTCGCGCCCAACGGCACCACCCTGCGCTCCAACCCGAAGGACATCGAGATCACCAACTCGGTGACGATCGCCAAGGAAGCGAAGGAAAACGAAATCGGCCAGGCGATCAGCCTGGCGAAGCGCCTGACCACGAAATGCGACGGCGGTTGCAACGTGATCGCCGGCGCGGTGACCAAGGGCGTCGACCTGCAGGGCGACGGCGAATTCCTCAACGAGCTGCCCGCGAGTGGGCCGACGCTGATCCGTGGCAACTACGTCGGCCTCGGTGCCAACGGCGAAACCGTGGTTCAGAACAGCGAATACGGGATCCTCGCGGGCGCCGCCGACAACGTCCAGGTCGGCGGCCTCGCCGAAGGGGAGACCAACAACTTCGCCGGCGGTCTCTTCGGCGTCTACGGCGAAAACGGGGACAACCTGGACGTGCTCGCAAACGTGATGGGTCGCGACCGTTCCGGCGCCGCCACCACGCCTCCGTCGGCCGCGGGCATCTTCAACATCTCCAACGGCGTCACCGTTCCCGCTCGCCTCGCTTACAACTCGATGGAAATGAGCGGCGGCATCGGGATCGACCAGCGCTTCACCGGGGCGGAAATCACCAACAACGACGTCTGGGGCGGGGCCGAAACCGGAATTCAGATCAAGTCCTCTTCGGTCGGCGAAGGGAACCTGATCGAAGGGAACCGGATTCGTGAAGTAACCCGCGTTGGGATCCTGCTGGAAGGCGACGGCAACGAAGTCTTCGGCAACGAAGTCTTCGAAAGCGCCGAAGCGGGAGTCGTCGTCAAGTACGCCGGAACCGCCTTCCCACTCGTCTCGCCCACCACCGGAAACGTGATCGGCGGCGACGAAGAAGGGCTCGAAAACGAAATCGTCAGCAACGGCGGCCCGGCGATCCTGATCGCCGACTTCGAAGAAACCAACAACGAAGTCGGCCGCAACAACGGCAGCGCCAACTCCGGGCCGTTCATCGAACTTTTCAACCCCGGGTTCTTCCCGGAAAATGGCCCGAACGAAGGGATAGAACCACCTTCCCTCACCGCCGCCAAACAGGCGGGCGCGTCGGGCACCGCTCAGCCGGAAGCGAAGATCCGCGTCTTCCGCAAGGCAAGCGCCGAAGCCGGCGAGCTCGAATCCTTCCTCGCGGAAACCGTGGCCGACGGCAGCGGCAACTGGAGCGTCACCTACCCGGCCTCGATTCCCGTCGGCACGATCGTCGCCGCGACCCAGACCAACGTCGAAGGCGGGACCTCGGAGCTGGCCACCGCGACCACCGCGACCGAATCGAGTGGCGGCGGCGGCGGAGGTGGCGGAGGTGGCGGGCAACCCTGCCCGGCCGGCAGTCCGGGATGCGGGAACAACCCCCAGCCGATAGTCCTCCCCGACACCAAGATCACCAAGGCTCCCCCGAAGAAATCCCACAAGACGACGGCGAAGTTCAAGTTCACCTCTTCGCTCGCCGGCTCCTCCTTCGAATGCAAGCTCGACAAGGGCAAGTTCAAGAAGTGCCGCTCGCCGAAGACCTACAAGAAGCTGAAGCCAGGGAATCACGTCTTCAAGGTGCGGGCGGTGAAGGGCGGCAAGGCCGACCCGACGCCGGCCAAGCGCAAGTTCACGATCCTCCCCTGAAGCTCGACTTCGCCGCAAGTAAACCCGAGCGTTCTTGACATTTCGCTGTGGTAAGCGAGGCTTCCCGCCGTGCTCGCCGACATGCACTGCCACTACCCGATGCACCTGGCCGCCCAGGCGCCGAAAGAGCCCTGGGAGGAGAGCCCGAATCTTGCCGCCGAGGTGATGACGGCGCGGCCGCGTCGCCCCGAGTGGGTGGAAAAACTGCGCGCGGGGGCGCTCAAGGTCGCCGCCAACCACATCAACTTCGGCGACGACCGCTGGCGGGTCAGCCTCAACGAGCTCGAGGGCGGGGACGTCCGCGCCGTCTACTCGGTCCTCTACGAGCCGTTCGCAGAGCTCGACCTCGACGAGCCCTACGGGGCGGCGCCGGAGCAGGGTTACTTCGACGATCTGATCGGCCGCCTCGACGGCGTCGAGAGCGACCTCGAGGAACAGGACCCGAGCCGCTCTCGCTGTGAGGTCGTGAAAAGCAGCGCCGACCTCGACCGCGTCGTCGACGCCGGCAAGATCGCCTTCATGCACTGCGTCGAGGGCGGCTTCCACCTCGGTGGCGATCCGGACGAGATCTCCGAACGCGTGAAGACGCTGAAAGAACGGGGCGTCGTCTACATCACCCTCGCCCATCTCTTTTGGCGGCAGGTCGCGACCAACGCCCCCGCGCTCCCCTTCCTCAGCGACGGCCTCTACCGGCGGCTCTTCCGCCAGCCCGATGAAGGGCTCGGCGAGCTCGGCGCGGCGGCGGTGCGGGCGATGTACGAGCAGCGGATGCTGATCGACCTCAGCCACATGAGCGAACGCGCCCTCGACGACACTTTCCGGCTATTGGGGGAGCTCGATAAGGAGAGTGGTGCCGAGCCGACCGACCATCCCGTCGTCGCCACCCACGCGGGCTACCGGCTCGGATCCCAGGAATACATGCTGAGCCCGGCGACCGTGCACCGGGTCGCCGCCCGGGGCGGCGTCGTCGGCCTGATCCTCGCCCGCCACCAGCTCTGCGAAAAGGCCGACGTGCAGGACCCCGATGACCCGGCGGAAACGCCGCGGGTGCTGCGGCGGCACATCGACGCGATCCGCCAGCGCGTCCCCGGGCAGACCAACGCCCACGTCGCGATCGGCTCCGACCTCGACGGCTTCATCAAGCCGACGATGCCCGGGATCGAAACCGCCTCTGACCTGGCGACGCTGGAAGCGCCGCTGCGCGCGACCTACGGCGACGACGCCGAGATGATCCTCTGCGGCAACGCGATGCGAGTCGCCCGTTGGGCGCTGGGCTGATGGAAGGGCCGCTGAAGACCGCGACGGCCGTCGTCGGCCTGCTGGCGGGGGTCCTCACCGGCCTCTACGTGCTCGGCGGCTCGGTGATCGCCCTGCGGCTCCTCTTCGACCACTTCTCCTTCAACTCGGTGGTGACGATCCTCGGCCAGCTCCCCCGCGAGCCGGTGATCGCGACGGCGATGACCGACGTGATCGCCCCGGCTGGGACCTTTGGGCTGCTGATGGCGATCTACTACGGCGCCCGCAACGGCCCGCGCTCGCGCGAAGGCGAAAGTGACCGCCTCGGCGTCGGCTTCGGCCGGCATTTCCTTCGCTTCGTCTTCTTCCCGCTGGTGGCGCTCGGCCTCTGCGCGCCGGCAATCGACCAGGCGATCGTCACCGACGGGTTCTCCCCGCTGTTGCTGACGAGCGTGCTCGGGATCGCCGTCACCTACGCGGCGCTGGCAACGGCCTGGTACCTGAAACGCCGCCTCGGCCGCAAGCCCTGGTCGCGGCTGGTGCGGGCCGTGGCCGCGGGGGCTCTCTTTGCGGTTGTCGCGGTGACGCCGGCAGCGATGATCGCCAGCGCCGTCCCGTTCGAGCCGGCACAGGTCTGCACCACGGGCGGGCTCCTGCCGGAGAAGGGCCGGCTGATCGGCGAAGGGGGCGACCGGGTCCTGCTCGAGACCGGGGAAGAGGACGAGGTGGCGGTCGTCTCGCTGCCAACCGACCGCGTCACCCGCAGCGAATACGGCGACCTCTCCTCGACGGCGATTTGCCCGCTGCCGGAGGGGGCGAAGCCGCCGCCGAAAGTCGTCGAAGCGGCCCTCGGCGGCCACGGCAGCGCCCGCGAGCGATTGCTGGCGACGGTGCTGCGGCCGCGGCTCTTCTTCGACTCGCGTGAGCGCTGGCGGCCGCTCGAGGTCAGCCGCTTCCTCGAAGAAACCTTCCCCGGTGGGGGGACCCACGAAGCCTGCCGGGAAGGCCGGCAGCCGCCCTGCCATCCGGTGAAGGGGCTCGAAGAGCTGCAGGCGGGGCCGGCGGCGCCCGAATACCTCGAGATCCATGGCGAAGACGAGAACGGCACCGACTACAGATCCTCCAAGCGCGAGTGCCACACGCTGAGACCGCTGGCGTTCGACTGCAACGCCGGCCCGCGCACGGTCGTCTACTACCGCCGCACCAGCCACGAAGGCCGCTGGTACTGGGACTACTGGTGGTTCTACCGCTACAACGACTACACCGGGCCGCTGAGCAAGTGCAACGCCCACCTCTGCAGCGACCACGAGGGGGACTGGGAGGGGGTGACCGTGATCACCACCCCGACGGTCAAACCGGAAATCGTCGGCGTCGTCTACGCCGCCCACCGCAACCGGGTGCTGGTCGAAGGGGCGGCGACGCCGCTGGCCAACGGCCACCCGCTGGCCTTCGTCGCCGAAGGCACCCACGCCACCTACCCCTACCGCTGCTCCCAGAACTGCCTGCAGTACGCGAGCCTGCCCGGGCTGGGTCGGATCTGGGAGGACCCGCACGACGGCACCGTCGCCTGGGGCGGCAACGACGACCGCGACTGCGCCGAGTACCACTGCGTGCGGCCGCTGCCGGAGCGCGGCAACCCCACCGACGCCGCCCTCCCGAACGCCGGCAAGTGGGCGGGGTGGCCCGGCAAGTGGGGGGGCACCTGCCACAACAACTGCGATTCGGCCCTCTCAGAACTCCAGGGCAGCCCTCGCTCCCCTGGGGTCCAGGACCGCTTCCGCTGCCCCTGGGCGGCGACGGACCGGGCGCTGCCGGCGCTGAACGGCTCCGGCCTCTCGCGCTCGGAACCGGTCGGCGACGCCAAGCGCACGCTGGCCCTCTGCGCCGCCCAGCGCGGCGGTCTCTGAGCGCGCTCGGGACCGGACCGGCGGTCCCTAGAATCGTTCGGCAGAGCCTGGAGCGACCGCTCCGGGCTTTTCCCCTGCGATGAGCCTTCGTCCCGTAATCGAGATCGCCGCCGAGAACGAGCGCGTGCACGCGCTCGCGGCGAGCGTGCGCGCCGCCGCCGGGGGCGAGATGCTGACGGTGCGGGCCTCGACGATGCTGCGGCCGCTGCTGCTGGCGGCCTTGGTCGAGGACGATCGCGGCCTCGCCGAGCGGCCGACGCTGCTGGTCGCCCCCGACGACCGCTCGGCCCGTGACCTCGCCGCCGACCTGCGCTCCTACCTGGCGCCGCGGCGGGTCCGGCTCTACCCCTCGCGCGGCACCGGCTACGCCTCGCACGTGACGCCGCCGCCGCACCTGGTCGGGCTGCGGATCGACGCCCTCGACGCGCTCGGCTCCGAAGCCGACGCGGTCGTCGTCGCCTCGGCCACGGCACTCGCCGAGGCGGTCCCCGACGCCTCGCTGCGCCCCGCCGGCTTCGCGATCGAGCCGGGGGAGGAGATCGAGCTCGGATCGGTGGCCGAGAAGCTCGTCGGCGCCGGCTACGAGCGGGTCGAGCAGGTCGAGGAGCGCGGCCAGTTCGCGGTCCGCGGCGGCATCCTCGACGTCTACCCGGCGACCGAGGAACGGGCGGTGCGGATCGAGCTGTTCGGCGACGAGGTCGAGTCGATGCGCTGGTTCTCGACCTTCACCCAGCGCTCGCTCGGCGACGCCGAGCGGGTCGAGCTGGCGCCGGCGGCCGAGCTCGACGCCGAGCACCGCGAGCTCGCCGAGCTGGCGGCGATGGCGGCTGAGGAGGAGGGCGCCGAGGCGCCCAACCTGGCCGAAGCGCTGCCGCTGGAGCAGTTCCTGGCGCCGCTGGACCTGGTTCCGGAGTCCGCCGCCGTGGTCCTGGTCGGTTCGGAGGAGATCGAGCCGGCGCTGCGCGACCACTGGGAGGACGCGACGACGGCGATGCACGCCGAGGACGCCAGCAAGCTCTACGTCGACGTCGCCGAGCCGCTCGCGGCGCGGGCGGCGCTGGCGCTGACGACCGCGGGCGAGGAGGACGCCGACGCCTTCCGCGCGGTCCGCGCCGAGTCGCCGGCGCGCAGCATCAAGGAGGCCGAAGGCGAGCTGGAGAAACTGCTGCGCTCGGGCTACCGCACGGTCGTCGCCTTCGACAGCCGCGGCGAGGCGGAGCGGGCCCGCTACGGCCTCGACCGCCTCGACGCCCGCATCCTCGAAGGCGGCCACCTCTCGCCCGAGCCGGGGCTGGCCTTCGCCGAGGCGCGCCTGCGCGAGGGCTTCGTCAGCCCCGAGCTGAAGCTCGCCGTCTACCCCTTCCGCCGCCTCGTCCACCGGCGCCGCCGCGGCGACGAGCGGCCCGCCGCCGGCGGCGGCCGCGGCCGGCTCGCCTTCAGCGACCTGCGGGTCGGCGACTACGTCGTCCACGAGGACCACGGCGTCGCCCGCTTCGCCGGCTTCGAGACCCGCGAGGTCGGCGGCGTCACCCGCGACTACCTCTACCTCGAATACAA
>DASSHE010000002.1:0-20874 GCA_035693065.1 Solirubrobacterales bacterium
TCACCGTCTCGGCGATCTGCTCGGGGGTCTGGTGCAGGCCGGTGTAGATGACCTCCATGCCGGCGTCCCTGAGGGCGCGGGCGATGATCTTGGCGCCGCGGTCGTGGCCGTCGAGGCCGGGCTTGGCGACGACGACGCGGATCTTGCGTGCGGTTGCTGCCTCCATCCGGCTGCGAACCCTAGATGATCGGTAGCGCGCGGCACGCACTGAGCCGCAGACGGTTGCGGGAAATCACCGGCAGGCGTGCGCCCCTGCACGGAAGTAACGCGGCCCGCGCGCTGGAAAGGTCCTCCCAAGCTGGCCGCTCGGGCCGGCAACGACTAGGGAGGCGCAGATGCGCAAGGGATTGGAAATCGGAGGGGTGGTCGCGGCAATCGTCCTGGTTGCCTTCGGGATCGCCGCGATCGTGCTCGGGGCAAACGGCAAATCGACCGTCGAAGACAGCCTCGTCCGCGAACAGATCGTCGGTACGCCCGACATGACGCCGGCGGTGATCAAGGAGGAGGTCTCCGGCGCGGGGCTCGCCGGCAAAGTCGACCTTCCCACCTGCTCGGTAGCCGAAAAATCGATCGACAGCGGCAGCCGGGCTCGCTGCTTCGCCGAATACATGCGGGTGCATTCGCTGCTCGCGACCGGCGGCTACACCTACTCGCAGATGGGACGCTTCGAAGCGCTGCCGAACACCCCGAAGTCCGAGCTCGCGCCTGGCGGTGGCACCGAAAACGAAAAGTTTGCGGCAATCGATCCCGAAACGAAGCAACCGGCTGAAAACGGCGCTCGCCAGGTCTGGGTCACCTCGACCGCGCTCTCGACCGCGCTCAACGCCAGCTACATGGCCGATCAGACTGCGCTCTTCGGCATCGTCGTCGGCATCGCCCTGTTGCTGACCGGCCTCGGCTTCGGAGTGCTCGTCGCCGCCGGGGCGGTGCGCAACCCCGACACCCTGATCAAGTTCCTGCGCCCACACGCGCAGCCAAGCTAGGGGGGAGATTCGGTTCGTGCCGGCCGCTCAGCCGCGGCCAGCGCGAACCGGGAAGCGCCTCGCGGGTGCCGGGCGGCGCCGTGCCGCCACCCGCGAGGCGCCGAAGCCGGCGACCGTTGCCAGCAGCGTCACCGCGAGGGCGATGAGGCGGCGGCCGAGGCGCTCGAAGCGGAGCGTCTGCCAGCCCTCTTCGCGGGCGATCGCGGCCAGCGGCGGGTCGGGGTTGACCGCGACCGGGTTGCCGACCGCGCGCAACATCGGCAGGTCGGAGAGGGAGTCGGAGTAGGCGTAGGAGGCGCCGAGGTCGATCGCGTGCGCGGCGGCGAATTCCTCCATCGCCTCAACCTTGCCGGACCCGTAGACGAAGGGGCCGTCGAGGCGGCCGGTGAAGTTGCCCTCGGCGTCGACCTCGTAGCGGGTGCCGATCCCGCCCTCCATCCCCAATACGTGGGCGAGCACGCCGACGACGTCGTTGCCGGCGGCGCTGACGATGAAGGTCGGGCGGCCGGCGTCCTGGTGGGCGTAGACCTCGGCCAGCATCTGCGGGAAGACGCGCGGCAGGATCGCCGCCATCACCTCCGGGCCCATCCGCTCGATCGTCCGCGCCGGGACGCCCTTGATCAGCTCCCGCGCCACCTTCAGGACCTCGGCGGTGCGGGCGTCGGTGGTGCCCCGCAGCCGGTAGCGCAGGTGCTCGAAGGCCCAACTGGCGAGCTGGCGTCTGCCGACGACCCCGTGGCGGGAGGCGATACGCGCGAACTGCATCCCGCTCGACCCCGCCATCAGGGTCTTGTCGAGGTCAAAGAAAGCGGCAGCCCGCCGCGTCTCCTCGCTGGCGGGCTGCTCGCTCAAGGCTGGATCAGCCCCCGTTGACCTCGACCACGATCGCGTCGCCCTGACCGCCGCCGGAGCAGATCGCGGCGACGCCGAGGCCGCCGCCGCGGCGGCGCAGCTCGTGGACCAGGGAGCCGACGATGCGGGCGCCGGAGGCGCCGATCGGGTGGCCGAAGGCGATCGCGCCGCCGTTGACGTTGACCTTCTCCTCGCCGATCCCGAGGATCCGCATCGAGCCGATCACGACCGAGGCGAAGGCCTCGTTGATCTCCCAGAGGTCGACGTCCTCGGGGCTCTTGCCGATCTTCTGCAGCGCCTGCAGCGCCGCGTTGCCGGGCGTCCGCGCCAGGTAGGCGAAGTCGTCGGCGACGGTGCCGTAGGAGAGGACCTTGGCGAGCGGGGTCCTGCCTTCCTTCTGGGCCCACTCCTCGGAGGCGACGACGATCGCCCCGGCGCCGTCGTTGACGCCCGGCGCGTTGCCGGCGGTGTGGGTCGCCCCCTCGCCGCCGACCGCCTTCAGGTTGGCGAGGGCCTCCAGCGTGGTCCCCGGACGCGGGCCCTCGTCGACCTCGACGGTGGTCTCGCCCTTGCGCGACTTGACCGTCACCGGGACGATCTCCTCGGCGACGCGGCCGGCGTCGATCGCCTCACCGGCCAGGTGCTGCGAGCGCTCGGCGAAGCGGTCCATGTCGACGCGGGTGATCTCCAGCTCGTTGGAGACCTCGCTCGCCTCGTTGATCATTTGCTTGCCGGTGAAGGCGTTGGTGAGCCCGTCGTGGGTCATCGCGTCGAGCGCCTTGACGTCGCCCATCCGGAAGCCGAAGCGGGCGTTCGGGAGCAGCCACGGCGCCTGACTCATCGACTCCATGCCGCCGGTGACGGCGACTTCAAGGTCGCCGGCGCGGATCGCCTGGTCGGCGAGCCCGAGCGTGCGCATCCCCGAGGCGCAGACCTTGTTGACCGTCTCCGAGGGCACCTCCTTCGGGATGCCGCCCTTGATCTGGGCCTGGCGCGAGGGGATCTGCCCCTGGCCGGCCTGCAGGACCTGGCCGAAGATGACCTGCTGGACCTGCTCGGCGCCGACGCCGGAGCGCTCGAGCGCGGCCTCGATCGCGGTGCCGCCGAGGTCGGGCGCCTCGACCGAAGAGAGGGCGCCGCCCATCTTGCCGACGGGAGTGCGCGCGGTTCCGAGAATCACTGAGCTGGGCATCTACTGCCTTTCCTTTCCAAGTCGTGCGGCCTGACCCCTGTCCAGTCAGGTCCAGCGGGTGACGATACCGACAGGCCGTCGATGGTCACATACACTCGCGGCCGATGAAGGTCGAGGTGAGCCAAGCCGAGCCGAGCCGCGCGGACGCGGATCTGGTCGCGATCGGGCTCGCCGAGGGAGGGGCGCTGCCGGACGAGGTCCGCGCCGCCAACGGCGGCGACGGCCCCAAGTCGGACTTCAAGTCGCTCTCGATCCTGCGCCCCGACGGCGCCGCGGCGGTTCTGGTGGTCGGTCTCGGCAAGCCCGAGGACCTGGACTCCGAGAAGCTGCGTGTGGCCGCGGCGCTGGCGGCGAAGGAGGCGCGGCGGCTCGAGGCCGAGACGCTCGCCTGGGCGCTGCCGGCGGGCGGCGACGACGCCGCCGCGGTCACGGCCCTGGTGACGGGGACGATCCTCGCCAGCTACCGCTTCGACCGCTTCAAGGGCAAGCCCGACGAGTCGCCGCGGCTGCGGGCGCTGACCCTGCTGGCCCCGGCCGAGCTTGGCGCCGCGGCCGAGGCGGCGCGGGTCGCGGCCGAGGCGCAGAACCGGGCCCGCGACCTGCAGAGCACTCCGGCCAACGTCGCCACTCCGAGCTTCCTCGCCGCCCGCGCCGCGGAGATCGCCGCCGGCGCCGACTCGCTCAGCCTCGAGGTGCTCGGGCCGGCGGAGCTGGCCGAGAAGAAGATGGGCGGCCTGCTCGCGGTCAGCCAGGGCGGGCCCGAGGAGCCGCGGATGATCGTCCTGCGCTACGCCGGCGGCGGCTCCGGCCCCACCCTCGGCCTGGTCGGCAAGGGCGTCACCTTCGACACCGGCGGCATCTCGCTGAAGCCCGGTGCCGGCATGCACGAGATGAAGATGGACATGTCCGGCGCGGCGGCGGTGCTGGAGGCGGTGGCGGCGATCGCCGAGCTGCGGCTGCCGATCGACCTCGTCGCGGTCGTTCCCTCGACCGAGAACATGCCCTCTGGCACCGCGGTGAAGCCGGGGGACGTGATCACCCAGTACAACGGCAAGACCGTCGAGGTCAACAACACCGACGCCGAGGGGCGGCTGATCCTCGCCGACGCCCTCACCTACGCGATCGAGCTGGGGGCGGAGCGGCTCGTCGACCTCGCCACCCTGACCGGAGCGGTGGTGATGGCGCTGGGCTCGACCTACGCCGCCGTCATCGCCAACGACGACGGCCTCGCCGCGGAGGTCTCCCGGGCCGGCGAGGAGACCGGCGAGCTGGTCTGGCGGCTGCCGCTGCACGCCGAGTACAAGGAGTTGATGAAGGGGACGGTCGCCGACCTCTCCAACCTCGGCGCCAAGCGCAAGGCGGGGACGATCACCGCCGCCTCCTTCCTCGAGGAGTTCGTCGACGGGGTGCCCTGGGCGCACGTCGACATCGCCGGCACCGCCTGGGACGTCGGCCGCGAGTACACCGGCAGCGACGCTTCCGGCTACGGGGTGCGGCTGCTGGTCGAGCTCGCCCGCCATCTCTCCGCCTAGGCAGGCTCGCCCAGCAGCAGGCAGGTGGCGATGCCGTGGGCGAGCAGCTTGCCGTTGGCGGCGGCGGTCATCCGCGCCTCCGAGGTCGCCTGCTTGCGGCCGCGGTAGACGACGGTCGCCTCGCAGAGGACGCGGCCGGTGTCGCGGGTGATCGGCCGCACGTACTTCGCCTCGAGGCCGAGCGAGGTGTAGCCGACGCCGGCGGGAAGCGTGGTGTGGACGGCGCAGCCGAGGGCCGAGTCGAGCAGGGTCGCGGCGTAGCCGCCGTGGACGACCCCGATCGGGTTGTAGTGCTCCTCGCCGGGTTCGCCCTCGAAGACCACCCTCCCCTCCTCCAGCTCGACCGGGCGCAAACGCATCGTCACCGCGATCGGCGGCGGCGGCACCGCGCCGGTGACCACCGCGGTCATGTACTCCATCCCGGTCATCGTCGCCCCAGCCGCCGCGGTCGCGACCGGGTCCTGCCAGACCAGGGTGCGGCTGCGCGAGCCCGTCGGGTCGGAGACCGCGAAAGCCTCGGCGACCTCCGCCGCGCTGCCCGGCGGCGCCGTCACCACGCCGTCGCCGCTCACCTGGCCTCGACCCTCCGAGCGCCGCCGCGCCGCAGCTCCGGTGGCCGCGAGGGGTAGTAGAGGTCGGCGCTGATCTCCGCCTCGCTGATCGCGATTCGCGGGCCCTTCGGGCGCCGCTGCCTATGCCTTGGGATCAGCCTCATCTTGGGCCTCCAATCGACTTGGTTGCATCAAGCAACTCTGAACGCCGCGAGCCTACCGCAGTGAGTTGCTTGATGCAACCAAGTGTGCGAAGCTTCACACGTGCTGCGGCGTGACTACCCCGGCCTCGACTGCTCGGTCGCGAAGGCGCTCGAGGTGATCGGCGAGCGCTGGTCGCTGCTGATCGTCCGCGACGTGATGCACGGCCACCGCCGCTTCGGCGAGATGCAGGAGTCGCTGGGAATCGCCCGCAACGTCCTCTCGGCGCGTCTGGAACGCCTGATCGAGGAGGACATCCTCGAACGCCGCGCCTACTCGGAAAGCCCGCCCCGCTACGAATACTTCCTCACCGAGAAGGGCCTCGACCTCTGGCCGGCGCTGATCGCGCTGCTCAACTGGGGCGACCGCTACTCCCCCAGCGGTGACGGCCCGCGGCGACTGATCGTCCACAAGGGCTGCGGCGGCGCCGTCAGCGAGCGCGGCATCTGCGAAAGCTGCGGCAAGCTTCTGCACGCTCGGGACGCGAAGCAGGTGCCGGGACCGGGGGCGAAGGTCCCCGCCGAGGCGGCGGAGACCGCCGCCTAGCTCTCTTCGGCTTCGCGCCGGCGGATCTCGTCGGCGATGACGATGTACTCCTCGAGCATGTTGCGGTCCTTGGGCCGGTTGGCGGCCCGCTTCATCGCGATCAGGTGATCGAGCGACGCAACCCGTACGGGCAGCCCGAACACCTCTTTCTCCTCCGACCTCCTGGCCAATTCGTCGTAAGAGCGAATCCCCGCCACGTCCGCGAGCACATCCAGGTCACCGTGGGGGGTTGCGAAGGTGAAGTTGGCGCCGTTCTCGATCGTTCGCTCGTCGAGCTGGAACGGCAAATCGGCCGACGCTCCGCGCAAGCTGACGCTGATCTCCTTCAAGGCCTCGACGAGGCGCCTCACATTTGCCTTGTCTCGCGCATACGCGACATCGAGGTCGTAACTCGGATAGCTGGAGCCGCGGGCAATCCCGGCCATCCCGCCGATCAGGACAAAGTCGACGCCATGGCTTACCAATGGACCCAGCAGTCGTCGCAGATCTGGAGCCTTGGGAGGAAGCGTGTCCATCAGGCCTTCCACCCCTCTCGCTTCGGCCGCGGGCTCATCTCGATTACCTGATCAGCGAAGGCGACGCCGTAATCCAGCCGCTCGCCCTCTCCCAACCTCAGCCGCTCGTCGACGAGCGTGCGATCAATCCCGTAATCGCGCGGCTCCACTTTCAGCACCAAGTCCTCCCCCATCAGGTGCAGCAGCTCGGCCAAGGTCTTCACGCTGGGCGATCCGCGTTCCTGCTCGATCCGGGAGATTGCGGACTGGGTCGTGCCCGCCCGGATCGCCAGGCGCTCTTGGCTGAGGCCGTGGCGCAGCCGGGCCTCGCGCAGCAAGCGTCCGGGTTCGATAGTCATAGCGTATTAACGATTATCGCATATAAGAGATGGCGGGTGATCGGCTAGTTTTCGATTACGAACGGCAACGCGAGGAGGAGCGGGATGGCGACGGCGGCTGAGCTGCAGGCAAGGGAGCGGATCTTCATCGGCGGCGAGTGGGTCGAGCCCAGCGGGGCGGATCCGATCGAGGTCGTCAACGCGACCACCGAGGAGGTGATCGGGACGGTCCCCGGCTGCACCCCGGTCGACGCCGACCGCGCCGTCACCGCCGCCCGCGAGGCGTTCGAGGGCTGGTCGCGAACCTCGCGCGAGGAGCGCGCCGGCTACCTGACGGCGATCGCCGCGGGGCTCGGCGAGCGCGCCGAGGAGATCGCGGCGACGATCACCCAGGAGCTGGGGATGCCGCTGAAGCTGACCCATCTGATCCAGGTCGGGCTGCCGACCTCGCAGTTCGCGGCGATGCCGAAGCTGATGGAGGAGATCGCCTGGGAGGAGGAGATCGGCAACTCGCGGGTCCTGCGCGAGCCGGTCGGCGTGCTCGGGGCGATCACCCCGTGGAACTACCCGCTGAACCAGATCGCCGCCAAGGTCGCCCCGGCGCTGGCGGCGGGCTGCACCGTGGTGCTGAAGCCGAGCGAGGTGACGCCGCTGAACGCCTTCCTGCTGGCCGAGGTGATCGAGGCAGCCGGGCTCCCGGCGGGCGTCTTCAACCTGGTCACCGGCACCGGGCCGGTAGTCGGCGAGGCGATCGCCGGCCACCCCGGCGTCGACATGGTCTCCTTCACCGGCTCGACCCGGGCCGGGCGGCGGGTCTCAGAGCTCGCCTCGGCGACGGTGAAGCCGGTGGCGATGGAGCTCGGCGGCAAGTCGCCGAACCTGATCCTCGACGACGCCGACCTCGAGCGGGCGGTGCCCGACGGCGTCGGCAAGTGCTTCCTCAACTCCGGCCAGACCTGCAGCGCCCTGACCCGGATGCTGGTGCCGCGGCAGCGGCTGGCCGAGGCCGAGGAGCTGGCGAAGGCGGCGGCCGAGACCTTTACTCCCGGGGACCCGTTCGACCCGGCGACCCGACTCGGCCCGCTCGTCTCCGAGGTCCAGCGCGAGCGCGTCCGCGGCTACATCCGCAAGGGCGAAGAGGAGGGCGCGCGGCTCCTCACCGGCGGCGCCGAGCCTCCCGAGGGGCTCGAGCGCGGCTACTTCGTCCGCCCCACCGTCTTCTCCGAGGTGACGACGGAGATGACGATCGGCCAGGAGGAGATCTTCGGCCCCGTGCTGGTGATCCAGCCCTACGAGGGCGAGGACGACGCGGTCCGCATCGCCAACTCGACCGATTACGGGCTTGCCGGCGGTGTCTGGTCGGCCGACCCCGAGCGGGCGATCGCCGTCGCCAAGCGCATCCGCACCGGCCAGATCGAGATCAACGGCGGCGCCTTCAACCCGCTGGCGCCGTTCGGCGGCTACGGGCAGTCGGGACACGGCCGCGAGAACGGCCGCTACGGCATCGAGGAGTTGCTGGTGGCGAAGAGCCTGCAGTTGTAGACCGGAGGAGCTCCGGCGGGCGGGTCCTGTCACGGCAGGGGACCCCCCTCCCCTTCCGGTAGCTAAAGCTTCCTCAGGGGAGGGCTCCCTACCGTGCCACCCGCCCGAGGAGTGGATTTGGCTAGCGGCTCAGGACTGGGCGGGGCAACTCTCGGTGGCCTCCGCGCCGGGGCTTCCGGACTTCATTGCGACTGGGGGAGCTTGGTGCCCGGTTTGGTTGCGGGGGCTGAGGGCGGGGGGACCATGGGGCCGATGTTGCCGTCGGGGGCCTGGTCGAGGTCGACGATGACGGGGGCGTGGTCGCTGGGGGCTTTGCCTTTGCGGGCCTTGCGGTCGACCCAGGCGGCCTCGACGCGCTCGGCGACCGGGGCGCTGGCGAGGATCAGGTCGATCCGCATCCCGAGGTCGCGGTGGAACATCCCGGCCCGGTAGTCCCAGTAGGTGAAGACGCGCTCGCCGGGCCAGCGCTCGCGAACGACGTCGCGCAGCCCCAACGCTTGCAGCTCCGCCAGCGCCGCGCGCTCGGGCGCGGTCACGTGCGTCTGCCCGGCGTAGGCCGCCGGATCGAAGACATCCTCGTCCGCCGGGGCGATGTTGATGTCGCCGCCGACGAGGGTCGCCTCCGGGCCCGCCGCCACCGCCTCGCGCAGCGCCGCCAACCAGGCGAGCTTGTACTGGTAGTGCTCGGACCCCGGTTCGCGGCCGTTCGGCACGTAGACGGAGACGACGCGGATGCCGTCGCAGGTGGCCGCGACCGCACGCGCCTCCGGATGCGGGAAACCGGGCGCCCCGGGGAGGCCGCTGACCACTTCGTCGAGGCCGACGCGAGAGAGGATCGCGACGCCGTTCCAGGTCGCCTCGCCGTGGACGGCGACCTCGTAGCCGCGATCAGACAGCTCGTCCCGGAGCAACTCGCGGAAGGCGTCGTCGGCGAGCTTCGTCTCCTGCAGGCAGACGACGTCCGGGCTCCTTTCGTCGAGCCAGGGCAGCAGCCGCGGCAGACGCTGTTTGACCGAGTTCACGTTCCAGGTGGCGATCCGCACCGACCCGACCGTACCCGGATCAGGCCGCCTGCAGGGTGAAGCGCACCCTGGTTCCCGGCTCACCGGGTTCGAGCCAGATCCTGCCGCCGTGGGCCTCGACGATCGCCTTCGAGATCGCCAGGCCGAGCCCGGCGCCGTCGGTGCCGCGGCTGGCGTCGCCGCGGTAGAAGGCCTCGAAGACGCGGTCGCCGTCGGCGGCCGGGATGCCCTCGCCGGAATCGTCGACCTCGACTTCGACCCCCCTGCCCGCGGGCCGGGCGCGGACGGTGACGCTGCCGTCGGCCGGGGTATGGCGGATCGCGTTCTGGATCAGGTTGAAGAGGACGCGCTGGACCTTCTCGGCGTTGGCCGCTGCCAGCAGCTCGCCGGAGGGAAGCTCGGCGGCGATCTTGACGCCGCGCTCCGCGGCCGGCGCCCGCATCGCCGCCACCGTCTCGCCGATCAGCTCGCCGAGCTCGACCTGGCGCATCGTCCAGGAGATCTCGCCGGCCTCGATCCGGGAGAGCTCGAAGAGGTCGTCGATGAGGCCACTGAGAACGGCGACGTGGGTGCGGATCTCCCCCAGGTAGCGGTCGCGGGTCTCGCCGCTGACGACCCCGTCGTCGATCGACTCGACCAGCAGGCGCAGCGAGGCGAGCGGGGTGCGGAGGTCGTGCGAGGCCGCCGCTACGAGCTGGCGCCGCGCCTCCTCGACTTCGCGGTTGGCCCGCTCCTCCATCGCCAGCCGCGCCGCCAGCGCCCCAGCCAGGGCGATCCCCGCCGCCGCCAGCAGCGCCAGGACGATCTGCTCGGCCCCCATCCCGTGCGGCACCGCCACCGCGGCGGCGCCGGCGAGGAAGGCGACGACGGCGATCAACAGCGCCCGCTTCATGGCTTGAACCGGTAGCCGACGCCCCACACGGTCTCGATGAAGCGCGGCTCGGCCGGGTCGTCGTCGAGCTTGGCTCGCAGGCGGCGGATGTGGACGGTGACGGTGCTGGTGTCGGTGAAGAAGGGGTAATCCCAGACCGCTTCCATCAGCTGGTCGCGCGAGTAGACGCGGCCGGGGCGGGCGGCGAGATAGGCGAGCAGATCGAACTCGCGCATCGTCAGGCTCAGCTCCTCGCCGTCGAGGAAGACGCGCCTGCTCGCCGGCTCGACCCGCAGCGGTCCGCGCTCGATCGGCGGGGCCGCCTCCTCCTCGGCCTCGGCGGGGGGCGAGACCCGGCGCAGGACTGCCTCCACCCGCGCCACCAGCTCGTTCGGCGAGAACGGCTTGACGACGTAGTCGTCGGCGCCGTGGCGGAGCCCGACCAGCCGGTCGTTCTCCTCCCCGCGCGCGGTCAGCAGGATCACCGCCGTGCGCGGGCCGGGCCGCTCGTGCAACCGCCGCATCACCTCGATCCCGTCGATCCCCGGCAGCATCACGTCGAGGACGACAAGGTCGGGCCGGCACAGCTCGGCCTGGCGCAGCGCCTCGGGCCCGTCGGCGGCGCCCTCGACCTCGAAGCCGGCCCGCTCCAGGTAGCGGCTGACGATCTCGACGATCGTCGGCTCGTCGTCGACGACGAGAACGGTTCCTTTGCTCCCCTCGGCCATCGGCGCGATTCTCGCCGCTGCGGCGGGCGCCACGCTAGCCAAAGGTGAAGGCATAGCCCCTCACCCCCGTTTGCGGCTCCAGGCGGAGCAGGTGGTGGCCGACGCGCGGCAGGTCGACCAGGTTGTAGAGCCGCTGCGCGTCGACAGTGACGACGCCGCCGTGGACGTCGGCGCCGGCGTTGCCGGCCGCGATCGGCTTACCGTCGAGGAGGACCCGCAGCCGCCGCGGGCGACCCGGCGAGCCGAGCACGAGGTAGACCCGCCGGGCGCCGAAGTTCAGCTCCAGCGAGCCGCCCGCCGCGGTCGCCGACTCCCGCCCAATCCGCCAGCGCCCGCGGAAGGCGAATTCGTTCGGCGGCACCCGCGCCGGCGCCCCGAGGACGTGCAGGCCGGGCGAGAGCATCGGGTTGGTGAAGCGTTCGGCGCGGTAGGTGCCGAGGTAGGTCTCGGGCGTCGTCACCCCTGCCGAGGCCGCGACCCCGTGGGCACCGGACATCGGCTTGCCGACCGGGTCGCCGGCTTCGGCCAGGAGCTGGCGGATCACCTGCTCCTTCTCGCCGTATTCGCCCTCGCCGAAGTGGGCGTAGCGGACCTTGCCGCGGGCGTCGATGAAGTACTCGGCCGGCCAGTACTGGTTGCCGTAGGCCTCCCAGGTGGCGAGCTCGTTGTCCTGGACGACGGGATAGCGGATGCCGTCTTCGGCGATCGCGGCTTCGACGTTGCCGGCTTCCCGCTCGAAGGGGAACTCGGGCGAGTGGACGCCGACGATCGTCAGCCCGTCCTTGCGGTAGCGCTCGTCCCAGGCCTCCAGGTAGGGCAGGGTGCGGATGCAGTTGATGCAGCTATAGGTCCAGAAGTCGACGAGGACGACGCGGCCGCGTAGTTGGCGCAGCGTCAGCGGCGCGTCGCCGGGCGTGTTGAACCAGCGCCCGGTGCCGACGAATTCCGGGGCCTGGCCGAGGGGCGGCAGTTGATGGGCACCATTTAGGTCGGCGAGCGCCGCCCTCGCCGAAGCGGTCTTCTCCAGACCTTCCGCCGGGTTGACGAGGAACGCCGGCAGGCCGGAGGTCACCTCGCGCTGGAAGCGACGGTCGAATTCACCCAGCATCGCCAGCGCCACCAGCACCATCACGCCGCCGGTGGCGACCTGCACCAGGTGCCCGCGACGGGCCAGCGGCCGCACCACGCGGCGACCGCCGAGCATCAGCGCGTAGAGGACGACGGCGGAGCCGAGCCCGTAGGCCAGCGCCACCGCCAAGCGCCCGGCGCTGAAGCTCTGCGAGGCGGTGACGACGATTACGCCGCCGAGGATCGGGCCCGCGCAGGGGGTGTAGAGGATGCCGAGGCTGGCGCCGACGAGGGTGCCGGACCAAAACCCGTCGCCACCCTGCCGCGGGCCTCCCGCGCGGCCGGCGAAACGGCTCAGCCAGGCCTCGAGGCGGTCGGCCAGCGGCGGCACCATCAGGACCAGGCCGAAGACGATGAGCACGCCGATCGCGATGTCGCGAAGGAGTTCGTTTGGCAGGTGGAGGGCCGAAATCAGGTAGACGAGGCCGACCACGGCGAAGGTGAAGGAAACCGTCAAGCCGGCGACGATCCCGAACGGGCGCCGCCGGCCGCCGGTCGCACCCGCGGAGAGGGCGATCGGCAGCACCGGCAGCACGCAGGGGGAGATCGCCGTCGCGGCACCGGCCACGAAGCCGAAGAGGATCAGCAGCGCCATGAGAAACACCATCCCAGGAAGGGATTACGCGGAGCTAACGAATGCGGATGCGTAAACCGGGGTGGGTTCAGCGACCGGGCGGGGTGGCGGTGATCCCGCCCTCGTCGCGCGGTGCCACGGCGGCCGCCCGCCCGACCTTCTCGCCGATCCCGAAGTGGGCGCAGATCGTCAGCTCGTGCTCGCGCCGCAGCGGCCGGGTCGGGTCGACCACGGGGGCGCTGCGGATCGCGTCCCCCTCCTGGGAGACCCAGACGCCGAACGGCGCCCCGGCGCAGTTGGCGAACGGAACCGCGACCACGCGGGAGCGGCGGCGCCGTCCGAGCCGGGCGACCAGCCAGGCCGGCTCGCCGTTCTCGGCATCGACGTAGAGGCCCTGCACCTGGCCGACCGCGTCGCCGCCCATCGCCGAGACGTCGGCGCCGACCCAGCCGAGCACTTCGATCGGCGAGGGAAGAGCGACCTCAGCCATCGACGTGGCGCTCCAGCAGCTCGCTGGCCGCGGTCGCGGGGTCGAGTTCGCGCCGGACCACGCGGTCGAGCAGCGCGGCGGTGTCGGGGTCTTCGGAGACGGTTTGCTCGAGGCGGCGGCGCATCCGCGAGGTGGCGATCCCCAGCACCTCGCTGCGCAGGTTGCGGGCGCGGCGCTCGGCCAGCGTCCCCGCCTGCTCGATGAAGGCGCGGTGCTCGTCGATCTTCACCGCCAGCTCGTCGACGCCCTCACCGCGCGCCGCCTCGGTTCGCAGGATCGGCACCTTCCAGCCTTCGGGATCCTGGGAGAGCGCGAGGACGCCGCGGACCTCGCGCACCATCGTGTCGGTCATCGGGTGGTCGGCCTTGTTGACGACGATGATGTCGGGGATCTCCATCACCCCCGCCTTCAGCGCCTGGATCGAGTCGCCGGAGCCGGGCATCAGCGCCAGCACGATCGTGTCGGCGTGGTCGACGATGTCGATCTCCGCCTGGCCGACGCCGACGGTCTCGATCAGGACGTCGTCTTTGCCGGCGGCGTCCATGATCAGGGCGACCTGCAGCGCCGCCTCCGAGAGACCGCCGAGGGCGCCCCGCGAGGCCATCGAGCGGATGAACACCCCGGGGTCGAGGAAGTGCTCGGTGAGGCGGATCCGGTCGCCGAGCAGGGCGCCGCGGGTGAAGGGGCTGGAGGGGTCGATCGAGAGCACCGCGACCTCACGCCCGGTCTTGCGAAGCTCGCCGGTGAGGGCGCCGATCAGGGTGCTCTTGCCGACTCCGGGAGGGCCGGTGAAACCAACGATGCGGGCCTTGCCGGTGCGGGGGTAGACCTCGCGCACCAGCTCCCAGCCGGCCGGGTCGTCGGACTCGATCAGGGTGATCGCCCGCGCCAGGGCTCGCTTCTCGCCGGCGAGGAGGCGCTCGGCGAGCGGGGCGGTTTTGGCGGCGTCAGACAAGTCCCGGCCAGTCTAAGAGGTCGTCCGTGGATCCGCGCGTGCGGCTGGCGAGTGCCGGACCGAGCGGGGGTAGGACGCAGGGAGGCCGAATGGCAGCGCCATTTGGCCGACCGAGGACGACGCCCCGTGAAGTGTGTCCGGCGCCGCCAGGCGTGCGTGGGGATCCGCGGACGACCTCTAAAGTTGCCCCGCCGTGCTGCGCTTCCTGGCCAAGAACCGGATGCTGACGCCGCCCTACGCGAGGCTCCTCTGGCGCTACCTCTGGCGCCGCCTGCTCACGCGCGCGGGCTGGCGCTGGCGCACCGACGGCTTCCTCTTCCTCGGCCGCGGCCTCGAACTGGTGATCGCCCGCCGCGGCGAGGTCCGCTTCGGCCGCTTCGTCTGGATCGGCGACGGGACCAAGATCCGCTGCCACGAGGGCAGCGTCGAGATCGGGGCGAAATCGGTGCTGGGTCAGGAGTGCACGATCTCGGCCTACCAGCACGTGCGGATCGGCGAGCAGTGCGTGATCGCCGACCGGACGATGTTCATCGACTTCGACCACGGGATCGTCGAGGTCGAGCGGCCGATCCGCCTCCAGGGCATCTACAAGCGCGACGTCGAAGTCGGCAACAACGTCTGGATCGGCTACGGCGCCTGCGTCCTGCGCGGAGTCAGGGTCGGCGACAACTCGGTGATCGGGACCAACTCGGTGGTGACCAAGGACGTCCCCGCCAACGCGGTCGTCGCCGGTATCCCCGCCCGGATCATCCGCATGCGCGAGGCACCGGAGGAGCTGCGCTGGGCGCGGCCGGTCGAACCGGATCCGCAGGCCTGGACGACGTTGCAAGCGGTCTATCAGGACTGACTTGTATTGTCTGGCCGACAATAACATTCCGGCGAAAACATGTCTGCATGTCCCGCGACGGCAGGGTCCGCTCGGAAGAGGTGGCGCTCAAATTCGGTCGCAACCTGTTCCGCTGCCGGCGCCGGGCGGCGATGTCGCAGGAAGAGCTGGGGGCGCTGGCGCAGCTGCACCGGACCGAGATCGGGATGCTCGAGCACGGGACCCGGCTGGCCCGGGTCGACACCCTGCTGAAGCTGGCCGGCTCGCTGGAAATCTCCCCGGCGGAGCTGCTCGAGGGAATCGAGTGGACGCCGGGTCGGGGCGGCGGCGAAGGCAGCTTCAGCATCGCCGAGCGCACGTTGGGCGAGCACCCCCTCCCCCGTCGGCGCGGCGACGGCTGCTGAAGGCGGGCCGGAGGCGGCGCCCTTGACGCCGGCTCAGGCGGTCTTGGCGCCCGACAGTTCGGCGTAGACCGCCGCCGTCTGCTCGGCGACGTCGCCCCAGTCGAAGCGGCGCAGGTGCTCGTAGGCTTCGGCGACGAGGCGGCGGCCGAGCTCGTCGTCGGAGAGGACCCGGATCGCCACCTCGGCCAGCGCTTCGGGGTCGTGGGCGCGGAAGCGCAGCCCGGCCTCCTCGTGGGGCACCACCTCGCGCAAGCCGCCGGTGTCGGCGACGATGCAGGGACAGCCCGAGGCCATCGCCTCCAACGCCACCAGGCCGAAGGGCTCGTAGATCGAGGGGACCACGGTGAGGTCGGCGATCCGGTAGAGCGAGTGCAGGACGTCGTCGCCGATCCAGCCGAGGAAGGTGCCGTGCTCCATCAGCCCCAGCTCCTGCGCCTGCCGTTTCAGTTCGGCCTCGTGGGTGCCGGAGCCGGCGACTAGGAAGCGGGTGCCGGGGACCTCCGCGATCATCCGCGGCATCGCCTCCAGCGCAAGCTGGAACCCCTTCTCGTAGACGAGGCGGCCGATCAGCAGGACCAGGCGCTCCTCCGGCGCCGCGAACTCGGCCCGCAGCCGCGCCAGGTCGTCCTCCGGCTGCTGCGGCAGGTCCCCGGGGTCGATCCCGTTGGGGATCACGCTGACCCGCGCCTCTTCGACGCCGAAGATGTCCGCTACCTGTTCGCGCATGTAGTGGGAGCAGGTGATGACCCGGTCGGAGCGGTTGGTGATCCAGCGCTCGACGCCGTGGATGTAGGTCTGCGGGTGCTTGTCGACCCAGCCCTGGTGGCGCCCGTACTCGGTGGCGTGGATCGTCGTCAGCAGCGGCGCCCCGAAGCGCTTGGCGAGGTGGTCGCAGGCGTTGGCGACCAGCCAGTCGTGGCCGTGGACGAGGTCGTACTCGTAGCGGTCGCCGAGCTCGACCCCGGCCGCGAGCATGTCGGAGTTCATCCGCTCCACCCAGGCGACGAACTCGCCCAGGTCGGTCGGCCGCTTCGGCTCGCGGATGCGGTGGATGACGACGCCGCCGCGCCGCTCTTCCGCCGGGGACTCTTCACCGCCGCGGGTGAGGACGTGCACCTCGACGTCGCGCTCGACCAGCGCCTCGGAGAGCTTGCGCACGTGGCGGGCCAGCCCGCCCTCGATCAGCGGCGGGTACTCCCAGGAGAGGATCAGGACGCGTGTCATCTGAGGTGGAGTCCGGGTGGTGGTCAGGGCTCCAGCAGAGGAGCGAGGCTGAGGTCCGGGGCGAGAGAACGCATACTCGGATCGGTGGCGCGGTCGCAGTCTATGGCTTCGAGCATCTCCCGGGAGTGGTCGGTTGCCCTTTGGTACGCGTAATCGCCAGCCTGCCCGCGCTGGTCGAGGAAGGCCCAGTCGCTGGCCTGCGCCGCCAGCAGCTCGCGGGCGGCGCGCTCGGCCGCGGCGCCGCGGAGGCCGCCCGAGAGCGCCCGCAGCAGCCGCAGCTCCAGCCGCCGCGCCCCCCAGGCGAGGTCGGCGACCGGCGGCGAGTCCCACGTCCGCAGGTCCTTCCCCTCCCCCCAGGTCGAGGCGCGCAGCGGGCGCGTCACCGGCTCGTGCTCGGCGAGGGCGGCGGGGACGGTGAGCAGGCGCACCCCGGCAGCCTCAGCACCCTCGAGCACCGCCTCCAGCCAGACCGGCCCCTCCGACCACCAGTGGCCGAGCAGCTCGGTGTCGATCGCGAAGACCAGCAGCCCGCGGCGGCGGTGCGCCTCGGCGTAGGCGCGCAGGCGCGCCGCCGTGGCGGCAAGGAACTCCCCCGCCTGGCGCCGCGCCGCGGCCGCGGCGGCGGCCGGGTCGTAGGCACCGCCGCCGACCCGCCAGAGCCGCACCCCGCGCAGCGATTTGCCGTGGAATTGGGCGTGGGCGGGGTCGGACGGGTAGCCCTCGAGCGACCAGAGCCAGGAGATCGCCTCCCAGTCGATCGGCAGCGCCACCGGGCCGGCCTCGGTCCGCGCCGGGGTCAGCGCCGCCATCGGCTCGGCATGGGCGCTCTGGTCGACGCAGAACCAGCGGACGCCGTGCTCGGCGAGGTTCCACTCCAGCCCGGGCGCGTAGGCGCACTCGGGCAGCCAGAAGCCCCCGTCCCAGCCGAAGCGGCGGCGGTGCGAGCGGATCCCGGCGTCGAGCTGGAGGTCGAGCCCGGAGCGGGTCGCCAGCAGCGGCAGCACCGCGTGGGTCGCCGCCGAGGTCGCCAGCGCCACCCGTCCCTCGGCGGCGGCGCGCTGGAAGGGCGCCAGCGGGTCGCCGCCCGCGGCGTCGAGCAGCTCGAGCGCGCGGCGGTAGCGCTCGCGCTCGCCTTCGCACGCCGCCCGGCACTCGGGCTCGACCTGCTCCAGATCGGCTTCGGCGGCGCCGATCCGCCACTCGACCAGGAAGCGCCGCAGCCGCTCGGCGGCGCCGCGGTCCTCGAGCTGGTCGGCGAGGACCGGGGTCACCGTCAGCGTCAGGTCCCGCGCCACCTCCAGCACCGGCAGGTAGGAGCGGATCACCGCGTCGAAGAGCCACTCCTCGCCGAACGGATAGGTGCCGAAGCCCTCGACGTAGGGCATGTGGCTGTGGAGGACGATCGCCAGGTCGCCGGCGAACCGCTCGCGGCCCATCCCTACTGGCGGCAGACCGCGACGAAGTCGAGCGCGCGGTCGAGGTCGCCGCGGTCGAGGCGGAAGTCGGAAGCCGAGATCGCGGGGGTGAAGCGGTCGTAGAAGGCCTTGGTCAACCCGAGGCGCTTGTGGACGGAGTCCCAGCCGAGCTTGATCGCCAGCTCGTGCGCCCGCAGCTTGCGGGCGTGGAAGAGCCCGAACACCTCGACCCGCCCGAAGTGGGCCTCGCAGAGCGCCCGGAACTCCTCGGCCCGGTACTCCTTGACGTGCCAGGGGTTGCCGGACTTCTCGGCCCCCGGCGGCGCCAGCGTCAGCAGGTTCGGAGTCGAGACGTAGGCGACCCCGTCGGCGGCGAGCATCGACTTGAAGTGCTCGAGGATCGCGCCTGGGTCCTGCACGTGCTCGATCGTCTGCAGGAAGACGACGGCGTCGCAGGGCTCGGCGAAGGTTTCGACCAGGTCGCGCTCGAAGCGCAGGTTGGGGCGCCGGTAGCGCAGCCGCGCGTGCTCGTGGGCTTCCGGGTTGGCGTCGACCCCGACCACGCTGGCGGCGCTGGCGGCGAGGACGTCGGAGCCGTAGCCCTCGCCGCAGGCCATGTCGACGACCCGCAGGCCGCCGACGCGGGCGGCGATCCACTCGTAGACGACCAGGTGGCGCCGGTACCAGTAGTTCTCCTCGGGCACGTCGGGCAGCGTCCGCTCCCCGGTCAAGGGCAGCGGTGGCACTCCCTGCGGCTGATCCAGCTGCACGTAACGGCGCTCCACCCCGGGGACCGTATTGCAGCGGTGTTCCTTTTGGGCGCTATAGCGCCCATAAAGCACACCGCAACGCCACCGCGGCGCCTTCGATTGCGCGATTCCGCGTAGAGTTCCCGCCCGATGCCGGCCCCACCCTCCGCCACCCCGGAGCACATCAAGGACGTCAACACCCGCTACCACGACGCGGCCGCCGAGGAGTACGACGCCAAGTGGGGCATCGACTTCGGCGAGGTCGGCCAGCGCCAGGTGCGGCTGAAGCTGGTCAAGGCCCTGGGCGGTCTCGACGGCGGCGGCTTCGGCGACGCGCTGGAGATCGGCTCCGGCACTGGCTACTTCTCGCTCAACCTCGTCCAGCTCGGGCTGATCGAGCGGCTCACCGCCACCGACATCTCGCCGGGAATGCTGAAGCGGCTGGCGGCGACCGCCGAGGCACTCGGCCTGGAGGGCGTGACCACGGTGGCGACCGAGGCCGAGGAGCTGCCCTTCGAGGACGAGAGCTTCGACCTCGTCTTCGGCCACGCCGTCCTCCACCACATCCCCGATCTCGATCGCGCCTTCGCCGAGTTCCGCCGGGTCCTGCGCCCGGGCGGGATGATCGCCTTCGCCGGCGAGCCCTCCCGCTACGGCGACCGCCTGGCGGCGCTGCCGAAGCGCGCCGGGCTGGCGCTCGCCCCCGCCTGGCGGCGCCTCACCGGCGCCCAGCGCCGCGCCGTCGCCGAGGCCGAACAGTCCGACGGCCACTCGCTCGAGGGCGAGGTCGACGTCCACGCCTTCGCCCCCGCCGACCTGCGCCGGCTGCTGCAGGACTCCGGCTTCGAGCAGCGCCGGGTCGGCGGCGAGGAGTTGCTCTCCAACGCTTGGGGCTGGGGCCTGCGCACGGTCGAGTCCAGCGCCGAGCCGGAGTCGATCCCCTTCCGCTGGCGGCGCTTCGCCTTCAACAGCTACATCGCCCTGCAGAAGGTCGACACCAAGGTCCTTGAGCCCAACCTCCCCGCCGAGCTCTTCTACAACCTGCTCGTCTCGGCTCGCAAGCCCGCCTAAGCGCCGTAGCTACTAGCGCTGCTCGCCCGGCGGCCGGGCGCGGAACAGTTTGACCCGGGAGTCGATGCCCTTGAGGCGGCGCTCGCCGACGTAGGAGTAGGCGAAGCCCTCGCCGGCGGCGTCCTTGGTTGCCTCGTCGAGAACGACGCTGCCGGGCCGGGCGATCCCGGTGACGCGGCTGGCGAGGTTGACCGAGCGGCCGTAGTAGTCGCCCGATTGCGGCAGGGTCGGGCCGGTGGAGAGGCCGGCGCGCAGCCATGGGAACTGCTGGCCTTCGGCCTCCGCGGCCTCGATCAGCCGCAGGGCGGCGTCGACCATCGGCTCGGCCTCGGTCGAGATCAGCATCACCTCGTCGCCGATCGTCTTCACCAACCGCACCGGCGGCTCGGCGACGGCGGTCGCCATCTCCTCCAGCCGCCCGGCGACCATCCCCAGCTCCTCGGCGGCGATTTCCTCGCCGAGGCGGGTGAACTCGACCAGGTCGGCGAAGCAGACGGTGAGCTCGACGGTGCCGCCGATCTCACCGGATTCGAGGTCGGCGGCGCCGATCACGTCGCGGCGGATCTGTTCGAGCATGTGCGCCTGCAGGGCATAGACGACGGTCGGGCCGGCCAGCGGCAGCATGTACTTGGCTGCGGCGGCGAAGCGCAGCGCGACGTCGCGCTCGGTGTCGCCCGGCTGGGTCAGGGTGCGGATCACCAGCTCGCGGTTGGCCTCGGCGATCCGCGCCGTCCCCATCCCGATCGTGCGCGCGACCTGCAGCATCCCGTCCTCCGGCAGCCCGGTGTCGAGGAAGGCCTTCGTCAGCCGCGCCGCCTCGAGGTCGGCCTCGGTCCCGCGCCGCTCGTCGGGGTCGCCGTAGGGGATGCCGAGGGCGGCGCGGAAGCGCTGCAGCGTGTCAAGGTCGACCCCGGCGAGGTCGGCGACCTCACGCGCCGTGTAGCGCGGGCCTTCGCCGGCGACGGCGCGCTCGACCGGGAGCAGGGTGAGGCGCCCGGCGGCAACCGCCTCCCGCAGTTCCTCGAGCGAGCAGCCTTCCGCGGCGAGCTGCTCGAGCAGCTCGCGCCGCGCCTCGCGCGCCTTGCCCTCGAGGCTATCGAGCAGCCCCTCCGCCTCGAAATCGATGCCTGCGCCCGCCTCCACGCACCCATTCTTTCGCCTCCACCGGTTGCGTGGTTGCTTTCGG
>DASSHE010000003.1:0-49464 GCA_035693065.1 Solirubrobacterales bacterium
GGGCGTCGGCTGCCCCGGGGTCGGCGCCGCGATGGCCGCCTCCGGCCCCCCGCCGCCGCGCTGGTGCTCGACCGCGACACCGGCGCCCACCGTGCCGGCGACGAGCAGCGTCGCCGCTCCCAGCTTCAGGGCGCCGCCGGCACCGAGGCCGCCGAGCGCGCCGCTGGCCGAGGAGGCTCCGGCTCCGGCGGCGACCGCGCCGCTGCGGGCGACGTCGTCGCCGTGTTCGATCAAAGACCGCACCACCGGCAGCGGCACCAGCAGGCCGAGCCCCTCGCGCAGCGCCGCCCGCGCCCGGTAGATCGCCTGCCGGGCGGCGCCGCCGCTGACGCCCAGGGCGGTGGCGATCTCCTCGTGGCTGAGCCCTTCCAGCTCGCGCATCACGATCGCCGCTCGCTGCGGCTCCGGCAGGGCCCCCAGGCGCCTCATCAGGTCCGCCAGCTCCTCGCGCCGCTCGACGACGGCGGCGGTGCTTCCGGTCCCCGCCAGCATCTCGGAGAGCTGCTCGGGAGCGGGGCCACGGTCACGGAGGTCGTTGAGGGCGGTGTTGCGGACGATCCGGTAGAGCCAGGGGCGCAGCTCGATCTCCGCCTCGGAGCCGCGGAGCGCCGTCAGCGCCTTCGAGAACGAGTCCTGGGCGACGTCCTCGCAGCGGCTGCCGACGATCCCCGCCGCGAAGCGCTCCAGCGGGCGCCGGTAACGCCGCACGATCTCCTCGAAGGCCGAGTCGTAGCCCTCTCGCACGAGTCCGACGAGGCGGTTGTCGGGCTGCGCGCGCAGGGCCGGACCGAGGAAGATCCGGGAGGCGAAGAGCTCTGCGGGTGGAGGGGGCATGGTGACTGGCCGGGCGTGCTGCTTAATTCATCGGCTGCTTCTCGTTATTCGTTACTGATAGGAGTCCACTTAGGTTCAGATGCCTCCTCGACCAACCAAACACACGTCCACGATGAAGATCACGCAGAGCGGGGACGGAACCCGTGGATAAGGGGCTGGCGGTGGTCCTGACCGCCATCGCGGGAGGGTTGATCGCCGCCCAGGCGCCGATCAACGCCGGCCTCGGGCGCGCCACCGGCAGCCTCCCGGCGGCGCTCGTCTCCTTCCTGGTGGGGACGATCGCGCTGGCGCTGGTCGTCGTCCTCAGCGGCAAGGCCGGCGGGCTCAGCTCGACCTTCGACGTTAGCTGGTACTACCTGCTCGGCGGCTTCCTCGGCGCCCTCTACGTCTTCAACGCGCTGATCGCGGTGAACGCGATCGGGGCCGGCGGCGTTGCCGCGGCGACCGTCTGCGGTCAGCTCACGGCGGCGGTCCTGATCGACCGCTTCGGGCTATTCGGCCTCGACCAGGTCGCGCTCAGCCCGAGTCGGGTGGCCGGCGTCGGCCTGCTCCTGGTCGGGACGGCCCTGGTCGTGCGCTGAGCCCGCGTAGCCGGGCGGGGCGATCTCCAGGTAGTGGTTGAAGGACCAGTCGACGAAGCGCTTCGAGCTCATCATCCGGATCAGCGGCCCCAGCAGCCGCGGCGGCACCCGCGGTACCAGCTTCTGCGCCCGCAGCAGCCACTTGAACTTCCACTCGTGCGAGTCGTGGAAGGAGGCGTAAGCGGCGGCGGCCTCCTCGCGGCTCTGCCGCCCCTCGACGACCCCGCGCAGCTCGCGCCCGAGGGAGATCCCGAAGTAGAGCGCGGTGCGGATTCCCTCCGCGGTGAGCGGGAGGCAGTGGCCGGCGGAGTCGCCGGCGAAGAAGACGCCGCCCTCGGTGGCCCGGCGGATCTTGTGGGGGATCCAGTTGCCCTGGTAGCGAACCTTGTCGCGGCCGAGGTCCTCGGCCAGCAGCTCGGTGGTCTCGCGGACGTGGAAGCGGGGGTCGAAGGAGCCGACGCCGACGCGGACCTCGTCGCGGGCCGGGAAGGACCAGCCGTAGCCGGCGGGGACGTAGCGGCGGTCGATCCAGACCTCGAGGTCCTCGGCGCTGCCCTCGGGGTGGACCTCGAGCCCGCGCGAGAGCGGCGCGTCGGGGGGCTGGTAGCCGTCGCCGGCGGCGAGGACCCGGCGCCAGCCGAGCGCGTCGACGACCAGCGGCGCCGTGATCGTGCCGCGGTCGGTGGCGACGGAGATCGCGCCGTCGGTGCCGGCGCTCGCCGCGCGGCCGTTCACCTTGGCGGTCTCGAAGGTCGCGTCGGAGTCGCGCCAGAGAAGCTGGCAGAGCTCGCGGTAGTCGAAGGTGGAGAAGGTCCAGGGCAGCCGGTAGCGGCTGTTCCCGTGGGGCGTGTTGATGACCAGGGTGTCGAAGCGCTGGCGCTCGGCCTCCATCAGGCCGAGCCTCTGCATCCACTCGGTGGGGATGCCGCAGGCGGAGGTCTGGCGCTCGCCGATCTCGTAGCGGTCGATGATCAGAACATCGGCTCCGGAGCCCGCCAGCTCGCGGGCTATCGCGAGCCCGGCGAAGCTGGCGCCGCAGATGAGGACGTCACGCCTGCCGTCCAGGGGCGTGCGTTCGCTCCCGCGTTTGGTGGCTCGGGTCGGCATCGGCGTCGATTCTGCCATCATTGCCGCCGTGTCCGCGACTGAGACCATGACGCCTGCGCCGAGCGCCACCCCCGTCGAGGGTTCTGGTGGCCTGCTGCTGCAGATCGACGGCAAGATCGTCCCCAACTACGCGGCGACGATGGTCTCCTTCGAGGAGGGCGACGTCGTCAACGGCAAGGTCGTCCGGATCGACAAAGACGAGGTCCTCGTCGACATCGGCTACAAGGCCGAGGGGGTCATCCCCTCCAACGAGCTTTCGATCCGCAAGTCGGTCGACCCGCACGAAGAGGTCGAGCTGGGCGAGGAGGTCGACGCCCTGGTCCTCACCAAGGAGGACGCCGAGGGCCGCCTGATCCTCTCCAAGAAGCGCGCCCGCTTCGAGAAGGCCTGGCGCCGCATCGAGGTCGCCGCCGACTCCGGCGAACCGGTCGAAGGCAGCGTCATCGAGGTCGTCAAGGGCGGTCTCATCCTCGACCTCGGGGTGCGCGGCTTCCTGCCCGCCTCGCTGGTCGACATCCGCCGCGTCCACAACCTCGACGAGTTCATGGGCCAGACGCTTGAGTGCAAAGTCATCGAGCTCAACCGCAGCCGCAACAACGTCGTCCTCTCGCGCCGCGCGGTGCTGGAGGAGGAGCGCAAGGAGGTCCGGGAGCAGATCCTTGGCCGCCTCGAGCCGGGCCAGGTCGTGGAGGGGAAGATCTCCAACATCGTCGACTTCGGCGCCTTCGTCGACCTCGACGGCATCGACGGCCTGATCCACATTTCCGAGCTTTCCTGGAGCCACGTCAACCACCCGTCTGAAGTGGTCTCGATCGGCGACGACGTCCGGATCAAAGTGCTCGATATCGACCGCGACCGCCAGCGCATCTCCCTCGGTCTCAAGCAGACCCAGGAGGATCCGTGGCAGCGGGTCATCAGCACCCACCGGCCGGGCGACGTTCTCGAGGGCACGGTGACCAAGGTGGTTGCCTTCGGCGCCTTCGTCGAAATCCTGCCCGGGGTAGAGGGCCTGGTCCACATCTCCGAGCTTGCCGACCACCACGTCGAGAACCCGAGCGAAGTCGTCGAGCCGGGCTCGAAGCTGAACGTGAAGATCCTCGAGATCGACGAAGAGCGGCGCCGCCTGTCGCTCAGCATCAAGCGGGTCGAGGGGCAGAACATGGCGATGGCCGGCCTGGGTGAGCAGATCGCGCAGGCCGAAGCGAATGGGGCGCCGGAGGCCGAGGGACTCGACGCAGAGGCCGCGGGTCCTGTCGCGGCAGAGGCGCCTGAGGCCGAGGGATCGGCCGCTCCGGTTGCCGAGGAGGCTCCCGTTGTCGAGGAGCCGGCGGCTGAGGACGAGGCTCCTGCTGAGGACGAGGCTCCTGCTGAGGAGCCAGCTTCCGAGGAAGCTTCCGAGCAGGGCTGAGCGGCGCCCGTGGCGCCGCTGACGATCGGTCTCACCGGCGGCATCGCCGCCGGGAAGTCGGAGGCGCTGAAAGCATTTGGTCGGTTGGGCGCGGCGACGCTCTCCTCCGACGCCGTCGTCCACGAGCTGCTCGAAAGCGAGGAGCTGCGGGGGTTGCTGGTCGAGCGCTGGGGGCCAGAGGTGGCTCCGGAAGGGAAGATCGACCGGGCGAAGGTGGGGGAGATCGTCTTCGCCGATCCCGAGAAGCTGAACTGGCTCGAGGCCCAGATCCACCCGCTGGTGAAGCGGCGGACGGCGGAGTGGCTGGGCTCGCTCCCCGAGGAGATCGAGGTCGCCGTGGTCGAGGTGCCGCTGCTCTTCGAGGCGGGCAGCGACGCCGTCTTCGACACCACCGTCGCCGTCGTCACCAGCGACGAGGTGCGGCGGCAGCGGGCGGAGGCTCGCGGCCACGCCCTCGTCGACGAGCGCGAGGCGCGCCAGATGCCCCAGGCGGAGAAGGCGGAACGGGCGCGGCACGTGGTCCACAACGACGGTTCGGTGGAGGACCTCGAGGCGGCGCTGTCCGCGCTGCTCGCGAAGCTGAGGTCATGAAGCGCAAGGTGCGTGCCCGCCGCCGCCGCGCGGTCTGGGGAGGGGCCGCTGTCCTCCTCGGGCTCGGGGCGGCATTCCTGGTCGCCAACGGCAGCTTCGACCAGGCGATCAGGGAGCTGACCCTGCCCCTGCGCCACGAGGACGTGATCCGCCAGCAGGCGCGCGAAAAGAACGTCGACGCGGCGCTGATCGCCGCCGTCATCTACTCGGAGTCGAAGTTCGCCGACCAGGAATCGAGCGCAGGCGCGCGAGGGTTGATGCAGATCACGCCGGAAGCTGCTGAATTCATCGAGAAGCAGAGCGGCGGCACCACCTTCAAGCTCTCCGACCTCTCCGACCCGGAAATCAACATCCGGTACGGCACCTTCCTCCTCCACGAACTGCTCGAACGCTACGACGGCGACGAGGCGGCGGCTCTGGCCGCCTACAACGCCGGTCCCGGCAACGCCGACAAATGGGGCGGGGCGGGGCTGACCGTCTCGGAGATCCCCTTCCCGGAAACGCGCGCCTACGTCGAAGAGGTGCTGCAGAAGCGCGACGAGTACCGGCAGAAGTACGCCAGGGAGCTGGGGTATTGAGCGCGGCGCTCCGACCCCGCGTCGCCGCCCTGGCGCTGGCCGTCGGGCTCGTCCTCGCCGACTCCTCGGTCGTCGTCCTCGCCCTTCCCGACATCTACCGGGAACTCGACACCAGCGTCTCCGGCGTCACCTGGGTGCTGGTCTCCTTCAACCTGGTGATGGCGCTGGCGGCGGTGCCGGCGGCGCTCCTGGCGCGGCGGGTCGGGCCGGGGCGGGCGGCCGCCATCGGGCTGGCGATCTTCGCCGGCGCCGGTCTCGCCTGCGGCCTCGCCGAGACCCTCTCGACCTTGATCGCCGCCCGCTGCGTGCAGGCGCTGGGCGGGGCGGCGGCGGTGACGGCGGCGCTGGAGCTGCTGCCGGCGACGGTCGGCTCGGAGCGCCGGGCGGCGGCGGTCTGGGCAGCGGCCGGGGCGACCGGGGCGGCGCTCGGGCCGGCGGTCGGCGGCTTGCTCACCGAGCTCGTCTCCTGGCAGTCGATCTTCCTGCTGCAGGTTCCGGCGGCCCTGGCGGCGGCGGTGCCGATCCTCGCCGTCGCGCGGCACGAGGCGGCGACTGGGGTCATCGAGCCGGAGCTGCGGCGCACCGGCCGACCGCACTTGTGGGCGAACCTGGCCCTGGCGGTGGTCTCGGCGGCTATCGCCGCGGCCCTCTTCCTGCTCGTCCTGCTGCTGATCGAAGGCTGGCGCCTGAGCCCGATCGAGGCGGCGCTCGTCGTCTCGGTGATGCCGCTCGCGGCCGTGGTTGGCTCGAAGCTGGCCGAGTCGGTCCCCGAGGCCCGCGCCCGGGCGGCCGCCGGGGCGATCCTCGTCTCCGGCGGCCTCGCCGGGCTTGCCTTCCTGCCGAAGGCGACGATCGCGCTCACGGTGCCGCCGCAGATCCTCGTCGGGGTCGGGCTCTCGCTGGTGCTCTCGGCGCTGACCGAGACCGCGCTCGGAGGCAGGGCGCCGCAGGCGATCCACGGCGGCTGGACGATCTCCGCCCGCCACGCCGGCGTCGTCCTCGGTCTGCTGGCGCTGACGCCGATCTTCACCCACGACATCGCCGAACAGCGCCACGACGCGATCGAAGCCGGCACCGCGGTGATCCTCGACTCCCCGGTCAACCCGCTGCTGAAGATCGACCTGGCGCGGAAGGTGAGCGAGCGGCTCGACGAAGAGAAGGGCAAAGTGCCGACGATCGGGCCGGCCTTCGAACCGCTGCCCGACAATCCGGCGGAGCGGGCGGAAGTGGTCGAGCTGCGCGACGAACTCCAGGACCAGCTCAACCGCGGCGCCACCCACGCCTTCAGCACCTCGTTCATCCTCGCGGCGCTGCTGGGGTTGATCGCGCTGTTCCCGATCGCGCTATCGCGGGAGGTGGAGCTGTGAGGGGGAAGGTGCTGGTGCTCGCTTCGGTGCTCGCCTCGCTGTTGCTGGTCGGCGCCTACCTGGCGGCCGGCGGTTCCTCCTACACCCCGGAGAAGACCCAGAACCCCTGCGAACCGAGGCCCTGGACCAACCCCCAGAGCCTTGGGCAGATCGCCAACCAGTTCTCGATCTCGGCTCTCGATGGCGCCGCCTGCCAGCTCGGTGTCTCGCGCGAGAAGCTGGCCCAAGCGCTGGCCAGCCCGGAGGCCCGCGAACGCTTCGCCAAGCGCTACGGCATCGACGACGAGAAGCTGACCAAAGCGATCCGCGCCGGCCTCCTCCGCGCCGTCGACGACGCCGAAGAAAACGGCGCCCTCAGCCCCCTGCTCGGAGTCCCCCTGCGCCAGACCCTCCAACGCATCCCGCTCGAACAGGCGATCGAAATCATGCGCGACGCCCGTTCCCTGCTCGAAAACGCGGAAACCTTCCTCGGGCCGGCCGGCAACCTCCTCGAAGAATTCCTTCCTTAGCGAGGGATCATGGTTGGAGGGGGCGGTCGGGGGACCCCTTCAAAACTCGCTCGCTCCGCTCGCTTTTGAGTGTTTTGAAGAGGTCCCCCGACCGCCCACCAGGAACGAGCTCACAGATTTGGAGAACCACCAAGGGCCGGAAGCTCTAAACAAAGCTCCCGAACCTCGGGCCTTCTTCTTTAGTGGAAGCTCCCCAACCCTGAAGAGCTCGGTCCTAGACCTCTCTCGGGCGGGTGGCACGGTAGGGAGCCCTCCCCTGAGGAAGCTTTAGCTACCGGAAGGGGAGGGGGGTCCCCTGCCGTGACGGGACCCGCCCGCCGGAGCACCTTGGTCCCTTGCTCGTTACTCAGCCGGCTCGGCAATCTTGTAATCGCGAGCCTTCGAGTCCCACCCGATCCCCTCGCAAAGCTTTTCCGGGGTGGTCCCCAGCGCCGTCGCCAGCTTCACCATCGTCCCCAGCCGCGGTTCCCGCCCACCCCGCTCGAGCAGCGAGATCTCGGTCCGGTGCAGCTCGCAGAGCTCGGCCAGTTTTTCCTGCGACATCGACGCGTCCTGGCGGGCGCGGCGGAGGTTGACGGCGAATCGATCACGTTTGTCCATGTTGTGAAGCTTCTGTCATAGAAGACAGAAGCTCTACAGACAAAAGCGTCCTAGCGGTCGCGAGTTGCGCGCCAAACCCAGAGCATCGCCAGCGGCTGCAGCGGCAGTCGGGCCCAGAGGGCCCAGCGCGGGATCTTGCGCAGGTCGAGGCCGCGGATCTGCTCCGGGTTGACCGCCATGTGGATGTTGGCCGGGAAGACCGCGACCAGCAGGGCCAGCAGCCACCAGCGGCCGAGGCGGCGGCTGTGGGCGTCGAGGACGAGCATCGCCCCGGAGATCTCGGCGGCGCCGCTGACCGCGACGACCTCCTGCTTTCGCGCCGCGATCGACGGTGGCACGATCGCTTCGAAGAAGCGCGGCCGCAGGAAGTGCATCGAGCCGGTGAAGGTGAAAAAGGCGGCGAGAGCGGCGCGGGAGAGCTTCATCGGGAGCCCAGCATATGCGCCAGCTATGTTCTCCTTCGTGCCCGATTTCAAGCTGAACCCTGCCTACTCGCCGACCGCGGACCAGCCGAAAGCGATCGCCGGCCTCGCCGAGGGGCTGCGCGAGGGCGAGCGCTTTCAGACCCTGCTCGGCGCCACCGGCACCGGCAAGACCTTCACGATGGCGGCGACGATCGCCGAGGTGCAGCGGCCGAGCCTCGTAATCGCGCACAACAAGACGCTTGCCGCGCAGCTCTGCAACGAGTTCCGCGAGTTCTTCCCCGACAACGCGGTCGAGTACTTCGTCTCCTACTACGACTACTACCAGCCCGAGGCCTACGTCCCGGCCCAGGACCTCTACATCGAGAAGGACTCCTCGATCAACGACGAGATCGACCGCCTCCGCCACGCGGCGACGGCGGCGCTGTTCGCCCGTCGCGACGTGATCATCGTTGCCTCGGTCTCCTGCATCTACGGGATCGGCTCGCCGCAGGTCTACAACGAAAAAATGCAGTTGTTCAAAGTCGGCGAGGAAATCGACCGCGACGACGTCCTCCGCAAGCTGGTGAAAATGCAATACCAGCGCAACGATCAGGTGCTGGGGCGTGGCGCCTTCCGGGTCCGCGGCGAGGTGCTGGAGATCATGCCCTCCTACGCCGAGTCCGCCTACCGGATCGCCCTCTTCGGCGACGAGATCGAGGGGATCCAGCACTTCGACCCGCTCACCGGCGAGGTCCTCGACGTGATCGACCACGTCTCGGTCTGGCCGGCCTCCCACTACGTGACCAAAGACGAGACGCTCGACCGCGCCGTCGACGAGATCCGCGCCGAACTGGAAAGCCGGACCGCCGAACTGGAAGCGGAGGGCAAGCAGTTGGAGGCGCACCGGCTGCGCCAGCGCACCGCCTACGACATCGAGATGATCAAGGAGCTCGGCTTCACCTCGGGGATCGAGAACTACTCGCGGATCCTCGACGGCCGCCCCGCCGGCAGCCCGCCGCACACCCTGATCGACTACTTCCCCGACGACTTCGTCGTCTTCGTCGACGAGTCCCACCAGACGATCCCGCAGATCGGCGGCATGTACGAGGGGGACCGCTCGCGCAAGACGACCCTGGTCGACTTCGGCTTCCGTCTGCCCTCGGCGATCGACAACCGGCCGCTGAAGTTCGACGAGTTCCTCGAGCGGGTCAACCAGTTGGTGATGGTCTCGGCGACCCCCGGCCCCTTCGAGAAGGCGGAATCGACCCGCACCGTCGAGCAGATCGTCCGCCCGACCGGGATCGTCGACCCCGAGATCGAGCTGCGCGAGACCAGGAACCAGATCGACGACCTGATGAACGAGGTCAAGAAGGTCGCCGAGCAGGGCGACCGCACCCTGGTCACGACCCTGACCAAGAAGATGGCCGAGGACCTCACCGCCTACCTGCTCGAGTACGGGGTCAAGGTCCGCTACCTGCACTCCGAGGTCGACACCCTGGAACGGATCCAGATCGTCCGCGACCTGCGGCTCGGCGAGTACGACGTCCTCGTCGGCGTCAACCTCCTGCGCGAGGGGCTCGACCTGCCCGAGGTCTCGCTAGTGGCGATTCTCGACGCCGACAAGGAGGGCTTCCTGCGCGGCGAGACCAGCCTCGTGCAGACGATCGGCCGCGCCGCCCGCAACGTCAACGGGCGGGTGGTGATGTACGCCGACAAGGAGACCGACGCGATGCGGGCGGCGATGAGCGAGACCGACCGCCGCCGGGCGATCCAGGTCGCTTACAACGAGGAGCACGGAATCACCCCGGAGACCGTCCGCAAAGGGATCTCCGAGATGTCGGAGTTCCTGGCGATGGAGGACAGGGCGCCGCGCAAAAGGCGGCGCCGGCGCGGCGACGACTTCGAGACCCCGGAGGAGCTGGAGAAGACCATCGTCGCCCTCGAGGAGGAGATGCTGGCCGCTGCCGACGACCTCCGCTTCGAGGAGGCAGGGAGGATCCGCGACGAGCTACGCGAGCTGCGCCGCGACCTGGATGGAATGACCGCGGGCGCCTGAGGGGGCCGGGCGACGCCCGCGGTCCTGGGAAAGTCAGGCGATCAGTTTCGCCGCCTTGGCACTGTCGGTGAAGAATTCGCCGCGGGCGAGCTTGCCCTCGGCGTCGTACTTGATCACGTGGACGAAGGGCGCATCCATGCTGCCTCTGTCGCTGGCTGCGTGCTGGGTGCCGCGGACGAACACGTAGCCGTCGGCTTCGATGAACTCCTCCGGCTCGACGCTGAACTCATTCCAGTAGTTCGGGATCTGCGCGAAGTTGCCCAGGATCTGGTCGCGACCCTCGGTGGTTCCGCCGAGTGGCAGCTCGTCGGAGGTGACCCAGACGGCGTCCTCGGCGAAGGTCTCCGCAAGTGCGGCCATGTCGCCGCTGCGGAAGGCGTCGTAGGCGGACCGGGCGGTGTCGACGTTCGACATGCTCTCTCTCCTCTGTTCGACCCTGCCTCCACGAACGTAGCGCCATGTGCCAGCCGGCACAAGGGCAAAGATCTTTAAGCTCGGGGCGTGCCCGTCGACGTCACCGAAGCGACCTTCCAGGCCGAGGTCCTCGATCGCTCGCGCCAGCTCCCGGTGGTCGTCGACTTCTGGGCCGACTGGTGCGGACCCTGCAAGGCGCTGAGCCCGGCGCTCGAAGCCGCCGAGGCCGCCCGCGACGGCAAGGTCGTGCTGGCCAAGGTCGACGTCGACTCCAACCAGGCGCTCGCCGGCAGCTTCGGTGTTCAAGGGATCCCCGCCGTCAAGGCGTTCCGCGATGGCGAGGTCGCCGACGAATTCGTCGGGGCGCTGCCGCCGGCCCGGGTCGAGGCTTTCTTCGACGGCCTGGCGCCCTCGCGCGCCGACGAGCTGTTGGCGGCTGGCGATGAGCTCTCGCTGCGCGAGGCGGCCGAACTGGAGCCGCGCCGCGCCGACATCGCCGTCGCCCTGGCGAAGGCGCGTCTGGAGCGCGGTGCCGAGGAGGAGGCGCTGGAGGCGGTCGACGGCCACGCCGGCGACTTCGGCGCCGAGGGGATCGCCGCCCGCGTCCGTCTTTCCCGGGCTGGCGTCGGCAACGAGGCCTTCGCCGCCCTCGACCGCGGCGAGCGCGACGCGGCGCTTGAGGCGCTCTTGGGGGAGATTGCCGGCGCCGATGAGGAGACCCGCGAAGACCTCCGCCGCGCCTTCGTCGGCATCCTCAGCGAAGACCCGACCGACCCCCTCGCCCGCAGCTACCGCCGCAAGCTCGCCACCGCGCTCGGCTGACCAATCCCGCGGTAGAGCTTTACCCCGCATAGGGCGGAAAAGCTCTACCGCGCCCGGCCTGGCCCCGGGGGAACGTCTGTTCGTCTGCGTAGAATCGGAGTGAGTGGCTGCCTCTGAGCGAATCGTCATCTCCGGCGCCCGGGAGCACAACCTCAAGGACATCGACGTCGAGCTGCCCCGGGATGCGTTGATCGTGATCACCGGCCTCTCCGGGTCCGGCAAGTCGAGCCTTGCCTTCGACACGATCTACGCCGAGGGGCAGCGGCGCTATGTGGAGTCGCTCTCGTCCTACGCGCGCCAGTTCCTCGGGCTGATGGAGAAGCCCGACGTCGACTCGATCGAGGGGCTCTCGCCGGCGATCTCGATCGACCAGAAGACGACGTCGCGCAACCCGCGCTCGACCGTGGGGACCGTAACCGAGATTTATGACTACCTGCGGCTGCTCTGGGCGCGGATCGGGACCCCGTACTGCCCCGAGTGCGGCGAGGAGATCACCGGCCAGACGCAGGAGCAGATCGTCGACCGGCTGATGACGCTGGCGGACGGGACCAAATTCATGGTGATGGCGCCGGTCGTCCGCGGCCGCAAAGGCGAGTACGGGAAATTGCTCGACCAGATGCGGCTCGAGGGCTACTCGCGGGCCAAGGTCAACGGCGAGCTGCGCCGGCTCGACGAGGAGATCGTCCTCGACAAGAAGTACAAACACGACGTCGCGATCGTCGTCGACCGGCTGGTGATGAAAGGCGAGCTGCGCCGCCGCCTCTCGGAGTCGGTCGAGGCGGCCGCCGGGCTCGCCGCCGGGCTGATCGAAGTCGAGATCGTCAGCGGCGAACAGGAGGGGGAGACGCTGCTCTTCTCCGAGCAGTTCGCCTGCCTCAACTGCGGCACCTCGATCCCCGAGCTGGAGCCGCGGATCTTCTCCTTCAACTCGCCCCACGGCGCCTGCGACCGCTGCCACGGGCTCGGCTTCCAGCGGGTGATCGACCCCGAGCTGGTCGTCCCCGACCCGACCCTCTCCCTGGCCGAGGGGGCGCTGCAGCCGTGGAACCGCGGCATCACCTCCTACTGGCGGCGCCTGATCGCCTCGGTCGCCGACTCCTACGGCGTCGATGTCGACAAGCCCTGGTCGCAGTTGAAGAAGTCGGAGAAAGAGGTCTTCCTCTACGGCACCGGCTCCGAGCGCCACCACGTCTCCTACACCAACCGCTTCGGCCGCAAGCGCTCCTACAAGGTCCGCTTCGAGGGGATCGTCAACAACCTCCAGCGCCGCTACGAAGAGACCGACTCGGAGTCGAACCAGGAGCGGATCGAGGGCTACATGGCCGAGCAGCCCTGCCCCGCCTGCAAAGGCGCGCGGCTGCGCCCCGAGAGCCTCGCGGTCAAGGTCGGCGGGCTCAGCATCGCCGAGTACAGCGACCTCTCCGCCCACGCCGCCGCGGAGTGGATCCGCGGCCTCGAGATGACCGAGACCGAGCGGGCGATCGCGCGGCTGATCGTGCGCGAGATCACCGAGCGCCTCTCCTTCCTCGAGAACGTCGGCATCGGCTACCTCTCGCTGGCCCGTTCCGCCCGCACCCTCTCCGGCGGCGAGGCGCAGCGGATCCGGCTGGCGACCCAGATCGGCTCGCACCTGGTCGGGGTGATGTACGTGCTCGACGAGCCCTCGATCGGGCTCCACCAGCGCGACAACGAGAAGCTGATCGCGACCCTCGACCGCCTCCGCGACCTCGGCAACACGGTGATCGTCGTCGAGCACGACGAGGGGACGATGCTGGCCGCCGACCACCTGGTCGACCTCGGTCCCGGAGCTGGCGAACACGGCGGCCACGTGATCGCCGCCGGCACGCCCAAGCAGGTGGCCAAGGACCCGGCCTCGTTGACCGGGCAGTACCTCTCCGGCAAGCGCAAGATCGAGGTCCCGGAGCAGCGGCGTCAGCCGACCGGCACCCTTGTCGTCCGCGGCGCCCGCGAACACAACCTCAAGGACGTCGACGTGATGGTCCCGCTGGGGGTCTTCTGCTGCGTCACCGGCGTCTCTGGCTCCGGCAAGTCGACCCTGGTCAACGAGACGCTGCACCACGCGGTTGCCAACCGCCTGCACCAGGCGAAGCTGCGCCCCGGCGCCCACGACGGCATCGACGGGCTCAGCCAGATCGACAAGATCATCAACATCGACCAGTCGCCGATCGGCCGCACGCCGCGCTCCAACCCGGCCACCTACACCGGCGTCTTCGACCACATCCGCCAGCTCTTCACCCAAACCCAGGAGGCGCGGGCGCGTGGCTACAAGCCGGGCCGCTTCAGCTTCAACGTCAAGGGCGGCCGCTGCGAGGTCTGCAAGGGCGACGGCCAGATCAAGATCGAGATGCACTTCCTGCCCGACGTCTACGTGCCCTGCGAGCAGTGCCATGGCAAGCGCTACAACCGCGAGACGCTGGAGGTGCGGTTCAAGGGCAAGAGCATCGCCGACGTGCTGGAGATGTCGGTCGAGGAGGGGGTCGAGTTCTTCGAGAACGTGCCGAAGATCGCCCGCCGCCTGCGCACCCTGCACGACGTCGGTCTTGACTACATCCGCCTCGGCCAGCCGGCGACGACGCTCTCCGGCGGCGAGGCGCAGCGGGTCAAGCTCGCCACCGAGCTCTCCAAAGTCGCCACCGGTGAAACCCTCTACATCCTCGACGAGCCGACCACCGGCCTTCACTTCGCCGACGTCCAGCGCCTGCTCGACGTCCTCGGCCGCCTCGTCGACGCCGGCAACACGGTGGTCGTGATCGAGCACAACCTCGACGTGATAAAGACCGCCGATTGGCTGATCGACCTCGGTCCGGAGGGCGGGGAAGGCGGGGGCGAGATCGTCGCCACCGGCACCCCGGAGGAGGTTGCGGCGGTCGCCGGCTCCTACACCGGCCGTTTCCTAGCCGAGCTGGTCACGCCGAGCAAGCCCAAGCGCCGGGCCCGGCGCGAGCCGCTGGCCGCCTAGACAGACGCTGCTTTCCCCTAGCGCCTCTTAGTAAACGGCCACATGCCGAGTGTGGGAAAAACCTCATCTCCCTGCACCTGACGGATGTAGGTTGGGATGAAACCTGCCTCTTTTGGGTAAGGGCAGGCCGGTACCAAAACGAGGAGGAGGGCACATGTCACGTTCCAGGTTGTCCTACCGGGTGGCCGTAATGGCCTTCTCGGTGATCGTCATCGGCCTTGTCGCCGCCGGCTGCGGCGGCGGCGGCGACAGTTCCAGTTCCGAAGGCGGGGGTGGCGGCGGTGGCGGTGGCAAGATCGCCCTCCTGCTTCCGGAGACCAAGACCAGCCGCTACGAAGCGCATGACCGGCCCGAATTCGAAGAAAACGTCGAAAAACTGTGCCCGGAATGCGAAATCATCTACAGCAACGCGAACCAGAGCACGAGCGAACAGCAGAGCCAGGGTGAAGCTGCGATCACCCAGGGTGCCAACGTCCTCGTCCTCGACGCCGTCGACGCGACCGCGGTCGGCTCGGTGGTCGCGAAGGCGAACGAAGAAGAAATCCCGGTGGTCAGCTACGACCGCCTGATCCTCGGCTCGCCGATCGACTACTACGTCTCCTTCGACAACGAACACGTCGGCGAACTGCAGGCCGAAGCGCTGTCGCGGAAGCTCAAAGAAGAAGGCAGCCCGAAGGGCCCGATCGTGATGATCAACGGCTCGCCGACCGACCCCAACGCGGGTCAGTTCAAGGCCGGCGCGCAGAAGATCTTCGAACAGGAAGGCGTTGAAATCGCCAAGGAATACGACACCCCGGACTGGAGCCCCGATCAGGCCCAGAACGAGATGGAACAGGCGATAACCGCGCTCGGCAAGAACGGGTTCGCGGCCGTCTACGCCGCCAACGACGGCACCGCCGGCGGTGCGATCGCGGCGATGAAGGGTGCCGGGATCGATCCGAAAACGAAGCCGACCACCGGTCAGGACGCCGAACTCGAAGCGATCCAGCGGATCCTCGTCAACGAACAGTTCATGACCGTCTACAAGGCGACCAAGCTCGAGACCAAAGCCGCGGCCGAAATCGCCGTGGCCCTCGCTCAGGGCGAAGAAGTGCCTTCCGGCTTGGTCAACGGCAAGATCGACAACGAAGCCGAAGAAGTGCCGTCGGTCCTGCTTGAACCGGTTCCGGTCGAAAAGGACAACATCAACGAAACCGTCGTCAAAGACGAATTCTGGCCCGTCTCGGAAATCTGCACCGGCCCCTACAAGGCCGCCTGCAAAGAAGCGGGCATCGAATAGCAGGCAGTTGGGAATCGTGGGGGCGAGCCTTATAGTCGGCTCGCCCCCACTCACGACCACGGGACACAGGGATGAACGGGAACGGCGCGATCCTCTCGATGAAGGGGATCAGTAAGAGCTTTGGGCCGGTTCAGGCGCTCGACAGCGTCGACCTCGAGGTGCGGCGGGGGGAGGTCCTCGCCCTGGTCGGCGACAACGGCGCCGGCAAGTCGACCCTGGTCAAGGCGATCTCCGGGATCTACACGATCGACGAGGGCCAGTTCTTCTGGGAAGGGCAGCCGGTGACGATCAGCGGCCCCACCTCGGCGACCGAACTCGGGATCGCGACCGTCTATCAGGACCTCGCCCTCTGCGACAACCTTGACGTCGTCGCCAACCTCTTCCTCGGCCAGGAGGAGATCGTCGGCGGGCCCGCCCAGGTGCTCGACGAGACCCAGATGGAGCAGCGCTCGCACCAGCTTCTGGAGCAGCTCTCGGTGACGATCCCGAGCGTCCGCTCGGAGGTCGGCACCCTCTCCGGCGGTCAGCGCCAGCAGGTTGCCGTCGCCCGCTCGCTGCTCGGCGAGCCGAAGGTGGTGATGCTGGACGAGCCGACGGCGGCGCTCGGCGTCCCCCAGACGAAACAGGTGCTGGGGCTGATCAAGCGGCTGCGCGAGCGCAACCTCGCCGTGATGATCATCAGCCACAACCTCGCCAACGTCTTCGAGGTCGCCGACCGGATCTTCGTCCTGCGCCTCGGCCGCGAAGCGGGGATCTTCGAGACCGCGAATACCAGCGAGGAGCAGATCGTCGGCGCGATCACCGGCGCCGATACCAACGAACAGAGGAGGCCTGCGTGAGGATCGGGGACCCGGACGTAGCCGCGCCCGGCGACGCGCCGGCGGAGCGCACCTCGCCGCGGGACATGCTGCGGCGCTTCCTCCAGGGGGACCTCGCCTCGTTGCGGGTGATCCTCGCGATCGCCGTTATCTGGATCATCTTCCAGTCGCAGAACGATCGCTTCCTCACCGCTCAGAACCTCACCAACCTCTTCCTCCAGATCACCGCGATCGGCCTGATCGCGGTCGGCATCGTCCTCGTCCTGCTGATCGGCGAGATCGACCTCTCCGTCGGCGCGGTCTCCGGTTTCGCGGCGGCGGTGATGGCGGTGCTGAACGTCAAACACGGCTGGCCGGCGGTGCCGGCGGTGATCGCCGGCGTCGCCACCGGCTCGGCGATCGGCCTCGCCCAGGGCTTCTTATTCACCAAATTCACGATCCCCTCGTTCGTCATCACCTTGGCGGGATCATTGGTCTGGCAGGGCGCGCTGCTGAAGGTGCTGGGGCAGACGGGGACCGTCAACCTCAGCAACTCGAGCATCACCGACCTCGCCAACACCTTCTACAGCGACGCCGTCGGCTGGATCCTCGCGGCGGTCATCATCGCCGTCTACGCGCTCTCGACCCTCTACGGCTACCGGCGACGAGCCGCAGCCGGGGTGACCGGCGAGCCGATCGGCCTGCTGGTCGTCCGCATCGTCGTGATGGCGGCGGTGACGATCGCGGCGGTCGCCGTCCTCAACGCCGATCGCGGGGTGCCGCTGGCGATCATCATCCTCGTCGCCTTCGTCGTCCTCTTCCAGATGGTGACGACGCGCACCACCTTCGGTCGCCACCTCTTCGCCGTCGGCGGCAGCGCCGAGGCTGCCCGCCGTGCCGGCATCGGCGTCACCAAAATTCGGATCATCGCCTTCACCCTCTGCTCCTCGATGGCGGCGGTCGGCGGCATCCTCGGTGCCTCCCGCCTGCTCGCGGTCAACCAGAGCTCTGGGGGTAGCAACCTGCTGCTGGAATCGATCGCCGCCCCGGTGATCGCCGGCACCAGCCTCTTCGGCGGCCGCGGTTCGGTCTGGTCGGCGCTGCTCGGCGCCACCGTGATCGGCTCGATCGCCAACGGCATGAACCTGCTCGCGCTCGAATCCTCGGTGAAGCTGATGATCACCGGTGGCGTCCTCCTCGCGGCCGTCGTCATCGACGCTCTCGCCCGGTCGCGCCGCCAGTCCGAGGGCCGCCTCTGACGCGCTCTGGCCGGCGCGGATTCGCCACCTCCCCGACGTCCCGCGTAGCTCCACTACACGGGAGTCGTCTCGGCGGCGCCCCGCTTGGCCAGAGCGCGTCAGACTGAGCTAGCGAGAGACGAGAAGTGAGGCGCCGATCGCGCCGCCTAGATCGCCGAGGGAGGCGACGCGGACGGCCGGGGGGCGCTTGTCGACGAAGAGGTGGTGGCCCATCTCCTCGGTGAGGGCGTCCATGTAGCGCTCGCCGAAACGGATACCGAGGCCGCCGCCGATGATCACCGCCTCGGGGTCGATCAGGTTGACGGCGGAGGCGATGCCGGTGCCGAGCGCCTCCACGGCGCGGTCGATCAGGTGCAGGGCCAGCTTGTCCTCGTGGTCGACCGCCCGCTCCCAGATACCGCTGGTAAGACGCGGTTTTTCGTGCTTTTCCATCAGCTTGAAGAGGTCGGTCTTCTGGCCCTCTTCCTGCTGCCGGCGCGCCTCGGCTTCCATCGCCGAGCGGCCGGCGTAGGCCTCGAGGCAGCCCTTGCGCCCGCACGGGCACTTGGCGCCGCCTCGCTTGACGACCATGTGGCCGATCTCGCCGGCGGCGCCGCGGCCGAGCCACGGCTTGCCGTCGAGGACGAGGCCACCGCCGACGCCGGTGCCCCAGAAGACCCCGATCAGGCTCTGGAACTCGCGCGCGGCGCCGAGGTGGAACTCGGCTTCGGTCGCGACCTGGACGTCGTTGCCGACCCTAACCTCGGTTCCCAGCTCCTTCCGCAGCGCCTCCGCCAGCGGGAAGCTGCCCTCCCAGCCGGGGAGGTTGCGGGCGCCGGATACGACGCCCGTCTTCTCGTCGGCGTCACCGGGGGAGCCGACGCCGATCCCGGTCAGATCCCCACTCTCGACCTTGGCTTCCTCGGCGGCTTCGCGCAGCGCCGCGGCCATCGCGTCGGCGACGTCCTGTGGCTCGCCCTTGGTCGGGGTCGGGCAGCGGGCCTGGCCGACGACCTCGCCGCGGGCGTCGACGACGGCCGCCTGGATCTTCGTCCCGCCAAGGTCGATGCCGCCGCGTAGCTCAGCCACGCGCGCAGCCTACCCCGCCGACGGGCCGATTTCCGGTTACCTCAACCGCTTTTCGTCCCGTCGGCGTCTAGGGTGGCCTGGTGGCGAGCGGCGGCTGGAAGCTCTGGTGGCAGAAGCGGCGCTGGTACGAGCGCAACCGCCGCCTCTCGCGACGGCTGCGGATCGACCGCCACGCCGCCCGCGGCGGCTTCTTCATCCGCCACCCGGTCGAGGGGGAAGTGCTGGAGGCCCTCGAGGAGGGACGCCTCGTGATCGGCGAGGGGACGTTGCTGGAGCCGGGGTGCTGGCTGACGCTGGCCCCGGGGGCGCGGATCGAGATCGGAGCTGGCTGCTTCCTCAACCGCAACGTGATGATCGCCGCGCAGGAGCAGGTCACGATCGGCGACCACACGATGCTCGCCAACGGCTGCTTCGTCGGCGACGCCGAGCACCGCTATGACGACCCCAGCCGCCCGATCACCTGGCAGGGGTTCACCTCCAAAGGGCCGGTCGCGATCGGCTCCAACTGCTGGTTTGGGGTCAACTGCGCGGTGACCAGCGGCGTCACCGTCGGCGACCGCTGCGTGGTCGGGGCCAACTCGGTGGTCAACCGCGACATCGAGGAGGCGACGATCGCCGCCGGGGCTCCGGCGAAGCCGATCCGGAAGATCGACTTCGCCGCGCCCGAGGAGTGACTTACTGGAGGAAGCCGGTCCCGGCGACGACCTCGAGGACCTGCGCTGCCGGAGGCACGAATCACCAGAAGGGGAATCTTTTCGATACGGATTGGCGGAAACGCCAGCCAAGTGCGTCATACTTTTGTGCGTTGGCCGTGACCCCTAGGGCATGGACCTATGAACCCGAATCTCCTAGCCGATAGCCCTCGTCCACCCGTGGCCGCTCCCGCCCTGCGCACCAAGGCCGAGCTTCGCGCCGCGCTTCGCGACCCGCGCCGCGCTGGGCAGACGATCGGCTTGGTGCCGACGATGGGCTACCTGCACGAGGGGCACCTGTCGCTGATCCGCGCCGCCCGCGCCGAATGCGACCTGGTGGTGATGAGCCTCTTTGTCAACCCGACCCAGTTCGGACCGGCCGACGACCTCGATCGCTACCCGCGCGACGAGGAGCGGGACCTGCGGCTCGCCGGCGAGGCCGGCGCCGATCTGGTCTTCGCCCCGGCCATCGAGGAGGTCTACGCCGCCGACGCCTCGACCGAGGTGGAGGTCGGGGGGGCCCTTACCGGCGTCCTCGACGGTGACCCCGAGCGCCGCGGCCGCGAGCATTTCCGCGGTGTTACCACCGTCGTCGCCAAGCTCTTCAACATCGTCGGACCCGACGTCGCCTACTTCGGGCAGAAGGATGCCCAGCAGGCGGTGGTGATCCGCCGCATGGTCCGTGACCTCGACTTCCCGGTGCGGATCGAGGTGATGCCGACCGTGCGCGAGCCCGACGGGCTGGCGATGAGCAGCCGCAACGCCTATCTCGACGCGGTCGACCGCGGGCGGGCGACCGCGCTCTCGCGCGCCCTGGTCGCAGTCGAGCGTGCGGCGCTCGCCGACTCGCTCGCCGCCGGCCTCGAGGCGGCCCGCCGCGAGCTCGCCCATGCCGGCGTCGAGCCCGAGTACCTCGAGGCGCGCGACGCCGAGACGCTGGCGCCGGTCGAGTGCTTGGACGACCGGCCCGTCCTCGTCGCCGTCGCCGCCCGGGTCGGCTCGGCGCGACTGATCGACAACGTCGTGATCCAACCTTCGAGCAACCAACCCCTTGAAACAGGCAAACCTTCACCAAACGAAGCGGGAGGCAACTAAGTGCAAAGGCAGATGCTGAAGTCGAAGATCCACCGGGCCACGGTGACCGACTGCGACGTCGACTACATCGGCAGCATCACGATCGACACCGAGCTGATGGCCGGGGCGGACCTGATCACCAACGAGCAGGTCTACGTCTGGGACGTCGACAACGGCGCTCGCTTCGTTACCTATGTGATCGACGGCGAGCCGGGATCCGGCGCGATGCAGGTCAACGGCGCCGCCGCCCATCTGGTCGAGCCCGGCCACAAGATCATCGTCGCCTCGTTCGGCGCCTACGACGAGAGCGACCTCGAGCGCTACGCGCCGGTGGTCGTCCACGTCGACGACGAGAACAAGCCGGTGGCGATCGACAGTCACCCGGAGGTGCTGCTCAAATGAGCTCTGGAGCCCGTTCCCATACCGCGCCCCCGCCCGGGGACCGCCCCCCGGTCAGCCTCCCGCGCCTGGCCGAGATGACCGCCCAGGGCGAACCGATCGTGATGGTTACCGCCTACGACTTCCCCTCGGCGACGGTCGCCGAGGCCGCCGGCGTCGACGTCGTCCTCGTCGGCGACTCCGCCGCCAACGTCGTCCTCGGCTACCCCGGCACCGAGCAGGTGACGATGGACGAGATGGTGATCCTGGGCAAGGCCGTCCGCCGCGGCCTGAAGACGCCCCTGATGATCGGCGACATGCCGATGGGCAGCTACGAGGCGAGCAACGAGATCGCCGTCCAGAGCGCCCAGCGACTGATCAAGGAGACCGGCTGCCAGGCGATCAAGCTCGAGGCCGGCGGCGTCGTCGTCGAGCGCGCCCGGGCGATCGTCAACGCCGGTATCCCGGTGATGGGCCACATCGGCCTCACCCCGCAGACGGCGACCGCCCTCGGTGGCTACAAAGCCCAGGGCAAGTCGGCGAAGAGCGCCGTCAAGCTGCTCGAGGACGCCCTCGCCCTGCAGTCCGTCGGCTGCTTCGCGATCGTCATCGAGGCGGTCCCGGCGGCGATCACCGAGGCGATCGTCCAGCGCCTGGAGATCGCCACGATCGGGATCGGCGCCGGCCCCGCGACCGCCGGCCAGGTCCTCGTCTTCCACGACCTACTCGGCATCACCACCGGGCGCATGGCGAAATTCGTCAAGCAGTACGCCAATGTGCACGAGACCATGGTCACGGCTGTCGGGCGCTATGCCGACGAGGTCCGCAGCCGCCACTTTCCCGAACCCGACCACGTCTACAGCGTCGAGCCGGCCGAGCTGGACGAGTTCCGCCGCTACATCAGCGAAGAGAGTCTGGCGAGCGCCAAGGGCTGGGAGTGGGAGCCGCTGCCGTAGGGCGGCGGGGGATCAGAGGCAGCGTTCTAGTTTCAGGAAAGAACTGGCGCGGCAGAGGTGGGCGCTGAATTCGGCACCGGTGAGCGGAACGACGCCGAGGCCGAGGAGGGGGGCGGCGAGGTCACCGCTCCAGCTCGATCCGACGCCCGGCGTGGCCTTGAAGAGGCCGCTGCCTGCGAACGGCTTCGGCGGTGAGGCAATGACCGTCATCGGCACCTTGCCCTTGCGGCTGACTCTGAGGGCCGGCCCTTCCGCGAAGGCCGAGACGCTGCGGGTGACCTTCACCCTGCCGACCCGTTCCGTAGCCGCGGCCCCGAGGATGTCGAGGTTCGTGAGCAGCCCGGAGGGATCCGTCTTCACCTTCAAGGCCGTGAAGGTGACCGACCGTCCTTCGTATTCGCCCTCGGCTGAGAGGACGTCGAACTCCGCCGCCGGCTTCGATCTCCTCCTCAACAGACGCAGGAGGGTCCTGGCGGAGGCTGAGCTGGTGGAGGCGGTGGGTTGCGGATGCCTGCAGGCGCGTTTGAAGCTGATCAGCGAGACGGCACCGCTGTGCGCGACCGTTCCGGTGACCGTCGCTTCCCCGGTGAACTCGACCGTGCCCCGGAAGCGACCGTCGTAGAGGCCGATGCGCCTCTGACAGCGTCCTTTTTTCTTGTCGCGGGACGCGGGAAACACCAGTTCGGGTTCGAGGTGGAAGCGGATGTGCACCTCGCCGAGCGGACCGAAGTCGGCGTCCATCCGCCGGGTGCTGGCGCGACCGAGAACCGCGTAGGAGACGGAGAAGGCACCCTTCGACGCGGTCAACTCGACATGGCGATGATCTTGGGCTTCCAGGCTGTACGAGTAGCCGTCGCGGTCGGGCAGATGCGCCGTCAGGGAGAACAGGTTGCCGGCGCCGAGGATGTCGACCGCGTCGGTCTTGGCGTGTGCCGGACCCGCCAGCGTCAACGCGAGCGCCGCCGCGCCGGTCAGACACCACCTGAGCTTCCCCGCCCTCATTCGCGCAGAGTATTCAGAAACCCGGGTGTCCGCCTCCCGGTTAAAAGAAGGGCTGGCGTTCGACCACCCGGGAGTCGAACGCCAGCCCCGTGTCTTACTTCTCGGTTAGCCGATCTTGTGGATTCGGCACATCGGCACCACCGAAGCAGTAGGCGCTGCTTGCATCACTTCACCCCCTCCCGTTGGTGTTACGACATTGCTATGACCGGGCCTAATGCTGGAAAAAGTTCCAGCGGTTTTAAAAAAACGGGCAAAGTCGGTGATATGAATACGCAGCCAATTCAGAGTGATTGGCCTCTCTAAATCGAAAGAAGGGACGGCTGCGGTGGGGTCCGGAACCACCCGCATAGAGCGGGACAAGAAGCTGATCAAGGCGTTGAGCCATGACCTGCGCCTGGAGATTCTGGCGATTCTCAACGAGCGGGTCGCGAGCCCCGCTGAAATCCACCGGGAGCTCGAAGAAGACCTCAGCCAGGTGAGCTACCACGTCAACGTGCTGAAGAAATGCGAATGCGTCGAGCTCGTCGACACGCGCCCGGTGCGCGGCTCCACCGAGCATTTCTACCGCGCCACCGAGCGAGCGCTGCTTTCGCCCGAGGAGTTCGAGCAGCTTCCCGTGGCGGTGCGGGAGCGGATGTCGCGGGCTTGGCTCACCTACGCCTTCGCCGCCGTCTCCGGATCGCAGGCGTCCGGCACCCTCGACGCCCGCACCGACCGGCACCTCAGCGCCAACCCGCTGCTCGTCGACGAGCAGGGCTGGTCGGAACTGACCGAGGCCGCCGGCGACTACCTGGAGCGGGTGCTCGAGATCGAACGCCGCAATGCCGAGCGCCTCGCCGACCACCAGGACCAGGGAATCCCGGCGATGGTGACGATCATGAGTTTCGAGGTGCCGACGCGCCGCTCGAAATCCGGTCCTCGCGGCCGCAAGGAGCCCCCGGCCAGCTAGCGCCCGCGGATTCCTGCCGGTCGCGAACTACGATGGCGGGGGATGCCGGTTTACGAGTTCGAGTGCGAGCAGTGCGGGGCCTGTTTCGAGGAGCTTGTTTCGGCGGCCGCCGCGGCGCCCTGCCCGAGCTGCGGCTCGGAGCGCGTGCGCCGGCTCTACTCGCCGGTCTCGCCCCCCGGCCGCCAGCCTCGGGGCGCCGCCGTCCGCTCCGACGAATCGCGCCGCCGCGAGCGCGAGGCGGCGCGCCAGCAGCGCCTCGCCGACTCCCGCCGCGCTAAGGGGGGATCGTGAGCGCCGGCGCCGAGGAGCGGCGCGAGCAATTGGTCGCGCTCTTCAAGGAGGTCCAGGACTGCACCCGCTGCCCGCTCTATGAGACCCGGACCAAGGCGGTGTTCGGAGCCGGCAACGCCGACGCCGACCTGATGTTCGTCGGCGAGGCGCCCGGCGCCGAAGAGGACCGCCAGGGCCTGCCCTTCGTCGGCCGGGCCGGCCAGCTACTGAACCAGATGCTGGAGGAGATCGGGCTCTCCCGCGACGACGTCTTCATCGCCAACGTCCTCAAGTCCCGACCGCCCGGCAACCGCGACCCCCAGCCGTCGGAGATCGAGGCTTGCGAGCCCTATCTCTTCGAGCAGATCCGCCTGATCGAGCCGCGAGTCGTCTGCACCCTGGGTAACTTCGCGACCAAGCTGCTGACCGGCAGTCCGACCGGGATCACCCGGGTCCGCGGCACCCCGCAGATCCGTCAGCTCGGTGGCCGTGAGGTCTTCCTGTTGCCGCTCTTCCATCCCGCCGCGGCGCTGCGCACGCCCGCCGTCAAGGAGACCCTGCGCGGCGACTTCGCGACGATCCCGGCCTTGCTGGAACGGCCGTTGCCGGGCCCGTCGCCGAGCGCGGAGGAGCTCGCCGAGGCCGAGCAAGAGGACGGCGCGCCGCCGCCTCCGCCAGCTGATCAACTCGGGTTCTTTGGCTAGATGGTCTAGATGGAGGCGATCGCCAGCAACAGCGCCGCCGAGACCGAAGCGCTCGGCGCCAGGATCGCCGAGCGGCTGAGGCCCGGCGACGTCGTCGTCCTCTCCGGCGAGGTCGGGGCGGGGAAGACGACCCTGATCCGCGGCGCCTGCCGCGCCCTCGGGGTCACCGAACCGATCACCTCGCCGACCTTCACGATCGGGCAGCGCTACGGCGGTGGCCGCCTGCCCGTCGCCCATCTCGACCTCTACCGCCTGCAGACGCTGGAGGGAGAGGATCCGGCTCTGCTCGACGACTACCTCGGCACCGGCGGCGTCGCCTTCGTCGAGTGGCCGGCCGCTGGGGCCGAGCGTCTGGGCCGCCCGGCGCTCGAGGTGCGCCTCGCCCACGAGGGAGACGAGCGGCGGCTGATAGAAGTCGACTGGTAGGGGTAAGACGGACGCCAGGCGCTCCGACCGCCGCCTGCAGGTGTTTCGGAGTGGTGTGCGCAACTTGTAGCATCGGCGCTCGTACTCGACTGAAAGGCAAGGACGTGATGAAGGGACTGAAGGCGCTTGTGGCCGTGGTGTTGGCGAGCGGATTGCTGGCAAGCGCGGTGCCGGCGACGGCTGGGGCAGCCGCGTACAAGCACTACGTGGCATGCGGGGTTTCGCGCAACGCCACCCCTTCCCATAGCTGTCCGAAGAAAGCCAAGAAGGGCGCTTTCTTCAAAAGCAACGCCGGTAACGTCATCTACACCGTCTGCGTCAAGTTCCCGAGCGGGAAAAATCTCTGCGCTCAGGCCCAGGAAGCCGAACAGGGAACGCTCTACGTCAACAAGATCACCTCGACGATTCCCGGCAAACACGTGGTCAGCTGGTTCGTCAAAGGCCAGAAAGTCGGGTCTTTCGCCTTCAAGGTGACGGGGTAGCGGCGCCCTGGTCGTCGTCGGCCTCGACACCGCGACGGTAGACACCGTCGCCTGCGCCTGGCGGGACGGCGAGGTTCTGCACGAGTCGCGGCTGGGGCTCTCCCCGCAGGGGAGGCCCCTGCACGCGACCCGCCTGCTGGAGGAGATCGAGCGCGCGGCCGCCGCCGCGGGCGGCTGGGAGCGGGTCGACCTGCTCGGTGTCGGCCTCGGCCCCGGCTCCTTCACCGGGCTGCGGGTCGGGATCTCGACCGCCCGCGGCCTCGGCGTCGGGCTCGGCCTCCCGGCCCGGGGTATCTGCACCCTCGACGCGCTGGCGGCGGCAATCGCCGAGGGCGGGGGGGACGGCGAAGTGCTGGCGGTTCTAGACGGCTGGCGGGGCGAGGTCTTCGCCGCGCTCTACGAGGCCGGGGGGGAGCGCATCTGGGAGCCCGCCGTCTATCGCCCGGAGGAGCTGGCCGAGCGGCTGGCCGAGCTGCCCGCGTCCCCGCTGGCAGCCGGCTCGGGGGCGGTACGATTCCGGGCGGAGTTGGCCCCGAGCGGCGTCCGGATCCCGGACGACTCCGATCCCGTTCACCGGGTCGCCGGACGGCACGTTTGCGCGCTGGCGGCGACGATGGCGGCGGCGACGGAGGGCGACGGGCTCGCCCCCATCTACCTCAGACCCCCAGACGCGGAGCGGTGGCGTGAGCGAGACGCTTCCCAAAGAGCACAGTGAGCTGAACCAGGAGCTTCGGGTCCGCAGGCTCGCCTACAGCGACCTGCCGGCGGTGATCGCGATCGAGCGCCGCTCCTTCCCGACGCCCTGGTCGCTGGCGATGTTCGTGCTCGAGCTCTCGAAGCCGTCGGGCATCTGCCTCGCCGCCAGCGCCGGCGACGACCTGCTCGGCTACGTGATCTGCTCGCGCTACGACCAGGTCTGGCACCTGATGAACATCGCGGTCGTGCCGGAGGCGCGAGAGACCGGCGTCGCCGGGCAACTGATGCGCCGCTTGATCGAGGACTCCCACGGCGGGCTGCCGTTCACGCTCGAGGTGCGGGTCTCGAACCAGCGGGCGATCGGGATGTACGAACGCTTCGGGTTCCGCTCGGCCGGGGTGCGCCCTCGCTACTACCACGACAACGGCGAGGACGCCCTGATCATGTGGCTGGACTAAGGGGGCGCCGATGCTGCTTGCGATAGAGACTTCCTGCGACGACACCTGCGCCGCGGTCCTCGACGGACCGCGGATCCTCTGCAACCTGATCTCCTCGCAGGCGAAAGCGCACGAAGGCTTCGGCGGCGTCGTCCCCGAGGTCGCCGCCCGCCACCACCTCGAGCTGGTCGGACCGCTGGTCGAGGCGGCGCTGCGCGAAGCCGACACCTCCCTCGACGAGATCGAGGCGATCGCGGTGACCGCCGGCCCGGGCCTGATCGGCGCGCTGCTGGTCGGGGTCAGCACGGCGAAGGCGATCGCCGCCTCGCGGCGGCTGCCGCTGATCCCGGTCGACCACCTGCAGGGTCACGTCGCCGCCAACTTCCTCGAGCCGGAGCCACTGGAGCCGCCCTTCCTCTGTCTCGTCGCCAGCGGCGGCCACACGCTGCTCGCCGGCGTCCGCGACCACGAGGGCTACGAGCTCCTCGGGCAGACGCTGGACGACGCCGCCGGCGAGGCCTTCGACAAGTCGGCCCGCCTCCTCGGCCTCGGCTACCCGGGCGGGCCGGTGCTGGAAAAGGAGGCCATCGGGGGGGACCCGGAGGCCTTTGAGATGCCGGTGGCGATGGCCCGCGACCCCGGCCTCGACTTCAGCTTCAGCGGCCTGAAGACGGCGCTCGTCTATCGCTGTCGTGAGCTCGGGCCCGAGGGCGTGGCCGAGCGTCGTGCCGACCTCGCCGCTTCCTTCCAGGCAGCCGTCGTCGGCCAACTGACGACGAAGCTGAAGCGGGCCCTGAAACGCGGCGACTGGGAGGCGGTCGCGCTCGGTGGCGGCGTTGCCGCCAACGGGCCGCTGCGCCAGGCGGTGGCCGAGCTCTGCGAGGAGGCCGGGGTGCGGCTGAAGCTCGTCCCGATCGCCCTCTGTACCGACAACGCCGCGATGATCGGCTCGGCCGCCCGCTTCGCCCCGGCGATCGCCTACCCCGACTACCTCGGTTACGACGCTTTCGCCACGGGCGAAACCGCCGGCGTCGCCCACTGAGCGCCGAGTGCCGACCGTCGTTGTCTACTCGCGGCCGGGCTGCCACCTCTGCGAGGAAGCGGTCGAGCGCCTCGTCACCCTCCATTCGGAGGGGTACCGCTTCGAGCTCCACGAAGTCGACATCGAGAGCCACGAGTTGCTCCTGAGGCGCCATCTGGAGCGGATTCCCGTCGTCGAGATCGACGGGATCGAGGTCTCCGAGCTGATCCTCGACGAGGCTGCCGTGCGTGACAGGCTCGATACTGTGGGGGCATGGTCGAGGTGATCGATGAGCTCGAAACCGCCGGGGCGCTGCCAGTCGAAGGCGAACGGCTTTCGCTGGGCGTTGCCGCTCGCCTCTCGCGCTACCTCCAGGTTCTGACGCAGGCGCGGAAGATGGGCCGGGAGACGATCTCCTCGCAGGAGCTCTCCGAGTACACCCACATCAATCCGACCCAGATCCGCCGCGACCTCTCCGGCTTCGGCAAGTTCGGCAAGCGCGGGGTCGGCTACAACGTCGAGTCCCTGGTCGCCGAGGTGCGCAAGATCCTCCGCACCTCCGGCCAGCACAACATCGCCCTTTTCGGCGCCGGCAACCTCGGTCAGGCGATCGCCCGCTCGCCGATCTTCGGCGACCACGGCTTCCAGGTCGTGGCGATCTTCGACACCGACCCGAGCGTGGTCGGCAGCCAGATCGGCGAGCTGCAGGTCCGCGAGATCGGCGACCTGCCGGCGGTCGTGGCCGATGAGGAGATCGTCGTCGGCGTCCTCGCGGTCCCCGCCGACGCGGCCCAGGAGGTCGCCGATCGACTGGTCAAGGCCGGCGTCAAGATCATCTTCAACTACTCCGAGCAGCTCCTCCAGGTTCCGCCGGAGGTGACCGTCCACACGTCGAGCCCGGCGGTCGACCTGCTCTACGCCCTCTACTTCTACCTGGCCTAGCGGCCCCGCAAGTGTCTCTGGATCTCGACCTGGCCCGCGAGAAGTTCGAGTCCTCCCAGGACTTCACGATCGGCCTCGAGGAGGAGTTCGCGATCCTCGACCCGCGGACGCTGGAGCTGGAGCACCGGTTCGAGGACGTGATGGCCGAATGCAAGCGCGACGAGGTGCTGGCGGAATCTGCCGCGGGGGAGCTGATCGCCGCCGAGATCGAGATTCGCTCCGGCCGCTCGGCGACCTTTGCCGAGGCCGAAGAGCGCCAGCGCGAGCGGCGGGCGCGTCTGTTCGAGGTCGTCGCCGGGATGGGGCTGACGCTGGGGGCGATGGGGACCCACCCCTGGGCCAACTACCTCGACCAGCGGATCATCGACACCCCGCACTACAACCGCCTGCGCAACGAACTCGGTTGGGTTGCTCAACGCAACAACACCTGGAGCCTGCACCTGCACATGGGGATTCAGGGGGCCGACCGGGCGATCGCCGTCTGCGACCGGCTGCGCGAGCTGCTGCCGCCGCTGCTCGCGGTCTCCGCCAACTCTCCTTTCCTCGACCGCCACGACTCCGGCCTGCACTCGGTCCGCAGCGAGATCTTCACCCGCACCTTCCCCCGCTGCGGGGTGCCGTCGCCGTTCGGCGACTGGCGCACTTACGCGGAGTTCATCGAGACGCTGCAGCGGGTCGGCTCGGTGGTCGAGTCGACGCAGTTGTGGTGGAGCGTGCGGCCGCATCACAGCTTCGGCACCGTCGAGGTGCGGATCTGCGACGCCCAGACCCGGGGGGAGGAGTCCTTCGCGCTGGCGGGGCTGGTCGCCGCCTGCATCGCCCAGACCGCGGTCGACTACGACGAGCACGGCTACGAGGGGAGGGGCCGGCTGCTGGCCGATCGCGAGATCGAGGAGAACCTCTGGCGGGCGATCCGCTACGGCGCCAGCGGCCGCATGGTCGACTTCCGTCGCGGCGAGGAGCTGCCGACGCGGGCGCTGGTCGAGGCGCTGCTGGAGTGGAGCGAGCCGGCCCGCTCCCAACTCGGCCTCGACCCGGCCCTACCGGAGCGAAACGGCGCCGAGCGGGCGCGTGAGGCGTTCGACGGCGGCGTCTCGATCGAGGACATCTACCGCGACGCGGTCGCCGAGACCCGGCGCACCTACGCCGGCCTCGAGCACGCTTCCGGGCCTGCCTGAGCGCCCCGTCCTGGGCGGGTAGGGCGGGCCAAAAGGACGCTCCAGAGCCGTCGGGCGGCCCAGCCGCCGCCTTCGTCTATAGACTCCCGCGCCGCTAAATCCACCGGAGGAAACGAACTTGACCAGCTTCTTGAACGATTACGGCGTGGTTGTCGCGCTCGTTTGCGCAGGCGCCGCCGTCGTCTACGGACTCATCGTCACCCAACGCCTGCTCGCGAAGTCGCCGGGCAACGACCGGATGCGTGAAATTTCGGGCGCTGTCCAGGAAGGCGCGCAGGCCTACCTGAACCGCCAGTACACGATCATTGCCGCCGTCGCGGTGCCAATCGCGATCCTGCTCTTGGTACTCCAGGACTACAAGACGGCAATCGGCTTCATCATCGGCGCCACCCTCTCCGGCGCGACCGGTTTCATCGGCATGAACGTCTCGGTGCGGGCCAACGCTCGCGTCGCCGAGGCCGCCCGCGGCGGCGTGCCGCCGGCGCTCGACGTCGCCTTCAAAGGCGGCTCGGTCACCGGCCTCCTCGTCGTCGGCCTCGCCCTGCTCGGCGTTGCCGGCTACTACGGCGTCCTGATCGTCACCGGCAGCACCGACAAGGAGGCCGTCGACGCGCTGATCGGCCTCGGCTTCGGTGGTTCGCTGATCTCCGTCTTCGCCCGTCTCGGCGGCGGCATCTTCACCAAGGCCGCCGACGTCGGCGCCGACCTGGTCGGCAAGGTCGAGGCGGGGATCCCCGAGGACGATCCCCGCAACCCGGCCGTGATCGCCGACAACGTCGGCGACAACGTCGGCGACTGCGCCGGTATGGCCGCCGACCTCTTCGAGACCTACGCGGTGACGACGGTCGCGGTGATGCTCCTCGGCGTCCTCACCTTCACCTCCGACTTCGCCCGCGAGGTCGCGATCTACCCGCTGGTGCTCGGCGGCGTGGCGATCATCGCCTCGATCATCGGCGCGCTCTGCGTGCGGACCAAGACCGACCGGGTCGAGGGTGCCCTCTACGTCGGCCTGCTGATCTCCGGGGTCCTCTCGGTGGCCGCGTTCTACCCGATCACCGACTGGCTGATGAGCGACCCGCTGCGACTCGGCTTCGCCGACACCGCTGCCCAGGCCGTCAGCGTCACCGACCTCTGGCTCTGCGCAGTTATCGGCGTTGCCGTCACCGCGCTGCTGTTCGGAATTACCGAATTTTATACGGCGACCCGTTTCCGCCCGGTGAAGTCGATCGCCGCGGCATCGGAGACCGGGCACGCGACGAACATCATCGCCGGGCTCGCCCAGGGCTACCAGGCGACCGCCGCTCCGGCGCTCGTCATCGCCCTGGCGATCCTCGGCGCCAACGAGCTCGCGGGCATCTACGGCATCGGCATCGCCGTCGTCGCCCAGCTCTCGCTCTGCGGCCTGATCGTCGCCCTCGACGCCTTCGGGCCGATCACCGACAACGCCGGTGGCATCGCCGAGATGGCGGATCTGCCGGAGGACGTCCGCAACGTCACCGACCCGCTCGACGCGGTCGGCAACACGACCAAGGCGGTCACCAAGGGTTACGCGATCGGCTCGGCGGCCCTGGCGGCGCTGGTGCTGTTCGCGGCCTTCAAATCCGAATTGGCCGAGGAGGCGCCCTCAGGGTTCGACCTCAACGGCCTCTTCCACCTGACCAGCCCCGACGTGCTGATCGGGCTGATCGTCGGCGGCATGATGGTCTACCTCTTCGCCGCGCTGGCGATCGAGGCCGTCGGCCGTGCTGGCGGACAGGTCGTCGAGCAGGTCCGTAAACAGTTCAAAGAGCACCCGGGGATCATGGACGGGACCGAAAAACCCGAGTACGGGGAAACGGTCTCGATCGTCACCCTGGCGGCGCAGAAAGAGATGATCCTGCCGGCGCTGATCCCGATCGTCGTGCCGGTCGTCGTCGGCCTGCTCAGCGTCGACGCCCTCGGCGGCCTGCTGATCGGGGTGATCGTGGTCGGCCTCTTCATGGCGGTCTCGATGACCGCGGGCGGCGGCGCCTGGGACAACGCGAAGAAGCTGATCGAGGACGGCGCCCACGGCGGCAAAGGCTCCGAGGCCCACGCCGCCTCGGTGACCGGCGACACGGTCGGCGATCCCTACAAGGACACGGCCGGTCCGGCGATCAACCCGATGATCAAGGTGGCGAACATCGTCGCCATCCTCATCATCCCGATCGTCCACTTCTAGGCGTATGCGGGTGGGGAGGGGCCGGGTGCCCCTCCCCGCTCGTTCGCTTCGCTCCGGACTTCCGCGAAACCGCAAAATTGGCCCCTCAAGAGCGGTTTTTGCGGTTTCGGTGAGGTGTAATTGTTAGCGTTCGCGCGGTGCGGGGGCTCGTCGGGAAGCTGACTTATCCGCTGCGGCGTTGGCCGCGGTTGTCGAAGGTGGCGATCGGCTGCGTGGTTGCTTTGGCGCTCGTTATCGCGGTTGCCAACGCCTACATCCTGCTTTCGACGGAGGGGGAGTCGACTTCGGTGGTCGCCGAGGTGCCGGCGGCGGAAGTGGCGATCGTGCCGGGGGCGCTGGTCGAACCGGATGGGGACATGAGCACGATGCTGGCGGCGCGGGTGGAGCAGGCGTCGCGGTTGTGGCACGCCGGCAAGGTGGAGAAGATCCTCGTCTCCGGCGACCACGGGACCTGGAAGTACGACGAGCCGGACACGATGCGCAAGGCCCTGGTTCGCGACGGGGTGGCGCCGCGGGACATCTTCGAGGACCACGCGGGCTTCGACACCTGGCAGACGATGGTGCGGGCGCGCAGCATCTTCGGGGTGCGCAGCGCGGTGGTGGCCACCCAGGGCTTCCACATGCCCCGCGCCCTCTACCTCGCCGACCAGGCGGGGATCGATGCCACCGGCCTTGACGCCGATCCCCATGGATGGGGTTGGCAAGGGACGAAAAGCAGCGTCCGCGAGGTCCTCTCCCGGGTCAAGGCGATCGCCGACGTAAGCCTCGACACGCCGGCGATGGCGGGCCCAAAGATCCCGATCGCCACCACCGACGGCCGCGAAAGTTGGGGCCCGGCGCCGCCCCCGGGCACGCCGCCGGCCGGATCGCCGGACCGCTGAGACGCGATGTCGAGTTTGTTACCTGTGGGGAAACAAACTCGACACGCCTAGCCGCAGTTCGCTAGGGCGTTCGCGTAGAAGCGCAGGTAGGCGGGCCAGTGGCGGTTCCAGTAGCCGGCGTCGTGGCCGCCGTGCCATGAGTGGGCGCTGAGGTCGACGCCGTCGGCGCGCAGGTAGCCGACGAAGCCTTCGTCGTAGCCGCGGAAGGGGTCTTCGTCGCCGAAGTCGTTCCAGACCCGCATCCCGTCGAAGGCGCTCGGGTTGCCATGGACCATCCCGACAACGTCGTTGCGGTCGAAGTCGGCGGCGTCGTCGAAGGCTCCCGGGGCCGTTTCGCCGCCCTCGAACCAGAGCGCGGGGGAGTGGCCGCCGACGGCGCAGAACCGCCGCGGGTGCAGCAGCGCCAGGTCGTAGGCGCCGAAGCCGCCCATCGAGATGCCGCCGATCGCCACGCGGTGCGGGTCGGTGCCGAACCGCTTTTCGACCTTCGGGATCACTTCCCGCATCACGTACCTGCCCCAGTCGCCTTCCCGGCGGTCATGCCAATAGCCGTGGTCGCCGCCGTCGGGGAAGGCGATGACCGGCGCTTTGCGCCCGAGCTTCGCGAGACCTTCGAAGACCGCCTCGTCGCCGGTGAAGGTGCCCTCGGAGCCGCCGCGCCCGTGCAGGAAGACCAGCAGCGGCCGCCTGCCGCGCGGCTTCGCCTTCGCTGGCACCACCACGCTGACGCCGAGCTCGCGGCCCACGGCCTGGCTGGCGATCTCCAGGTGCGCGACGCGCGCGCCGTGCTCGTCGACTGGCGCGAAGAGGGTGGCGAGAAGGGAGAGGTAGACGGCGGCGGCAGCAGCGATCATCGCAGCGGCAGCATAGGCCCGGGCCTCGCTGAGTCGGAGTAGGGTCGCGCCGTGATTTCAGACTGGATCAACGTCTCCGACGCCCAGCGGGACGGCGAAGCGAACCTCGAGCAGGGCCCGCGCGACTACTTCGCCGGTGGCGCCGGGGACGAGGTCACGCTGCGGGAGAACGTCGAGGCGTGGGGGAGGTACCGACTGCGGCCGCGGGTGCTGAACGACGTCAGCGTCGTCACTGCCGAGGCGGAGGTGCTGGGGAGGCCGGTGGAGATGCCGATCCTCGTCGCCCCGGTCGCCTACCAGCGAATGGCGCACCCCGAGGGCGAGGCGGCGATGGCCGCCGGTGCCGCCGCCGCGGGCTCGGTGATGTGCCTCTCGACGCTCTCGACCACCCGGCCCGGCGAGGTCGCCGCGGCCGCCCCCGCCGGCCGCCACTGGTTCCAGCTCTACAGCTTCAAAGACGAGGCCGTGACCCGGGCGCTGGCCGACGAGGCCGTCGACGCCGGCTTCGAGGCGATCGTCCTCACCGCCGACGCGCCCCCCGGCGGCAACCGCGAGCGGGACCGCCGCAACCGCTTCACGCTGCCGAGGGAATTGGGGACCCCGAGCCTGACCGCGGCTGCCGGCGGCGACCGCGAACACTCGATCGAGGACACCTTCGCGCTGATGAACCACGGTCTCACCTGGGACGACCTCGCCGGCCTTGCCTCCGAGTCCCGGGTGCCCGTCTTCGTCAAGGGAGTCCTCACCGCCGAGGACGCGGAGCTGGCGATCGACCACGGCGCCGCCGGCCTTGTCGTCTCCAACCACGGCGGCCGCCAGCTCGACCGCTCGCTCGCCTCCGCCGAGGCACTGCCGGAGATCGCCGAAACCGTCGCCGGCCGCATCGCCGTGCTCGCCGACGGCGGCATCCGCCGCGGCGTCGACGCGGCCACCGCGCTCGCGCTCGGCGCCGACGCGGTCCTGGTCGGCCGTCCTGCTCTGTGGGGCCTCGCGGCGGGCGGAAGCGACGGCGTCGCCCGGGTCCTCGGCCTGCTCCGCGAGGAGCTCGAGCTAACCCTCGCCCTCTGTGGCTGCACGGCACCGGCCCAGCTCTCCCGGGCCCACGTGCGGAGGGCGCTGCCGACCTCCGTATATTCGGGCTGAGTGACCAGTCTGCACACCTCCTAGATGGCCCAGCGAATCCCAAGAGACGAATCGCTGAGCCGCGTGCACGGGGTCGGCGCGCTGTTCTCGGCCGCCTACGGCAACGTCGGCTCCTCGATCTACTACGCCCTCGGTGTCACCGCCGCCTTCGCCCTCGGCCTGACCCCGATCGCCTTCGTCGTCTCCGGCTTGATCTTCGCCGCCACCGCCGCCACCTACGCCGAGGCGACCGTGATGTACCCGGAGGCGGGCGGCTCCTCCAGCTTCGCCCGCCACGCCTTCAACGAGCTGGTCAGCTTCATCGCCGCCTGGGGGCAGATGCTCAACTACACGATCACGGTCGCGATCTCGGCCTTCTTCGTGCCCCACTACCTGGCCGTCTTCTGGCCCTGGCTCGGCGACAGCCCGGGCGACATCGTCGGCGGCGCCGTACTCATCGTCGCCCTCGCCCTGATCAACATCCGCGGCACCGAGGAGTCGGCGAAACTCAACCTGATCCTCGCCGTCGCCGACCTCGCCACCCAGGTCGTCCTGGTCGGGATCGGCGTCGTCCTCGTCCTCAGCCCGCAGATCCTGGTCGACAACGTCCACCTCGGCGTCGCCCCGACCTGGAGCGACTTCGCCCTCGGGATCGCCGTCGGGATGATCGCCTACACCGGGATCGAGACGATCTCCAACATGGCCGAGGAGGCGAAAGACGCCGCCCGCACGATCCCCAGCAGCGTCGGCCTCGTGGTCGTCGCCGTGCTCGGGCTCTACCTGCTGATCCCGATCGTCGCCCTCTCGGCGATGCCGGTCGTCCAGCACGGCGGCGAATACACCACCGCGCTGGGCTCAAAGTTCGCCGACGACCCGATCCTCGGCATCGTCGAGAACCTCGGCCTCTCCCACCTGCCGACCGAAGTCCTCCGCTACTACGTCGGTGTCCTCGCCGCCGTGATCCTGCTGATCGCGACCAACGCCGGCCTGATCGGCGTCTCCCGCCTCACCTACTCGATGGGACAGCACCGCCAGTTGCCCGAGGGGCTGCGCCAGGTCCACCCGAAGTACCGCACCCCCTACATCGCGATCCTGATCTTCGCCGCGATCGCGATCATCACCCTGCTGCCGGGCCAGACCGACTTCCTGGCGACGATGTACTCGTTCGGCGCGATGCTCTCGTTCACGATCGCCCACGTCGCGGTGATCCAGTTGCGTCGAAAACATCCCGACGTCGAGCGCACCTGGAAACCGCCGCTGAACCCGCCGGTCTTCGGCTTCAACGTGCCGGTGACCGCCGTCCTCGGCGGCCTCGGCACCTTTGCCGCCTGGATCGTGGTGATGGCGCTGAACCCGCGCACGCTCTTCGTCGGCCTCGGCTGGATGGTTCTCGGCATCGCCGTCTACGTGCTCTACCGCCGCAACCAGCGCCTGCCGCTGACGCAGACCGTCAAGGTGGTCTTGCCGGAGCCGCTGGGGGTCGAGGAGGTCGAGTACCGCAGCATCCTCGTCGCCTTCGAGGACGACGAAGACTTCGCGCCGGAGATGGTGGCGACCGCGGTCAAGCTCGCCTCCAAGCGCCGCCGCGGGATCCACGTCCACTCGATGATGACCGTGCCGACCAACCTGCCGCTGAACGCGGAGATGCCCGAACAGGAAGCCGAGGCAGGCCGCAAGGTCGAGCAGGCGAAGCTGATCGGCGGCCAGCGGGTGACCGGGCACGTGGCCCGGGTGCGGCCGGGGCAGGCCGGCTACTCGGTCTCCGAGGAGGCGGCCGAGATCAAGGCGGAGGCGATCGTCGTCGGCCTGCGCTACCGCAACGGCGTGCCGCTCTACGACAAGACCCTGCAGACGGTCCTCGGTGAGCGTCCGTGCCGGGTGATCGTCGTCTCCGACCCCAGCGACAACCTGCCGCCGGTTCCCGGCGCCGCCCTCGCCGAGGCGACGCCGTGAGCGGCGAGCGGATCTACCGCGGCGCCGTCCGCGTCTTCTCCCTCGGTTTCGTCGCAATCGGCCTGCTCGTCCTCGCCGTCACCCTGGTGAACGGCGGCGGCCCCGCTTCGCTCGGCTTCGTGATGGGCATCGCCTTCGTCGGCATCGGGCTCGGCCGGCTCTGGGCGGCGGCGAGGATGGGCCGGTGAGCGGCGACGGACCGCGGCCGCGGCGGCCGGAGGAGCCGCGGGCGGAGCCGATCCTCGAGCGCGGTCTCGGCGTCCCCTGGCTGTTCGCCGCCGCCTATTCGGCGGTCGGCTTCTCGATCTACTTCGCGCTCGGGGTGGTGGCGGAGCGCGGGCTCAACCTGACGCCGCTGATCTTCCTCGCCTCCGGGCTGCTGTTTGGGCTGACCACGCTCAGCTACGTCGAGGGCGGGGCGATGTTCCGCGAGCGCGGCGGCTCCTCGACCTTCGCCCGGTACGCCTTCAACGAGCTGATCGCCTTCATCGCCGGCTGGGCGATCCTGATCGACTACCTGATCGTCATCGCCCTGGCGGCGCTCTCGGTGCCGCACTACCTGGAGCCGGTCTGGGGGGACTTCGGCAAGTCGGGGGCGGAGATCGGCGTCGCCGCGGGGGTGATCGGGCTGGTCTGCGTCCTCAACATCTTCAACGTCACCGGCCGCGGCCGCCAGCGCTCGCTCGCCTACCTCGCCCTTGCCGACCTCGGGCTGCAACTGGCGGTGATCGTCGTCGGGCTGCTGGTCGTCATGCATCCCGACCGCCTCACCGCCCACATCGACCTCTTCACCGACCCGAGCTTCCACGACGTCGTCTACGCGGCGGTGGTGGCGATGCTCGCCTACGCCGGGATCGAGGCCGCCTCCGACCTCGCTCCCGACATCGAGGTCAGCCGCCGCGACCTGCGGCGGATCGCCAGCCTCGGGGCGATCGCGGTGCCGTTGGTATATGCCGGGATGGCGGCGGTCGCGCTGATGGCGGTGCCGGTGGTCGCCGGCCCCGACGGTCCCCAGACCGCGCTCGGCAGCACCTACGTCGAGGAGCCGGTCCTCGGGGTGGTCTCCTCATTTCACCCTGACTGGGTGGCAGAAACGATGCGCTGGCTGGTCGCCCTGATCGCGACCCCGGTCCTGATCTGGGCCGCCAACACCTCGATGCTGGGGGTCTCGCGCCACATCTACACGCTGGCGATCAACCGCCAAATCCCGAGCTGGCTGGGCAAGCTGGAGAGGCGCAAGGCCACCCCCTACGTGGCGATCGTGATCAGCGGCCTGATCGCGATTGGCCTAGTGGTCCCGACCAACGTCAAGCTGCTGGCCGCGATCTACGCCTTCGGCGCGACCTTGGCGATCACGATCGCCCACCTCTCGATCATCCGGCTGCGGGTGAAGGCACCGGACCTGCGGCGTCCGTTCAAGGTCCCGTTCGGGTTCGCCTGGGGGCCGGCGGAGCTGCCGCTGCCCTCGATCGTCGCCGCGGTCCTCAGCGGACTCGCCTTCGTCAGCGTCCTCGCCTACCACGCGACCGCCCGCTGGGTGGGGCTGGGCTGGATGCTCTTCGGGCTCACCTTCTACGTCGTCTACCGCAAGGTCTTCGAGGGGACGACCCTGACCAAGCGGGTCTCCGTCCCCGAGCACGCCCTGACCAAGCAGGTCCCCGAGGTCGAATTCAGCAACATCCTCGTCCCCGTCTTCGGGAGCAAGCTCGACGACGACATCGTCGCCACCGCGGGGCGTTTGGCGGCGGCGGAGAGCGAGGAGGCGCGGGGGGACGGCGAGTCGCGGCTCGACGTCGTCTACGTGATCGAGGTGCCCCTGACCCTGCCGCTCGACGCGAAGCTGCCGAAGGAGCGCGAGGAGCAGGCGCGGCGGGCGCTGGAGCGGGCGCGGGAGGTGGGGGAGGAGTACGAGGACGTCCTCGTCAGCACCGAGGTGATCCGCGCCCGCAAGGCCGGCGCGGGGATCGTCGAGGCGGCCCGCCGCGGACACGCCGAAGCGATCGTGATCGGCGGCGAGCCGCCGACGAAGATCCGCGGCGGCGCGAGGATGGGCGGCATCGGGGCGGCGAAGCCGGCCGAGATCGGCGCCGCGACCGAGTACGTGCTGAAAAAAGCCCCGTGCCGGGTGCTGTTGACGGCGCCGCCGGAACCTGCGCAATAGGCGGTCCTGGCCCGGGCGCCGGACGCCGTACGGCCCGTCTAGTATCACGGCCATGTTCGTTCTGATCGTCGGCTGCGGCCGAGTCGGCTCCTCGGTGGCGCGCGCGATGCTGCGCGAGGGCCACAGCGTCTCCTGCCTCGACGAGGACCCGGAGTCGCACGCCCGGCTCGAGGTCGGGCTGGAGAAGAGCTGGGAGGACCTGGGCGGCCAGTTCACGGTCGGTGCCGGGCTCGAGACCGAGGCCCTGGTGGCCGCCGGCATCGAGCAGGCCGACGTCTTCATCGCCTCCACCGACGGCGACAACACCAACATCGTCATCGCCCAGATCGCCCAGCGGCGCTACGAGGTGCCGACGGTGATCGCCCGCGTGCTCGACCCGCTGCGGGCCGAGTGGTACCAGCGCCAGGGCCTCAACACGGTTTGCCCGACCCGGGTCGCGATCGACATGCTGGAGGCCGCCGTCCGCGAAACCAGCGGCCGCGCCGCCAGGCCCGCCGAAGTCACGCCGGGGGAGGCCTGAGCCGATGTACATCATCGTCGTCGGAGCGGGGAAGGTCGGCTGGAACCTGGCGCGCGAGTTGCTCGACAAGGGCCACGAGGTGACCCTGATCGAGAGCGACCGCCGCCGTTACACGACCGTCGAGCAGGAGCTCGAGCACAACGTCTCCTACGGCGACGCCTCCGAGCTCTGGGTCCTCGAGCGCGCCGGCATCCAGCGCGCCGACATGGTGATCGCGGTCACCGGCGACGACGAGGACAACATGCTGATCTGCCAGGTCGCCAAGGAGAAGTACCTGGTCGACCAGATCATCGCCCGCGTCAACAACCCCCGCAACAAGCCCCACTTCGACCTGCTCGGGGTCAAACCGGTGGTCTCGGCGACCGACCTGATTCTGCGCCTGCTCGAGCACGAGGTGCCCGAGTACGGGCTGGTCCACCTGCTCGACCTGCAGGAGGAGCAGCTTGAGATCATCGAGATGCTGCTCGGCAAGGACTCCGGCGTCACCGGCCGCCGTGTAGGCGACCTGAAGATGCCCGAGGGCAGCCTGCTGATCTCGGTCCTGCGGGCCGGCAAGGGCTTCGTCCCCAGCGCCGACACCGTGCTCGAGGAAGGCGACGAGATCCTCGCCGTCCTCGATCCCGGCAAGGAGGACGACCTGAAGGTGCTCTTCGGGCCGGAAGGAAATGGCAACGGCGCCGACGGCGCCTAGATCGCCCGCTTCCGGGTAGGTCATCTGCATGGCTGACCGCGAGGTCGACTACCTGCTGATCGGCGGCGGCATGGCCTCCGCCCACTGCGCCGCCGAGCTGCGCCGGCGCGGCGCCGACGGCTCGGTCCTGCTGGTCGGCCGCGAGCCGGAACCGCCCTACGAACGGCCGCCGCTCTCCAAGGACTACATGAAGGGGGACTCGAGCCGCGAGGACGCCTACGTCAACCCGCCCTCCTGGTACGAGGAGAACGGCGTCGAGCTGTTGAGCGGCCGCAACGTGATGTCGCTCGACGTCGAGGGGCGGACGGCGAAGCTGCAGGGCGGGGAAGAGGTGGCCTTCGGGCAGGCGCTGCTCGGCACTGGGGCGATGGTCAACATCCTCCGGGTCGAGGGAGCCGAGAACGAGGGCATCCACTACCTGCGCGCCTTCGGCAACTCCGACGCGATCCGCGCCGATGCCGAGGCGGCGGAGCACGTGGTCCTGGTCGGCGGCAGCTACATCGGCTGCGAGGTGGCCGCTTCGCTGACCGCCCGGGGGACCAAGTGCACGATCATCGCGATGGAGGAGGTGGCGCTCTCCCGCACCTTCGGCGAGGACGCCGGCCGCTGGTTCCAGCAGCGGCTCGAAGACCACGGCGTCAGCTTCCACGGCGGCGAGACCCTGAGCGCCTTCGAGGGCGACGGTCGGGTCGGCGCCGTGATCACCGAGAGCGGTCTCAGCGTCGAGTGCGACGCGGTCGTCGTCGGCGCCGGAGTGCGTCCCGACGCGATGCTGGCGCAGCGGGCCGGGATCGAGGTTGGCGACGGCGGCGTCGTCTGCGATTCGAAGCTGCGGACCTCGGCCGAGGGGATCTACGCGGCGGGCGACTGCTGCTCCTACGAGAGCGTCGTCCACGGCCGTCGCATCCACGTCGAGCACTGGGACGTCTCGATGCAGCAGGGGAGCCACGTCGCCGCCAACATGCTCGGTGCCGATGCCGACTACGAAGTCGTCCCCTACTTCTTCAGCGACCTCGCCGATTGGGCGAGCCTCGAGTACGTCGGCCCCGCCTACGAGTGGAACCGCGAAGTCTGGCGCGGCAGCCGCGACGAGGGCGAGTTCTCGGTCTGGTACCTGCAGGGAGATCGGGTCGCCGGCTGCCTCAGCGTCGGCCGCTCCGAAGAACTGGCCGAGGCGCGGCGGATGATCGCCGAGGGCGTCGCCTTCTCCTGAATCGGCGTCCCCGATATCCTGCGGGAACGCCGTTGCGGCCTGGTGTAATGGCAGCACGCCTCGCTCTGGACGAGGTAGTCGGGGTTCGAGTCCCTGGGCCGCAGTCCCTTAAGTGCCTGCAATTCGCGCTTAGCCGTCGAATCGCTCTGCTAGCTTCGCCCCCGTGAAGATCGCCCCGGCCAAGATCCTGCTCGTCCTCGCCGCCCTGGCGGCGCTCGCCTTCGCCGGCTGCGGCGGCGGTGGCGGCGAAACCTCCGAATCCACCGCGGCAGCGACGACCGAAGCGGCGCCGAGCCTGAGCCGGGAAGAGCTGATCTCGCAGGGGGATGCGATCTGCGCCGAGGTCAACGCCGCCGTCGGCGCCCTTGGTTCTTCCGAAACCGAAGCCGCGGTCGGCGGCGAAGCCGAGAAGATTGCCAACCTGTACACGGGGATGGTAAGCAGCCTCCAGAACCTCGGCACCCCCGAGGGCGAAGAAGGCGACTACGCCAAATTCTCCGAAGCGGCCGAAGAGCTCGCCAAGGTCGAGGGCGAAGTCAAGCTGGCTGCGGAACGCGAAGACACTGCCGCCCTCGAAGCGGCTGAAGCCAACGCCGGTCCGGCGCTCGAAGAATTCCAGGCGGAAGCCGCCGCCTTCGGCTTCGAAAAGTGCAGCGAAGGCCCCGGCGCGGTCACCGTAACTCCCGGCACCGGCTCCGAAAGCGGGGAAGAAGGCGAAGCCTACGAAGAAGGCGGCGTCGCGCCCGAATACGAAGAACCCGCCCCTGAATACGAAGAACCGGCGCCCGAATACGAAGAACCCGCGCCGGAAACGGGCGGCGCCGGCGGCGGCGAAGTCGCACCCGAAGGGGGCGGTGGCGGACCTGGCGGCTCTGAATCCGGCGGCGTCGGCCCCGGCTGATCCGAGAAACTCAGAAGTGTTTGCCCAAAAAGCCGGTCCGCTCTAGGATCGACGCTCCGGCAGCCGGAGGATCATGGGAAGGGTGCGGGCGCCGGTCGAGGGAGAGGAGCGATGCGATGACTCGCATCACGAAGATCCTTGTCGTTTCCGGGCTGGCGCTGATGGCCTTCTCGGCTGGAGCGGGCACTGCCCAAGCAGAACCCCCCATGTTCCACATCGAAGGCTGGCCGACCAAACTGACGGGGACGGCGCTCAATACGACCGTTCTCAATGTCGACGGCTCGTCGGTCGAATGCAGCACCCAGTCGCTGACCGGGGAAGCGACCAGTGAAACATCCAGCACACTGACAGTCATCCACCTTTGGTCAAGCTGCAAAGCCTTCGGATTTATCAGTGCGACGGTGAATCCTGGGAGCTGCCACACACTCTGGCATCTGACCAGCGCCGAAACAGCGAAGACCGACATCGTCTGTACGAAAGAAGGAGACGCGATCACGGTGAATGCCGGGTCGGGTATCTGTGTGGTGAAAATCGCGGCGCAGCCCGAACGCGCGCACGTGATCTTCTTCAATCAAACAGTCGGCGGCAAAATGGAGTTCATTGCCAAACAGACACTGGAAAGCGTGACGGCGACCGTGAATGTCGATGGCTTCGGTTGCCCGCTGAGCGGCACCGGCGTGCGCAATAACGCGCAGATGCCCGGCGAATGGACAATCCCTGGGGCGACAGTTTCCTAGGTCGCTCCTAAGCGGCTGACGAATCGGCCCAGGCGCCGTAGAGACGCGAGTAGGGGCCGCCGGCGGCGATCAGCTCGTCGTGCGTCCCCTGCTCGGCGATTCGGCCGCCTTCGAGGACAACGATCTTGCCGGCGCGGCGGATCGTCGAGAGGCGGTGGGCGATGACGATCGCCGTGCGGCCGTGGAGGAGGCGCTCGAGGCCGCGCTCGATCGTTTTCTCGGTGCGGACGTCGACGTTGGAGGTCGCCTCGTCGAGGATCAGGATCCGCGGCTCGGCGAGGAGGGCGCGGGCGAAGGCGACGAGCTGGCGCTGCCCGGCCGAGAGCTGGATGCCGCGCTCGCCGACCTCGGTGTCGAGCCCTTGCGGGAGGGCGGCGACGAAGTCGCTGGCGCCGACCGCCGCCAGGGCGGCCTCGATCTCCTCCGCGCTCGCCTCGGGGCGGCCAAAGGCGACGTTTTCGCGGACCGTGCCGGAGAAGAGGAAGCCCTCCTGGGGGACGATCCCGAGCTGCCGCCGCAGCGCCCGCTGCTGGACGCCGCGGAGGTCGTGGCCGTCGACCCGGACGACGCCCTGCTGGGGGTCGTAGAAGCGGGCGACGAGCTTGGCGAAGGTCGACTTGCCGGCGCCGGTGGCGCCGACCAGCGCCAGGGTCTGCCCGGGCGGGACGTGGAGGTCGACGTCGCGCAGCGCCCAGGTGCCGTCGGTTGGCTCGTCTCCTTCGGCGTAGGAGAACCACACTCCATCCAGCTCGATCTCGCCGCGCAGCGTTCCCGGGTCGATCGCCTCCGGCGCGTCGACCATGTCGGGCTCGGTGTCCAGCAGGTCGAAGATCTTGTCGAGGGCGGCCATGCCCTGCTGGTAGGTCGTGTAGAGCTGGGAGAGTTCCTGGATCGGTTCGAAGAACCGGGTCAGGTAGCCGACGAAGGCGACGATGACGCCGATCTGGATCGCCCCGTCGATCGCCTGACTGCCGCCGTAGAGGAGGATCACCGCCGTCCCCACCGCGGCCAGCAGTTCCACTGCCGGGAAGTAGGAGGCGTTGAGGTAGACGGTGCGCATGTTGACGTCGCGGTTGGCTTCGTTCAGCTCCGTCATCACGTCCCGGTGCCGGGTCTCCTGGCCGAAGCTGCGCACCACCCGCACGCCGCTGAGCGTTTCCTGCAGGTAGGCGGTGACCGCGGCGATCCGCTCCCGCGTCGCCCTGTAGGCGCCGGCGGAGACGATCCGGAAGACGACGCTGGCGATCGCCAGCAGCGGGAAGGTGAGGAAGGTGATCAGCGCCAGCTTGACGTCGAGGAAGAGGAGGATGACGACGACGCCGAGCAGGGTCAGGGTGCTGGAGAAGATCGTCACGACGCCGTTGGTGACCAGTTGCTGCAGCGCTTCGACGTCGTTGGTCATCCGCGAGATCAGGACCCCGGGGCTGCGGCGGGTGAAGAAGCCGATCGACATCGACTGCAGGTGGGTGAAGATCCGCTCGCGCAGGTCCTGCAGGGTCCGGGTTCCGACCCAGCCGACCAGGTAGGTCTCCCAGAAGGTGGCGACGGCATAGATCACCGCGGTGAGGACGAAGGCGACGACGATCAGGTCGAGGGCGCCGACGTCGCCGGTCCTGATGCCGCTGTCGATCGCCTTCCCCGCCAGGTAGGGAGGCGCCAGCGCGGCGGCGGTCTCCAGCAGCAGCGCCGCCAGCATCAGGATCAGGCGCCCGCGGTAGGGGCGGAGCAGGCCGATCAGCCAGCGCACCTTGCGGCCGCGCTGGTCCTCGCCCCGCAGCAGCCGCCAGATGGCCGCGGCGAGCAGGGCGATGTTGCGCAGCCGCCCGCCCGGGGTCTCCTCGCGCAGCGTGCTCACAGGCGCGCCACCTCCTCGCGCTCCTCGAGGTCGCGCTGGAGGAAGACGGAGTCGGCGAGGCCATGCTCGGCGATCTCGCGGTAGAAGCCGCAGCCCTCCATCAGCTCCTCGTGGGTGCCGCGGTCGACGATCGCGCCGGCGTCGAGGACGACGATCTCGTCGGCCAGGGAGATGGTCGAGAGGCGGTGGGCGATGATGAAGGTCGTCCGGCCCGCCATCGCCTCGCGCAGCCCGGCTTTGATCGCCGCCTCGGTGGTCGCGTCGACCGAGGAGGTGGCGTCGTCGAGGATCAGGATCCGAGGGTCGGCCAGCAGGGCCCGCGCGATCGCCACCCGCTGGCGCTGGCCGCCGGAGAGGGTGAGGCCGCGCTCGCCGACGCGAGTCTCGTAGCCGTCGGGCAGGGCGCGGATAAAGGCATCGGCCTGCGCCCGCCGGGCCGCCGCTTCGATCTCCTCCAGCGTCGCCTCCTGGTGGGCGTAGGCGATGTTCTCGGCGACGCTGGCGGTGAAGAGGAAGCTGTCGTCGGCGACGAAGGCGATCTGCGAGCGCAGCGAGTCGAGGTCGACCTCGCGGACGTCGGCGCCGTCGACGCGGACGCTCCCCTCGCTGGGGTCGTACAGCCGCGCGATCAGCCCGACCAGGCTGGTCTTGCCGGCCCCCGAGGGTCCCACCAGCGCCACCGTCCTTCCGGCCTCGACAGAGAGATCGACGCCCCGCAGAGCCGCCCCCTCCGCTGACGGGCCGATTTGCGGTTGGTCTAACCGGTTTTCGTCCCGTCGGCCGGCGTAGCGGAGGCTGACGCCGCGCAGCTCGACGGCGCCGCCGCCGGCCGGCAGCGCCGGCGCCCCGGGCGGGCTCTGGATCGCCGGTTCGCGGTCGAGGATTTCGAACATCCGGTTGCCGGAGGCGACGGCGCGCTGGGCCATCCCCATCGCCATCCCGAGCGAGCGCAGCGGCCCCGCCAGCATCCCGACGTAGGTGTAGAAGGCGACGAACGCGCCGAGGCTGAGGCTGCCGTCGATCACCTCGCGGCCGCCGATCAGCAGGACCAGCGCGATCCCGATCTGCGGCAGCAGCCCGATCAGCGGCGAGAAGAACGCCTGCAGCTTGGTCGAGTAGACGCTCTGGTCGAAGACCCGGGAGACGGCGCGCTGGAAGCGCCGGTACTGGTGCTCCTCGCGGGCGAAGGCCTTGACGATGCGGATCCCCGAGACGTTCTCCTCGGCCTCGGCGGTGAGCTCGGCGATCCGCTGCTGGACCTCCTGCTGGGCCGGCCGGGAGACGAGGTTGTAGCGGCTGGCGGCGAGGACGACGAACGGGGCCGGGATCAGCGCCACCAGCGCCAGCAGCGGGTTGATCACGATCATCACCGCCGCCGCCAGGGTGATCGTCAGCAGGTTCTGGGTGATGAAGATCAGCCCGTAGCCGAGGAAGAAGCGGATCGCCTGCAGGTCGACCGTCGCCCGCGACATCAGCTGCCCGGTCTGCTGCGAGTCGAAGAAGCCGAGATCGAGCCGCTGCAGGTGGGCGTAGAAGCGCTGCCGCAGGTCGAATTCGACCGCCAGTGAGACCCTGCCGGCGACCAGGCGCCGCACCACGATCAGCCCCAGCCGCAGGATTGCCGCGCCGAGAATTGCAAGCGCCAGCGGCAGCAGGTCCGGCTTGTTGCCGCTCTCGATCGCGTTCACCGCCCGCCCGACCAGCCAGGGGATCAGCACCGTCATCCCCATCCCGGCCCAGGCCAGCGCCAGCGAACCCCAGAGCTGCGCCCGATAAGGGCGCAGGAAACCCATTAGCCGCCGGTAAGTCCGCACCCCCCGACTATACAAAGTGAAGTATTGGTTCTCTGCGGCGCTATTCCAGGCGGGCGGCGGCCTTGGCGCTGGGGACCTTGCCCTTTGAGCACTTCTTCGCCGGGTTGCCGGGCGGCCGCAGGATCTGGAAGTTGGTGACATCGTGGGGGCCGGCGGTGGCGCCGTTGTTCTGGGCGAGGTTGACGACCAGGCGGTAGAAGCCGGCCGGGAGGTCGTGGTAGTAGATCTCCGGCCTCGTCGCCGGCGAGTAGCTGCCGGCGGTTCCCAGATGCTCGGCGAGGACGCCGTTGGGGCCCGCGTATTCCGGATAGTCGAAGGAGCGGCCGACCAGGCGGCCGCTGCCGAGCGGGCTGTTGATCGCGTGCAGGAGCTTCACCGGGTCGACGCAGTCGGGCACGCGGTTGAGGCTGAAACGGATGTTGCCCTCGCCGAGCAGCGGTTCGCCGCCGAACTTGCCGGGCGCGAGCTGGAAGTTTTCGACGGCGACCTTGACGACGACGGCGCGGCTCGTCTGCCGAGCCCCGTTGCGGGGAGAGATGATCTCGACGTTCGGTTCGCCGGGGACTCCCGCTTCGGCCTGCGCGGGTTGCGAGCTCTCCGAGCCGCCGAAGATAAGCGCCAGGGCGACGCCCAGTGCCGTCAGGGCGACGGCCGCCACAGTTGCTTTCCTGGCCCGCATCGGGGCGGAAGACTACGGGGATCGCGGTCGAGACCGGGTGGCTCGCTAACCTGGCGCGTTCCCGAATGACCCCGGCTTCCGAGCTCGCATACCGCCTCGGCACCGCCGCCCGCCGACCCGCCAACTGGGTGCAGCTGCTCAAGTTCGGCCTCGTCGGCGGCTCTGGCTACCTGATCAACCTCGGGGTATTCGCCCTGCTGGCGGGCAGCTTCGGGGTCCACCACGTGATCGCCGCCGTCGGCGCCTTCGCCGTCGCCGTCACCAACAACTTCCTCTGGAACCGCTACTGGACCTTCGGGCCCGGTGAGGGACCCGCCCATTTCCAGGCAGCCCGCTTCTTCGCCGTCAGCCTCGCCTCGCTCGGCCTCAACATCGCCGTTCTCGAGCTGCTGATCGCCAACCACGCCGTCGGCGAACTCACCGCCCAGGCGATCGCCGTCGCCGTCGCGATGCCGTTCAACTTCCTCGGCAACAAGCTGTGGACGTTCGCGTAGCCGAGCGCTGACGCGTTCACGGCTCAGTTAGCCTTGATCGAGATGAGCGCTAACAAGCCGGCATACGACCCAGAGGCGATCGAGACCGCGCGCCAGGCTGCCTGGCAGCAGCGGGGGGACTTCGACGCGCCGCGCCCGCGCGAGGGGCAGGAGCGGGTCTACGTCAAGCCCTCGAGCCCGTTCACCTCGGGCAACCTGCACATGGGCCACGTCCGTGACTACTCGATCGGCGACTCCTACGCGCGCTTCCGCCGCGGCCGCGGCGACGCCGTCCTCCTCGGCTTCGGCTTCGACGCCTTCGGGCTGCCGGCCGAGCTGGCGGCGATCGAGCGCCAGATCCCGCCGGCGGACTGGGTCCAGCAGTGCGGCGAGCGGATGCTCGGGCAGATGCAGCGCCTCGGCTTCTCCTTCGACTACGACCGCGTCTTCTACAGCTCCGACGAGCGCCAGTACCGCTGGTCGCAATGGCTGTTCGTCACCCTGCTCGAGCGCGACCTGATCTATCGGGCCGACACCACCGTCGACTGGTGCGACACCTGCCAGACGACGCTCGCGGCCCTGCAGGTCGAGAACGGCCGTTGCTGGCGCTGCCACAACGAGGTCCGCCTGATCCGCCGCCCGACCTGGTTCCTGCGCATCGCGCCCTACGTAGAGGAGAATGACCGGCGCCTCGAGGAGCTCGAGAACTGGGACGAGCTCTCGCTCGCCGCCCAGCGCTACATCCTCGGGCGCAGCGACGGGGTGGAGCTGGACCTGGATGCCGGCGACGGCGAGGCGCTGACCGTCTTCACGCCCCACCGCGACTCGGTTGCCGCGGCTTCCTTCGTCCTGCTCTCTCCCCGTCACCAGCAGATCGAGCGCTGGGCGGCAAAGCCGGCGGTCGCCGCGGAGCTCGACGAGATGCGCTCCGGGGGTTGGGAGCGAAGCGCCCGCGACGCCTCCAAGGTGCCGGTGATCGACACCGGCGAGTCGCTGCGAGGCCCGGGCGGGAACGAGCTCCCCGTCTTCGTCTCGCCGCTGGTCGACGCGCGCTATGGGCCGGTGGCAGCGCTCGGTATCCCGGCGGTCGACGAGGCAGACGAGGCCATTGCCGCACGGATGGCGCGCGCAAGCGAGGCCGCGCCGGCAGCGGAGATCGAGGTGGAGGTTCGCGAGGCAAAGCGCTACCGGGCAGCCGACTTCTCGATCTCCCGTCAGCGCTACTGGGGGGCCCCTATCCCGATCGTCCATTGCGAGTCCTGCGGCGTGGTGCCCGTTCCCGCGGAGGACCTGCCCGTGGTCCTGCCGCGGGACATCGAGCCGACCGGAGAGGGGAACCCGCTCGCCGAGCGCTCGGATTTCGTCGATGTGGCCTGCCCGCGCTGCGGCGAGGCGGCCAAGCGGGAGACGGACACGCTCGATTGCCACTTCGACGCTCTCTGGCTGTGGATTCCGGCCGCCGTGCCGCCCGAGGACCGCGGCGGGAACATGTTCGAGCACCCCGACCTGCAGCGCTGGCTGCCGGCCGAGCGGCTCGTCGCCGGCAATG
>DASSHE010000004.1:0-53130 GCA_035693065.1 Solirubrobacterales bacterium
TCACCGTCTCGGCGATCTGCTCGGGGGTCTGGTGCAGGCCGGTGTAGATGACCTCCATGCCGGCGTCCCTGAGGGCGCGGGCGATGATCTTGGCGCCGCGGTCGTGGCCGTCGAGGCCGGGCTTGGCGACGACGACGCGGAGGCGGCGGCCGGCGACCCGGCCCGGGCCCTCGAGCTCGGCGATGGCGCTCATCAGAAGACCGGCGACTCGGTGTAGGTGCCGAAGACCTCTTGCATCGCGGCGATCATCTCGCCCTCGGTGGCGAGCACGCGGGAGGCCTCGATGATCGGCCCCATCAGGTTGCCGTCGCCGGCGCAGGCGCGCTTCAGCTCGGCCAGGGCGGCCTCGACCGCGGCCGAGTCGCGGCCCGCTTTGGTCGCCCGCAGGCGCTCGACCTGCTTGCCTTCCAGCGCCGGGTCGATCTTCAGGATCGGCATTTCTTCTTCGTCCTCATGGGTGAAGTCGTTGACCCCGACGACGATGCGGCGGCGCTCGTTCAGCTCCTGCTGGTAGGTGAAGGCGGCGTCGGCGATCTCGCGCTGGGGGAAGTTGCGGCGGATCGCCTCGACCATGCCGCCGAGCTCGTCGATGCGGGCGAAGTAGCGGTAGGCCGCCTCTTCCATTTCGTCGGTCAGCTTCTCGACGAACCAGGAACCGCCGAGGGGGTCGGCGGTGTTGGCGACGCCGGTCTCGGTGGCGAGGATCTGCTGCGTGCGCAGGGCAACCGTCACCGCTTCCTCGGTCGGCAGCGCCAGCGCCTCGTCGAAGGAGTTGGTGTGCAACGACTGGGTGCCGCCGAGGACGCCGGCGAGCGCCTCGGTGGTGGTGCGGACGATGTTGTTGAGCGGCTGCTGGGCGGTCAGCGAGACGCCGGCGGTCTGGGTGTGGAAGCGCAGCCGCATCGACTCCTCGCGCTTGGCGCCGTAGGTCTCCTTCATCTCGCGGGCCCAGATCCGGCGGGCGGCGCGGAACTTGGCGATCTCCTCGAAGAAGTCGATGTGGGAGTTGAAGAAGAAGGAGAGCCGCAGGGCGAAATCGTCGACGTCCATCCCCCGCTCGATCGCCCGCTCGACGTAGGTGAAGCCGTCTTTGAGGGTGAAGGCAAGCTCCTGCTGGGCGGTCGAGCCGGCCTCGCGGATGTGGTAGCCGGAGATCGAGACCGGGTGCCAGCGCGGCATGTGCTCGGTGCACCACTCGATCATGTCGGTGACCAGACGCATCGCCGGCTCGATCGGGAAGCACCACTCCTTCTGGGCGATGTACTCCTTGAGGATGTCGGTCTGGATCGTGCCGCCGAGCTTCTCGGCGGGCACGCCCTGGCGCTCGCCGACGAGGACGTAGAAGGCGAGCAGGATCGCCGCCGGGGCGTTGATCGTCATTGAGGTGGTGACGCCGCCCAGCGGGATGCCCTCGAAGAGGCGCTCCATGTCGGCGACGGTGTCGACGGCGACGCCCTCGCGGCCGACCTCGCCGAGGCTTTTCGCGTGATCGGAGTCGTAACCCATCAGGGTCGGCATGTCGAAGGCCGTGGAGAGGCCGGTCTGGCCCTGTCCGATCAGGTAGTGGAAGCGCTCGTTGGTCTCCTCGACGGTGCCGAAGCCGGCGAACTGGCGCATCGTCCAGAGCCGACCCCTGTACATCGAGGGGTAGGGCCCGCGGGTGAAGGGATAGGCGCCGGGACGCCCGACCCGCTCCTCGAGGTCTCCGCCGGCGTCCTCGGGGCCGTACAGCGGCTCGATCTCATGCCCGGAGATGGTTGAGAACTCGGCGTCGCGTTCCAGTCGCTCCTGAGATGCGTGGTCCACAGATAGTAGGAATACCACCTATCTCCCGCGATGGCAAGGCTCAGCCCGGGAAATCGCCCTCGGAGACGCGGAGGATCCGCAGCACCCGGAAGAGCTCGCCGAGGTCGGCGTCGCCGAGTGGCTCGGTGCCGAAGCCGGCCTCGTTCAGCGCCACCGTCGCCTTCTCGGCAACCTCCCTCCCCTCCTCGGTGATCTCGGCGAGGACCGCGCGGCGGTCGCTCTCGTGCGGCACCCGCCGCACCAACCCCCCCTGCTCGAGGCCGTCGATCGTGTTGGTGACGCTGGTGCGGTGGACCTGCAGCCGCTCGCCGATCTTCCCCAGCGGCAGAGAGCCGCGGCTGGAGAAGTGCAGCAGCATCAGCGCCTCGTAGCGGGGGAAGGTGAGGCCGAACGGCTCCAGCATCCGGTTGAGGCGGGCCATGAGGATCTGGTGCACCCGCATGATCGAGGTCACCGCAACCATGCTCTCGCCGGCCTGGCGGGGCCAGCGGGACTCCCACTGGCGCCGCGCCTCCTCGATCGGGTCGAAGGGAAGTCGGGGGTCGGACACGAGCGGTATTGAACAGGCTCGACCCGACCGACCGCTCAAGCGGGAGCGGCGAAGAGGCCCCGCAGCCACTCCTCGTCTTCGAGCTGAGAGCGGACCTGGCCGAGGAAGAGCGCCGCGGGAGCGCCGTCGATGAGGCGGTGGTCGACGCTCAGGGTCAGGACCATCGTCCCCTCCTCGATCGAGCCGACGGCGAGGATCCCGGCCTGCGGCGGCACCACCAGGCCGTTGAAGCGGCGGACGCCGAGCGGGCCGAGGTTGGAGATCGTGAAGGTGGCGGAGAGGATCTCTTCCGGCGTCAGGGTCCCCGCTTTGGCGGCCGCGGTGATCCGCAGCCGCTCGGCCTTGATCTCGGCCAGCGAGAGGCCATCGGCGGCGCTGATCACCGGGCTGATCAGCCCCGCGTCGATCGCCACCGCGAGGGCGACGTTGATCTCCTCGTGGCGGACGACCCCCTCCTCGGTGAAGGAGGCGTTGAGGTCGGGATGGTCGCGCAGCGCCCGCGCCACCGAGGCGACCAGGGCGTCGGCGTAGGAGGGCCGCCGCTCCGGCTCGACCTGGCCCCGCAGCTCGGCCAGCGGCCCGACGTCGAGGCTCATCTCCACCGCGAACTGCGGGATCGTCGCGCTCACCGACATCGCCTTGGCGATCGCCTTGCGCATCCGGCTCAGCGGCACGGCATCGGGCATCTCCACTCCTCCGCTCGCACGGGCGCGGGTCTCCCGCGGCCGTAGATTAAAAGGTCTGGTTTATTATATATAACCAGAGCCCGCCGGCCGGGCTACTGCCCGAGGCTGTGGAGGAGCGCCGAGGTCGCTTCGATCTGCTCGAGCATCACCGCCCGCGCCCGCTCCGGGTCGCGGTCGCGGATCGCGGCGAGGATCTCTTCGTGCTGGGCGTGGGAGTTGCGGATCGATTCCTCGAGGATCGGCATTGCCGCCAGCAACTCGCTGAGCCGAAGCTGCACGTCGGCGGCGGCGGCGATCAGGCTCGGCGACCCGGCCATCGGCGCCAGCGCCAGGTGGAAGCGCGAGTCGGCGCCGCGGTAGCCGCTGGGCGGCACGTGCTTGGACTCCTCCAGCACCTCCTCCGCCTGTCGCAGTTGCTCGGCGCTGCGGCGCTCGGCTGCCAGTTCGACGATCGTCGGCTCGATCGCGCGGCGGAAGTCGATCACGTCGTCGAGCTCCTCCCCCATTTCCCGCGCCAGCTTGCGGGCCCTTTTCTTCGACTGGCCGGGGTCGCCATGGAGCACGTAGGCACCGCCGTGGCGGCCGCGCCTGATTTCGACCATGCCCGCCTGCTCGAGCGCCCGCAGGGCCTCCCGGACGGTGACCCGGCTGACCTCGAGGCGCTCGGCCAGCTCGCGCTCGGTCGGGAAGCGTTCGCCCTGGGGGACGACCCCGAGCTTGATCGCCTGGCCGAGACGCGAGACCGTCTCCTCGAAGAGGTTGCGGGAGCGGATCGAGCGGAAGACGAGCTCGGCCGGAAGCCGCTCGAGGTCCTCGGGGGCCGGCCGGGCCGGCGGGGAGCTTTTCGTTTTCGGGGCCAGCTTTACCGGCGCAGTCTACGGGTTGGTCAGGCGACTTCGATGTAGGCGAGCACGTCGCCCACCTCGGCGTCCTCGCCGGCGGCGACGACGATCTCGGCCAGAGTGCCGGTGGCCGGAGCCTCGAGGGCCGAGTCGAGCTTGTCGGTCGAGATCTCGGCGATCTCCTCCCCCTCGGCGACGCTGTCGCCGACCTGCTTGTGCCACTCGGCGACGGTCGCTTCGACCATGTTCTGCCCCCACTTGGGGAGGATCACGGGAGTCCGGTTCGAGCTCATGCCAGCACCTTTCGGATCGCCGCCTCGATGTCGGCTTCTTGCGGGATTACGTGGGCCTCCAGCGGAGGCGCGTAGGGGATGAATACGTTCGGCACGGCGACCCGCTCGATCGGCGCCTCGAGCGCGTCGAAGGCCGCTTCGGCGATCGTCGCGCTGATCTCCGAGGCGGCCGAGCAGGCGAGCCGGGCCTCGTCGACGACCACCGCCCGGCCGGTGCGGCGGACCGACGCGACGATCGCCTCGACCGGAAACGGGGACAGGCTGCAGACGTCGACGACCTCCACCCCGATGCCCTCCTCGGCCAGCCGCTTGGCGACTTTCCGCGCCCGCACCGCCATCAACCCGATCGCGTAGACGGAGACGTCTTCGCCGTGCGTCGTCACCTCGACGTCGCCGAGCTCCATCGGCTCGTCGCGGATCTCGCCTTTGGCGCCAGCCAACGCCGGCTGGTTAAGGACGATCACGGGGTCGTCGCTGCGCAGCGCCGCCCGCGTCAGCCAGAACGCCTGGTGGGGGGTCGAGGGGAAGACGATCCGCAGCCCGCCGGCGTTCATCAGCATCGGATAGGAGGCATCCGAGTGCTGGGCGGCGAACCCGCTGGCCCCGGTCGCGGCGATTACCGTCAGCGGCGCCGTGACCTGGCCATCGGTCATGTAGCGGGCCCGCCCGATCTGGTTGACGAGCTGGTCGAAGGCGACGTAGAAGAAGCTCGAGTACATGATTTCGACGATCGGGCGCAGGCCGTTCGCCGCGGCTCCGAGCGCCGCCCCGAGGAAGGCGCCCTCGGAGATCGGCGTGTCGATCACCCGCTCGGGCCCGAACTCGTCGACGAGGCCCTGGGAGGTGCTCATCACCCCGGTGCGGATGTCCTCGCCCCAGAACAGCACCCGGTCGTCGCCGCGCATCTGCTGGGCGATCGCGTCGCGGATCGCCGGTGCCAGCCGGTTGGCGGGCGAAACGGCGGTTTGGTTGGCGCTGCTCATCAGACGTATACCCCCGTCATCGCGGTCTCCGGCGCCGGCTCCGGCGCCGCCAGCGCGGCCTCCATCGCCGCTTCCAGTCGCTTGCGGGAATCGGCCTCGGCTGCCTCCGCCTTGGCGCCGCCCTCGAGGCCGAGCTCGTCCATCTCGGCGGCCAGGCGCTTGATCGGGTCGCCCTCGCGGCTCGGCGCCGGGCGGTACTCGCCGGCGTAGCGCTCGTCGCCCTCGTGGTGGCCGTGCCAGCGGGTGGTGCGGCACTCCAGCAGCGTCGGGCCCTCGCCGGCGCGCGCCCGCTCCAACGCGGCCGCCATCTCAACGTGGACCGCGACGACGTCCTCGCCGTCGACCTCGACGCCGGGGACTCCGAAGCCCTCACCGCGGGTGAAGATGCCGGGACCACCGGTCACCGCGTCGGTGGGGGTGAACTGGCCGTAGCCGTTGTTTTCGCAGACGAAGACGACGGGCGCCTCCCAGACCGCGGCCAGGTTGAGGGTTTCGGCGAAGGCCCCGGTGTTGGCCGCGCCGTCGCCGAAGATCGGGACCCCGACGTTGCCGGTGCCGAGCTCCTTCGCGGCTTTGGCAATGCCCAGCGCCATCGGGATGCCGCCGCCGACGATCCCGTTGGCGCCGGCGACGCCCTCCGCCGGGCAGGCGATGTGCATCGAACCGCCCTTGCCGCCGCAGTAACCGCTGACGCGGCCGAGGATCTCCGCGTACATCCGCTCCGGGTCGAGACCGCGGGCCAGCATCGGGCCGTGGCCGCGGTGAGAGACGGTGATCTGGTCTCCGGGGATTAGCTGGCCGGCGACTCCGACCGCGACCGCCTCTTGGCCGATGCCCAGGTGCACGGCGCCCAGCACGGAGCTCCCGGCTTTGTGCATCTCGGCCAGTTGCAGCTCGAAGACGCGGACGTCGGTCAGCGCCCGCAGCCAGTGGTCGCCATGCTTCTCGACAAGCTCCTGCCGATCCTCCATCAAGACCCCCTCTCTCCTTCGCCGGTCATCTCCCTAAACATATTAGGTCGGGTTTATACTCTTTGCAATTGAGTGAGAATAGCCGCCTACGATCGGGACGAGAGGAGACGAGCTTGGGTTCGAGTGAGGGTGATCTGAACGGCAGGCGGTGCCTTGTCACCGGCGGTGCCGGCGGCATCGGCGCGGCCACCGCCCGGCGGTTCGCGGCGGCGGGCGCGAAGGTCGCGGTCTGTGATCTCGACGCGGCCGGAGTCGGGCGAGTCGTCGCCGAGCTCCAGAAGGGCGGCTTCGAGGCCCACCCCTTTCAGCTCGACGTCACCGACGACGAGCAGGTCGCGGCCGTCGTCGGCGCCGCCTCCTCCGCCCTCGGCGGGATCGACACCCTCGTCGCCAACGCCGGCATCTTCACCTACGGCCCGATCGAGGAGGTGAGCGCGGAGGACTTCCGCCGCACCCTCGAGGTCAACCTGGTCGGGACCTTCCTCTGCATCCGCCGCGTCGTCCCCGAGCTGCGCAAGGCCGGCGGCGGCGCGATCGTCTGCGTCGCCTCCCAGTCGGGAATCGAGGGTGTGCCCGAGGCAAGCGCCTACTGCGCCTCCAAGTTCGGCGTCGTCGGCATCGTCGAGTCGCTGGCGCGGGAGCTGACCGGCGAGGGCATCCGCGTCACCGCCGTCGCTCCCTCCCCGGTGGAAACGCCGATGATCGCCAAGTTCTACGAGACGCAGGCCGAGCGGCGCGGCGTCTCCACCGCCGAGATCGAACGCAAGACGCTCGAGGAATACCCGATCGGGCGCCTGGCGAGCGCGGCGGAGATCGCCGATGCGATCGCCTTCCTCGCCTCCGACAAGGCCTCCTACATCAGCGGCGCGGTGCTGCCGCTGATCGGCGGCCAGGTGAGCCGATGAGCACCCCGGTCTTCAACCACGTCTCGGTCACCTGCGCCGACTTCGAGCGCTCGCTGGCCTTCTACCACGAGCTGCTCGGGCTGCCGGTCCTCGAGCAGGGCGAGCTCTCCAACCCCGACGTCGAAGCCGTCATCGGGCTCGGCCACGTGCGCCTGCGCTACGCCGAGATCGGCTTCGGCGAGGGCGGCTTCCTGGAGCTGTTCGAGTACCTGGAGCCGCGCGGGACCCCGGTCTCGAAGCGGACCTGCGACCCCGGCGACGTCCACTTCTGCCTCCAGGTCGACGACATCGACGCGATCTACGAGCGGTTGACGGCCGCCGGCGTCACCACCCGCTCGGCGCCGGTGCGGCTGAGTGGCGGCGAGTGGAAGGGCGCCGGCGCCTTCTACGCGGTCGACCCCGACGGCGTCACCGTCGAGCTGCTCGAGTTCCCGGAGAAGGCATGAGCCGCCGCGCCCTGATCCTCCAGCACGAGCGCTCCTCGATCGGCTCGGTGCCGGAATGGGTGGCGGCGCGCGGCTTCGAGCCGGTGGTCCTGATGGCGGACGACGACTGGTCGCCGCCGAACCCGGCCGCATTCGACTTCCTCGTCTCGATGGGCTCGGCCAGCTCCTCCTTCGACGACCAGGTGCCGTGGCTTGCCCGCGAGCTGGCGCTGCTGGGCGAGGCGCTCGAGGCCGACACCCCGATCCTCGGCATCTGCTTCGGCTCGCAGGCCCTCGCCCGCGCCCTCGGCGGCGTCACCCGCCGCGCCGCGCGCGAAGAGATCGGCTGGCTCGAGGTCGAGACGGCGGCCCCGGACCTGATCCCCACCGGCCCCTGGCTGTTCTGGCACGAAGACTCCTTCGAGGCGCCCCCCGGCGCCGAGCTGCTGGCGCACACCGAGGTCGGCCACGCCGCCTTCCGCCATGACCATCACCTCGCCCTCCAGTTCCACCCGGAGGCGACTCCGGCGGCGATGGAGGAGTGGCTCGGCGACTTCAGCAGCGAGCTCGACCCGGCCGATGTCACCGAGCTGCGCCGCGGCATGGAGGCCGAAGCCGAGGCGATTGTCGCCCGCGCCTGGGCCCTCTACGACCGGTTCCTCGGCGTCGCCGGCGTCGAGGGGCTCTAAACCGAGCGTCAGAAAGGTGGTTTCGATCCGTGAGCGAATTTGACGGCCGTCGCATCCTCGTCACCGGCGGCGCCAGCGGCATCGGCCGCGCGACCTGCCTCCACCTCGGCGCCCGCGGTGCCGAGGTCCTCGTCGCCGACCGCGACGCCGAGGGGGCCGAGGCGGTCGCCAGCGAGGTCGGCGGTGAGCCGCTGGTCGTCGACTTCGCCGAGATCGAGGCGGCGATCGAGGCCGTCCGCTCCTCCTGCGGCACCCTGCAGGGGCTGGTCAACTGCGCAGCGGTCGTTCCCCGAACCGAGTTCCCCGCGGTCGAGCCGGAGGACTGGCAGCGGGTCGTCGACCTCGACCTGACCGCACCGTTCCGCCTCACCCAGGCGCTGCTCGACGACTTCGACCCCGCCGGGGCCGCGGTCGTCAACGTCACCAGCATCGCCTCGCTCACCGTGCTCGCCTCGACCGGGACGATCTCCCCCGCCTACTCCGCCGCCAAGGCGGGGCTGCGGATGGTCTCCGACTCCCTCGCCGCTGTCCTCGGTCGCCGCGGCATCCGCGTCAACGCCGTCGCCCCCGGCTTCATCGAGACGCCGATGACGATGAGCGAACAATTCGAGGCCCACCAGTGGCTGACCGCGCGGATCCCGCTCGGCCGCTGGGGCAAACCGGAGGAGCTGGCCAGCGCGATCGGCTTCCTGCTCAGCGACGCCGCCAGCTACGTGACCGGCACCACCCTCGTCGTCGACGGCGGCCTGACGGTCGGGATCCTGCGCGAGTCCGACGAGTAGCCAGCGGGACGGCTCCTAAGCCGGGCGGCGAAGCTGTTCCAAGGTCGCTTTCCGAGTTCCTTCGATGTGGGCGGCCATCGCCCGGGCCGCCGCCTCGCCGTCGCCGGCGACGATCGCCTCGGCGATCTCGCGGTGCTGGCCGTTGGCCTCCTGGGTGGTGCGGGCGAAGATCGCGCCGACCGGGCGGCGCATCACGATCCGGACCTTTTCCACCGCTTCGGCCAGGTAGCGGTTGTGACTGGCGGCGGCGATCGCCATGTGGAAGCGGTTGTCGAGTTCGATGAAACGGGCCGTGTGGCGGGCGCGGTCGGCCTCGTCCCCGCTCTCCTCGATCGCCTCGCGCACCTCCTCCTGGCGGGCCAGCAGCTCCTCGATCCGCGCCGCCTCCTCGGCGCTGCGGTTGGCGGCGGCGAGGCGGGCGGCGGCGCATTCGTTGGCGAGGCGGAATTCGGCGACCTGCTCGTTCTCCTCGATCTGGGCCCGCAGCTCCTCCTCCGAGAGCTTCTGCTCGGCGGCCGGCGGCAGCACCTTGCTGCCGCCGCTGGCGCCGCGGGTCACTTCCAGCAGGCCCTCGCCCTCGAGCACCCTGATCGCCTCGCGCACGACGGTCCGCGAGACGCCGAGCTGCTGGGTGAGGACGCGCTCGGGCGGGAGCATGTCGCCGGGGCTGAAGCGGCCGAGGGCCAGGGCCCGGCGGATCTGCTCGACGACCAGTTCGTAGGCCGCCGGCGGCTTCACGGGGAGGATTCCGAAATCGCCCTCGCCGTCGATGCCGTCAGCTTCGGACCAATGGTCTAGAGGTTGCGCATCCCGCACGGGCGCACCGTCTCACAGCCGCATCCACCTGTCAAAGCGCGATATCGGTGACGGCGGCGAAGGCGGCGATCGCCCGGCGCACGTCCTCCTCGTCGTGCGCGGCGGACATCTGGGTGCGGATCCGCGCCTCCCCCATCGGCACCACCGGGTAGGAGAAGGGGATCACGTAGATGCCCTCGTCGAAGAGCCGCGCCGCCACCTCGGCCGCCTTGGTCGCCTCGCCGAACATCACCGGGACGATCGGGTGCTCGCCGGGCAGGACGGTGTAGCCGAGGGCGGCGACCTCCCGGCGGAAGAGCTCGGTGTTGGCGCGCAACCGCTGCCGCGGCTCCTCGCTGTGCTCGAGCAAGTCGAGGACCGCCAGCGAGGCAGCGGCGATCGGCGGCGCCACCGCGTTCGAGAAGAGGTAGGGACGGGAGCGCTGGCGCAGCAGCTCGACGATCTCGGCGCGGCCACTGACGTAGCCGCCGCTGGCGCCGCCGAGCGCCTTGCCGAGGGTGCCGGTGATCACGTCGACCCGCGCGGAGACGCCAAAGCGCTCCGGGGTGCCGCGGCCGCGGGGGCCGACGAAGCCGACCGCGTGCGAGTCGTCGACCATCACCATCGCCCCGTAGCGCTCGGCGAGGTCGCAGATCTCGTCCAGCTTCGCCAGGTAGCCGTCCATCGAGAAGACGCCGTCGGTGACGACCAGGCGGCGGCGGGCGTCGGCGCTTTCGCGCAGGCGCTCCTCCAGCTGCTCCATGTCGCCGTTGGCGAAGCGCAGCCGCCGCGCCTTGCAGAGCCGGATCCCGTCGATGATCGAGGCGTGGTTGAGAGCGTCGGAGATGACCGCGTCCTCGGGCCCCAGCAGGGCCTCGAAGATGCCGCCGTTGGCGTCGAAGCAGGAGCCGTAGAGGATCGTCGCCTCGGTCTCGAGGAACTCGCTCAACTTCGCCTCGAGCTCGACGTGGATCTCCTGGGTGCCGCAGATGAAGCGGACAGAGGCCATCCCGTAGCCCCAGCGGTCGAGCGCCTCGTGGGCGGCGGCGAGGACCGCCGGGTGGTCGGCGAGGCCGAGGTAGTTGTTGGCGCAGAGGTTGAGGACCTCGGCGCCGCCGACGGCGACCTCGCCGCGCTGCGGGGTCTCGATCACCCGCTCGGACTTGTAGAGGCCGGCGGCGCGGATCTCCTCCAGCTCGGCGTTCAGCTGCTGCCTGATCGGGTCGAACACGGGTCCTCCTATGCGGTCCAGTCGAGCAGGACCTTGGCCGCTTCGCTGCCCTTCGCGGTCTCAAACGCCTGCTCGAACTCGCTGTAGTGGTAGCGGTGGGTGAGCACCGGGGAGATGTCCAGCCCGGACTCGAGCATCACCGCCATCATGTACCAGGTCTCGTACATCTCGCGGCCGTAGATCCCCTTGATCGTCAGCATGTTGAAGACGACCTGGTTCCAGTCGATCGCGATCTCCTCGCTGGGGATGCCGAGGATGGCGATGCGGCCGCCGTGGGCCATGTTGGCGAGCATCTCGCGCAGCGCCGCCGGCTGACCGGACATCTCGAGGCCGACGTCGAAGCCCTCGGCCATTCCCAGCTCCTCCTGGACGTCGGCAAGCTCGGTCTCGCGGACGTCGACGGCGAGGGTCGCGCCCATCTGCCGTGCCAGCTCCAGCCGGTAGGGGTTGACGTCGGTGACGACGACGTGGCGGGCGCCGGTGTGGCGGACCACGGCCGTCGCCATCAGCCCGATCGGGCCGGCGCCGGTGATGAGGACGTCCTCGCCCAGCGTCTTGAAGGCGAGCGCGGTGTGGACGGCGTTGCCGAGCGGGTCGAAGACCGAGGCGACCTCGCGGTCGACCCCGGGGGCGTGATGCCAGACGTTGGTCATCGGGATCGCGATGTACTCGGCGAAGGCGCCGGGGCGGTTGACGCCGACGCCGCTGGTGTTGGCGCAGAGGTGGCGGCGGCCGGCCATGCAGTTGCGGCAGCGGCCGCAGACGACGTGGCCCTCGCCGCTGACGACGTCGCCGGGGCGGAAGTCGTTGACGTTGGAGCCGACCTCGACCACCTCACCGACGAACTCGTGGCCGATCACCAGCGGCACCGGGATCGTCGCCTGAGCCCAGGCATCCCAGGAGTGGATATGCAGGTCGGTGCCACAAATGCCGGTCTTCTGGACTCGGATGAGGACGTCGTTGATGCCGATCTCCGGCTCCGGCACCTCGGTCAGGGTGAGGCCGGGGGCGGCCTCGGTCTTTACCAGCGCCTTCATATCTGCTCCAATATCTCGGACACGATCTCCGCGATACCATACAGACGTTTCCGCCGTTGCGGATACAGTCTCCAATATCACGGAAAACCCCTGCAAATGCCCTCTGCTCAACCAAACTCCCTCAGCTCCCACCTCGGCGACCGAGTGAGAACGCTGCGGGCGCAGCGGGGCTGGTCGCTGGAAGAGCTGGCGACTGTCTCCGGCGTCAGCCGCTCGATGCTGAGCCAGATCGAGCGCAATGAGACCAACCCGACCGTGGTCGTCGCCCTGGCGATCTCGAAAGCGCTCGGGGTCTCCCTCGACGAGCTCGCCCACGGCCCCGGCCAGGGCTCGCCGCTGGAGGTGATTCACGGCAGCGACTCGCAGTACGTCTACCGCTCCGACGAGAGCTGCCGGATCCGCACCCTCTCCCCCCTCTCGGCCCAGCGCGAGCTCGAGTTCTACGAGATCGAACTGCCGCCCGGGGGCGAGCTGCGCAGCGCCCCCCACTTTGCCGGCACCCGCGAGTTCCTCACCGTCCGCGAGGGCACGGTCGAAGTCGAGTCAGGCGAGTTCGCGGCGAAGCTCCCCGCCGGAGACTCGGTCGCCTACCCCGCCGACGTCGCCCACGCGATCGTCAACGTCGGCCCCGAGCGCGCCGTCACCTACCTGATCGACACCGTCCCCTGATGACGCCCCCTGACACGACTCTCCCCGCTTGACCCTGCTGGCGCTAAACCTGGCGGGGACCTTCGCCTTCGGCCTCAGCGGCGCCCTCGCCGCGATCAGGGCTCGGCTCGACATCTTCGGTGTCTTCGTGCTCGCTGCCGTGGTCGGCCTCGCCGGCGGCATTATCCGCGACGTCCTGATCGGGATCCGCCCGATCGCCCTGCGCGACTGGTACTACCTGGCCGCAGTGGGAGCCGCCGCCGCGGTCGTCCTCCTCGCCCACCCCGAGCTCGAGCGGGTGCGGCGTCCGATCGACGTGATGGACGCCGCCGGCCTCTCGCTCTTCTGCGTCACCGGCGCGATCGCCGGCCTCGAAGCCGGGTTCGGCGCCCCGGAGGCGGTGATCCTCGGCGTCCTCACCGGGATCGGCGGGGGGATCCTCCGCGACGTCCTCCTCGGCAAGGTCCCCGTCGTCTTCCGCCGCGGCCTCTACGCGGTGCCGGCGCTGGTCGGCGCGGCGATCGTCGTCGTCGCCTATCGCGCCGGCGCGCGCGACCTCGGCTTCGCCGTCGCCGGCGCCGCGACCTGCTTCGCGCTCCGCCTCGCCGGGCTCCGCTTCAACCTCGACCTGCCAACCCCGGCTCCGGTCTCCAAGCGCCTGCGGGGGCTCCGGCCACGGCCGGAGCCCCGCTGATGCGCTGACGTGACCCGGGCGGCTCAGTCATCTGCCCGCCCAGACCAAGTCGGACATCGGCTGCAGGGGGTGGGGGACTCCCCTGCCAGTTAGAGCGAATGCCGCGACGGGGCACATCCATTGTCTGTACGGGCTGGGAGGGTCCACGCTTCTATAGCCTGTGAACCAGGACCTTCGGCGCGCCGCCCTCGTTCGGGCCGCCCGCGGCGAGCACTTCGGCGACCTCGTCGAGGCCGACCGTCGCGGCGATCAACGGCTCGACTTCGACGGCACCTGGACGAGCAGCTCGAACGTCTCCCCGATCGCTGCCGATCCGCCGAGCACGCCGGTCACGGTGAGGTCCCGGCCGGCGAGGGGCAAGGCTAGACGGGCGAACCCGGCACGGGGGTCAGCGGGCCTTCGCCGTCCAGCACAGCGATCACGTTCTCTGCGACGAGGCGTGACATTTCGTTGCGCGTGCGCCAGGTCGCCGAGCCGATGTGGGGGAGGAGCACCGCGCGCGGGGCGGCTAGGAGGTCTTCGGGCACGTTCGGCTCGTTCTCGAAGACGTCGAGTCCCGCCGCACCCAGTCGCCCCTCGGTGAGGGCGGCGGCGACGGCGGAACCATCGACGACGCTTCCGCGCGCCGTATTCACAAGCACCGCGGTCGGCTTGACCAGGGCAAGCTGCTTAGCTCCGATCAGATGGTGGGTCTCGGGCGTTGACGGCGTGTGGATGCTGATCACATCTGCGCTCTTCATCAGCTCGTCAAGCTCGACCCGGCGGGCACCGAGGTCGGCTTCCGCAGCAGGTTTGGGTGAGCGGTTCCAATAGATGATCTCGGCGGCGAACGGACGCATCATCCGCGCGTATTCCTGGCCGATCCGTCCCATGCCGATCACGCCGACCACCGATCCGCTCACCTGCCCACTGCAGTACGCGCCCGGGTGCCAGGTTCCCCAACGGCCCGCCCGGAGCTCATTCGACGCCTCGAACATGCCCCGCGTCGCGGCCAGCGAGAGAGCCACCGCGAGTTCCGCCGTAGCGGCGGTAAGGACACCGGGGGTGTTGGTCACGATCACGCCGCGCTCGGCGCAGGCGGCGACGTCCACTTGGTCGTAGCCGACCCCGAAGTGCGCGACCAGCCGCAGCTGCGGGCCGCAGCGGTCGAGCAACTCGGCGTCGGTTCTGACCTTCGGGTCGCTGCACACCACGGTCGCTCCCTCGATCAAGCCGAGGACCACCTCCCGTCCGGCCGACCTACCGCCCGAGTGCACGTCGTAGCGTTTGGCCAGCAGCGCGAGTCCGGCATCCAGGAGCTCGCCGTAGATGGCGACGACGGGCTTGCCGTCGGTTCCGCTCCGGTTCGATGCCATCAACTGACTGTTCGCTGCGTGTTGGGCGTTCATCGCGACCCTTTCTAGGACGAGATTGCTTTCTGGAGCGGGCTCTTGCGTCGCCTCAGGCGAGGAAGTCGAGGTCGGCGCCGAGGTCCGCGCCGACGACGCGTTCGCCGAGCAGCCGCCGCCATCCGCGCTCGGCGGGCGGCTCGGGGGCCCACTCCGCTCGCCGCGCCTCGAGCTCGCGGTCCTCGACGCGGAGGTCGATCCTCCCGGCGGCGACGTCGAGCTCGATCTCGTCGCCGTCGCGAACGAGGGCGAGCGGTCCCCCGACGGCCGCCTCGGGACTGCAGTGAAGGACCACGGTGCCGTAGGAGGTGCCCGACATTCGCGCATCGCTGACCCTGACCATGTCCTTCACCCCGGCCTCGGCCAGCCGCCGTGGGATCGGCATCGAGCCGGCCTCTGGCATGCCTCGGACCGGTCCGGCGTTGCGCAGGACCAAGACGTCTCCCGGCTCCACTTCGAGGCCCGGGTCGTCGAGCCGGCGCGCGGCGTCCTCGGGGGAGTCGAAGACCACCGCGCGGCCGGCGTGTCGAAGCAACTCCGGTGAGGCCGCCGCGGACTTGATCAGGGCGCCGGCGGGGGCCAGGCTTCCCCGGAGCACCGTCAGCGACCCCGGCCCGCCGAGCGGTTCGGCGAGGGTGGCGATGGCTCCGCCGGGACGCGGGGATCGCGCGACCGCGGCGATCCGGTCGGCGACGGTGCCGCCCTCTACCGTGCGAGCCGAGCCGTCGAGCAAGGGCGCCAGCTCCTTCATCAACATCGGGACACCTCCGTCGGCGTGGAAGTGCTCCATGAAGTGATTCCCGGTCGGCTTCAGGTCGACGAGCAGGGGAACGTCGGCGAACGCGGCGGCGACGAAGTCGAGGTCGACCGGGAGGCCGGCCCGACGGGCGACCGCGGTGAGGTGGATCACCGCGTTGGTGGAGCCTCCGATCGCGGCGAGGACGATGAAGGCGTTGCGAAAGGAGCCGGCACTGAGGAGCTCGCCGGGCGCCGGTGCGCCCCCCGCGAGCGCGACCGCCGCCCGACCGGTCGCGGTCCCGTGCCCTAGACGCGCCGCCGAGGGCGCCTGTGGCGTCGCGCCGCCGGGGAGCATCAGCCCGAGTGCCTCGGTCACACATGCCATCGTCGATGCGGTGCCCATCACCATGCAGGTGCCGGCGGTAGGGCAGAGCTCGGCTTGGATCGCGCCGAGCTCATCGCCCTCGATCTCACCCGCGCGGTGGCGTGCCCAGGTCCTGCGGCAGTCGGTGCAAGCGCCGATCCGCTCGCCCTGCCAACGGCCGGCGTACATCGATCCGCTGACGCAGGCGATCGCGGGCCGGCCCGCCGAGACCGCTCCCATCAGCTGGGCCGGGACGGTCTTGTCGCAGCCGCCGACGAGGACGACCGAGTCCATCGGCTGTGCCCGCACCAACTCCTCGACCGCGATCGCGGCGAGGTTGCGGTAGACCATCGCGGTCGGCGTGAGCAGCGGCTCGCCGAGACCCAGCACCGGGAAGGAGAAGGGCATCCCGCCCGCCTCCAGGATGCCGCGCTCGATCGCGTCGACCAGCTGGGGCATATCCCGGTGGCAGGTGACGTAGTCGGAGATCGTGTGCGCGATCCCGACGATCGGCCGTCCGAGATCCTCGGCATCGAGGCCCGCCGAGGAGAGGAAGGCGCGGCGTAGGAAGCGGGAGAAGCCTTCGTCGGCGTAGCCCGTCAGGCCTCTGTCGATCGCGCTGGTGGGGCTCACCGCGTTCACCACGCCGGGGCTAGCTCGCGGTCCAGCCGCCGTCGACCAGGATCGTCTGCCCGGTGATGAACGATGCCGCAGGGGAGGCGAGGAAGAGGACGGCCCCGGCAATGTCCATCGGCTTCGCCAACGGGTGGAGGGCGATCCGGTCTCGCACCTCGGCGAGTTCCTCCTCGGAGGTGTTGAGAGGGTCAGACATATGATGCTTTTGCTATCCAGAGGTCGGCTTCAATTGACGAGGCGCCCGCCGAGGGCCCCGGCCGCAGCCGGAGCCCCCGTTGAGCGGGAGGGAGTGCTTCAGCCGCTGAAGCCGACTTCGGCGAACCAGGGGATCCCGGTCGGGCTCAGGTTGAACCCGGCGACGTTGCTCTGCATCGCCCAGACGATGGGGGCGTAGGCGAACATCACGACGCCCTTTTGGTCGTCGATCAGCTGCTGGACTTCGGCGTAGATGCTCGCCGTCTTTTCTTCGTCGAAGGAGCTGCTGGCGGCGGTCCCGAGTTCGCCGATCTGCTTCGTTTCGGCGCCGGAGAAGACCCCTTCGGTGGAGGCGTAGAAGCCGGTCTGCTCGGAGGGATCGACGATGTCGGAGCTGTAGCCGAGCATGGAGGCGTCGAACTTGCCCCCGGCCACGGTTTCGATCAGGCTGGCTTCCTCGAGCGGCTGCAGCTTGACGCTGAAGCCGGCTTCCTGCAGGTTCTGCTGGATGATCTGGGCGGCGGTCACCCCGGCCGCTTCACCGGCGATCACCAGCAGGGTCAGGCTTGGCTTGCTGTCGGCTTCGCTGACCAGCTGCTTCGCCTTCTCGAGGTCCTGAGCCGGGGCTTCGATCGAGTCGTCGTGGTACTTGAGCGACGGCGCGAACCAGGAACCGGCGACTTCGCCGTAGCCGTTGTAGGCGGCCTTGACGATCCCTTCACGATCGAGGGCGAGGCTGAGGGCTTCGCGGATCTTCGGATCGTCGAACGGCGGTTTGCGCAGGTTGAGGACCACGTAGGACGAGCCGGCCAGCGAGTAGATCCCCACGTGCAGGCTCTGGTCGCCTTCCAATGCCGGGATCTGCGACCAGGAGGGGGTCGCGATCAGGTCGAGCTGCTGGCCCTTGAGCTGGGCGACGCGGCTGTTGTCTTCCGGCACGGAAGAGAAGGTGACCTTGTCCAGCAGCGGTTCGCCGGAGCGCCAGTAACCGGGGTTGCGCTGCAGGGTCAGCGATTCCCCGTGCTTCCAGGCGGCGAGCTCGAAGGGGCCCGTCCCGACCGGGCTCTGGCCGAAGTCGGCGGGGCTCATACCCGCGTAGTCCTTGGGGACGATGCCGGCGCCGTAGACCGAAAGCTCGGTTTCGAGGTTGGCGACCGGGCGGCTCGTCTTCACCACGACCGTCGAGGGCGAGGTCGCCTTGACCGAGGTGATCGGTTCGAACATTGCCGTCCAGACTTCGCTGGTCCGCAGCTTTTCGAGGCTGAAGACGACGTCTTCGCTGGTCAGCTTCTGCCCGTTGGAGAAGCTGACGCCGGGGCGCAGCTGGAAAGTCCAGGTGAGGTGGTCCGGCGACTGCTTGGTGTCGCTGACGAGCCACGGCTCGACTTCACCTGCGGGGTTGGTCCGGAACAGCGTCTCGTTGATCTGCGTCATCACGCGGATCGAGGGCGCGTCGACCGCTTCTGGCGGGTTCAGCGTCACCGCTTCGCCGATGTCGGCAACCCGCAGGGTGCCGCCCTTTTCCGCTTCGGCGCTGCTGCTGCTGCTGGAATCGCCGCCCCCGCCGCACCCGGCGAGCAGCAACGTGGCGATGGCGATCAAGGCCACCGCTCCCCTCTTCAAGAACTGCATCCCCATCATCTCTCCTTCTGCTTGGCTAACCCTGCCTAGTGGATCGATTCGATCCTAGGAACGCGGGGAGGCCCGATCTTGTCTCTTTGGACAACGTCTCCTCGAAGAAGGCACTCTTTTCGACAATGGTGGCTGGGGTGCCCTTGTCGGCTGAGCCAAAGGCTGTCAGGATCCGGCGATGAACACGGTAGCCGACGCGGTTCGCGTGACCACGCTGCGCGGGCTGCACGAGGCGCTCGGACCGGAAGTGTTCGAGGTCGTGGCGGCCCCCGACGGCGTCGACGCGCCGCTGCGCGACGTCCTCTTCAACGACCGCCTCGACCCCGACCGTGAGGACCTCGGAGACAAGCTCGTACTCGCTGTCGGGTCCGCCCCCGGTGAGGAGGGAGAACTGATCGCCGCCCTCGGCGAGTGCGGTGCCGGCGGCGCCGCGGCGCTGGCCGCCCGGGTCGGCGACGCGCCCTCGACAGAGTTGATCGAGACGGCGGAGCAGGCCGGCCTGGCGCTGATCTCGCTCTCTCCCCAGCTCAGCTGGGGAGAGTTCTTCGAGCTAGTCCGGGCGACGCTCTCGGCGCCCGACCTGGAGGCCGAGCGCAGCCCGGTCAGCTCCCGCGACCTCGCCGGCAGCGATCTCTTCGCAGTCGCCGAGGCGACCGCGGCACTGGCGGGCGGGCCGGTGGTGATCGACGACATCCGCTCCCGGGTCCTCGCCTTCTCGGCCGGCGGCGACACCGACGACGAACGTCGCTTCACGATCCTCAACCGCCGGCCGCCCGACGACTGCATGCGGGCGATGCGCCAGGAAGGCGTGATCGATCACCTGCTAACCAACGACGAGGTGCTGCGCTTCGAATACGGCGAGGGCTCGCAGCCGCGGCGGGCGATCGCGATCCGCCACAACGGCCAGATGCTTGGCTCGATCTGGCTGATGGGCGACGAAGGCGCCCTCGCCGACGACGCCGACGAGGTGCTGCGCCGGGCGGCGCCGATCGCCGCCCTGCACCTGGTCCGGCAGCGGATGCGCGACGACATCGAGCGGCGGATGCGCGGCGACGCCCTAGCGACGATGCTGAACGGCGGCGAACCCTCCGAGGCGGCGCTGCGACGGCTCGACCTCCCCGGCGACGAGCCGCTGGTCGTCCTCGCGATCGAGGTGATAACCTGCGGCGTCCACTCGCCCGCCGCCGTCGGCACCCGCCTGATCGACCTGCTGACGATGCAACTGCACGCCTACGACCGCCCCGCCGTCGCCGCCACGCTGGACGGCCGCGTCTACGCCGTCACCAGCTCCCGTGGACCCCGCGACCGCGAGGCGCTGCAGGCCATCGCACGGGAATGCCGGATCCATGCCTCAAAAGTCTTGCGGGTTGAGCTGCGGACCGGGATCGGCCACGAAGTTGCCGCCGCCGCCGAGCTCGCCGTCGCCCGCCGCAGCGCCGACGAGTGCCTCAGCCTCAGCCCCGACTCCGAGCGCGAGGTGCTGTTCGAGGCGATCCACGGCACCGTCCTGCTGGCCAACGTCGAGGGCATGGTCGGGGGCTGGTACGGCGGCCAGTCGGCGGCGCTGCGGAAGCTGATCGAGCACGACCGCCTGCACAGCTCCGACTACCTGCCGACCCTGCGCGCCGTCCTCGACAACCTCGGCAACGCCGCCAAGGCGGCCCAGGACCTCCACCTCCACGTCAACACGGTCCGCTACCGGATCCGCCGCATCACCGAGCTGACCGGGATCGATCTCGCCGACGGCGACGCCCGGCTGCCGCTGGAGATCGAGCTGCGGGCCTACGCCAAAGCGGCGGGGGCCTAACCTCCTCCTGTTCAGCTACTCAACCCGCAGCCGCAGCCGCGAAGGGTGCGCCGGCCCGTGGAAGACGGTGTTGGTCGCGACCCGAGGATCTGACTGTTTGCCGATCGGTTCGAAGCGGTTGAGGTTGCGGGCGAACCAGGGGTATTCGGAGCTGGCGAGGACGAGGCGGAGGCGGTGGCCGGGTTCGAAGCTGTGGAAGATCGGGGTCAGCTCGATCGCGTACTCGCTGACCTCGCCCGGGGTTACCGCCCCCAGGCTCGCTTCGTCCTCGCCGTAGGAGGCGCGCAGGCAGCCCCAGGAGACGAAGAGGGAGGTGCCGTCGGGGGCGACGTCGGCGAGCTTCAGGTGCCAGTCGGTGTCCTCGCCGTCGGTCGCCGCCCAGAGCACCGTCTCGCCCCAGCCGCGGACCGTCAGCCGCTCCGCCAGCGGCTCGCTGGTCCAGGTCACCACCCCCTCCTGCGCTTCCAGGCCGGCGAGGTGGATCGGCGGTTCCCAGGGGAAGGAGTCGGGGTCGAAGGGGTTGCCGTTCGGCCGCAGCGGGTCGTATCGGTAGGAGGTCTCGCCATCGGTTTCAGGAGCGGCGGCGAGGGCGCTCCCGTCGGCGAGGAAGAGCTCCTGCTCGCGCGTGCCCTCGGCCCAGCTCTCGCGCACCTCCCAGCGCTTTGCCCCGGGGTCGTACATCCGCACCCGCGGCTCGTCGTCGACCCCGTTCTCCTCTCCCTTCAGGAAGCGGTCGAAGAAGCGGATGTGGATCGCGTTCATGTCGAGTGCCGATCCCGGATACTCGATGCCGTCGTAGACGTCGGTGGGATGGCGACAGGAGGTGTGGCTCCAGGGGCCGACCAGCAGCCACTGCTGCTCGCGGGCGGGCGAGGACGTCAGCATCTCTTCGTAGTGGTGGAAGGTGCCCCAGATGTCCTCGCGGTCGTGCCAGCCGGTGACGTGCAGGCAGGGGACGTCGAACTCGTATTCGCCGTCCCAGCGGCGGCTGCGCCAGAGCTCGTCGAGGGTTTCGTGGGTGAGGAACTCCTCCCAGCCGGGACCAGCGGGGTCGATCGCGGGGCCGATCGCCTCGACCGGGAGGATCGGCATCAGGTCGGAGACCTTGCGGCTGGTGTCGTTGATCCGCCGCCGCACGAAGGCGAACCAGAAGGCGTTGTAGAGCCAGAAGCAGCCGTAGGTGTAGGGCAGTTCCTGCTGGAAGCGACCGGCGGCCGAGATCGGGATTCCCGCCTTCAGGTGCGGCGGCCGGTTGGCCATGGTCGCGAACACGACCCAGCCCATGTAGCTGATCCCGGTCACCCCGACGTTGCCGTCACACCACTCCTGCGCCGCCACCCACTCGACGGCGTCGTATCCGTCGCTGCCGTCGGAGGCGGAGTCAGGCTGGAAGACGCCCTCCGACTTGCCGCGGCCACGGGTGTCGTAGACAACGGCGACGTAACCCGCCTCCTGGTAGGCGGCGGCGTCTTCGAAGGGAGAGGACTTGTCGTAGGGCGTGCCGATCACGACCGCCGGGGCCGGCAGCCGGTCGGCCGCCGGCAGGTGGACGTCGGCGGCGAGCTCGAGTCCGTCGCGCATCGGGATCCCGATCTCGATCGTGCGGGGCGCGGCGGGGTCGGCCGCGAGGAGGCCGTCGAGTGCCTCGCGCGGGGGTCGCGCCGGCAGCGGCACTCCGAACGGCAGATCGGACCGACCGCTCATCGCCACATCCTCCTCCCGAGCAGCCACCGGCTCAAGCCCCGGTGCGCTCCGCCACCGCCTCGATCTCGAAGAGGAACTCCTCTCCGGCGAGGCCGACGAGGAGGGTCGAGCGGGTCGGGAAGGGCTCGCTGAAGTAGCGGGCGTAGATCTCGTTCATCTCGGCGAAGTCGGAGCGGTTGACGAGGAAGTTGGTGACCTTGAGGACGCTCTCCAGGGAGGCGCCGGCGGCCTCGAGCTGGGTCCGCAGCGCCTCGATCGCCAGTTCGACCTGACGGCCGAACTCGGGCGGGACGCTGCCGTCGGCGTCGAAGCCGAGCTGGCCGGCGGTGAAGACGAGGTTGCCGCAGACTCGGGTCTGCGCGATCGGGAGGGTTGACATCAGGTTCCTTTCGGGGCGGGAGTCGGTTGCGGCACCTGGCCGCGGTTGTCGAAGCGGGCAATCGAGAAGGGCGCGAGCTGCAGCGGCGGCGCGTCGCCGAGGACGGCCGGGGCGACCACCTCGGCGGTGGTCGGGGCGAGGGTGACGCCGACCATGCCGTGGCCGGTGGCGACGTGCAGCCCACCGTGCCCGGGGACCGGGCCGAGCGCCGGCAGCCCGTCGGGAAGCAGGGTGCGGAAGCCGGCCCAGGGGCGCCACTGGACACCCTCGGTCCACTCGCCGAAGGCGGCGCGGGCGGCGCCTTCGATCGCGGCGATCCGGTTGCGGCTGAGGCCGAGGCCGCGGGAGCCCAGCTCCAGCGTCCCCCCCAGCCGGACGCCGCGGTCAAACGGGGTGACGCCGACGCGGGACTCGAGCAGGTAGACCGACTCGCGGAAGCGGACAGGGGGATCGTCTGCGGTGAGGCTGTAGCCCTTTGCCCGCTCGACCGGCAGCTTCACCCCGAGCGGCGCTAGCAGGTCGCGGGTCGCGGCCCCCGCCGCGACGACGACGCGGTCGACCTCCACCGCCCCCGCGTCGGTGCGCAGCGCCCAGCCCTCGCCGCTGCGGGCGAGCTCGTGCACCGGTGCGTTCTCGCGCAGCTCGACGCCGCGGCGGCGCAGCTCCGCCGCCAGCCCGGCGCTGACGGTTTCCGGACGCACGTAGCGTTCGTCGGCGGCGTAGACCGCGCCGGCAAAATCGCCGACCAGCGCCGGCTCCAGCTCGACCGCCTCGGCCCGGCTCATCGTCACCACCTCGCCCTCGTAGCCGAGCGCGCGGCATTCGCGGAAGAGCTGCTCCTGCGCCCGCACGGAGCGCTCGCTGCGGCCGACGAAGAGCAGACCGTCGTCGTGCATCTCGAACGAGCAGCGCTCGGCGAGGGCGTCGTAATCGTCGAGGATCCGCCGCGAGAGCGCCATCATCGCCGCCATCCCGGCGCTGAAGGCGCGCGGCTTGGTGGCGCGCCAGAAGTCGAAGGTCCAGCGGGCGAAGCTGGCGCGCGGCACCGGCCGGATCAGGAACGGGCTGCGCGGGTTAAGCATCCACCGGGTCGCCTGCCCCACCGCCCCCGGGGCCGGGATCGGGCTGGCGAGCCCGGGCGTGACCCAGCCGCCGTTGCCGGCCGAGGCACCTTTGCCGCACTGCCCTCCCTCGAGGAGGACGACCTCGGCCCCGCGCCGGCTCAACGCCTCCGCCAGGGCAAGCCCGATCACACCTCCTCCGACCACCGCGACTTTCACGCCAGCGAGCGTAAGGACCGTCCTCCGGTCCTCCGTTGTCGGATCGGCCAAATCCAGGGCGCGACTTTGACGGTTTCGCCCTTACGACGGGAGGTCGAGCAGGAAGCCGCGGATCGCGGCGAGGGCGAGGTCGGCCTCGACCTCGTGAAAGATCATGTGGCTCGACTGGCCGAGGATCAGCCAGCGGGCGTCCGGGAGCCCTTCGACCAACGGTCGATGGCAGCGCTCGGGCGTCAGCTCGTCGTAGGCCCCGCAGATGACGAGGGCCGGTGCCGTGATCTCCCCGAGGCGGTCGACGACGCTCCAGTCGCGGAGGTTTCCATCGGGGGCGAACTCGTTGGCGCCCCACATCACCTCGTAGGCCGGCCCGATGTAATCGAAGAGGACGCCCGAGAGCTCCGCCAGCTCCCGGCGCGAGCGCTCGAGGTCGAACGGGTGCGAGCGCCGCAGGTGGGTCGCGAAGACGTTGGCGATCCCCCGGCCCAGATCGGAGTCGTCGCTGGGGTCGAACGGATGGTTGCCCTCCAGCGCGACCCTGACCGCGTCGGGCGCGTCATCGAGGATCTCGGCGAACCCTTCCCGGGCATGGGAGATGGCGGCCAGCGAGTCGCAGAGGACGAGCGAGCGCACCAGCTTGGGAGTGGCGAGCGCGCACTCCAGCGCCAGCATCCCTCCCCACGACTGCCCGAGCAGATGAACGCCGTCCGAGTCGAGGGCGTCGACGAGCCCCACGAACTCGCGGACAAAGGTCTCAACGGTCCAGAGCTCGTCCCGGTCGGGGCGGGACGAGGCCCCGCCGCCGAGCTGGTCGTAGAAGACCACCTGGAGGCGGTCGTCGGCGAGGCTGGCCAGCGGCAGCAGCGAGCGGTGGTCCACCCCGGGGCCCCCGTGCTGACAGAGGAGGACGTTCGGCCCGGTGCCGAAGCGGCGGACGAAGCGGTCGTAACCGTCGGCCAGTCGGACCTGCCCTTCCCAGGAAGCCGCCGGGATCTCCGGTTGGTCGAAATTCCCGCCGCCGGTGGCCATCGAAGGCGACTCTAATCCCGAGAGGAGGGTGGGGTCATTGGCCGATTCCACCAACCTCACGCCCGATCCCTTGGCCGACCAGACAAGCGCGGCCGAGGCCCTCGGCGGGCACCTCAAACCGCTCTATAGTTGGCCGCGATGCTCGGCCAGGAAGAGGGAAGTGGTCCCATCGTCCAGCCCACTGAAGGAGCGATGACCCTCGAGCAGCTGTGCGCCGATCTCGGGCCGGAGCTGATCGAGGTCGTGCTGGCGCCGCGCGGCGTCGACGTTCCAATCGCCGGGGTGACGCTGCACGACCCCCTCGATCCGATTCGCCGCGACGAGGAGGGCGACCGCCTGCTGTTCGCGGTGGGCTTCTCGTTCAAGCGCGACGACCCCACCGCGCTGATGCGCGAAGTGGCCGCGGCGGCTGTCCCCGCCATCGCCTTTCGAGGGGCCGAAAGCTGGCCGCGAGACCTCGTCAGCGCCGCTGAAGAGACCGGTGTCGCCCTGCTCGGGGTTCCCGGCGGGGTCGATTGGGGCGAGCTCTATCAGCTAATTCGCGCCGCCGTCGACGCCAGGGACACGACCGAAGCCGGCTACGCCGACGGCCTGCGGCAAACGGGGCTGGGCGACCTCTTCGCCCTCGCCGAGGCCACGGCGGCGATCGCTGGCGGGCCGGTGACGATCGAGGACATGCAGTCACGCATCCTCGCCTTCTCGGGCGGCAGCGAGATCGACGAGGGCCGCCGTGAGGCGATTCTCAACCGGCAGGTTCCGGAACGCTGGCTGCGCGAGATCCGCGAGCTGGGGGTAATCGAGCATCTGCTGACGAGCAAGGAGGTTCTCCACGTCGAGCTCGGCGACATCGAGCGGCGGCGCGTGGTCGCGATCCGGCTCGGCGAGAGCGTCCTGGGTTCGATCTGGCTCGCTGGAGAGGACGAGGCGCTCTCCTCCGAGGCCGACGAGGCGCTGCGGCAGGCAGCCGCGATCGCGGGCCTCCAGATTATGCGCCAGCGGGTGATCGTCAACGTCGAGCGGCGGTTGCGCGAGTCCCGCGTCGCCGCGCTCCTCTGGGGCGAAGCCTCATCGGTTGAGGCGCTGCGCCGGATGGGCATCTCCGGGGAAGACCCGCTGGTCGTGCTGGCGCTCGAAATCGCCTCCCGACAGGCCGCCTCGCCAGCGACGATCGGTCCGCGGTTGATCGACCTACTGGCAATGCATCTCCGCTCCTACGAGCACCTCGCGGTGACCGCCAGCCGCGAGCAGGAACACGCGCCCGGCGGGGTTCCACGGGAACGGATCTACGTCCTCACCTCCTGCCGAGGACCGGCAGACAAGGCGTCCCTGAAGCGGCTGCTGGGCGAGTGCGTCACCTACTCGAGCAAGACGCTGGGAGTCAACCTCCGCGCCGGCATCGGACAGGAGGTCGAAGGCCCGCAAAGGCTCCCGCAGAGCCGGCGAACCGCCGAGGAAAGCCTGGTTCTCGGGGCTGAGGTGGACGCGGTCACCACCTTCGAGGACGTCCGTGCTCGGGCGCTGCTGGCGGACGTCGACGCGTTCGTGAGCGATTGGCACGCGGGTCGGTCGGAGGCCTGCCGCCTCCTCTTCGAACATGACGAGGTTCAGGGGACGGAGTACGTGCTCACCTTTCGCTGCCTACTGGATGCCCTCGGCAACGTCTCTGTGGCCGCGCGAAGGCTCCACGTACACGTCAACACCGTTCGCTATCGGCTCAAACGGATCACCGAGATCACCGGTGTCGACCTCGAGGACAGCGAGGCGCGGCTCGCGCTCGAGCTGGAGCTGCGGGCAAGGCAGCTCCAGCCCTGACGAGCGCCGCTCGATCCCCTTATTCGTTAAAGCCGGTGTCGGCCAGCCAGGGGATTCCGGTGGCGTTGATTTCGAACCCAGCGACCTTGTCGTTCATCGCCCAGACGAAGGGCTGGTAGTCCATCGTCAGCAGGTTGTTTTCATCACCGACCTGACGTTGGATCTCGGCGTATATCTGCCGCCGCTTTTCGTCATCGAGCGCAGCCGCGCCTTCGGCCCCGAGCTTGCCCACAGCCTCCGTCGGAGCCCCCGTGTAATAGCTCCCCGTGGCCGTGTAGAAGGAGACCAGCTCGGAGGGATCGACGATGTCCGACTGCAGGGCGAGGATCGCGGCCTGGTATTCGCCGGCGGCCAGCTGCGAGAGGATCGCCGCTTCGTCGAGCGGCTGCAGCTCGACCTTGAACCCGACTTCCTCGAGATCCTGCTGGACGATCTGGCCCGCCGTCTGCGCGTAGGTGTCACCGGCGGTGAGGATCAGCGTCAGGGCCGGACTCAGGCCCCGCTCGGCGACGGCTTCGCTCAGCAGGCGCTTCGCCTTGGCGACGTCCCGCGTCGGCGGCTTGATGCCATGGTCCGCGTAGAGCAGCGCTTCCGGAAGCCAGGAGCCCCCGACCTTGCCGTTGCCGGCCAGGGCCGCTTCCACGACACCGGAACGGTCGAGCGCCAGCGACGCCGCCTCGCGCACCCGCGGGTCTTCGAACAGCGGCTCGGCCAGGTTCAGCATCACGTAGTCGGCGCGGGCCAGCGAATACTCACCGACCCGCAGGCCCGGGGTGCTCCGCAGCCCATCTAGCTGCGACCACGGCGGCGTCGCGACGACATCCAACTGACCGCCGCGGAGCTGCGCGACTCGGCTGTTGTCGTCGGGAACCGACGAGATCACGACCTTGTCGAGGAACGGCTTTCCCGGCTGCCAGTAGTCGGCGTTGCGGGCGAGCGTTAGGGATCGGCCCTTGGACCATTTCTCCAGCACGAACGGCCCCGTCCCGATCGGCCGCTGCGCGAACTGCTTCGGGCTCATCCCGGCGTAACCGGCCGGAACGACCCCCGAGGCATAAAGGGAGAGTGCCGATTCGAGGGCCGCCATCGGTTCGCTCAGACTCAGCTCCACGGTCGTCGGCGAAACCGCCCGCACGGAGTCGATCGCTTCGTACATGAAGCTCCAGTTGACGCTCTCGCGGACCGCGTCGATGCTGAAGACCACATCTTCGGCCGTCAGCGGCTGCCCGTTGGAGAACTTGACCCCCGGCCGCAGCTTCAGCGTCCAGGTGAGCCCATCCGCCGAGTGGGTCGCGCTCTTCAGCAACCACGGGACCACCTGGCTGTCGGCATCGGTGCGGAACAGCGGCTCGTTGATCTGACTCACCGTGTAGATCGCCGGCTGGTCGATCGCCTGCTGCGGGTTGAGGTTCGTCGGTTCGCCCGTCATCGCCAACCGCAGGGTCCCCCCCTCGGTCGGCTTCCCGCCCGTACTCGAACCGCCTCCACTACCACCGCAACCCCCGACCAGCATGGCGCAGACCGCGATCAGCGCCAGCATCCCCCTGCACGTCATCCCCAGGATGCTTTGCCTCATCTCCACTCCTCGTCTAGTAGTTGAACCGCCCGCCCGCCACCGAGGCGGGAGGCGACGAACGCCGCGATCGACGCCAGCGCCAGGTCGGCCTCGACCTCGTGGAAGAGCATCGCGCTGGACTGGCCGAAGATCAGCCAGCGGGCGTCGGCGAGGCCCTCCACCAGAGGCCGGCCGCAGCGCTCGGGGGTCATCTGGTCGTGGGCACCGCACATGACAAGGGCCGGCACCGCGATCTCGCCCAGGCGCTCGACCGCGCTCCAATCGCGCAGGTTGCCGTCGGGCACGAACTCGTTCGAGCCCCACATCACTCCGTACGCGGGTCCGATGTCGGGGAACAGCTCGTCGAACAGCTCGATGAACTCGCGCTTCGAGCGCTCGGGCTCGAAGGGGTGGCAGCGACGGACGTGGGCCGCGTACAGACCGGTCAGGTCATCGCCGGCAGCCGCTGCCTGTTCGCGGGGGTCGAATTCGTCGCCCGTCGCAGCGGCCGCCCGAATCCGCGGCGACGCCGCGGCGAGGATCTCCGCATAGCCTTCCTGGGCAGCCTTGGTGCTCGGCGCGCTATCGCAAAGGATCAGGGAGCGGACCTGTTGCGGTGCGGCCAGGGCACACTCCAAGGCCAGCATCCCGCCCCACCCGTGACCGAGCAAGTGCACCCCCTCGAGGGCGAGCACGTCACAGATACCTGCGAGCTCGGCGACGAAGTGCTCCATCGTCCAGAGCGAGTCGTCGTCCGGGCGCGAGGACCCGCCGCCGCCCAGTTGGTCGTAGAGGATGACCTTGATCTCCTCGCCGGCGATCCGGGCGAGCGGCAGCAGGGCCTCGTGGTTCCCGCCGGGGCCGCCGTGGAGGCCGACGATCACCTCCGAGCCGGTGCCGAACGCGCGGACGTAGCGCCGATGGCCGTCCGCGAGCTCGACATCGCCCTCCCACGAGGACTTCGCATCCGCTTCCTCGCGCACCCGCGCGAGCATCTCGCCGATGTCGGTCACCGCGAGCTCCTACTTGGCGAAGCCCGCGTCGGCGAACCAGGGGATTCCCGAGGTCCCGACCTCGAACCCGACCAGGTCGTCCTTCAGCGCCCAGGAGTAGGGCACGTAGACCACCGGCTGGATGTACCGTTCGTCGTCGAGGATCTGCTGGATCCGGTGCCACAGTTCTTCGCGTTCGGCAGGGTCGACGGCGCTCGTGGCTTCCGCGGCGAGCTTGGTCGTCTCGGTGGTGTCGGCCCCGCTGAAGACCGCTTCGTAGCCGTTGTAAGCACCGATCATTTCGGCCGGGCTCGGCGTCGCGTCATACGCTTCCAGCGTCGACATCTCGAACTTTCCGCCGGCCAGGGTTTCCAGCAGGGAGGCCAGGTCGCTGGACCTGATCGAGATCTGGAAGCCGACAGCTTCGAGGTTCTGTTGAACGATCTGGGCCCCGCTTCCCCAGAAGGTGGCTTCGGAGCTGTTGAGCATCGTGACGGTGGGGTCGACGCCTTCTTTCTCTGCTTCGGCGAGAAGCTGTTCCGCCTTCGCGACGTCCTGCTGGGTGGGCTCGATGCTCGCGTCGTGGTAAGGGATGACGGGCGGGATGTAGGAGCCGGCCTTTTCACCGTGCCCGTTGGTGATCGCGCTAACCATCCCGTCGCGGTCGAGGGCGAGGTCGACAGCTTCGCGCACCTTCTCGTTCTGGAAGAGGGGATCGCGCGAGTTGAGGATCAGGTACTGGACGTAGCCGAGCGGGAAGTCGCCGACTGCGAGGCCGGGGGTGTTTTCGATCGACTCGACCTGCGCCCACGGCGGGCTATAGATCAGGTCGAGCTGACCTCCTTGCAACTGCGCCACTCGGCTCTGCCCGTTCGGGACCGCCTGCAGGACGACGCTCTGAAGGTAGGGGCGGTCCTTCTCCCAGTAGTTGTCGTTCTTGTCCAGGGTCAGGGATTCGCCGCGTTTCCATGAGCCCAAGACGAAGGGCCCGGTGCCGACCGGGTGCTGTGCGAACTCTTTTTCGGACGCACCTCCGAAGTTCGTGGGAATGATCCCGAACGACCACTGCGACAGCAACGCCGGCAATTCCGGCGCCGGTGAAGAGTTCTTGATCACGAAAGTCGAGGGAGACGGAGTCGTAATCGATTCCACGCCTTCGAGCACGCTGCCCCAGTTGACGCTCTTGCGCGCCCTTTCGAGGGTGAAGAGCACATCGGCAGAGGTCAGCGGGTTGCCGTTGGTGAAACTGACACCACCACGGAGGTGGAAGGTCCAGACGCGCTGATCCTTCGACTTTTCGACCTTGGTGACGAGCCAGGGTTCGGCTTCGCCCTCCGCCGTGACCCTGAACAGCGGCTCGTTGATCTGGCTGACCACGTTCACGCTCGAGGGATCGGTTGCCACCAGCGGGTCCAGGGTGACTACTTCTTCCCCTTGCGAGACGTGCAGGGTTCCCCCGGGGGCGACCTCTGCCGAGCCTCCGCCGCTGGAGGTGCTGCTACCGCCACCGCAGCCGGCAAGCATTCCCAGTGCAACGATGCTGCACGCGGCGATCGCCAGCATCACGAGGTTCTGGAGAGTTGGTTTTTTCAAGGTCGCTCCTCTGTAGGCATTGCTTCGAACAGCCCCTGACGCGACGCTACCTTTCGGCTTGCCGCCTGGGGGTTGGACGATCGGCAAGAGTGTTGGCCGGCGGGTTGGAAGATCCGCCAGTTCCCCTCAGCCGGGGGCAAGATCAGGCCAGGTTGGCCATCACGTGCTTGGTTCGGGTGTAGCTGTCCAGGGCCAGGGCGGACATGTCCTTTCCCTGTCCCGACTGCTTGAACCCGCCCCAGGGGGTCTCAGAGGCGAGGGCAAGGTGGGAGTTGATCCAGACCGTGCCGAAGTCGAGCCCGTTGGCAAGACGAAGTCCGCGGCCGAGTGCTTGGGTCCAAACGGACGCGCACAGTCCGTACTCGGTGTCGTTGGCGGCGGCCAGGGCGTCCTCCTCCCCGTCAAAGCTCTGGACCGTCACCACCGGGCCGAAGACCTCCGACTGGACGATCTCGGACTCCTGATCGGCGCCAGTCACGACGGTCGGAGCGACAAAGTACCCAGGCCGGTCGAGCGCGGCGCCGCCGGTGGCAACTTCGGCCCCCGCCGCGAGGGCGCGGTTGATGTATCCCATCACCCGTTCGCGCTGAACAGTGCTGATCAGTGGGCCCATCTCCACCCCGTCGCCCTCGCTCGGGTCGCCGGTGGAGATCGACTCCACCTGCTTCACCAGCGCGGCGAGGAATTCGTCGTAAGCGCCTCGCTGGACCAACACCCGAGTCGCCGAGCCGCACTCCTGGCCGCTGTTCCAGAACCCGAAGACGCGCACAGCCTCGGCCGCGGCCTCGAGGTCGGCATCGTCGAAGACGATCACCGGCGCCTTTCCTCCGAGCTCGAGATGAACGTGCTTGAGGCTGTGGGCGGCCGCCCCGGCCACCCGGCGGCCGGTCGCGACCGACCCAGTCAGCGAAACCAGAGCCACGTCTCGATGCGACGCCAGCCTCTGCCCCACCGGGTCCCCGGCGCCGTTGACGACGTTGAGGACACCCGGCGGCAGCGCCTCGCCCGCGAGCTGCATCAATCTGAGGATCGTCAACGGCGTCTGCTCTGCCGGCTTCAGCACGACGGTGTTGCCCGTCGCCAGCGCCGGCGCCAGCTTCCACACCGCCATCATCAGCGGGTAGTTCCACGGGGCGATTGCTCCCACCACCCCGAGCGGCTCGCGGCGCAGGATCGAGGTGTGGCCCGTCACATACTCACCCGCGGCCGGCGCCCACATCGCCCGCGCGGCACCGGCGAGGAAGCGCAGGCTGTCAGAGCAGACCGGAATCTCCTCCGCCGCAACCGCCCGTGGCTTGCCCACGTTGGCGCTCTCCAGTTCGATCAGCTCGTCGGCGTGCTCGTCGATCGCGTCGGCGAGGGTCAGAAGAGCCCCGGCGCGCTCCTGGGGGGTCGTGTCCCGCCAGCCCGGAAACGCCCGCCTCGCCGCCTCGACGGCGCGGTCGACGTCGACCGCGGAGCTTTCGGGAGCCTCCGCGATCACCGACTCGTTAGCCGGATTGAGTACGGGCATCAGGCTCCCGTCGGCGGCGGGTTGCCACTCCCCGCCGATGTAGTTCAGCAGTGCGTTTCCAGTCACATCGTTCATTAGCTTCCTCGGGTCGTTCGTTCAGGATTTCCGCGCGTCGGCGACGATTCCCCGCGCCACCTTCAGCGCCAGGGCGGTGATCGTCGAAGTGGGGTTGACGGCGCCGGAGGTGACGAAGATGCTGCCGTCGGCGATGTAGAGGTTGGAGACGTCGTGGGCGCGGCCGTTGGCGTCGACCACCGAGCGGGCCGGGTCGGTGCCCATCCGCGCGGTTCCCAGCAGGTGACCCGGCTGATCGATCCAGAGCGGGATGTCGACGGTGTGGGCGGCGCCCATCTCGGCGTGGATCTCCTGCATCCGTTCGTTGCAGAAACGCAGGATCTTGCGGGTGTCCTCGCTGATCCGGTAGGTGATCTTCGCCGCCGGCAGGCCATCGGAGTCGGTCAGGGCGCCGTCCAGGGTCACCCGGTTTGCCTCGCTCGGCAGGTCCTCGGTCACCGCGCCCCAGAGAAAGCCGCTGGCGTGGCCGCGGATCAGGTCGTGGAAGGCCTCGCCCCAGACGGCGTCAAAGCCGCGCTCGCGCTGTAGCTCCAGCGCGTTCAGCGGCCCCGGCAGCGGCATCGCCACCAGCTTGGCGCCGCGAACGAAGTCGTTCCCGGGGCGGGTCTCGTAGAACTCCATCGACTGCAGCAGCTCGCCGGCGGGGCCGAGCCAACTGCCGAGGTCCTCCTCGTAGTAGCCGATCACGCTCGAGGTCGGGTGCAGCATCAGGTTGCGGCCGACCAGGCCGGAGGAGTTGGCGAGCCCGTCTGGGTGGCCGGCGGCGGCCGACATCAGCAGCAGCCGCGGCGTCCCGACTCCGTTGGCGCAGATCACCACGGCCTTGGCCGCCTGGTGGTGCTCCTTTCCCTCACGGTCGATCCAGACCGCGCCGCTGGCACGGCCCTGGGCATCGGTTGTGACCTCGCGCACCCGGGCGCCGGTCTGCAGCCTGGCGCCCGCCTTCAGGGCCTGGGGCATGTAGATCAGGTCGAAGGAGGCCTTGGCTCCAGCCGGGCAGCCGAACTCGCAGGTCCCCCAGCGCCCGCAGGGCTCCAGGGTCTTGTGCTTGTAGCCGACGATCGCGTTGGTCCCGGGCCACCAGTGCCAGCCGAGGCGGTTCATCGCCTCGGCTGCGCGGCGGCCGCCGCGGCCGAGGGGATGGGGCGGCATCGGGAAGGCAAGGCCCTCGGGGTAGGCGGGGTTCTCGTCGACGCCGGCGGCGCCGATGAACTCGTCGACCTCGTCGTGGAAGGGCTTCAGCTCCTCGTAGTCGAGCGGCCAGTCATCGGCGACTCCGTCGACGCTGCGAACCCGGAAGTCGGAGGGCAGAAGGCGCGGCCACTGGGCGCCGAAGAGAATCGTCGAGCCGCCGACGCCGTTGAACATCACCGGGCGCATCTCGGAGTCCGAGACCTCCAGCGGATAGTCGGCCGGCAGCGAGCGCACGTTGGGGTCGTGGTGCCACTGCTGCTGGATCAAGAGCTCCCACTCGGGGTGGTTGGCGGGGTAGTCGCTGGGGTTCACCCACTCGCCCTGCTCGAGGCAGACGACGTCGAAGCCCTGGGTGGCGAGGGTGTGGGTGACGATCGCCCCCGAGGGGCCGGCGCCGATCACCAGCACCTCGCATTCCTTTGCGCCCGCGCTCATCGCGAGGCTCCCTCGGCCGAGGCGGTGGCCGGGTCGACGTAGATGCGGCCGCGCTCGATCACCGGGTCGAGGACGCCGTCCATGATCTGCTCGACCGCCTCGTCGAAGCGCGGCGGGCGCTGGGCCTGACCTGGATAGCCGATGGCCTCGCGCACGCCGGGATCGATCAGGTAGGCGCCGGCGATGACGGCGGAGAGCTGCTCGAAGCCGGAGTCGGGATCGGCGGCCAGCCGCCGCAGCTCGGCCTCGAGGTCCTCGGCGGGGCATTCGGCCAGGCGGGCGGCCAGCGCGACCACCTGCTCGAAGCAGTCGCGGCGGGCGGCGAGGGCGCGGTCGAGCCACCGCGGGTAACCCTCGAGGGCGCTCGGGCGCGGGCCGGCGGAGCCGTCGGGGATGAGGGCGTCGGCGACCGCCATCAGCCCCGCCCGCTCGCGCTCGCCGACGGGGCGCGGGGGGACCGGGCGGTAAGGGGCGGCGGAGCTGCTTACCGGCTGAGACATCCGACTCACCCCGCCTTCCCGCTCGGAGGCGGGACCACCGGCAGCGTTACACGGGAGGCGAGCCCGGGCTGGTGGAAGACGGTCTGCTGGGCAACCACCGGCTCCGATTCGTCGAACGGGTTGTCAGCGCCGGTGTTGAGGTTGCGGGACCACTGGGTAAGCCATGAGCTCATCACCTCGACCCGGATGCGATGACCCGGCAAGAAGCGGACCCCCGCAGCGTCGAGGCTGAAGTCAAACAGCGTCGGCTCGCCGGGCTCGAGCAGCTCCGGAGCCTCGAGCGAGTTGCGAAACCTCGCCCGCATCATGCCGTGACAGAGGAAGCGGGCGCTGCCGTCCGGGTGCACGTCGACCAGGCGCACGTGCCAGTCGGTGTCCCTCGCCGAAGACGCGGCGTAGAGCTGGCAGCTCACCCAGCCAACAACTTCGAGCGACTCCGTCAGCGGCTCGGTGGTGTAACAGAGGACGTCGTCTCGAGCCGTCGCCAGGCGGTCGTCGACCGGACCGTCTTCGAGACGCCAAACCGACCGGTGCACGCTGTCGGGGTCGTACTCGTAGCGATCGGGCGGCTCCTCGTCGGTTGGCTCCTCGGTCGAGAGGACCCCGTCGCCGAGCAGCGAGTTGGCCTTCCCTCCGGAATGGAAGAAGAACGGAACCTCCTCGGTCCCCGGCAGCGGGAAGTCCTCCTCGTGGCGCCACTCATTCGAGCCCAGCACGAAGACGTTGACCGGCTTCTCCTCGTCGAGCCCGTTCTCGACCCCCTTCAGCCAGCGATCGAAGAACCGGATCACGTACTCGTTCAGCTCGACCACGGCGTCGTCGCCGAGGTCGAGGCCCGACATCACCCGCGACTTGTTCACGAGGTGGGCCCAGCCGCCGATCACCAGCTTCTGCCCCGCCCGGGCCTCCTCGGTGGCGCCGCGCTTTCGCATCTCTTCGAAGTTCTGCGGAGCGCCGGGGAAGTTCATGTCCCACCAGCCGGTGATGTTGAGGGCCTTGACTCCGATCTCCTCGTAGTTGCCGTAGAAGCCCCGCTTCCAGAACTCGTCGTAATTCGGATGCTCCATCCAGGTGTGCCACCAGCGCGACGTCATCCCCGCCTCACGGTCCATGCCGCTGACCGGGAGGGCCTCGAAGTAGTCCTGCTGCTCGACGAACGGAGCCAGCAGCCACCCGTTCACCTGCCAGGACCTGTAGCCCATCGCCACCATCCACTCCGCCATCCCCAAGCGGAAGATGCCGTTGATGAAGGGCTCGTTGCGCCACAGAGTGCTGGGCGGGGAGACGAAGGGGACGATCGCTTTCAGGTGCGGCGGGGCCTGGGAAGCCGCAAACCATTGCGTCTGCCCGCCGTAGGATTCGCCGATCATCCCGACGTTGCCGTCGCACCACTCCTGCGCGGCGATCCACTCGACGACGTCGTGACCGTCCTTCGCCTCGTTCATGTAGGGGAAGAAATCGCCGTCGGAGTTGAACCGACCGCGGCAATCGTTGAAGGCGGCGACGTATCCTCGCTGGGCGAGGTCGTCGAAGAACTCGGCACCGAGATCGCGGGCGATGGTCTTGTCGTAGGGGGTGCGATACAGGACGACCGGCAGCGGCTCGTCGACGACTGGCTTGACCAGGTCGAGGGCAAGCTCGACCCCGTCGCGCATCGGCACCCGGAGGTCGTGGACGGTCGTCAGCTTCGCGTCCAGCTTCGCGGAAATGGCACCGCGGGGCAGCCCGCGCGACGCCGGCTCGTTGCTCGTGACCTCAGTCATCTCTCATCTCCATGTCGTGGTTTCATCAGGCGCCTCCGGGGCCTCCGCGGTTGCCGAAGCGGGCCACCGAGAAGGGCGCCAGCTCCAGCGCTGGGCCCCCTTCGAGGACAACAGGGGCAAGGACCTCGGCCGTCGTCGGGGCCAGGGTGATGCCGAGCATCGAGTGGCCGGTGGCGACGAAGAGGCCGTCGTGACCGGGGACCGGGCCGATCGCCGGCATCCCGTCGGGCAGGAGCGGTCGAAACCCTGCCCAGTGGTGGGTCTTCGCGTCGGCGGGCCAGCCCCGAAGGCCGCGTTCGCCCGCGCGCTGGATCGCGAGGATCCTGCCTCGGCTGAGACCAGGGCCCCGGGAGCCCAGCTCGAGCGTTCCGGCCAGCCGCAGGGCGCCGGCATAGGGGCTCACCCCAACCTTCGCGTCGAGGAGGTAGACCGGGCCGCGAAGGGAGAGCGGAGGATCGTCGACGGTGATGCTGTACCCCTTGGCGCCTTCCAGCGGCAGCCGCACGCCCAGGGGCCGCAACAGGCTCGCGGTCGAGGCTCCGCTGGCGATCACCACCCGGTCGGCGACGACCTCCTCGCCGCCGCCCCGCACCGACCAGGCACCCCGGCTGGGGACGATTCGGCTCACGCACGTCTGCTCCAGAATCTCGGCGCCGGCGGCCCCGAGGCGCTCGACCAGAGCCGTGGTCAGGCTCTCGGGACGCACGTGGCCCTCGCCAGGGGCGAAGATCGCCCCGGCGATCTCGGGGTCCAGCGCCGGCTCGTGGACGAGCGCCCGTTCGCGATCGAGCACCTCGAAGCCGCCGTCGTAGCCAAAAACCTGGTGGTCCCGCAAGACCCGGAGCTCAGCGTCGAGCACCCGTTGCGAGCGCCCGACGAAGAGCAGCCCGTCGCGGTGCATCTCGAAGCTGGCGCGAGAGCGAAGGGCGTCGAAGTCGGCTCCGACCCGCTGGGTCAGCGCGACCATCGCCGCCAGGCCGGCACTGTAGGGCCGCGGTTGCGAAGCCCGCCAGAAGTCGAACAGCCAGCGCAGGTAGCTGCCGCGCGGAACCGGTCTGACCAGCAACGGGCTTCGCGGGTTGAACATCCAGCGGATCGCCTGCGGCACGGTCCCCGGCGCGGGCAGGGGGTTCGAGAGACCGGGGGTTATCCACCCCGCGTTCCCGGCGGACGCGCCGGCGCCGCAGCGCCCCGCCTCGAGCACCGTCACCTCGGCGTCGCGGTGCGCCAGGGCCTCCGCAACGCAGAGGCCGACGACGCCGCCTCCGACCACGGCGACCCTCATCGACCGTCGAAGCGGGTGTCGACGCTCCTCACTCGGCTGATGGTAGGAGCGGCGGCGCCCGCTGCGGTTGGACGATCACCAAAGCCTGAGGATCACCTTTTTCATGAATGGCTAACTGCCTAACCGCGGACCGAGAAGCTGGAGGCGGCGTTGACCTCGCGCAGCCGCGAGTAGAAGCCGGCGTCGAGCTCGACGCCGGTGTAGCGGCAGCCGATCCTGACCGGGTCGGCGTCGTGGTCGTGGCCGTTCTCGACCCGGTCGATCAGCTCGGCCATCAGCAGGCCCGCGACCGGGGCGTTCTTGAACTGGTTGCCGCTGGTCCCGACCGCCATGTAGAAGCCGTCGAGGCCGGAGCGGTCGTAGATCGGCATCCAGTCGTCGGAGACGTCGTAGAGGTCGACGACGCCCTTGCGCGCGTTGGGGATCCTCAGGCTCGGAATCCGCTTGGCGAGGCGGAAGACCTGGGCGTTCCACTGCTCCTCGCTGACGGTGCGGTCGTAGTCGCCCGGGTCCTCGACCCAGACCCGCGGGTCGCACTCGGGGTCCTCGCTGCCGACGAGGATGTGGTTGGCGGTGGTTGGCCGGATGTAGATGCCCTGGTCGCCGTCGGAGAGGACGCAACCGGCGCCTTCGAAGTCGACTCCGGCGGGCGCCGGCACGTAGTGGACCTCGTGCCGCAGCGCCCGGGTGCGGATCCGCATCTCCGCGGCGACGCCGGCCAGCCTGTTGACGTGGTCGGAGTGTGGGCCGGCGACGTTGACCACCACCGGTGCCTCGAGCCGGCGGCCGTCGGCGAGGGTGACGCCGGCGACCCGCTCGCCCTCGACCTCGATCGCCGTCACCTCCGCGCGGAACTCGAAGCGACCGCCGGCGGCTTCGGCGGCGCGCTGGAGGTTGTGGGTGGCGAGCTGGGGATCGTCGACGTAGCCGGCGCCGGGGTTGAAGATCGCGCCGGGCAGCTCGCCGCTCGGCGGCTCGTGGAAGCCGGGCTCCTCGGGGCGCCGCGGCGGCCAGAATTCGCCCAGGTCCAGGTAGGGGTGGCGGCGGCGAACCTCCGCCGCGTCCCAGTCCTCGTAAGGGACCCCGAGCCGGTCGTAGTGGGCGACCGCCTTCTCGTGGTGCTTGCCGGCCGACTTCAGCAGCAGCGAGCCGCAGCGGCGGTAGCGCGCGGTCCCGAAGTCGTCGGCGACGCCGAGGTAGCCCTCCCAGTCCTCCCAGTAGCCGAAGCTCTCGTGGGCCATCGCCACCCCCTCCCAGGAGGAGTAGTAGGCGCGGACGATGGCGCAGGAGTTGCTGGTCGGCCCGTAGCCGGCGGCCGGGAGCCTGTCGAGGTTCAGCGTCCGGTAGCCGCGCTTGGCGAGCTCGAAGGCGATGGCAGCGCCGATGATCCCGCTGCCGACGACGATGGCGTCCTGCCGGTTCTCCATGTGGCAACCAACCCCCCGGTCGATCCCTTGCGGTGAAGCCCGACTCTAGGCTCGGCCGACCGAGGGGCGGTTGTCACATTCGTCAAGCGCGGCGGCGCTGACTTGGTTTTCTCGTAAAGGCGCCCGCTCAGACCAGCGGCGGCCGGTGCTCGATCGCCTCCTCGCGGGCCGGCAGCTCTTCGGCGGCGACCTGACCCGCCCGCAGCAGCCACTCCTCTTTGCCGCGGCTGCGCATCACCAGCAGGATCAGGACGCCCAGCGCGAGCCAGATGCCGATCACGATCGGGGCCCAGTTGTTGGGCGATTCGGGGAACGGGTTGACGGTTTTGTAAGCGACCCAGAGCAGCGCCGCCGTGCCGAGGAGCGGGAACAGCAGATGGAGGATCGGGTTGAACTCTGAGCGCCGCTCGCGCCGGTAGTAGAGGAACACCCCGAGGTTCGCCGAGCCGTAGATGAAGACGAGGGCGAAGGTGAGGGCGATCCCGAAGAAGACGAACTCCTCGAAGGGCCCGATCAAGAAGCCCATGAACAGCGCGACCGCCGTCGTCAAGACGATCTCGACCGCGATCGCCACGGTCGGCGTCTTGTAGCGCGGGTGGATGTGCGCCAGTTGCCTGGGCAGCGAACCCGAGCGGGCCATCGCGTACCACATCCGCGTCGCCACGTTGGTGTAGGCGATGCCGCCCGCGACCGCCGAGTTGACCGCGGCCAGCAACAGCAGGATCCAGAGCCCGCCCCAGTACTGGTGGGCGAGGACGAGGGGCGGAAGTTCTTCGGATTCGATGAAGCCGGCGATGTCGTTGGTGCCCCAGCCGATCTGGAAGGCCCAGGCGGTGAAGATGAGGAAGACGCCGACGATCAACAGCGAGCCGACGATGCCGCGCGGGACGTTGCGGCGCGGGTCCTCGCTCTCCTCCCCCATCGCCGCCGCCGCCTCCCAGCCGGTGATCGCGAAGATCGAGAAGACGACGCCGAGGTAGAGGCCGTTGGCGCTGCTGGCGTTGGCGGGGTTAAAGGAGTCGAAGTTGACGCCACCCGACCCGGGGTCGAAGAGACCCCAGAAGCCGAGCAGGACGACGAGGCCGATCTCGATCAGGCCCATCGCCACCATCGTCTTCACCGAGATCTCGACGCCGCGGTAGGAGAGGACGCCGATCAGCGCCACCCCGGCCAGCAGGAAGGCCCACCAGGGCAGGTTGAAGCCGTACTGGGCGAGCAGCTCGTCGTGGACGATCGAACCGACGGCGGCGAGGATGACGCCGACGAAGATCGGCGAGTAGAAGAAGTAGAGCCAGGAGACGAGGAAACCGGCTCGCGGGTGGACGCTGCGGCTGACGTAGGTGTAGTAGCCGCCCGCCGAAGGAAAGTGCTTGGCGAGCTGGGTGAGGACGACGCCGAGGATGAGGACGATGAGGACGGCGATCAGGTAACTGAGCGGCGCTGCCAGTCCCGCCTCGGCGGTGATGAACTGGACGGTCAGCAGGATCGCGATCGCCGGGGCGATGTGGGTCACTCCCTGCATCACCACGGAGACGAGCCCGAGCGCTCCCGATTTGAGGTCCGAATCAGACATCAGCTCTCCTTCCTTATGGGGGCAGCCGCCCTAACCCAGGGGCGTAAGTGATTAATATCCGATATCAGACCTTTTCAATTACGGCGTTGTCGATTTCCCCCGGTTGGGGGGTCCGCAGGACGGCCGCGGCGCGGCTAGCCGCGCCGCGGCGAGACCGCCCGGCGGGCGTCTTCGCGGGTGAGGTCGAGGTGCCGGCGCATCGCTTTCGCCGCCGCCTCGGGGCGGCCGCGGCGGATCTCCCGCAGGATCGCGTCGTGGCCTTTGTTGGCCTTGCTGGTGAGGGTGTGCAGGCTGAGACCGATCGCGGTGAACATCTGGGCGCGAGCGTCTTCGACGGCCGTGGCGAGCAGCTCGTTGCCCGCAGCCTTGGCGATCCCGACATGGAATTCGGAGTCCGCCCGGTTGAAGCGAGCGGGACGCAGCGGATCCGCCTCCTCGGCCTCGCTCTCGGCCTCCATCGACTCGTAGGCCGTCTGCAGGCGCTTCAGGTCCTTCTCGGTGCGGCGTTCGGCTGCCAGCCGCGCCGCCTCCCCCTCCACCGCCTTGCGCAGCTCGATCACCTTCTCCACTTCCTCGAGCGCCGCCTTGGTGACCCCGCCGCGGCGGGAGTCTCGCGGCTGCTCGAGGACGACGAGCCCGCCCTTCGGCCCGCGCCGCATTTCCAGCAGGCCCGCCTCGATCAACCCCCGCACCGCCTCGCGCAGCGTCGCCACCGAGATCCCGAGCTGGTAGGCGAACTCGCGGCTGGGCGGCAGTCGTTCCCCCGGCAGATAGGTGCCGAGGTCGATCGCGCGCCGGATCTGCTCGGCGGCGAGCGCGTAGGAGGAGCGGTAGGTGATCGGGCTGATGCGCTCAGACATGGCGCGAGAGCTTCGCACACGCGGCCGCCGCCGGCGGCCGGATCAATCGGCCTCCACAACCGGCATCCCAAAACCCTCCATCTGCTCGCGCGCTAGCCGGACCAGCTCGGCGGTGGCTGGCGAGAGCCGGTGGTCCGAGCGCCGCACGAAGGCATAGGTCTCGTACAGGGGACGTGCGAAGGGTTGCGTCGCCAGCGCCGCTGGAAACCCCGGCGATTCGGCGATCGTCCTCGGCACGTAGGTGACGCCGAGACCGAGGCTGGCGAGGTCGAGTGCCGACTCCAGGTGCTCGACCTCGACCGCGGGCTCGAGCTCGACCCCCTCCTCGCCGGCGCGGGCCCGCAGCTTGCCCCTGATCGAGTCGCGCCAGCCGGCAACCGCCGGCCAGGCGATCAGGCGCGCCTCGGCCAGGTGCTGGATCGAGACCGGCGCCTGACTCTCCGCCTCCGGCCGGCTGACGAACAGGAGCTCGTCGGACATCACCGGCTCGACCTCCAGCGACGCCCCCTCCACCGGCAGCGCCACCAGCCCGGCCTCCAGCTCTCCTGCCCGCACTTTCTCCACCACCTCGAGACTGTGGCTGCCGACGACGCGGACGGCGACGTCGGGATGACGGGCGACGAAGGCGCTGACGACGTCTCCGACCAGATAGCGCTGGGCGAGCCCGAAGGTCCCTAGCGAGGCGGTCCCCTGGCGCAGCTCGCGAGTCTCCCGGACGGCGGCTTCGGTCGCCTCCAAGGCCGCGATCACGCGCTCGGCGTTCTCGCGCAGCAGGGTTCCCGCCTCGGTCAGGCGCAGCCGCCTGCCGGCGCGGACGAAGAGGCGGACGCCGAGCTCGTCCTCGAGCCGCCGAACCTGCTGGGCGAGCGAAGGCTGGGCGACGTAGAGGCGGTCGGCGGCGGCGGTGAACGAGCCGGCTTCGCAGGCGGCGAGGAAGTAGCGGAGCTGCTGCAGCGTCACTGCGGGAAGTCTCCCGCAGATCTAGCCAAAACTGGCGAACGGCGCTCCCAGCAGCTCCTCGTCGACGGCGATCCCCAGGCCCGGTGCGGACGGCGCCGCACCGGTTCCGCCGGCCGAGCGCGGCTGGTAGCCGGCCAGGTGCTCGCAGGTCCAGTCGTTCATGAAGGAGACCATCTCCAGCGCTGGGCCGGTGCTGGCGGCGAGGTGGCTGACCGCCGCCGTGGTCAGGTCACCGCCCCAGGAGTCCTCGACGCTGACGCCGAGCCCCAGGGCCTCGCCGAGGTCGCGCAGCCGTCGCGCCTTGGTCAGGCCGCCGACCCGCCCCAGCTTCAGGTTGACGCCGACCAGGCAGCCGGCGTTCCAGGCCCGCAGCAGCGAGGGCGCGTCGACGATCACCTCGTCGAGGATCAGCGGCACCCGCGCCAGCTCGGCCAGCCGCAGGCTGTCCTCCATCGTCGCGCACGGCTGCTCGAGCCAGAAGCGCGGCAGGTCCGCGGTCGCCGCCGCCGCGACCAGCGCCTGCCGCAGGGTCCAGCCGCCGTTGGCGTCGCCGAGGACCGTCTCGCCGTCCTCGGTCGCCGCGACGGCGGCGCGGGCCCGTTCGCCGTCGAGCACCGGGTCGCCGCCGAGCTTGAGCTGAAAGCGGCGGATCCCGGCGGCGCGGTGGCGCTCGATATCCGACCGCATCTGCTCCGGGGAGTCGAGGGAGATCGCGACGTAGAGCGGGAAGCTCCGCTGCCGGCGGCCGCCGATCAGATCGCAGACCGGGCGTCCGGTCGCCTTCCCGAAGATGTCCCAGCAGGCGATGTCGATCGCGCTCTTGGCGTAGCCGTGGCCGAGCAGTGCCGCGTCCATCGCCACCCCCACTCCGACCGGATCGGCCGCGTCTTGCCCGAGCAGCTCCGGCGCCACCGCCTCCAGGCCGGCACGGGCGCCGCCGGCGTGGGCGGGCAGATAACTGGGGCCGAGCGGACAGGTCTCGCCGAACCCGACCAGGCCGTCGCTGGTCGCCACCCGGGCGACGGTACTGGAGAGCGCGGTGATCACCCGGTCGCCGGACATCACGTAGCTGCCGCCGACGTAGCTCAGCTCGTAGGAGTAGAGGTCGACGCGGGCGATCGGCGAGGGCATGGCGCGAACCTAGGCGGAGCAGCCAGCCCCAGCTAGACCCAGCCGGCGCTGGCTGCCAAAGGCTCAGCCTTTGGGGGAAGAGCCGGCGCCCGAGAGGTGCCAGAGGCGCAATCCGAGGTGCAGCTCGAGCCGGTCCTCGCCGGAGCGGAGGTCGACTTCGGCCACCTCCTCGATCCGGTGCAGGCGGCCGTAGAGGCTGCTGCGGTGGACGTAGAGCGCCTCGGCCGCGGCGCGGGCGTCGCCGCCGAGGTCGAGGTAGCACTCGAGCGTCCGTGTCAGGGTCTCGTCCTCGTCGCAGGCGAGCAGCCGCAGCAGCGAATCCGGGATCGAGGCGGCCGCGCCGGCCTCGCCGACGAGGGCGGCGATCGTCCGGTAGGCCCCCAGCTCCGACCAGCGGGCAAAGCCGTCCTCGCGGCCGAGGGCGCGGGCGACGCGGACGGCGTCGCGGCCCTGGCGGTAGGAGTCGGGCAGGGCCTCGAGCGAGGCGGATCCCTCCCCCACCCCGACCAGGACCCCCCAGCCCGGCTCGCCGTGCAGCGCCTCCTTGGCGGCGGCGGCGAGGGCGCCGGCGCGGCGCTCGGTCTCCGCCTCCGAGCTGGAGGCGAGGACGACGACGACCTCCCCGCCGGCGACGACGACCAGCATGTGGTGCGGGGCCATCGAGCGGCGTAGCTGCTCGGCGCTGTCGACGAGGCGGACGCGGATCGAGTCCGGAGCCTGGCCGCCGCCCTCGCGATGGGCGCGGAGGACGAGGGCAAGGTAAGCGGGGGCGCTGGAGAGGTGGCCGCCGCTGAGCAGCTCGGCCGCCGCGGCTCCCGGCTCCCCCCCACCCAGGCCCAGTGCCTGCGTCGCCAGCTCGCGCTCGCGCTCGCGACTGTCCTGCTCGAGCAGCCGCGCCCGGTAGATCGCCACCGCCATCTCCTCGGCGTAGGCGAGGGATTCCGTCAGTTGCTCGTCGCTGAGCGGGGTCGGCTCGTCGAGCAGCCAGAGGAAGCCGAGCAGGTTGCCGTCGAAGCGGATCGGGACGCAGACCCGGGCCGCCATCCCGAAGCTCGCGTTGGCGGGCAGGCGGACGAAGCGCTCGGCGTCGACCACCCCCAGCTCTTCGATCCAGGCGGTCACCTCGCGCGGCGCTTCGCGGCGGACGATCGAGGCGAGGCGGACCTGGTCGACCCGCTCGTCGTGGGAGCTGTAGGCGATCGCCCGAAAGCGCCGGTCGTCGATCCCGACCGGGCGGCCCAGCTCGACGGCCAGCGCGTCGACGAGTCCCTGGATATCGCTCACGCGGCGAACTCCAGCACGTCGACCGCGGCGGCGCCAGGCTCGATCATCGGGTAGAGGCGCTCGTCCGGGGAGATGAGGACGTCGATCACCGCCGGCCGGCCGCTGGCCAGCGCCTCCGCCAGGGCCCGGTCGAAGGCGGCTTCGCTGGCGACGGTGAAGCCGAGCGCCCCGAAGCCGCGGGCGACCGCGGCGCAGTCGACCGCGCCCCCGAGACGCTCCTGCGAGCGCCGCTCGTCGTAGAACATCGTCTGCCACTGGCGGACCATGCCGAGGCCACCGTTGTCGAGGATCACCACGACCACGGGCAGCTCCTCGGCGACCGCGGTCGCCAGCTCCTGCGCGGTCATCTGGAAGGAGCCGTCGCCGTCGACGCAGACCACCGTGGCTCCCGGCCGGGCGGCGCGGGCGCCGATCGCGGCGGGCAGCCCGAAGCCCATCGTCCCGTGGCCGCCGGAAGTGATGAAGGAGCGCGGGCGCTCGCACTCGACGTACTGCATCGCCCACATCTGGTGCTGGCCGACGCCGGTGGTCCAGATCACGTCCTCGCGCCCCGCCAGCACCTCCCCCAGCCGTTGCAGGACCCGCTGCGGCTTCAACTCCGGCGAGCCCTCGTCGTAGCGGAGCGGGAAGCGCTGCCGCCACTGCCGCAGTTGCGCCAGCCATGTGGCGCTGGCGGCTGGGCCGTCGAGCGCCGCCAACACCCGCGCCAGGCTGTCGGGCAGCGGCCCCAGCAGGGGGTAGTCGGCGTGGCGGACCTTGCCGATCTCCCGCGGGTCGATGTCGAGGTGGGCGACCTTCGCGGCCGGCGCGAACTCCTCGACCCGGCCGGTGACACGGTCGTCGAAGCGGGCGCCGACGGCGATCACCAGGTCGGCCAGGTTGAGCGCCCAGTTCGCCCATTTGCCCCCATGCATGCCGGGGCAGCCGAAGCAGAGCTCGTGCGTCTCGGGGATCGCCCCCTTCGCCATCAGCGTCGTCACCACCGGGATCCGCGCCAGCTCGGCGAGCGCCCGCAGCTCGGCGGTGGCGCCGGCGTTGACGGTGCCGCCGCCGACGTAGAGGATCGGCCGCCTGGCGACGCCGATCGCCGCCGCCAGCTCCCGCACCGTCGCCTCCTCCGCCGTCACCGCCGGCGGCTCGGGGGGCGCCGGCGGCGCCGGGCTGTAGGCGGCCGGGGCCGATTGCACGTCGCGCGGCACGTCGACCAGCACCGGACCCGGGCGGCCGCCGCGGGCGCAGCGGAAGGCCTCGCGCATCACCGCCGCCAGCTCGTCGGGCTCGGTGACCTGCCACGAGCGCTTGACCAGTGGCTGGGTGACGCCGACGATGTCGCACTCCTGGAAGGCGTCGGTCCCGATCGAGGCGGTCGCGACCTGGCCGGTGACGCAGACCAGCGGGGTCGAGTCCATCGCCGCGTTGGCGATCGGCGTCACCAGGTTGGTCGCCCCCGGCCCGGAGGTGGCGAAGGCGACGCCGACGGTCCCGGCGGCGCGGGCGTAGCCCTCCGCCATGTGGCCGGCGCCCTGCTCGTGGCGGACGAGCACGTGGCGCAGGCTGGTGCCGCGGGCGATCGCGTCATACAGAGGCAGGATCGCACCGCCCGGCATGCCGAAGCAAACCTCGACCCCCTCCTCCTCGCAGACGCGCAGCACCACGTCGGCGCCCAACTGCACGCGTTCTTCTGTTTGCAAAGTCATCAGCTTCCGATCGTCGCTTTTGGCGGGACGTGGCCCGCTCGCCTCGGCGAGGAGCCACTGGGCGGGAGGAGGCGCCAAAGGGGCGCTGACGATCGATTCCCCTAGCGGGGAATGAGGGCACGAAGAATCGCCGCGTCGGCGGCGTCGCTGGCGAAGACCAAGCTGATTCCGTGCCCCATGCGGCGACTTTAGTCCAGCGGATGAGCCCGCTTCACCCGACTACTGTCGCGTGGAGAGCGGGGTTCGGGCGACAGGCCGATCAGGATCCGTTCCAGACGAACACCGTTCCCAGCATGGATCCCGGTTCCTGGCCGAGCCGGAGATACGTCGCCGGTGCCTCGGCGATCGGTATTTCCTCCTTGATCAGCTTCCCCAGCGGGAGCGATCCGGCCGCGACCAGCTCGGCCACCTCCGCCAGGTCGATGAAATCGAAGTGGCTGACATGCAGGATCGACAGCTCATGCACCTGTCCGGCGTTGAAGTCGTAAGAGACGCGGTCGCGTCCCGCCACCATCACCACCCGGGGGACTGGCTTGGACCGCCGCGAAGGGTCCAGCTCACGCGACTGATGGGTCACCCCCGGTTTCGCGGGCCCCTCGGGATAGGTCTCTCCAGGCCAGCCGCGGCCGACGATCTCATCGAGTACCGGTGCCCCAGAGGCCTCGAAGACGACGTCGAACGGCCCCTCCGCTCGCACCGCCTCCCACGACTCCGCCTCGGGCGTGACCCTAATCGGTTTCACACCCAGCTCGGCGGCGAGCTCGAGCCTCGCTTGATCCAGATCGGCGATCCATACCTCCGAACACTCAGCGGCGGCGAGTTGAGCCGTGAGCAGACCGATCAGGCCGGCCCCGACCACCAGGCACTTCTGCTCTGGCAGCAGATCGGCCCGAGCCACGGCATGCTTGGCGACGCTCGCGACTCCGAACAGGGCCCCTTCGCGCGGCTCGACGCCTGCTGGCATCAGAATCGTGTTGGCCTCGGGCCCCACCTCCGCGGCGTTGATCTCTTTGTGGGGGGTGTCCGAGTAGACGACGTCACCGACCGCGAACCCCTCGACCCGCTCTCCCACCTCGATCACGCGGCCGACATGCTGGTAGCCGATGTAGGTGACGGGCCAGTGGCCGGGGTTGTAGTTGCCACCCAGTAACTGGTTCCTCTCGGTCCCGTTGGTGATGCCCGTGTAGAGGGCTTGGGTGAGAATCTGGCTCGGACCGCAGATGGGGACCGTGGCGTCGACGATCTCCGCGCGACCGCGCTCCGGAAAAGTGAGAGCGATCATTCCGGCTTGTCGCTGCCGGCATAGCGGTCGGTGGCCGTCTTCACCAGTCGCAGCGAGGGAAGGTAACCCTCTTTCTCGACGTAGTAGTGGCCGAACTCGTGACTCCCGGGGGCCTCAGTGCCGAGGAAAGCGTTGATTTCGAAGTCCTCGGAGTTCACCCCGCTGTCGCCGATGCCGTCTGAACCGTGCTCGAAGCCCGCGGGGATCATCCACACGTCTCCCGCCGCCAGCTCGAACTCCTCGCGGTTGCCCGCGTGGTTGATCCAGTAGCTCGTGCCACGGCCCTTGAGGATGACCCAGGTCTCGTCCGAGTCGTGGAAGTGCTTCTCGCAGTTCGGGAGCGGAAAGCCCTGCGTCAGGAAGTCTTTGTGCAGGCCCATCAGGTCGGGGAAGGATCGCCGTTCGGCCCCCTCCCCCACAAGTGCCAGTTGAGGGCTTTTGGCCCAGCTAAAGCGCTTCGAGCTTCGCCCGCAGCGCCGAGAGGAAGGAGGCGGCGTAGACCCCGTCCATCGCCCGGTGGTCCCAGCCGAGGATCAAGTTGACCATCGGCCGGATCGCGATCAGGTCCTCGCCGTCGGGGCCGCTGAGGACGACGGGGCGCTTGACCACGGCCTCGAGGTCGAGGATGCCGACCTGGGGCTGGTTGATCACCGGCGTCGCCAGCAGGGCGCCGAACTGACCGGGGTTGGTGATCGTGAAGCTGGCGCCGCGGACGTCGTCGGCCCCCAGTTCCTTCGCTCGGGCGCGCTTGGCGAGTTCCTTGATCCGCGCCCCCAGGCCCTCGGCCGAGAGCTCGTGGGCGTCGTGGATCACCGGCACCATCAGGCCTTCCTCGCCGAGCGAGACGGCGATGCCGAGGTGGACGCGCTCGAAGCGGGTGATCGTGGTGCCGTCGAGGGTGGCGTTCAGTTGCGGGAACTCGCGCAGGGTCTCGATCGTCGCCCGGGCGACCAGCGGCAGCGCCGTCAGGCCGAGCTCGCGGCGGCGGGCCTCGACCCGGCTCATGTCGCACTCGACGATCGTGTGGCAGGTGGCGGCGGTGCGCTGGGAGTCGAGCATCGCGCCGCCGATCGACTGGCGGATCCGGGTCAGCGGCTCGGCGACGCCGCCGAGGGACTCGCCCAGCGAGGCCCGGCCGGGTGCCTGCGAGGGCGCCGGCTGCGCGGCCGGCGGGTCGGGCCGGTAGGGGGAGTCGCTGTGGAGCAGGGGCTGCTTCGGCGGCCCGTTCTCGACCGCGGCGAGGACGTCCTTCTTCGTCACCCGGCCGCCGCGACCGCTGCCGTCGAGGCCGGAGAGGTCGATCCCGTGCTCGGCGGCGATCCGTTTGACCAGCGGCGAGTAGCGGCGCCCGTCGCCGTTCGGGGTGGTCCCGGTGGAGGGTGCGGATGCGGGAGCCGCGGTCGCGGGAGCCGGCGCCGCGGCGGCCTGCTCGCCGGGGGCGGCGACGGCGGGCGGCTCGGCGGCGGCGTCGCCGCTGGCGATCCGCGCCATCACCGTGCCGACCTCGACCGTCTCCCCCTCGTTGACGAAGATCTCGACCAGGGTGCCGGCGGCGGGCGACGGGCACTCGGTGTCGATCTTGTCGGTCGAGACTTCGCAGATCGTCTCTTCGGCGCTGATCTCGTCCCCGACCTGCTTCAGCCAGGCGACGACGGTGCCCTCGAAGACCGAGGTGCCCATCTGCGGCATCAGCACGTCGACGCTGCCGGTCTCAGTAGTCGAGGAGCTCAAGGCAGGCCTCCTTCACCTGCTCGACGCCCGGCAGCACCGCCGCCTCCAGCGGCGGGCTGAACGGGATCGGCACGTCCGGGGTGGCGAGGCGGCGCACCGGCCCGTCGAGGTCTTCGAAGCCGCGGTCGGCGATCAGCGCCGCCACCTGGGCGCCGGCGGCGCAGGTCTGGTTCGCCTCGTCGAGAACCAGCGCCTTCGAGGTCTTGGCGACGCTGGCGAGGATCGCCTCCTCGTCGAGCGGGACCAGCGAGCGCAGGTCGACCACCTCGATCGACGCGTCGATCTGCTCGGCGGCGGCGAGCGCGGTGTGGACCATCTGCCCGTAGGCGACGACCGTCAGGTCGCTGCCCTCGCGGGCGACGCGGGCCTTCCAGGGCGTCTCGTAGATGCCCTCGGGGACCTCGCCCTTGATCCGCCGGTAGAGGTTCTTGTGCTCGAGGTAGATGACCGGGTTGGGGTCCTGGATCGCCGCGATCAGCGCCCCCTTCGCGTCCTCGGGAGTCGCCGGGGCGACGACTTTCAGCCCCGGCGCCTGCATGAACCAGGACTCGGGGTTCTGCGAGTGGAAGGGGCCGCCGCCGAAGCCGCCGCCGGAGGGCAGGCGGACGACGATCGGCACCGCGAGGCCGAGCCGGTAGTGCATCTTGCCGGCGACGTTGACGATCTGGTCGAAGCCGCAGGCGACGAAGTCGGCGAACTGCATCTCGCATACCGGCCGCAAGCCGGCGACGGCGGCGCCGACCGCGGTGCCGACGATCCCGGACTCGGCGATCGGCGTGTCGCGGACGCGTTCGGGGCCGAATTCCTCGACCATCCCGGCGGTCACCTTGAAGGCGCCGCCGAAGGCGCCGACGTCCTCGCCCATGACGAAGACGCGTTCGTCGTCCCGCAGCATCTCGCGCAGGCCATCGGAGATGGCCTCCAGGTAGGTCAGGGTGGCCATCAGGCCGAGACCGGCTCCGCCGGGCGGGAGGCGAAGCCGCTCCAGCGGCTGGGACCTTGGCCGAGCGGCTCGGGCTCGCCCTCGCAGAAGACGCCGGTGGTGGCGGTGGCGGGATCGGGCATCGGTGCCTGCAGCGCCAGCTCGACCGCCCCGTCGATCTCCGCCAGGACCTCGGCGCGGACCGCCTCGACGTCGACGCCGGCCTCGGCGGCGACCTTGGCGTAGCGGTCGATCGGGTCGCGCCCGGCCCAGTGCTCGAGCAGGTCCTTGGGGACGTAGCTGGCGTCGTCGTGGGCGCCGTGGCCGTGCATCCGCATCGTCTGCGCCTCGATCAGGGTCGGGCCTTCGCCGGCCAGCGCCCGCTGGCGGGCGCCGTGGACGGCGGCGAAGACCGCCTCGACGTCGTTGCCGTCGACGGTCAGCGCCTCGATCCCGTAGCCGGCGGCGCGGGCGACCGGGTTGACCGCGAACTGGCGGCTGGTCGGGGTCGAGTAGGCGAGGTTGTTGTTCTCGAGGATGAAGATGACCGGGAGGTTGTCGAGCGCCGCCCAGTTCATCGCCTCGTGCCAGTCGCCGCGCGAGGTGGCGCCGTCGCCGAAGAAGGTCAGCGCGCAGCGCTCTTCGGCGCGCATCTTGAAGGCCATCGCCAGCCCGACCGCGACGACCATCATGTCGGGCAGCATCGAGACCATGCCGACGACGCCGAGGTTGCGGTCGCCGATGTGGACGTTGCCCTCGCGGCCGTGGCTGAGCCCGTTCTCGCGGCCCATGTAGTGGCGGAAGACGTCGGCGAGATCGGTGCCGCGGACCAGGTGGGCGCCGAGGTCGCGGATCAGCGGCGAGCAGAGGGCATCGGCTCCGGCCAGAGCCCAGGTCGCCCCCACTCCGATCGCCTCCTGGCCGCGCCCGTCGTAGAAGGAGCCCGGGATCTTCCCCTGCTTGTAGAGGTTGTTCCCGCGCTCCTCGACCAGGCGCATCATCAGCAGGTAGCGCAAGAGGCCAGCGCGATCCTCGCCGCTGAGCAACCCGTCAGCTAAAACCGTGGTGGTGGCCACGGGCCGAATTTAGGGACGCCCCCGACCCCGGTCGAGAGACTGGCGTCGGCTCGCCGAAGATCCCGGGACGACGCCTGTCGGGTAGCCCTTTCAGAGCGGGCCGATCACTGTTTCTCGACCGGCAACCGCAGGCACGACGGGTGGGCGGCGCCGCGGTGGACGGTGTTGGTCGCGACCAGCGGCTCCGACTGCTTGGCGATCGGTTCGAAGCGGTTGAGATTGCGGGCGAACCAGGGGTACTCGGAGCTGGCGAGGACGAGGCGGAGCCGGTGCCCGGGCTGGAAGGTGTGGAAGGCCGGAGTCAGCTCGATCGAGTACCTGCGGACCTCGCCCGGGACGATCGCCTCCGGCGCCGTCTCGTCCTTGCCGTAGGAGGCACGCAGGCAACCCCAGGCGACGAAGAGCGAGCGGCCGTCGGGGTCGACGTCGGCGAGCTTGAGGTGCCACTCGGTGTCCTCGCGGTCGCTGGCGGCGTGCAGCTCGACCTCGCCCCAGCCGTGAACGGTGAGCGGCTCGGCGAGCGGCTCGCTGCTCCAGGCGAGCACCCCGTCCTGGGCTTCGAGCTCGGCCAGGTCGAGCGGCGGCTCCCAGGGCAGCGCCTCGATGTCGAAGGCGATCCCGTTCGGCCGCATCGGGTCGTAGCGATAGCTGTCGGTCCCCGCGGCGCCGGGTGAGTCGGCGAGCGCTCCCCCCTCCGCGAGGAAGATCTCGCGCTTCCCGGTCCCCGCTTCCCAGCCCTCGCGGACCCGCCACTCGCGCGCCCCCGGGTCGTACATCCGCACCAGCGGGTCGCGGTCGGCGCCGTTGTCCTCGTCCTTGAGGAAGCGGTCGAAGAAGCGGAGGTGGACCGCCGTCATGTCGATCGCCCCGCCCGGAGCGCTGACGCCCTTGTACTCGTCGGCGGGGGCGGCGACCGAGACGTGGCTCCAGGGCCCGACCAGCAGCCACTGCCGCTCCTTCGCCGGCGAGGTGGCGAGCATGTTCTGGTAGTGGTGGAAGGCGCCCCAGATGTCCTCGCGGTCGTGCCAGCCGGTGACGTGGAGGACGGGCAGGTCGAAGTCGTATTCGCCGTCCCAGCGACGCTCGCGCCAGACCTCATCGAGGGTGTCGTGATCGAGCATCTCCTGCCAGCCGGGGCCGGCGGAGTTGAGCCGCTCGGTCATCGCCTCGACCGGCAGCAACTCGAACATCGCCGGGATGTCGACGCAGGAGTCGTTGATCCGCCGCCGCACGAAGGCGAACCACCAGGCGAAGTAGAGCCAGAAGCAGCCGTAGGTGTAGGGCAGTTCCTGCTGCCAGCGCCCGGCCGGGGAGCTGGAGATCGCCGCCCGCAGGTGCGCCGGGCGCTCGTTGATCGACGCCCAGACGACCCAGCCGGCGTAGCTGAGGCCGGTGACCCCGATCTTGCCGTTGCACCACTCCTGCGCGGCGATCCACTCGATCGCGTCGTGGCCGTCGGGGCCGTCGTTGAGGGCGAAGGGGTGCCAGACGCCCTCCGACTTGCCGCGCCCGCGGGAGTCGTAATCGACCCAGACGTAGCCGGCGTCGTTGAAGCGCTTGATCGTCTCCTCGGTGCTGCCGTCCTTGTCATAGGGGGTGCCGTGGACGATCGCCGGGCTCGGTCGCGCCGGCGCCGCCGGCAGGTGGACGTTGGCGGCCAGCTCGACGCCGTCGCGCATCGGGATCCCGACCTCGACCTTGTACGCCGCGTCCTCGTCCTGCTGGTGCTCTTCGTCATAGGCCTGGCGCGGCGAGCGCTCGGGGACGGCGACGCCGAAGAGCGCCTCGGGGTCGAGCCGGGAGTCGCTCACGTCTCTCTCGGCCCCGCGTTCGCCACAGCCAAATCCATCTCCAGCTCCGGCAGGTCGGTCGCCGCCTCCAGGAGCTTTCGGGTGAACTCCTGGCGGGGGCTGGTGAGGACCTCGGCGACGGTGCCCTCCTCGATCATCTCCCCCTCACACATCACCGCCACCCGGTCGCAGAG
>DASSHE010000005.1:0-43432 GCA_035693065.1 Solirubrobacterales bacterium
GTGCTGCCATCTGCATCTCCGATCGCGTCAGACCCCTGGCCCCGACTCCAATGCTAGGACCGGCCGGATGAGTCGACGATGAAGGATCGGACGAATCGGACCGAAGCTTGAGTTGCTTCTCAGGACGGAGCCCCTGCGATCGGGGCGCGGACCCCTAGACCCCGGCGCCCACCGGGCCGGCCACGACCCCGTCGTCGTGGAGCCGGCCGATGGCCGCGTCGGACAGCCCGAGGACGTCGCCGAGGACCTCGTCGGTGTGCTCGCCGAGGCAGGGCGCCGGCCGGGCCGGGAGCCGCTCGCAGGCCGAGAAGCCGAGCGGCGAGCCCGGCATCAGGTAGGTGCCGATCCCCGGCTGCTCGACCAGGTCGAACATCGGGTTGGCCGTCGAGCAGCGGGGGTCCTTGGCCACGAGTTCGGAGAAGGTCTGGTAGGGCCCCCAGCAGACGTCGTGGGCGTCGAAGATCTCGGCCACTTCCTCCAGCGTGCGGCTGATGATCCACGGCTTGAGGACCGAGCCGATGACCTCGCGGGCGGCGAAGCGCTCGCCCTCCTCCGAGAGGTCGACGCCCAGGAGCTTCTCGATCTGGACGCAGGCGTCGTGGATGCCGGTGGCCTCCACGAGGTTCTGCCACTGGCGGGGCGTGAGCCCCACCACCATGATCCGCTTGCCCTCCTTGGTGGCGAAGTCCCGCCCGAAGGCGCCGTAGAGGTAGTTGCCGGTCTTCTGCCGCTCGCTGTGGTTGACCTGGACCTCGGCGATCTTGCCGAGGTGGCCGACCATGGCGAAGGCGACGTCGGACAGGGCGAGGCGCACCAGCTGACCCGCCCCGGTCAGGCGGCGGTGGCGCTCGGCGGCCAGCAGGCCGGTGGCGGCCATGTTGCCGGTGATGGCGTCCCAGGCCGGGAGCAGGTGGTTGAAGGGCACGCCGAGGTTGGTGGGGCCGGTGGCCCAGGGGAACCCGGTGGCCGGGTTCACGGTGTAGTCGACGGCGCTCGAGCCGTCGTGGTTGCCGACGATGTTGACCATCACGAGGTCCGGCCGCCGGGTGGCCAGCCGCTCGTAGTCGAGCCACCCGGCGGCCGGGAAGTTGGTGAGGAACAGGCCGGCGTTCCAGCCGCCCGACGGGTGATCGGGGGCGGTGATGAGATCGGTCAGCAGCTCCCGGCCCCGGGGCGAGCGGAGGTCGACCGCCACGGACCGCTTGCCCTTGTTCATGCCGGCCCAGAACAGGCTCTGGCCGTCGGCGGTGATCGGCCACCGGTGGGCGTCGAGGCCCCCGCCGATGGGGTCGAAGCGGATCACGTCGGCGCCGAGCTGGGCCAGCGTCATCCCGCCCAGGGGCGCGGCGACGAAGGCCGAGCCCTCGACCACCCGCATCCCCTCGAGGATTCCCGTCGGGGCGCTCACGCCATCACCGCCGCCAGCCGCCAGTCGAGGACCTTGGCCGGTTCGCCGCCGCGGTGGGCGCGGACGCGCGAGCGCAGGTGGACGATCCCGCCGCCGCCGGGGAGCGGCTCGGTCCGCTCCAGCTCGACCCGGCTGTGGAGGGTGTCGCCCTCGAAGACCGGGCCGAGGTGGTCGCAGGAGTGCCAGCCGACGATCGTCACCAGCGCCGGCAGCGCCCGGTTGAGCTGCGAGCCGGCGAGCCCGATCGTGTGGCCGCCGTAGACCAGGCGGCGGCCGCGCTGCCCGGCCTCGCAGTCGTGGTGGGCCATCGCCAGGTTGAGGGTGAGGCGGGCGAGGGAGGGGGCGTCGCTGACCACGTCGCCGCCGGCGAGCGTCCAGGTCTGACCCGGCTCGAGGTCGGCGAAGTGCGGACCGGGGACCGCCTCGCGGTAGGCGTCGAGGTCCCAGCCGGCGACCGAAGCGGCGAGGACGGCGACGTCGGCGGCGGTGCCGTCGGCGGCGATCTCGTCGGCGCGACCGGTTTCCCCCCGCGGGTCGCGCAGCGGCAGCATCGCGCAGCGGCGGAAGTCGAGCACCGGCCGCTCCTCCTGGTCGCGGGTGAGGACGCGGAGGACGGCGAGGCCGGTGGCCGGGCGGTCGGGCTTGGGGCTGTTCTGGCGCAGCGCCACGACCTCGGTCGTGGTCCGCAGGGTGTCGCCGATCAGCGGTGCCCGCCGCAGCGCCAGGCCGCGGTAGAAGAGGTTGCCGATCACCCGCTGGGTCAGCAGGGTCGACTGGCCGATCGCGACGTCGCAGACGAGGCCCGGGTGCGCCAGCGGCGCCTCCCCGCCGATCACCCGGCGGCTGAGCTCGGCGTCGAGCGCCAGCCGCAGGCGGTCGCCGAGGATCGCCTGGTGGGTCGCCGCGTGCCCGGGGGTGAGGGTGAGCGCCGGCGCCTCGGCGACGAGCTGGCCGACCTCGAGATCCTCGAAGTAGGGCGCGACGGCCGCTGCGGCCGGCTGGGTCGGCGCGCTCATCCGGAGCCCTCCCCCCGACGGGCCGATTTGCGGTCTGCGGAACCGCTTTTCGTCCCGTCGGCGGCCTCCCCGGCGCGGGCGAGGACGCGCAGCGCCCGCGCCCGCAGCGCCTCGTCGAGCATCTCGCCGTCGAGGGCGACGGCGCCGGCGCCGCCCTCGCGCTCGGCTTGCTCCAGCGCCGCGATCACGGCGCGCGCGTGCTCGACCTCCTCCTGGTCGGGAGTGAAGATCTCGTTCAGCGCCTGCAGTTGCGAGGGGTGGATCGCCCACTTGCCGTCGAAGCCGAGGCCGCTGGCGCGGCGGGCGGCGGCGAGGAAGCCCTCGTCGGGCTCGATCCCGAGGTAGGGGCCGTCGATCGCCTGCAGCCCGTTGGCGCGGGCGGCGACCAGCACCGCCTCCTGGGCGGGGCGCCAGGTCTCCAGCTCGGCGGCGGCCGCGCGTGAGCGGCCGAGCGAGGCGGCGAGGTCGGCGTAGCCGATGATCAGGCCCTCGAGGCGGTCGCTCGCCGCGGCGATCTCGCCGATCCGCGCCAGCCCGGCGGCGGTCTCGATCAGAGCTTGGACCCGCAGCGGTCGCTCGCGGGTGCCGGCCTCGGCCTCGTCGAGGAGGCGGTCGACGCGCTCGAGGTCACCGGCGCTCTCGACCTTCGGCAGGACGATCGAGAGCGGCTGCCCGGCGAGCCCGGCGAGCGCCGCCAGGTCGGCCTGGTGCCAGGGCGTCTGCGCGGCGTTGACCCGGACCGCGAGGGTGCGACCGCTCCAGCGCGGGTCCGCCAGCGCCTCGACGGCGGCCGCGCGCGCCTCGTCCTTGGCCGCGACCGCAACCGCGTCCTCGAGGTCGAGGACGAGCTCGTCGGCGGCCAGCCCGGCGGCTTTCTCCAGCTTCCGGGGCGAGGAGGCGGGGACGGCGAGGCAGGAGCGGCGGGCGGGCTTTTGGACCGGAACCCTCACCCGGGCCATCCTGTCAGCGGCTTTGGGCGGGAACGGCGAATCCGCGGCAAAACCCAACGTTCGGGGGGAGCGCATCCGTCATCGGTCGGGTTCAATGTGCGGCCAGCTTGGACTCCGAGCAGACCAACACTCCCTGGGAGGTCGACGACGCCCGTGCCGCGGCGCCGCCCACCGCCCCCCTCCACCCCGACTCGCTCGAGCTCGTGGCGCGGGCCGCCGAGCTCGGGGTCGCCGACCTCGAGGGGCTGACGATCGAGGAGGTGCGCGAGGTCGAGCTGCGCGAGCTGGTCCTGAAGGGGGCGCCGGCGGCGGTCGCCGAGGTGCGCGACGCCGAGGTGCCGACCGCGGCCGGACCGGTCCCGGTGCGGATCTACGTCCCCGCCGGGGAGCCGCTCGCCGCCGTCCTCTACGTCCACGGCGGCGGCTGGGCCTCCGGCTCGATCGAGCTCTCCGACCCCGACTGCCGCGAGCTCGCCTCCCGGGCCGGGGTGACCGTGGTCTCGGTCGAGTACCGGCTGGCGCCCGGCCATCCCTTCCCCGCTGGCATCGAGGACTGCTACGCGGCGCTGCGCTGGGTGGCGGCGCGCCGCGATGAGCTGGCGCCCGGCGGCGGCCTCGCGGTCGCCGGCAGCAGCGCCGGCGCCAACCTGGCGGCGGCCGCGGCGCTGATGGCGCGCGACCGCGGAGAGCTCGCGATCGACCTCCAGGTGCTGCTCTCCCCCGTCCTCGACCTCGGCTTCGACTCCGGCTCCTACCGGGAAGCCGCCGGCGCGGTGTGGTTCGAGCCCGCCGACATGCGGGCGCTCGCCGCCGACTACCTCGGCGCCACCACCGTCGAGGCGGCCGGCGCCTACGCGGCCCCGGCGCGGGCCGAGGACCTCTCCGGCCTGCCCCCGGCGTTGATCGTCAGCGCCGAGCACGACATCCTCCGCGACGAGGCCGAGCTCTACGGGAAGCGACTGCGCGAGGCCGGCGTCAGCGCCCGGGTGGTGCGCTTCCCGGGTGTGCTCCACGGCTTCTACGAGTACCGCGCCGTCTTCGCCGCCGCCGAGCTGGCCTGGGAGACCGTGGCGACGGACATACGCGGGGCCTTCTCCTAGCCCCATCGCTCACCGGGGCGCCTCGGGGATCTCACGGCCAATCGTCTCCTCGTTGGCAGCGGCGACCGAGCCGTGGCTGTGGACCAGCTTCCACTTCTCGCCCTCGCGCTCGAAGACGGCGCTGAAACGGATCACGGCCTCGGTCCCGTCGGGCATCCGGATCTCGACCAGGTCGGCGGCGTAGCCGACGTCGCCGACGGCGAAGGCAGTGAGCCGGGTCGGGCGTAGCTGGGTCCCGGCCATCACCGGTAGCTGTGCGCGCCAGCCCCGCAGTGCCGTCTCCCGACCGTCCCACCATTCATCCGGGTCGCTGCCGATCAGCAGGGTCGCCGGGCCGGCGGAGATTCGCTCTTCGAACCAGACCTGGTCGCCGACTTCGATCGCCGTGTACATCGCCCGCATCAGCTCGGCGAGCTCCGGTGCCTCTCGCATCTCGTTCCTCTTCGTCGGGGGCGCTTCCCGAAGCCTCGCCCCCGGCGCCGGCAATCACTACGGACGATCGTCCCGAGCCCTCACGACAGATGTTCAGCGGCTCAACGGGCGGCGGCGGAACCGCTGGGCGCGGCCGGCTCGACCAGCAGCGCCCGGCAACTGGCGAGGGGCGTGCCGTCGGCGGCGAGGAGCGCGGCGCCGGCGCCGCGCTTGCGACCCTCGACCGCGAGCGGCCAGGCGACCACCACGTGCTCCTCGCCGACCGCGACCGTGGCGTGGATCTCCACCGTCTGCGAGACGAGGAAGGCCAGGGCCGGTTCCTCTCCCAGGTAGGTCGCGAAGTAGGTGGGGCAGTCGAGGACGGCCCAGACGAGCTCGGGCGACACGCTGCCGTCGGCGCCGGCGGCCCACGGCGGCGGTGTCCAGAGAGAGGCGACCAGCTCGCGCCCCTCGACCTCCCCGGCGTAGACCTCGAGCGAGTCCCCGCGGGCGCGCCCGCAGACGAAGCAGTGGCTGAAGATGCCGTCGTGGGGACCGCGATAGCCCGCCGCGGCCCGGCGGGCGGTCTCGCGGTCGACCGGCGCCGGGAGGTCGATGGCGAGCGGGCCCGATGGCCGCGCTTCGGCGACCAGCGTCTCGCCGTCGCTGACCCGCAGCCGCTCGCCCTCGTCAGTGCTCTCACGCGCCACCTCGAGCGGAACATCCAGCGGCACCGGGCTGCGCAGGCTCACCTCGGCGCGTCCGCCCAGCGCCTGCGCGATCAGGCCACTGGCGTAACCGCCGTTGCCGCTCTCGCGCGGGCCGTTGAAACGGCGGGGGACGGTGATCGATTCGGGCCGCACCGGCCCAGCTTAGGCGGCACGCCGCCGGTCCAGCCAGAGGAAGCCGACCACGATCGCGGCGAGCAGCGCCGCCCCGATCGCCGCCACCGCCGCCATCGACGGCCAGTCGTGGTCGCCGTGGTGCGCCCCGAAGCCGCCGCCCATCATGCCTGGGCCGTAGCCGCTGCCTCGCCCGAACATCATTCCCGCCATCGGCCCCATCCAGCCGGCGGTCGGGCCGCCCCCGCAGCTTAGGAAGCGGTGGCCCAAGGCCATGTGCATGCGACGCGCCCTCGCCTCGCCCATCATCTGGGAGCAGGTCCTCTTCCCCGCCCGCACCGATTCGGCAATCCGCTGCCCCTGCCCTTCCTCCGCCCCCAGGTTCGGCGAGGCCGCGGTGGCGGTGGCGGGCAGCAACAACGCCAGCGTCAGCAGGCAGCCGACCAAGACGCCTCGCCGGCAACTCGACTCTACGTTTGTCCTCCAGGCTGAGGTGGCCGCCACCGACCAATGGTCGCCCGGCGGTGGCACCGCCGCCTCCGCCCAAACCACCCGGGCCGGGTGCGGCAAACCCGCGAGCAGGCCCCCAACCGCTTGCCGAGGCGCGCATCTGCAGCGCCTCGTCGCAGCGGTCGGCATCGGGTCTGCCTTACGACCATAAGGACGAGGGGGCTGCGGACGCTATGGACGTTCGTCGCGACTCCCCGCGACATCTGTTCAGCCTGTCAGCAGCGCGACAGGATCTTCAGCGTCTGCGCTTCTTTTTGAACACGACGTGGATCGTGTGCGAGCTGGTGGTGACCCCGGCCAGGCCGCTGCTCTTGATCCTGAGCGTCACCTTGATCGCCGCCTTGCCCTTCTGCTTGAGCAGGGCGATGCCGACCTTGTTGAGGTGGAGCGCGACCTTGCGGGCCTTCCCCCCCGGGATGCTCGTCTTGCCCTTGCCGACGGTGACCCACTTCGGCGGCTTCTTGGTGCCTTTGGGTTTCGCGAGCACGCTCGTCGCGGCGGGGCGGAAGCGCAAGCCGGCGGTCACCGCTCCCTTCGTCTTGCCCGTGGTCGAGACCGAGCAGTGGGGGGCATTGCAGAAGACCTTGACCACATACAGCGGCCCACCGCCGCCCCAGAAGATGCGCTTCGTGATCCAGACGACCTTCGGCTTCTCCGCCCCCGGGTGCGGCGGCGGCGCCTGCGGCGTGGAGCTGACGACCCGCCAGGCAGGATCTTTGCTCTTGCCGTTGCTCGTCAGCGGCTGCGCGCCGCCGGACCCGTCGGCGTTGGCGATGTAGAGGTTGCGTTCATTGATGCTTCCGAGCAGCGCGCCTTCGTAAACGATCCGCAAGCCGTCGGGGGACCAGGACGCGTAGCGGGCATCGCCTTCCCCCGGGCTCGCCAGCGGATGGTCGCCGCTGCCGTCGGCGTTCATCACCCGGTAGACCGTCGCGCCACTGGCACTCGAAGCCCGATAGGCGATCCGGCCGCCGTCGGGGGACCAGGCGTTGAAGGTCCACTCGGTGTAGGGGCTGGGCGGGACGATCAGCGGCGTGCCGCTGCCGTCGGGCGCGACGACGTGGAGGTCGACGTAGCCGAAGCCCCCCGAGTGGTAGGCGTCGAAAGCGATCCTCGAGCCGTTGGGAGACCAGGTCGGTTCGTGGCCGACGCCGTTGGCCAGCGGCGTGCCGATACCCCCGGTGGAGGGGGCGATGAAGATCTGTTCGGGTGCGTTTTTGACCACCGCGTAGGCGATCTTCGAGCTGTCCGGCGACCAGGTCGGGTGCCGTTTGGCTCCACCGCCGCCGATCTCCAGGGGAAAGGTCGTGGTTCCGTCGGCGTTGACGACCCAGACGCTGTCGTCGCCGGCGTTATTGCCGCGCGTGTAGGCGATCCGGCTCCCGTCAGGCGACCAGGCGAGATCGTCGAGCACCTTGTTTCCCGAGCTGTATTTGGTGATCTGAGTCGCCAGGTTGACGGCATCTCCCGTCGCGTTCGCCTGCATCACGAAGACGTTCCTTTCGCCATGCCCGGCATTGGTGAAATCGCTGACGAAGGCGACCTTGGTCCCGTCCGGCGACCAGATCGGCTTTTCGTCATAACTGGCGCCTCCGTTGAAGGTCAGATTGGTGACCGACCCCGGATTCGCCGGATCGAGCAAGCAGACGTCAAGGTCGCACTCGTAGGCGATTTCGTTCTCCGCCAGGGCCGCCGAGGCCGACAGCAGCAAGCCAACGACGGCGAGGACTACGACAAGCGAGGACCGAGACGGCACCGGGACACCCTACCGCCGCGCCCCAAGTTCATCCACCACCTTGGGTCGCTTCGGCCGGACGGCCCGCTAGCGAGGGTGGCTGACCGGATTCGAACCGGCGACCGCCTGGAGACCTCCTGACTTTGTCGCTTTGCGCGTTCCGGAGCAGCTACCTGGGTTCTTGAAGCCAGACGACAAAGCTCATCCCTAGACCTGCCTTAGCAAGAAGTCCCTCAATCGCAAGGGCCAACCGGGCGAACTCTCCACTCGGGAAGCGCGTTGGGTGGACGATCACAAGACCATGATGCTCGCGGTTTTCGGCGGCGTACCCGCGGACGATCGGTTCGAAGTCCGGACGGTTGTAAGTAACCAGGGCTCGGCCTTGCCGCTGAGCTACCTCGAAGAGGTCGGGGTCGCTTAGACCCCGGAGGCTTGAGTCGTCCGTGGCAGCGGTGACGTCGTGGCCGCGATCTCGGAGTCGCTCCGCAACCTTGCCGCTGATCTGCTCATCGAGGAGGACCTTCACGCCAAGGCGGCCTGTTCGCGCTGCCAGGCCGCTTCGGCTTCATCGGCGTCTGCGGTGTTGAGGGTGATACGTCGGTCTATCTCGTCGGGGAAAGCACCGTAGTAGCGAGCAGCGGTTCGCACTTGAGAGTCGGTGAGATTGAGAAGTTCGGCGGTAGCGGTGATCGCCTCCTCACCACGCGCCTTGCCGCTCTGAAGCGCGGACACGAGCTCCCAGACATCCGGGCCGCCGGCCAAAGCCGCGCGGCGGCCGGCGGGGCCGCCGCGGAACACGATGCCGGGGTGTTCGTCCATGCGGGTTCCCTCGTCTACGTAGCGCTCAGCCAAACGAGACTTGTTGGTGCCGACCATCTCGCTGCGTTGCTTCAAGCGATCGAGCACATCGGTTCCCCATCGAGCCGAGAAGGTCTGCGTGTGGCGGGCTGCCATTTGTAATACAGCGTAATACAAATGGCACGCGAACCGAATCGGCACCCAATCGCCGCGTATCCCCGCCTAGCCGACGCCCATCAGGCAATTTCGGCCTGATGGGGAGCGGAATCTGGGTCGGGTTTCAACGGATTCGGCCAACTCCGACCGCTGAACTACAGGAATCTATAAAGGGTGGCTGACCGGATTCGAACCGGCGACCGCCTGGACCACAACCAGGAGCTCTACCAGCTGAGCTACAGCCACCACGCGGCCTTCAAATCTACCGGGCCGGGGCTAGGCGCGCGTCCGCTTCCCCACTCCGCGCTGAATCGCCCGCCGGCCCCGCCGCGAACTCCATCTCGTCGTCGACCGGCCCCCGCTTCAACAGGGCCACGTCGCGGGCGTAGTTCTGGTGCAGGCGCCAGGGCGCCCGCGCCGCCTGCTTCGGAAGCTGGTCGAGGGAGCGCAGGACGTAGCCCGAGGTGAGGTCGATGAACGGCTCGCGCGGGATCGAGGGGTCGGGCTCGAGCGGCGTCGCCACGCGGTAGCCGCGGGCGTCCATGTACTTGAAGAGGCGGCAGACGTATTCGGCGACGAGGTCGGTCTTGAGGGTGAAGGAGGCGTTGGTGTAGCCGAGGGCGATCGTGAAGTTGGGGACGCCGCCGAACATCATCCCCTTGTAGCCGACGGTCTCGGAGACCTGGCGCGGCTCGCCGTCGATGGAAAGCTCGATGCCGCCGGCGACGAGGAGGTTGAGCCCGGTCGCGGTGACGATCACGTCTGCTTCCAGCTCCCGTCCCGACTCGAGCTGGATCCCCTGCTCGGTGAAGGTCTCGATGCGGTCGGTGACGACCTCGGCCTTGCCGGAGCGGATCACCTTGAAGAGGTCGCCGCGCGGGACCACGCAGAGGCGCTGGTCCCAGGGGTCGTAGTCCGGCTTGAAGTGGCGGTCGACGTCGTAGCCCTCGGGCAACTGCCGCTCCACCCCGCGGCGGAGGAGGCGCTTCATCAGCCGCGGCGCCCGCCGCGAGAGCTGGTAGCTGAGCGAGGTGATGAGGACGTTTTTCCAGCGGGTGATCGCGTAGACGGTCTTCTCCGGGAGGAAGCGGCGGAGGATCGGGGCCAGCGGCTCCACCCCCGGCAGGGAGACGACGTAGGTGGGCGAGCGCTGCAGCATCGTCACCTTGGTCGCCCGCTCGGACATCGCCGGGACGAGGGTGATCGCGGTGGCGCCGCTACCGATCACGACCACCCGCTTGCCGTAGTAGTCGAGGTCCTCGGGCCAGTGCTGGGGGTGGACGATCTTGCCGCGGAAGCGCTCGGCCCCCTCGAACTTGGGCGAGAAGCCTTCGTCGTAGCGGTAGTAGCCGGTGCAGCCGTAGAGCCAGTCGCAGGTCAGCTCGACCCGCTCGCCGTCGGCGCGCTCGGCGCGGACGGTCCAGCGCGCCTCGGCGCTCGACCAATCGGCGCCGAGCACCCGGTGGCCGAAGCGGATCCGCTCCCCCACCCCGTGCTCGGCCGCGGTCTCCTCGATGTAGCTGAGGATCGAGTCCCCGTCGGCGATCGATTTCGGGTTCGTCCACGGCTTGAACGAGTAACCGAGGGTGAACATGTCGGAGTCGGAGCGGATGCCGGGGTAGCGGAAGAGGTCCCAGGTGCCGCCGATCGCCTCGCGCGACTCGAGGATCGCGTAGCTGCGCTCGGGGCAGTTGCGCTGAAGGTGGACGGCGGCGCCGATCCCGGAGAGGCCGGCGCCGACGATGAGGACGTCGACGTGCTCGCGCTCGGCGGCAGCGGCGGTCGGCGTCGGCTCGGTCGTCTCCACGGGTCCTCCTGGTCAGTCGGAGAGGCGGGCGAGCAGATCGCTCGTCATCGGGGTCGATTGGAAGCGGCCGCGGCGGGCGCCCTTGCGCATCTGGCGGCGGATCGCCCGCTCGACCGTGCCCTTCGGCAGCAGCCGCAGGAGCGCGTATGAGACGGCGCCGCGGCGGGTGGTGGCGAGGTCGCGCACGGGCTTCCCGTATAGGGCGCGGAGGATCGCCCCGACGGCGGCCGAGAGCGGCTCCGGGGGCACCATTCCCTCGAGCCCGATGCCGGCTTCGCGGCTGGCGTCGTGGATCGGGGTGCGGATGTAGCCGGGGTAGATCGTGGTGACGCCGACCTCGTCCCCGATCTCGGCCCGCAGTTGGTCGGAGTAGCCGACGACGCCGCGCTTGCTGGCGCCGTAGGCGGTGGCGAAGGGGACGGCGAGGTGGGCGAGGCCGGAGGAGATGTTGACGACGCGGCCGCGGGAGGCGCGCAGCGCCGGCAGCGCCGCGGCGGTGACGCGCCAGGTGCCGACGAGGTTGACCTCGAGGACGCGGACGGCGTCGGCGTCGGGGCGCTCGGTGGCGCTCTGGGGGATGCCGATGCCGGCGCAGTTAACGAGGGCGTCGAGACCACCGAGGCGCTCGACCGCGGCGACGACGGCGGCGTCGACAGCGGTCTGGTCGGTGACGTCGCAGGCCTCGATGCCGTCGGCGGCGGTGCGGTCGAGGCCGACGACCTCCGCCCCGCGCTCGCGCAGCGCCTTCGCGGTGGCGGCGCCAATGCCGCTGGCGGCGCCGGTGATGATCACGCGTTTGCTCACGGGCTGGGACTTTATCAACACTATGTCGAGTTAGTCAACAAGTTGTCGAAAAGATCAACGCTCTGTATCGTGAGCGGCGATGCCGGCCACTCCCGAAACCGATGCCGCCACCAAGGGACGGGGGCGCCGTGCCGCCCGCGCGAGCGGCGACGACCGCGAGCGGGCGATCCTCGAGACTGCCGAGCGCCTGCTGGAGGAGCGGCCGCTGAGCGAGATCTCGGTCGACGACCTTGCCCGCGGCGCCGGCATCTCCCGTCCCACCTTCTACTTCTACTTCCCCTCCAAGGACGCGGTGGTGCTGACGATCATCGACCGCCTGGTCGCCGCCGCGGCCGGCAGTCGCGAGCAGGCCCTGGCAACCCTCGCCGAAGGCGACCTGCGGGCGGGGCTGCGCCAGGGGCTCGAGGACCTCTACGCCGCCTTCCGCGCCCGCCGCGCCGTCGTCCTCGCCGCCGCCGAACTGCGGACGACGAACGAGGAAGCCCGCGAGCTCTGGACGCAGGTGATGGAGGGCTGGGTCGCCGACGTCACCGCGGTGATCGAGGCCGAGCGCGCCCGCGGCGCCGCTCCCGGCGGCCAGCCCGCCCGCGACATGGCGATCGCCCTGGTGCAGATGAACGAGCGCGTCCAGTACGCCAGCTTCGCCGCCGAGTCACCGTCGCTTGCCGACGAGCGCGTGATCGACGTCCTCGTCGATATCTGGCTGCGGGCGATCTACGGCAGCGCCGACCCCGGCTGAGGTGTGGTTGAGCTTTGAGCCGCTATGCGGAACGAAGCTCAACCACACCCCGTTTTTCGACGCCACACCGCGGGTAGACAGGCCCTGCAGGCACCGACCCGGGTCTCAGCGGCTTTCTACCGGCCTCGAGTCGGTTCCCGCTCGGATGAGACGACCAACCGCTTCGGCGGGGAGGCGTCCGGGCCGGTGCCGCACTATCTCTCCCTTGCCGGCGCGGGGCGGTCAGCCCGCCAGCGCCGGTGCGACCGCGCGGCCCATCAGCGCGACCGCGTCGAGGTCGCGGTGCAGCAGGTGCTGACCCATGATCCGCCTCAGCCCCGCCGCCTCCAGCTCGCGCAGCTGCTCGACCGCCTCCTCGGCGGTGCCGAGGATCGTGCTCGGGCGCAGACTGGCGATGAACGCCTCGCCGTCGTCGCCCTCTCCTTTCCAGCGCGCGAGCCGCGCGGCCCGGTCCAGCAGTTCGCCGCGGTCGGCGCCGACCAACCAGCCGGTCATCATCGAGAGCGGCAGCGTCGCCGGGTCCCGCCCCTCCGCCTCGCAGGCGCGGTCGAGCCCCGCCCGCACCTCGGCGATCTCCGCCGCGGTCGACATCACCGTGTTGTACTCGTCGGCGTAGCGGGCGGCGAGACGGAGACTGCGCGGCCCGCCGCGGCCGCCGAGGATCAGCGGCAGCGGCTGCTGCAGCGGCTTCGGCAGCGCATCGAGCTCGCGCGCCCGGTAGTGCTCGCCCTCGAAGTCGAAGGGCCCCGCCGCCCAGTGCCCGCGGATCACCTGCATCTGCTCCTCCAGCGCGTCCAGCCGCGGCCCCACCGGCGGCAGCTCGAAGCCGTAGAGGTCGTGCTCGACCTCCCACCAGCCGGCCCCGATCCCGAGTTCGACCCGGCCGCCGGAGATGTGGTCGGCGGTCACCGCCGCCTTCGCCAGCACCGCCGGGTGGCGGAAGGTCGCCGGCGAGACCATCGTCCCCAGCCGCAGCGTCTGGGTGATCGCCCCCAGCGCGCTGATCGTCCCCCAGGCGTCCAGCGAGCCCCGCTCGCGGCGGTCGTCGACCGAGAGGTAGTGGTCGGAGCGAAACATCGTCCCCACCCCGTTTGCCTCGCAGGCCTCGGCGAGCGCGACCCAGTCCTCCCAGGTCACGTCCTCCTGCCCCTCGATCATCAAGCAAACGTCCATGCGCCGACCCTACCCACGCTACGGTGCCGCCATGCGGAGATGGGCGGTTCTCGGCGCGGGCACCCTCTTGGCAGCCCTTTCCTGGGCCGTGGCCGGCTCCGCCACCGCCGTCGGCCCCTACCCCGCCCTCGGCTCCTGCCAGGTCTTCCCGGACCCGCCGGCCTCGCTCTCGCCGCGCGCGCCCTCACTCCCCACCGAGGCAGCGTGGAACCAGGACATCTCGAAGGCGCCGCGGGACCCGCGCTCGGCCGCCTACATCGCCTACATCGACAGCCACGGCGGCGACCTCCTGCACCCGGACTTCGGCTCGCCCCGCCCCTACGGGTTCCCCTACTCGGTCGTCGGCCCCGGCCAGCGCAGGCTGCCGATCCACTACACCGCCTACGGCGACGAGAGCGACCCCGGGCCCTTCCCGGTCCCGGCCGGCGCCCCGGTCGAGGGCGGCAACCGCAGCGACGGCGACCGCCACGTCCTCGTCGTCGACCGCGCCGCCTGCCGGCTCTACGAGCTCTACCGCGCCTTCTACGTCGCCAAGCCGCAGCCGCACTGGAACGCCGACTCGGGAACCGCCTGGGACCTGCGCTCGGCCCACCGCCGCCCCGACGGCTGGACCTCGGCCGACGCCGCCGGCCTGCCGATCTTCCCCGGCCTCGTCCGCTACGACGAAGTCGCCGCCGGCCACCTCGACCACGCCATCCGCGTCACCTTCGAGAGCACCCGCGACGCCTGGATCCACCCGGCCTCCCACTGCGCCGGGGACACCTCCAACCCCGACGCCCCGCCGATGGGCCTGCGCCTGCGCCTCAAGGCCGGTTACGGGCTCGGCCGCTTCCACGGCGCCGCGAAGACGATCGCGCTGGCGATGAAGCGCTACGGGCTGATCGTCGCCGACAACGGCTCCAACTGGTTCTTCTCGGGCAGCAGCGACCGCCGCTGGGACGACGAGGACCTCGACCAACTCAAGCGGATCCCGGGCAGCGCCTTCGAGGTGGTGAAGAGCGCGGCACGCCCTCATTCCTGCTGATTTGCGGGCATTAGATTGGGTATCTGAGCCATTACGGGATACCCCCTCGAGGAGAGAGACAATGGCTCAGACCAAAACGCAGACGAAAAAACGATCGTCGCCGAAAGCCGCCAAACCAGCGGCGAAATCGAAAGCAAAAGCGAAACCGAAGGCGGCGAAACCCAAAGCGGTCAAAAAAGCCGCGAAACCGAAAGCCGCAAGCTCGAAATCGCCTAGCCCCAGCTCCAACGGAGCCAAAGCTTCGAGCTCCAACGGCTCGATGATCGGCAAGGTCGCGAGCAAGGCCAAGGTGCCGCTGGTAGCCGGCGGAGCAGCCGTCGCCGGCGCTGCCGGAGGCCTGGCGCTCGCGAGCTCGAAGAAAGCCCGCAAGAGCGGCATCGCCTCGGCCCTGACCCGCAAGCCGAAGGTCAAGATCAAGTCGAAAGACCTGAAGAGGGCCGCCAAAGAGGTGGGCCACGCCGCCAAAGAGGTGGGCAATTTCAGCGCGCAGGTAGGAGTGCTCGCAAACGAGCTGCAGCAAGCGCGCGAGTCGGCGAACGGGAAGAAGCACCGCTCGCCGGTCGAGGTCGTTCTACAGGGACTTACCGCGAGGCGCTAGCGCCGGGCTGGCCCGCAGGCCCTGAGGATGAGAACGGACGGCGACCGCGCGCCGGATGGAGCGCGGTCGCCGGTCAGTTCACCGGCCTTCAGACCTCTTCGTCGGTGGGGTGGACGATGCGGGAGAGCGCCCGCCACTCGACCTTGACGTCGCGGTAGACGACGCCGGGCTCGACCTCGTCGGGCAGGTTCTCCCGGTGTTGCCTGGTCTCCGATTCGTGATCGGGTTCGCCGTCGAACCAGACCCTGGTCCGTGGAACCCGGCCGAGCTTCAGCTCCTTCGCCTTGACGGAGGTGAAGACGTCGACGTCTGGGCGCCTGTCGCTCATGCCGAGGCCTTCTCGACGTCGCGAACGGTGATCCGCCCTTCGGCGCCGCTGCCTTCGACCTCGTCGACGTCGACCCCGAGCTCCTCGGCCTTGCGCAGCGCCGCCTCGGTCGCGTGGTGCTTGGCGGCGCGGCGCTGGCGCCGTTTCTCGCCCAGCTCCCTCGCCTTGTGAGCCGCGCCCAGGCCCAGGTCTTTGGCCTCGTCGGCCGCGGCGGATCCGATTTCCTTGGCGACGATCTTGGCGATCTGTTTGGCGATCTGGCCACCGGAGACACCGTTGCCGCCGCCCTCGCCTCCGTTGCCGCCGCCGGCACCGCCTCCGCCGCCGCCGCCCGCCCCGGCAAGCTGACCGAGGGCGCCGACGCCTTGGCCGAGCCCGCCGACGGCCTGCCCGGCTCCTTGGCCGAGCCCACCGACCGCCTGGCCGGCCCCTTCGCCGACGTCGCCGAGCGCCTGGTTGGCGCCTTCGCCGACCTCCCCGACCGCCTTGCCAGCGCCGCCGCCGACGTCTTCGACTGCCCCGCCGGCGCCTTTGCCGACGTCCTTGACGGCACCCTCGGCGCCTTCGCCGACGTCTTCGACGGCGCTGCTCGCGCCTTCGCCCAGCTCGCCGACCGCTTTGCCAGCCCCCTTGCCGACCGGTTCAAGCGTCCTCGCGATGCCTTTCAGCACCTCCGGGTTGCGGTCCAGCGTAGTCAGGACCCGGTCGATGATCGCGGTCACGTGGTCGAGACGGGCCCGCAGCAGGGCCTGCGCTTCGACCCCGGCGATGTGGAGTTCGACTTTGCCCAGCTCGACGTGGACGCCGACGCTCAGCTTGACGAGGTCCAGCACCTCGGCATGCAGCGAAACCCGCGCGATCAGGTCGTCGAGCTCGAAGTGGATTTCGTCGACCTTGACGACGGGGATGTCGACGACGACGTCGGGCTCGTCGGTATCGCTGATTTCGCCCGGGTCGATGACCGTGTAGTCCTGATACATCCGCTCCGGCACCGTCTGGTCAGAGCCCTGGTTGCGAATCTCCGACTTCCGCTCACCGCCGTTGGAGCCCGAACCCTGTTTCTGCTTTTGCGGAGTCGGGTTTTTGTTGCGCCCCCTGCCCTCGGTTCGCTGGTTGACCGCTTTGCGGCCGCTGCTTTCCGAGGTTTTCGATCGCGACCGTTTCCGTGCGGATCCTTTGCGATCGCTGATTTTACGTTTCGTCTGCTGCGCCATCTCACCTCTCCTCGCTCGCGCGATCCTCTTCCCTTAGGGAATCTTTTCCCGTTGCTGGAGGGCGCAAACGCGCGGCCCGGCGCGGTTTTGAGCGCTCAGCTCCCGCGCGAGCGGCCGATCCGGCCGACCCCGGAAACCAGGCGCCAGGCACCGCCGAGGACGTAGAGGATCGCGAAGGAGATCGCCAGCCCGATCGCCCCGAGGACGAGCAGGAAGAGGACGAAGGCGAGGATCGCGAAGGGGATCAGCAGAACTTTCACGCGCGCGTAGTCTTACAACGGGCATGGGATCGACGGCGGCACTGCTGCAAACCGTGATCGCGTTGGCGAGCGCCGGCGGCGGCCACCACGCCGTCAACACGATCGGCGAGAGCCTCGCCCTGCTCGAAGCCCAGCACCGGATCGAAGCCCGGGCGGCGGCCGCGCCCGCCCCGCAGGCAGAGCCGGCGCGGGCCAAGAAGGTCGCGATCGACCCCGAACACCTGCCCCCCGCCTCGGCCGGGACCAACGGCACCAGCGTCCCCCACGCCTCCTCGCTCGGCCGCGAAGAGATCTTCGCCCACACCCGCGGCGGCGACGGCAACGCGATCCTCCTCACCGGGGTCGCCCTGGCGCCGCCCGACGCGCCCGAAGCGGTCAAGGGCGTCGTCAACGCCGCCAACACGATCGTCGGCCGCCCCTACGTCTGGGGCGGCGGCCACGCCTCCTTCTACTCACGCTCCTACGACTGCTCCGGGGCGGTCAGCTTCGCCCTCTTCGGCGGCGGCCTGATCCCCCGCCCGCTCACCTCCAGCGAGCTCGAGCACTGGGGCGCCCCGGGCCCCGGCAAATGGATCACCGTCTACGCCAACGCCGGCCACACCTTCGCCGAGATCGCCGGGCTGCGCTGGGACACCGTCGGCGACGAGCAGGGAACCGGGCCGCGCTGGCACCTGGCGTCGACCGACACCTCCGGGTTCGTGGTCCGCCACCCGCCCGGTCTATGAGCCTCCGGGTCGCACCCGGAGAGTTTCAGCGCCGCCCGGCGCGGGAAGTTTTGACGGCATGAGCAGTCCCGACTCCAGCGCGGGCGAAGGCACCGAGGCACGGCTGAAACAGCGCGCGGTGCACGCCGAGATCAACGGCCGCCGCGTCAACGAGGCGATCGAGCGCGGCGACTCCGACGGCGGCACCGCGGTCTTCGTCTGCGAGTGCGGTTACGTTGGGTGCAACACGACCGTGCAGCTCTCGATCGCCGAATACGAGGCAGTGCGAACCGACTTCGACCGCTTTCTCGTCGTCCCCGGCCACGAGATCGACGAGATCGAGCAGGTGGTCGAGCGCCACCCCGACCACCTGGTCGTGGTCAAGCGCGAACCCGACGCGAAGACAGCGGCCCATGCCACCGACGAGCGAACTCCTTGAGATGACCAGTGCCCCGCGAAAAGGCCGTACGCAGGCCCGGGGCACCTACTCCGCCGTCAAGCTGGTCTCCCCGGCCGAACCGAACGCGGTCACCGCCCTGCGCCACCGCGCCACCGCTTTCGCGGAGGAGAGCGGAGCCGGCCCGGAGCTTGCCGAGGACGTCGCCCTCGCGGTCTCGGAGGCGATCACCAACGTCGTCAAGTACGCCTACGGTCCCGAGGGCGGGACGGTCGAGTTCTCCGCCGCCGCGGAAAAAGGCTGGCTCGAGATCTGCGTCCGCGATCAGGGCAACGGCTTCGCCGATGGCAACTCCCCGGCATCGGGCCTCGGCATCGGCCTCGCCCTGATCGCCGACCTCTGCACCGACCTTGCGATCACCCAGGAGAGCACCGGGACCGAAGTGCGGATGCGCTGGGTGCTGCCGGCCGCCGACTAGGCGGCCGGCGCTGTGCCACATCTCCCCGCGCGGAATTCAGCGCTCGTAGATTTGCACGCGCCTCCCGTGGGCCCGCGTACTAGCAGCGATAACGAGGCAGGACGAAGTCGTGCTGGCCATTACATCAAGATTCCTTGCCCAATAGCTGCGAGGGCCCCTAGCCTAACGGCCTCACCAACTCGTAAGGGGTTTCCACAATGACCAGATCTCGTCACGCCCAAACTGTGTGCATTGTTTTCGTCGCCTTCCTCTTCATGGCGGCGAGTGCACATGCCTCACCCACTTTCGAAATCTCCGGGGGCGGGGAAGCCGAAGTCAAAGGCACGCAGAAAACCACCCACGTACTTTCGATCGAAGGCAACAACACTGAATGTCCAACGGTAACGATGAATTCAGTAGGGAAAATCAGCAACGGAGCAACAACAGCGGCGCTTCACCCCGAATACTCCAAATGCACCGCATTCGGCTTCATTGCGGCAACGGTCACCACCACCGGCTGCAATTACCGCCTAATGGCCTCAGGAACGTCCACCGGCTCCCCACCCCACTACATCGGGGAAGTGGCGGTGGAATGCGAAGCCGGGAAAGAAATCGTAATAAGCGCTGGAGGTGTCTGCGAAGCGAAGTTCGGCTCGCAGACCCTTACCTCGGGCCCGGAATACACAGACACAATTGACATAAATGGCTTCGCCGACTGGGATCTCATCGAGGACGACACCGAAATTTCCGTCAACAAAACTCAGGACGGCTTCGGATGTCCCTTCAACGGAACTGGCAAAGCCACCGCTATCTACAATGGCGTTACGACAAACTTGTGCACACGCCCGGCTGGGACCCCTATCAGCTGCAAGCTCGTCAATTAACGACCAGCAAGGCCAGCGGGGACTGAGTGCTGCCGGCCGCCGACTAGGCGGCCGGCGCTCACCTCCTATTCGATCCCGAAATTGATCTGCGTCAGCGATTTCGGTTCCTTCGCGAGCAGTGTCGTCGTCCCGCTGTAGGCGCCGTTTTCATAGGTGCCGGGAGCCGGCGAGCCCAGGCATCCGGAAGTGGGGCCGAGTACGTATTTGATCCCCGTTGCGGCTGTGCTCAGCAGCACCGTCGTCGGTTTCGTCGCTGTTTTTTCCAGCGTGAAGGTGCCGCTCAGCGTCTGGGCGGGGATTTTCGCGGTGCAGTTCCCGCCGGACGCATTCCAGACAATTTCTTTGCCACTCGGGCAGGCGATGTGGCCGGATCCCGAGTACTTGCTTGCTTCGATTTTTTCTCCAACGTTGAAGTTCCAGGTGCAGCCGTTCATATTCACCGTCATCGTCACGATCCCGAGTGTCGAGCAGCCAGAGGGCGAGGCCGACAGCGCCAGTTCGTTTGCGGCACCACTGAGTTCGCTCTGGAAGTCGTATGTATTGCAGTAGAGGGTGTTGGCCACCGTTTCGAATACGTGTTTTTCGATCTGATTGCCCGAGATCGCCGCGGGATAGCTTCCGGCCACGAAGTTCGCCGCCGACGCCGCCTGCGCCCCGGTCGCCACCACCGCCAGGGAGGCCACCAAGACCATCCCGAACCGCTTCGCCCGCTTCAACATCGCTGCCTCCTCGTCTCCGGCCGCCTCTGACCATTTACTAAGAACTATTTGTGCATAATAGCCGGGCGCAAGATCAGCACCTCGGCGGGCGCCTTTTCGAGCAGCCAGAGGAGGTCCTCTCCCCCGAGGCCCTCGCCGCCGTCGGAGTTGGCGGCGGGGACGACGACGCGGTCCACCGGTTCGGAGTCGAGCAGCCGCGCGAGCGCGTGGCGGTATGAGCGGCCGCGCTCGACGCGGGCGTCGACCTTCACCCCCTGGGCGGCGGCGCGCTGCTCGATCGCCTCCAGCATCACCATCGCCTTCCCGGCCTCGTTCGGGATCGGGCACTCCAGCGGCAGCCGCATCGGCACCTGCGCCAGGTAGGCCGGCATCAGCTCGGCGTCCTCGGCTCGGGCGAGGCGCAGGGCCGCGTCGAGCGCCCGGCGGGAGATCACGGTCCCGGTGAAGGGCAAAAGGATGCGCCGCACGGGCTCGGCGCCGCCGTCGAGGCGCTGGCGCAATCGCGGGCGGACGAAGGCGAAACCAGCGACGCCGGCGGCGACCAGGAGGGCGAGGCCGAGGAGCGCGGGCGCGATCACCGGCCCGGCTCCCGCTCGATCGCGCGGTGGGCGACGATCCGCACGTCGACCCCCGGCGGCGTCGCCCGCATCAGCCGCTGCGGCAGCGGCTCGCGGAGGCGGGCGAAGCCCTTGGCCGGCTTCGACTCGCCGACCATGATGTAGGTGCTGCCGCGTTCGCAGACGACCCTGGCGACGCCGGCGACGAGGTCGTCGTGTTCGGCGATCAGGAAGGTCGCGCCGAGCACCGAAGCGAGCCGGCGCAGGGCCGTCACCTGCCGCTCCAGCTCGCCCTCGACCTGCTGCCCCGGGGGCTTCACCCAGAGCAGGTCGAGGTCGGTCCCAAGCCGCTGCGCGGAGCGCCAGGCACGGCGGACCAAGCGCTGCGAGCTCGGCTGCGGCCGCACCAGCGCCAGCAGCCTCTCCCCCACCGCCTTCGGGGCGTCGGCCGCGACCTTCTCCTCCTGCCGCGTCCCCACCGGCTCCAGCTCGGTGTAGACGAGCCGCTTCGACTCGACGTCCTCGGCCACCTGGCGCAGGCTGACCTCGCGCAGCGCGGCGAGGTTCTCGATCTTGAAGAAGTTCTCGAGGGCGGCCTGGACGTTCTCTCCGGGGTAGATCTTGCCCGTCCGCAGCCGCTCGATCAGCGCCTCCGGGGTGAGGTCGATCAGGACCACCTCGTCGGCGCTGCCGAGGACCGAATCGGGGACCGTCTCCCGCACCCGCACGCCAGTCAGCTCGGCGACCTGGTCGTTCAGGGACTCGAGGTGCTGGACGTTGACGGTAGAGAAGACGTCGATCCCGGCGGCGAGGACGTCGGCGATGTCCTCGAAGCGCTTGCCGTGCTCGAGGCCGGGCGGATTCGTGTGAGCGAGCTCGTCGATCAGGGCCAGCTCGGGCGCGCGGGCGAGCAGGCCGGGCAGGTCCATCTCCTCGACCTCGACCTCGCGGATCGCGGCCCGGCGCCGCGGCACCACCTCCAAACCGCGCGCCTGGGCGCTGGTCTCCTCGCGCTTGTGCGGCTCGAGGTAGCCGATCACCACGTCGCGCCCGGCATCGGCTTCGGCGTGGCCCTCCTGCAGCATCCGGTAGGTCTTGCCGACCCCCGCGGCCATGCCCAGAAAGATCTTGTATCGGCCTCGTCCCATGATCCCGTCCCCGACTCAGACCCCCAGCAGGTTGTGGACGACGAGGTCGATCAGCTTGATCCCGATGAAGGGGACGAGCAGGCCGCCGAGGCCGTAGACGAGGATGTTGCGGCGCAGCAGCACCGTGGCGCCGACCGGCCGGTAGCGAACCCCGCGCAGCGAGAGCGGGATCAGCAGCGGGATGATCAGCGCGTTGAAGATCACCGCCGAGAGGATCGCCGAGCGGGGGGTCCCCAGCGACATGATGTTGAGCGCGTCGAGCGGTCCCTTTTCGCCCGCCACCGCCCAGGTCGTGGCGAACATCGCCGGCAGGATCGCGAAGTACTTGGCGACGTCGTTGGCGATCGAGAAGGTGGTGAGGGCGCCACGGGTGATCAGCAGCTGCTTGCCGACCTCGACGATCTCGATCAGCTTCGTCGGGTTGGAATCGAGGTCGACCATGTTCCCCGCCTCACGGGCGGCCTGGGTGCCGGTGTTCATCGCCACCCCGACGTCGGCCTGGGCCAGCGCCGGGGCGTCGTTGGTGCCGTCGCCGGTCATCGCGATCAGGCGCCCGTCGGCCTGCTGCTCCTTGATCAGCTCGAGCTTGCGCTCGGGCGTCGCTTCGGCGAGGAAGTCGTCGACGCCCGCCTCCTCGGCGATCTTCGCCGCGGTCAGCTTGTTGTCGCCGGTGACCATGATCGTGCGGATGCCCATCGCCCGCAACTGGTCGAAGCGGGCTTTCATCCCCTCCTTGACGACGTCCTTGAGGTAGACGACGCCGAGCACGCGCTCGTCGCGGGCCACCGCCAGCGGGGTGCCCCCCTCGCGGCCGACCCGATCGAGCTCGCCCCGTAGCTGCGGCGGCACCCGACCGCCCTCGGAGACGACCCAGGACTCGATCGCGTCGCCGGCGCCCTTGCGCAGGCGGGTGCCGTTGAAGTCGACCCCGCTCATCCGCGTTTCGGCGCTGAAGGGAACGAAGGCCGGCTCGTGCCCGTTGAAGTCGTGCTCGCGGATTCCGTAGGTCTTGGCGAGGACGACGATCGAGCGGCCCTCCGGGGTCTCGTCGGCGAGCGAGGACATCTGCGCCGCCTCGGCCAGCTCCTCCGCTGCCACCCCCGGCATCGGCATGAACTCGACCGCCTCGCGGTTGCCGAGGGTGATCGTCCCGGTCTTGTCGAGGAGGAGGACGTCGCAGTCGCCCGAGGCCTCGACCGCGCGGCCGGAGAGGGCGAGGACGTTGCGGCGGACCAGGCGGTCCATCCCGGCGATCCCGATCGCCGAGAGCAGAGCGCCGATCGTGGTCGGGATCAGGGCGACGAGGAGGGCGACCAGGGTCACCGCCGAGAGTTCGGTACCGGCGAAAGAGGCGAAGGGCCGCAGTGAGGCGACGACGGCGATGAAGACCGCGGTCAGCGCCGTGAGCAGGATCCCGAGCGCGATCTCGTTCGGCGTCTTGCGCCGCTCGGCCCCCTCGACCAGGCCGATCATCCGGTCGAGGAAGGATTTCCCCGGCTCCTGGGTGATTTCGACGACGATGCGGTCGGAGAGCACCCTGGTGCCGCCGGTGACGGCGCTGCGATCGCCACCGGCCTCGCGGATGACCGGCGCCGACTCGCCGGTGATCGCCGACTCGTCGACCGAGGCGATCCCCTCGATCACGGTCCCGTCGCCGGGGATCGTCTCGCCGGCGGCCACGACGACGACGTCGCCCCGCGTCAGCTCCGCGGCGGCCTTGACGCCGCCCTCCCGCAGGTTCGCGGTGGTCTCGCTCCGCATCGTCCGCAGGCTCGCGGCCTGGGCGCGGCCGCGGCCCTCGGCCATGGCCTCGGCGAGGTTGGCGAAGACGACGGTCAGCCAGAGCCAGAGGGAGATCGTGAAGGTGAACCAGGCCGGCTCGTGACCGCCGCCGAGCGGCTTGCCGCCGAAAACCTGGATCAACCAGGCGCCGGTGGTGATGAGCGCGCCGACCTCGACCACGAACATCACCGGGTTGCGCGCCTGCACCCGCGGGTCGAGCTTGCGCACCGACTCGACCAGCGCCGGCCGCGCGATCTCGGGGTCGAACAGCGAACGTGGCTTGGCCTCGGTCATCTCAGCGGCGCCCTTTCTTCGATGGCGACGTTGAGCCGCAGGACGTTGACGCCGGGCTCGCCGAAGACGCCCAGCGAGCGGCCGTCGGTGTGGTCCGAGATCAGGCTTTCGACCTCGTCGAGGGAGAGGCCGCGCACGGCGGCAACCCGGTGCGCCTGGATCCGGGCGTTGGCCTCGGAGATATGGGGGTCGACGCCGGAGGCGGATTCGGTCACCGCGTCGACCGGCACCTGCTCGCGGGTCAGGGCCTGGTCGTAGGGCTTGTTGAGCCTGACGTAGGCGGCGAGGTTGGCGCGGATCACGTCGCGCAGTTCGGCGCTGTTGGGGCCGGCGTTGCCGAAGAAGGTGACGTCGGCGGAGTATCCGGTCGCCGACGGGCGCGGGTGGAAGTAGGCCTTGCCCTTGAATTCCTGGCCGATCAGCTTCGAACCGACCACCTTGCCGTCGAAGGAGACCTTGGAGCCGTTCGCCTGCCCCGGGAAGACAACCTGGGCGATCCCGGTGATCGCCAGCGGGTAGGCGAGTCCGAGCGCGAGCGTCATCAGGACGATCGCGGTCACCGCGGTGAGCAGGTCCCGCCGCAGACCGGGCATCAGAACAACCTCCCGCTGAGGCCGTTGGCGACCGGGCCGAGCAGGATCGCCGGGAAGAAGGTGAGGGCGCCGACCAGGATCACGATCCCGACCAGGAGGAAGACGAAGGTGGGGTTGTCGGTCCGCATCGTTCCCAGGCCAGGAGGCGAGACCTTCTTCCCGGCCAGGGCGCCGGCGACGGCGAGGACGAAGAGGATCGGGGCGAAGCGGGCGCCGATCAGGACGATCCCGCCGAGCAGGTCGGTGAAGGTGAGGCCGTAGGCGCCGACGTTTCCGGGCGCGTGCGCCTGGACGAAGCCGGTGTACCCGGCCCAGGCGGAGCCGTTGTTGTTGGCCTGGGAGAGGTAGGCGTAGAGGGTCTCGGAAAAGCCGCTGGGGTTGACGCCGGCGTAGATCGACCGTTTGGCGGCTGGCGCCGCCGAGGCGACTCCGGCGGAGACCAGCACCGTCAGCGGCGTGAAGAGGACCCCGAGCGAGACCAGCTTGATCTCGCGCGCCCCGATCTTCTTGCCGAGGTACTCGGGGGTGCGGCCGACCATCAGCCCGCCGATGAAGACGGCAAGCAGGACGTAGAGCAGCATCGAGTAGAGGCCGGCGCCGACGCCGCCGAAGACGACCTCACCGAAGCCGAGGTTGGTGAACGGCACCGCGCCGCCGATCCCGGTCAGCGACTCGAAGGCGGCGTTGACCGCACCGCACGAGGTGACGGTGGTGACCGCGGTCCACAGGGAGGAGTCGGCGATGCCGAAGCGCTGCTCCTTGCCGACCATGTTGCCGCCGGTGGAGCCGCCGAAAGCGTGGGTGTGGAGGCCGGCGGCGTGCTGCGCCGGGCTGCCGTGCTGCTCGGCCATGTAGACGACGGCGACGCCGACGACGAAGAGGGCGAACATCGCGCTGAAGATCGCCCAGCCCTGGCGCTGGCTGCCGACCATGCGGCCGTAGGTGTAGGTGAGCCCGGCCGGGATGACGAGGATCAGCAGCAGCTCGAAGAAGTTGGTGAGGCCGCTCGGGTTCTCGAACGGGTAGGCGGAGTTGACGTTGAAGAAACCGCCGCCGTTGGTCCCCAGCTCCTTGATCGCCTCCTGCGAGGCGACCGGGCCCCCGGCGAGGATCTGCTGGCCGCCGCCGAGGGTGTGGATCACCTGCGAGCCGCCGAGGTTCTGGATCACCCCCTGGGAGACGAGGAAGAGGGCGCCGAGGATCGAGATCGGCAGCAGGATGTAGAGCAGGGTGCGGGTGAGGTCCTGCCAGAAGTTGCCGATCTCCTTGCCGCTGCGGGCGACGATGCCGCGGATCAGCGCCACCACGACGGCGATCCCGACCGCGGCGGAGACGAAGTTCTGCACCGCCAGCCCCGCCATCTGCGAGAAGTAGGTCATCGTCGTCTCGCCGCCGTAGTACTGCCAGTTGGTGTTGGTGACGAACGACGAGGTGGTGTTGAAGCTGACGTCCCAGGGAGCCGAGTGGAAGCCCTGTGGGTTGAACGGCTGGAGGCTCTGGGTGCGGAGGATCAGGTAGAGGGAGACCCAGAAGAGCAGCGAGAAGACGATCAGGCTGCGGGCGTACCCCTTCCAGTCCTGACCCTCCTCGGGCCGCACGCGCAACGCCCGGTAGGTGAAGCGCTCGATTGGCCCGAGGACGGGAGTCAGGAAGACGCGCCGGTTGGTGAAGACGCGCGCCATGTAGAGGCCGATGGGCTTAGTCAGCGCCACCAGGACGACGAAGAAGAGGGCGATCTGCAGCCAGCCCTGCGCCACCTCAGATCCTGTCGATCAGATCGATCGCCCAGTAGAGAAGGGCGAAGAGGAATCCGGCGAGGGCAATGGCGAGGAGGTCGAGAAGCATGGATCGAGCATGCGCCCGCCCTCGTCAAGGCCGCATGAAGAAGCGGCACCCGCGTATACAGATTTCGTGAAGGCGCCCGGCTAGGCCGCGAACCTGTAGCCGACGCCGGGGTCGGTGCGAATGAAGACGTGCTCTCCCGCCGGCTCGATCTTGCGGCGCAGGTTGGCGACGTGGGCGCGCAGGACCTGCAGATCGTCTTCGTACTCGACCCCCCAGACCTCGACCAGGAGGTTGCGGTGCGTCATCAGCCGGCCGCGGTTGCGGACCAGGACGCGCAGCAGCTCGAACTCGGTCGGGGTCAGGTGGACCGGCTTGCCGTCGCGGCGCACGACCCGGGCGGCGAGGTCGATCTCGAGCCCGTCGGCGACGATCGCCGGCTCCTCGGCCTCGGGCCGCGCCCGCCGCAGCGCCGCCTCCAGCCGCGCCACCAGCTCGCGGGGGCCGAAGGGCTTGGTCACGTAGTCGTCGGCGCCGGCGGCCAGCGCCTCGACCTTGCGGTCCTCCTCCCCCACCGCCGAGAGGACGAGGATCGGCATCTCGCTCCACTCGCGGATCCGCCGCGTCACCTCGGTACCGTCGATGTCGGGCAGCATCAGGTCGAGGATCGCCGCCTGCGGCGGGTGGACCGCGACCGCGTCGAGCGCCTCCTCCCCCGTGCTCGCCGGGACAGCCTCGAAGCCAGCGTCGCGGAGGATCACCCGCAGGGCGCGGACGATTTGCGGCTCGTCGTCGCAGACGAGGACGCGCCGCGGCTCGCTCATCCCGCCCCCGTCGGCAGCGGGAAGGCGACGACGAAGGTGCTCCCCTGGCCCGGCACCGACTCGACCGCGATCTCGCCGCCGTTGGCCTCGACGAACCCCTTGGCGATCGCGAGGCCGAGCCCGAACCCCTGGTTGGCGCCCTCGCGGCGGTAGAAGGGCTCAAAGATCAGATTCCGTTCCTGCTCGGGGATGCCGGGTCCCTGGTCGACCACCCGGACGACCAGGCGGCCGCCGGTCTCGGCGGAGCGCACGAGGACGGGCCGGCCGCCGCCGTGGCGGACCGCGTTCTCGAAGAGGTTGGCGAAGGCGCGCTCGAGCTGGACCGGATCGGCGACGAGTTCCGGCAGCTCGGGGTCGACCCGCATCCCGATGATTTCGCCGTCGGCCCCGATCGACCCCCGCGCTGCCTCGAAGACGCCGGCGAGGTCGACCGGTTCGCGCCGCGGCTCGGCGCTGCCGGACTCCAGCCGGGAGACGTCGAGCAGGTTCTCGACCAGGCGCGAGAGGCGCTCCCCCTCCTCGACCACGGCGGCGCTCAACTCGTGCCGCTCCTCCTCGGTCAGGCTCTCGGAGTCGAGGGCGGCGCCGGCGGCGATGATCGAGGTCAGCGGCGTCCGCAGGTCGTGTGAGACCGAGCGCAGCAGCGCCGTCTTCAATTCGTCGCTGCGCCGCAGGGCGGCGGCCTCGATCGCCTCCGCCTCCATCCGGTCCCGCTCCGCCGAGAGCTCCCGCAGCCGCGCCAGCACCTCTTCGGTCTCCTCTCGCCGCCGCTCCGCCTCCGCCGCCCGGCCCCGCGCCAGCTCCGCCAGCGAGCTGCTGGCGACGGCGACGATGACGAAGGTGATCAGCGCCACCGCGTCGCGGTTGGCGGCGATGTCGAGCCTCCCGGTCGGCGGGATGTGGAACCAGTTGAAGGCGAGCGCGCTCGCCACCGCCGCCACCAGCCCCAGCCGCCAGCCCCAGACGGTCGAGATCAGCAGCACCCCGGGGATGTAGACGACCCCCAGCGAGACCGCCGGCGCGATGTCCTTCAGCGGGTAGATCAGCCCCGTCGCCGCCGCCACGACCGCGAGGGTCGCCAGCAGCCCCCACCCGACAGCAGGCGGCTCCGCCGCAAGGCCGAGGCTGGCAAGGCGATCACGCACGCCGTCAGCGTAGAGGCGCTGGGGGAGACCGCGGGGGCTGCCGAGGGGGAGAATGCGCTCGTGATCTGCCCCCGCCGATGCGTGATCGTCGTCTGGGCAGTCGCGCTGACCGCGCTCTGTGCGGCTTCCGGTCCCTCGCCCGCCGCGGCAGCCGAGCGGTCCGTCATCGGCCACTCGGTCCAGGGCCGCCCGATCGTCGCTCTCGTCAGCGGCGCCGCCGACGCCCCCCTGAAGGTGCTCGTCTTCGGCGACATCCACGGCGACGAGACGGCCGGGATGCGGGTGGTGCGGCGGCTGCTCGCGATGGCGGTGCCGCCGCGGGCCCGGCTGCTGGTGGTGCCGACGATCAACCCCGACGGGGTCGCCGCCGGCACCCGCGGCAACGCCCACGGCGTCGACCTCAACCGCAACTTCCCCTACCGCTGGCAGCCGCTGGGGGGCGGCGAATACTCGGGCCCGCGGCCGCTGTCGGAGCCCGAGAGCCGCGCCGCCGAGCGGCTGATCCTCAGCTTCCGACCCGACCTGACGATCTGGTTCCACCAGCCCTTCGGGCTCGTCGACCGTCCCGTCGGCAACCCCTTCGCCGCCCGCCTCTACGCCGATCTCAGCGGCCTGCCCCTCGTCCGCCTGCGTCGCTACCCCGGCAGCGCCACGCGCTGGCAGGGCCACCGCCTGCCGCGATCGACCGCCTTCGTCGTGGAGCTGCCGGCGCTGGTCAGCGATGCGCTGGCGCGACGCGCGGCCGCAGCGGTCCGGACCCTGGCGAGCCAGCTCGCCAGTCCGGAAATCGGACCGCGCAACGCTGGAGCCTGACCGGACACTTACCTAAATAGATGGCCCCCAGTCAGACCGAGAGGCAGCGGGCGCTCGGCCGCGAGCTCGCCAAGGTGCGGTTCGGCCGGCTCTACCGCGAGCAGGGCAGGGCCGTACTCGCCTACGCACTGCGCCGGGTCGACCAGCCCGAGGACGCCGCCGACGTCGTCGCCGAGACCTTCCTGGTCGCCTGGCGACGCCTCGACGAGGTGCCGTTCGGCGGCAGAGAGCGGCTCTGGCTCTACGCCGTCGCCCGCCGGGTGACCGCCAACCTGCGCCGGGCCGAAGGCCGCCGGACCCGGCTGGCGGAACGATTGGCCGAGTCGCTGCCGGGCGAGGTGGTGGCCGAGCAGGCGCCGAGGGGCGAGGCCGCCGCGGCGCTGCGGGCGATGCGCGAGCTCGGCGAGGAGGACCGGGAGCTGCTCCTGCTCGTCTCCTGGGAGGAGCTCTCCCCCGGCGAGGCCGCGAAGGTCCTCGGGATCTCCTCGCTGGCCGCCCGCAGCCGCCTGCACCGGGCGCGGCGGCGACTGCGAAATCTGATGGAGGAACGCGCGACGACGTCAGCCGGCAGAGCGGAACTCGACATGGAGGAAGCAAGATGAATACGCGTGAGCTCGAGATCGCGCTCGCCGCCGCCGACCCGGTCGACCGGGCGCGGCTCGACGGGATCGACCTCGAGGCGATGGAAGCCGAGCTGCTCGTCGATCTCAACGACGAGCGGCCGGCTTCCCCGCCGTACGAGGCGGTTGCTCCTCCCCGTCGGCGCCGGCGCGCCCTCGCCCTCGGCGCCGCGGCCATTGCCGCCGTCGCGGTCGCGATCCTCCTCCTCGCGGGAGGCGGCGGCGAGCGCTCCTCGCGCGCCTACGGCGCCGATCTGGTCCGCTTCGCCGAGTCGACCCCGTTGCTCCTGCTCGAAGGGCCGGGCTGGCGGGTCCAGAACGTCAACCAGGTGAGCGGCCGCGACGGGCTCGAAGGGTCGATGGAATTCGTCACCGGCAAGCCGATTCCCTACGAAACGGTCCAGCTCAGCGGCAACGCCCACGAACAGCGCGAGTCGGGGATGTTCCCGGCGGCCGTCCGCCAGCGCCGAGTCGAGCTCTCCTGGCGCCACGGCAGCCTCGCCGAAGCGATCTCGACCGCCCGCGGGATGCTGCACCCGCACGGCCAGCGCTGGATCGAGGCGCCGGTCCTGGGGACCACCGCCAAGGTCGACACCCGGGCCGAGTTCTACGTCAACCAGGGCGGACCGGGCAACCGCCAGATGACCGCGTTCTGGTCCGAAGCTGGCTATGTGCTCGAACTGCGCGCCGCCGTCCCCGGCCAGGCCGCCTTCGAAGAACGCCTCGACTGGCTGGCCAAGGTCGACTCGCAGACCTGGCTCGACGCGATGCCGGCAAAAGTGGTCAAAGCCGCCGACCACGACGGCGCCGTGCGAGAAATGCTGAAGGGGATCCCGGTCCCCAGCACCTTCAAGCCCTCCCGAGTCCCCGACCCCGGCCTCACCACCAACCGCTACCAGGTCGGCGCCAGCGTCACCGGCATCGTCTCCTGCCTCTGGCTGCGCCAGTGGGGAGAAGCCCGCCGCAGCGGCGACGAAGCCGCCGAGCTCGAAGCCGAGCGGGCGATGGCGACCTCGCGTCACTGGCCGATCCTGCGGGAGATGGACGCCGACGGCGCCTACCCGCAGGCAATTTGGGAAATCGCCGATGACATGCGGAAGGGCTACTGGGCATGGAACGGCCACCGGCATCCGGTGCTGCCCCGCGCCGAAGGCCTGGGCTGCGCTTATCTGGGCGTACCCGTCGCGCACCGCTGAGCGCCGGGAGGGCCCACTTGCAACGGCCCTGCCACTCGCGAGCCAAAACTTAAGTGCGCTGGACGAATTGACGATGGGCGGCCATCCGGAGCGAACCAGTCGCTCGTCCCGCAACCAAAGGAACCCCCCATGTCCCGCGTCACCAAGAAGAAAGCGCTCCTGGCCCTCGTCTGCGCCTCTGCCGTCGCTGTCGCCGGCGTCGCCTACGCCTATTTCACGAGCACCGGCTCGGGAACCGCTACCGCCAAAGTCGGCACCAGCTCCGCGGTCACCCTGAAAGGGACGGTCGCCGGGAACCTCTACCCAGGCGCCTCCTCGCAGGTCTCCTTCACGGTCGACAACCCGTCGGGCGGCGCCCAGCGCGTCGGGACCATCACCCTGACCGGGATCACCGTCGACGCCGGTCACTCGACCTGCGCAACCACGATCAGCGGCGGCAACCCCGACTTCTCGATGCCGGCGGTAGCCGCTAACGCGACCTTCCCCTCGGGCAATGGGCAAGCGGTGACGCCGAAAGGCACGCTGACGATGAACGACACGGGCGTCAACCAGAACGCCTGCCAGGGCGCGGAAATCACCCTCGCCCTCTCCAGCAACTAGGCGGGCGCGGTACCCGATGAGGGCGCGGCACGACATGGGGCACAGCCGCGCGGCCAGGGCATTCATTGCCCTGGCCGTCGCCGTGGCCTGCCTCAGCGGCGTCGCCTACGCGGCAACCCGACCCGAGCAAGGCCGGCCGCTCGGGAACAAGGCCGTCCACCCCACCCCCAAGGACAGTCACGGCCCGCCCCGTCCCCGCTTCATCGAAGTCCCGCCCAGCGGCGGCCTCGACCCCGATGTCCAATTCCGCTTCCACGTGCCTCCCCCTGAGCAGCCGGCCACTGCCGGCGGACCCGGACCGGGCGTCGCCCGGCCGGCACCGTGGAGGCGCTTCGAATGCCGGGTCGATGGCGGCGAGTGGCGCGGGTGCTCGTCACCGGTCCGCCTTCAGGCCCTCCAACCTGGCGGGCACTCCTTCGCCGTGCGCGCGCTCAACCGCCGTGGCCTCAACGGTGAGGTGGCGCGCTACCGCTGGGCTCTGCTCGAGCCGCGCGACTTCACCATCGAGCCGTTGGTGAGCACGCTCGACGCGTTGATGCCGGGGGCTCCCGCCCAGCAGCTCCCGGTGCGGGTCGAAAACCCAAACCCGGTGCCGATCGAGGTCACGAGCCTGACCGTCGCGGTCGCGCCCGCGGCCCCGGCCTGCGCCGCCGATCCGAACTTCGCGGTCACCCCCTCGAGCGTAAGCCCGACCTCACCGCTGACCGTCCCGGCTGGGGGCTCGACCACCTTGCCGAGCGCCGCGGCGACGGCTCCGACCCTGGCCCTGCGCGAACTGCCGGTGGACCAAAACCCCTGCCAAGGGACGAGCGTCCGTCTCGACTTCAGCGGTGAGGCACGGGGATGAGCCGCGTCCGCCTCAGCGGCGTCGCCGGCTTCCTCTTCGCCGCCGTCGCCCTGGCCCTCGTCGGCAGCGCCTTCTCCTATTTCTCGGCCAACGGCACCGGCAATGCGAGCGCGGCCCTTTCAAAACTCACCGCACCGACGATCACCGCCGCGACGCCGGCGGCCGGAGGGGCGGTGACCCTCACCTGGGGCGCGGTGACGCCGCCGGGAGAAGGAACTGTGACCTACTACGTCACCCGCGATGGCGGAGAAGCAGCCGGCAACTGCCCCGACCAGCCCTCACCGGCCGCGGTTACCACCTGCACCGACGGCGCCGTCCCGATCGGCGAACACACCTACGAAGTGACCGCGGTCTGGCACACGTGGGAAGCCACGAGCGCCGCCAAAACGGCGAAAATCACGGTCGGAACCGTGGTCGCGTTCACGATCTCGGCGAGCGCCTCCAGCATCACCGCGGGCGGCTCGAGCAACCTGACGATCACCGCCAAGGACGAAAAAGGGAACACGGTCACCACCTACACCGGGTCCCACTCCCTCACCTTCTCCGGCGCCAGTGCCGCGCCCGGCGGCACCAAACCGACGGTCTCCAACAGCTCCGGGACCGCGACCAGCTTCGGCACCGCGACCGCGCTCAATTTCACCAACGGCGTCTCCACGGTTTCGTCGACGAAGAACGGGGTCGTGAAGCTCTACCAGGCGGGCTCGGCCGAAATCGCCGCGACCGAAGGGTCGATCACCACCCCCAGTCCCCCGGCGATCACGGTCGCCCCCGCCGCCGCCTCCAAATTCAGCCTCTCCGCCGCTTCGGCGACGCCCACCGCGGGAGTCGTCGACGAGCTGACGACGACCGCCCAGGACACCTACGGCAACACGGCGACCTCCTACGGCGGCTCGCACAGCCTCGTCTTCTCCGGCGCCAGCGCCAGCCCCGGGGGCAACACCCCGACCGTCACCGACTCCAGCGGCGCCGACGTCGCCTTCGGCGCCGCCACCACCGTTGACTTCAGCGCCGGCGTCGCCAAAGCGGGTGAAGGCGACGGCGGCGGGATGAAGCTGTACAAAAGCGGCTCGACCAGCGTCAAAGCCACCGAGGGGTCGCTGGCGACGCCGACCGCGGTCACGGTTACCGTCGCCCCCGCCCAGGCGGCCAAGCTCGTCCTCTCCTCCTCGACCCTGACGCCGACCGCGGCTACCGGGTTCAACCTGACCACGACTGCCCAGGATGCCTACGGCAACACCGCCACCTCCTACGCCGGAGCGAAGAACGTCACCTTCGCCGGGGCCGTGGCCAGCCCCAGCGGTGTCCAGCCAACCGTCGTCAACAGCGCCGGGACCGCGATCAACTTCGGCTCCACCACCTCTCTGACCTTTACCTCCGGCGTTGCCGCGGTCTCCTCCTCCAAAAATGGCTACACCAAACTCAACAAGGCCGGGGCCGCGGCCCTGACCGCCAGCGACGGCACCATCTCCACCTCCGCTTCCCTTGCCCTCACGGTCTCGACCGGCGCCGCCGCCCGCCTCGGCCTCAGCGAAACGACCAGCAGCGCCGGCGCGATCGCCAGCCCCTGCCTCTTCACCTGCGCGATCACGTCCCTCGGCAACTCAGGCACCGTCAAAGCCAAGGTCGCCGTCACCGACAGCGTCGGCAACATCGTCTCCAACCTCGCCGCCAAAACCATCACCGTCACCGCCACCGCCGGCAGCACCATCGTCGGCTCTCCCCTCACCACCGCGGCATCCGGCCCCGCCGTCACCAGCACCGAATTCACCTACACCGCCCCCGCCAGCGGCAGCTTCACCCACACCATCACCGCCGCCTCGAGCGGCTACACCAGCGCCACCGCGACGGTCAGCCGCTAGGCGCCCCGCTCGGCGTTCGAGTTGCAGCTCCATCCCTAGGGTAGGCAGAGCCAATGGCACGCCCTCGCTCAGGAAAGCTTGCCGCGAGAGCGGTCCTCGTCGCCGCGGCGCTGCTGGCCCTCGGCCTTGCCTGCAGCCAGCCGTGCTCTGGCGCCGAATGGGAAGAGCTGCCCGTGGTCCCAGCTCTCGGGCCCATCGTCACCAGCCACATTGAGAAGGTCGCGTCCCGAGGGGAGCGCTTCGGAAACCGTCCCGGAGTCTTCGCCAAGATCGGTGACAGCATCACGGCGTCGCCGTCGTTCCTGCAGGCGCTGGCCTGCCAGACCCCTCGCCTGGGGAACTGGAGCGAGCTCCGCGGGACGCTGGAGTTCTTCGCCACGACCGCGGTGCCGCCGGGCGCCGAGGAAGCTCGGTGCCCGGTCAGCAACAGCTACTCGCGCCTCGGCGTTGCCGCGGTGAAAGGGTGGCGGGCGGCCGACGCGCTGGCGCCGCTGGAAGCGCCTCCCGAATGCCAGGGCCTGCCCGCCATCACCTGCGAGCTGCGCCTGCTTCACCCCTCGGTCGCCCTGATCATGTTCGGGACCAACGATCTCGAGGACTTCACCGCGGTCCAGTTCCGCCGCGACCTCGCCCGCGTCACGCGGCTGGTGTCCAGCGCCGGAACGATTCCGGTGGTCAGCACGATCCCGCCCCGGAGGACGTGGCCGTTCTCCCAGCGCGTGGCCCGGTTCAACGAGGAAATCGCCGCGCTGGCCGAGAACCGGGCGCTGCCGCTCTGGAACTTCTGGCGAGAGATGACCGGGCCCGGTGTTCCCGCTCGGGGCCTGAGCGAAGACGGTGTCCACCCCAGCTCTCTCTGCCCTCCTTGCACCGCGATCGACTTCCGGCCCGCCGGCCTGCGGCAGGGATACGCCCTGCGGAACCTCGGCGCGCTGCGGGTTCTCGACCGCCTGCGCCGGCGCGTCCCCCTCGGGGCGGCTCGCTAGGCCGTCCCGCTATGCGGCGCGTGGCGGGCGCGGGCGTCCCTCACCAGCCTGCGCGTACCTCGGATCAGGGCATAGGTCCCGAGCGCCAGCGCCAGGGTTCCGCTGACGGCAAGCCCCCAGCGGACGGGGGTCGCCAGGTCGGTGGTCGACAGCGAGCTCTGCAGGGCGACCAGGAACGGGATGTGGACGAGGTAGATCCAGAAGCTCGCGTCCGCCAGATAGCGCAGCACCCGCGACTCTTTGCGAACGTACCGCGCCAGCACTCCCCAGATGCCGAAGAGGGTGAGCCAGCAGACCACACCGACGGCGAACAGGCCATAGGGGCGCAGCTCGCCGACTTCGGCCAGCACGCCCGGCGTGCCGACGTTGCCGGTGAAGTCGCCGTTGTCGTAGAAGAGGAAGAAGGCGGGGACGGCGATCAGCGCGCCGGCGGCGAGCCGCAGCCAGGCTCCGCGTTTCAACTGCTCGACCAGGTCGCCCTGGCCGCTGAGGAGCCAGCCGAAGACGAAGAAGAAGCTGTAGTAGGCGAACAGGGTCGGGGCGGGAATCAGCGAGTTCGACGCCGAGCCCCCCGCCACCCAGCCGGTCTTGGTGATCAGGATCAAGGCGCTGATCGCGGCCAGAACCGGAACCGCCCACCACGACCCGATCAGATGGCCGAAGCCGCGGGTGATGGTCGCCCCCAAGCGGGGAGCCCGCTGGATCGCGAGCCAGATCCCGATCGCCAGCAGGGAGATGATCAGCAGGTAGGAGATGAACCAGAGGTGCCGCGGGGTGAAGCTGAAGACGTTGGCGAGGTCCAGTTCACGCTTCGGCGGCAGGGCGCCCCGGCGCGGCCAGAGCGCCGCCGCGCCGAGGACGAAGAAGTTGGCCAGCGGCACGACCGTCAGCATCCCGATCACCAGCGGCACCCCGAGCCGGCGAAACCGAGCCCGCACCTGCAGCGCGGCGGTGGACCGCCGCAGCGCACTGGCGGCCAGAAAGCCGGAGATCGCAAAGAACAAAGGCATGTGCCAGGTATGGACGAACCAGACCGCGGCATCGACGACCCGGGAGTCGTTGTTGCCCTTCTGGACGTAGCGAGCCGCGTGATACGGAATCAGCAGGAGGATCGCCGAGACGCGAATAGCGTCGAGGTGATGGCGACGCTGACTCCCGTTCTCGGACATAAGACAGGGTAGGCGGTGCGGAGACTCGGCTTAGTGGGGGGTCCAAGGAAAGCCAAGGAAGATCCGCCGGCGCCGCTACCTCGCGAGTTCGCGTCGTCTTCGCCTCGCGACGAGAACCTCTGGTTCGTACCTCGGTCACGGTCCGACAAGGACGCGGCCTCGCTATATCTCCTCGTGGACCTGGTCCCGCGAACCCGAGCCGCGCTGAGGCCGACTCTTGGATCAGGCTCGATAACGAGCAGTCCAGATCGCCGTCAGGGCGGCCCTCGCCCGGGCTCGGGAGCCGAAAATCACCGTGGCGTCGAAAGCTGCCGCCGCGAGACGGCGACCTGCCTCGGCAATCAAAGGGCTCGTCGGTCGTGACCTCGATCGCCGGCGCTGCGGCACCGGAAAACTGCCAACTCCCACTCTCGGCCGCTGCCTCCGCCTGGCGGATCGGCGGTCAGTGGCCGCGCCTCGGACGCGAGCCGGCTGTGCGCGTCAATGCACTGCGAGAACGACAGCGACTCCCACCAACGCCAGGAAGATCGCGAGGCCGAGACCAAGTGCGATTGGAATCGCCTTGAGATAGGTGGAGGTTGCGTACGCGCTTGCCTCGCGCCAGTTCTGTTCAGTTCCCCAGTCAAGTCGTTGGAGCACGTGACGAAGCCCGCGGTCAGTGGCCATTTTCCATTCGAGTCCCCGTTGCATCCGCTCGCCCCACTCCTTTGGAGGAATTCCCCCAGTTACCGCACTCCAAGACCCTTGGTCATCACCTGTGAGTCCTTCCCGGGCTGCTGCGGCGAACTCGGCCGCAAGAGCCTCGCGCCAAGACCACTGCGCTGCTTCTACGGGCGTTTTCTCCTCTTGCCTGCGCGCGGCAATCAGCGTGGCGTCAGGATCAGCCACCGCGCCGAGCGCCTTCTCGACACGTTTCTTATCACCTCTCCAGGAAAGGTAGTCAAAGGGGTGCCACAACTTGGGTGGTGGCGTACTCGCGGCTTCGATTAGAACCTCGACGAGCGCCTTTCGCAGCCGCTTCTCCTCGTCCGAGGATAGGCGACCGGCGATCTGATCGCCAATCACCCGGATCGCGGACGGGGCCAATTTCGCAAGGAGACTCGCGGTTGCCGGCTCCACTCGGCAAAGTTTAAGTGATCTGATACTCCCTACATAAACGTCGTGGGGGTTGGGCGCCGAAAGCGCCAGCAGCGCGATCAATCGACGCCGCCAAAGCGTCACAGCCTCATCCTGAGGCCACTACTGGCTGCCGTTTGGACGCCTGAAGAGCGTGTGCATTGAACGCAGGACCTGGGTAAGTTCATCCGCCTCCATCCACTGATCCTCGGCGTTCGTAATCGGTCCGAGCGGGACCACAAAGCTCTCCGGTAGTTGATCGCAGCGAACGTCGATGGCGTGTATCACGCCATCCCAAATGCCATGGAGGTGCCCGCACATGTCTGCCCAAATGAACCCGGGCGGAAACTCATCGGGGGCCAGCAAGATAGGGGCTATCGGGGTTGGGTGGCCACCAAGCTCGCAGTGGTCCCAATAGTCCTCGCGCAGAAACTTCCCGTTGGCTCGGGCCCGCAGCTTGGCTGGGGACCAAAATTTCTGCCTCTCGGCGCGGTCCGATCGCACCCACTGGGCTGCAATCTCGTCCTTCTCCGCGAATGCCGACGCGAGGTACTCCACCTCTACAAGCTGGCGAATAAGCGCCTGTGCCCCATAGCTGTTGCCTTGATCCAGCAGGTCGCTCGCACCTCGGGCAAGCTCGGCACCAACAAGGCAGAGGGTGGCCAAGCCAGTGATGTCCTCACCCTGGTCGGCATCTCGGAGCATCTTGCCTGCCTTGGCCAGTTCTTCCGAGTAAGCCCTGCACATCTTGCGTCGAGCCCGTTGACCCTTTTTGTCGGCGGCCAGTTTGAGTAGCCCTTCCCCGAACGCCGCTTGCCAAGCACGGTCCTCAAACTTCATGGGTTAACCCTAGTTTGGCCGACCGCGGTGTCACCCGAAACGGTGGCACCCTGCCGCAATCCGCCGCGCTCGCATGTCTAGCAGGGGGAATCTGGCCTGGCAAAGACGATTACGGCCAGCGAGTTCAGCTAAATGGCGGGAGCTGGGGACCAATTTCGGGACCAAGATTTCGGCCGTTCGGACAGCGCCCTATCTCCGCGCTACCGTTTATGCCAATGGAGGCATCAGTCGACTTCACGATCGCATTTGACAGCCCGGACGAGGCTGGCTGGATAGTCGCACGCGTCCTTGAGGTGCCCTGCGCCGTCAGCCAGGGCCGATCTCGAGAGGAAGCTCGCGAGAACGTCCTCGACGCGCTGCAGACGGTCTTAACTCCCGATGAGGAGCTGGCCGGCAAACCTTCGGCTGCTGGTCGGGAGCACTTGCGGTTTACTGCCGCGGCGTGAAGCGCCGCGACTTCGAACGACATCCCGCTGCCAACGGCTGCCGAGAGGTCGGCGGGACGAAGCATGCGAAGTGGCGAGGCCCGCAGGATCAAGTCTCTGCAGTGCCCCGGCACAAAGAGATCGGACCTGCCTCGCCCGCGCAATCTGCAGACAACTTGGGGTTCCCGATCCCGCAAATCCTCACTAGTCCATGATCTCTTTCATTCGATCGCTGGCGGAGGACGTGCGCATATTGGCCGAGGGAGAGGGGCAGCCGCTCCAGCGTTACGCGGTGATGCTCCAGCTTCGCGTCGATGGACGATGGCAGACCATTCAGCTTCTCGACAATGCTCATGACCGCCACGATTTGCACCGCTACACTGGAAGCCAGAAGCAGGTGGCTGAGCATTTCATGGACGGTCCGGCGAGGGCGGTCATGCCTCAAGCCATTGCCTATCTGGCCTCCAATTGGGAGCAAATCGCAAGGTCATGGGAAGACTAACCCGCAACACCTCCCCGGCGGGAGAGCTTGCCGACGAACGCTTTTCCAGAGCCTTTGTTTCAGACACCCCGTATCCCGACGGAGCGATCTTTGTTGGGGTGGACGAGCCTCATTTCGGTGCTGTATTTGCTGAGGCCATAGCTACTCGTCAGCCCCTTGTCGTTGTCCAGCCTGATGGCCAGGAGCTGATTGGGCGACCCGACAACGCAGGATTTATTTTTACAGCGAGACCTCTGGACCCGTCTACGGAAAAGCAAGGAAGGAGCAGTCTTTCCCGCCACTTTCGTTTCCAGTTGCTCAGCATCCTGCAGGAGAAGATCGCTAGCCCTCATGAACTTGCAAAGGAGCTGAACCAACCCCTAGGGGACGTTACCTATCAATTCAGGATGCTCTATGAGCTTGAACTGATTGACTTGGTTAAGACGGAGCAGAGTCGTGGGGCGGTCATTCACTACTACCGCGCCAGCGACCCACCACAGGCACCCGAGGAGCCGCAGGAGTAGGCCGTCCAGCATGCCCCCGGCAGGATTCGAACCTGCGCGCTTCGGATTAGAAGTTCAGCCGGAAGGTGTCTAGCAGGCCGAATCTGGCCCGATGAGCGGATCACGGATACCCGGCTAGGTCCAGCGCGAGACAAAACCCGCGCCGGACCGACACCCACCTCGGGACCCCCCGTTGTGGGGGCGCCGGGAGTTGCCTCTTGGCCCGAAGGCCGTGGCGCGCATCGCCGATACGCCCCACCGCCCTCGACACCAGAATCGTACCTCAGAATCACCACCTCCGAGGTTCTGGTCTACTTGCGGCTGTGACGCAAACCTTCGACAAAATCCTCGACCTCGCCGAGGAGGATCTCTGGACCGGGTTTCGCTTGGCAAGCGTCAAGCAGCACCGGTCACTGATCGGCGACTCCCGGGAGGAGACCTTCACTGACTTTCTCGCTAGGCGGCTCCCTGATCGGTTCGGGGTGACGAGCGGCGAAGCCGTCGACTCTCGCGAGAAGCGAACTGGTCAGCTCGACATCGTCATCTACGATCGCAATCTGACTGCGCCGTTGCTGAGGGAGAAATCCGGCGATGTACTGCCCGCCGAGAGCCTTCTCGCGGTTGTCGAGGTCAAGTCGACCCTGACTCAAGAAGAGCTCACGACGTGCGCCGCCGCCGCGAAGAAGATCTCCCGCCTATCGCCCTATCGCCGCGAATTCCTGCCGCCTCGTCAAGAAGGCCTCGACGCGTCCGACGGCAACCATCGCTGCCAATACTCGGTGATCGCCTTTAAGACGAACCTCGGACAAGGAGATTGGGCCGAGAAAGAGTGGAAACGACTACTCAAAGCTGCGGCGCAAAAACAGGTCGAACCCGAGCGCATAGACCGGGTCTTGGTCCTTGATCGCGGGATGCTAGTGCCACCTTCCGGCAGCGGCCGCGCAACCAGCGACGGCAAAGGCATGCTTCGCGAGTGGTTCCTACATCTGACCAACTTCTTGATCCGCGAGGCCGAGAGGCGGCCCCCATTCGACTTCCAGGACTACGGACGCCGACGGAAGAACCCGGGGTGGAAGAGGCTTCCTTGAACGCCCCCGGCTGGATTCGAACCAGCGACCGTCGGATTAGAAGTTCAGCCGGAAACCGTCCGAGGGGTCGAGTCAGGTCTGTGGAGTTCAATCCTGTCCAGGGCGTTCGGCTGAGTTAACTGGAGTTGGGGACCAATTTCGGGACCAAGTTTTTCGTAGTGGCTAAGCGCATGGCGACTCTCCTTTGAGATCGCCGATGGGCGACGTCACAGACAGACGCCGATCTAGATCTTCAGCGCCCGCAGATCGAGAGCCAGCTTCACGCCTGCAGCGAGAGCACCAAGTAGCAACAGGCCGATGGCAAATCCGAGCGGCAACTTGCTCGTGACCAGGCCGGCCGCGGCAGTGCCCAGGGCGAACAGAAACCCGAGCAGGGCAGCAACCGTTGCCGGCAACCCCCCCTTGCCATGGCGGATTACGTCAAACCACCGCAGCGGGCTGAAGTCAACGTCACAGCGGGAGCCCTCTGCCGTAGCCCCAAGGCTCGCCGCCAGTTCCGGGTTGAGTTGGCCATCGAAGCCGGTGGGGGTGGGACGCCCTATCGCCGCCATCTTCTTCTTGTGGTTACTGGCAGATCGGAGCAGTAGCCGCCTCGGCTCGCTCATCTTCCCCGTCGGCACCAAAAGAGTGCGATCACCTTCCACCTGTGAATCTGACCATGCCCTGAGGGGGGTCCAGCCTCTCGTGCGTTGCAGCAACGAGCTCAAGCCCCTGCCGTCCGCCGCCGCGCTTTGGCCTTGGCGGCTCGTGCAGTGGCCTTCTCGTTAGCCCGTTTGACCTGGTAGCGATCGGGCACGGTGCTGGACTGCACAGCACTACCCGGCGGGGGCAGTGGTCCACTGGTGTCGGCCTGCGCACGCGCCGCCTGTTCGGCTACGCCCATCGCCGCTGCCAGTCCGTCGACATCGACCCCGACGGACGCCTGGTAGGCCTCTTCTATCCGGCTCCGCCCGCCGGCGAACTCCGCGAGTCGTTCACCCAGCTCCTGCGCAGCTTCCTTCTCGCTCATCTCGTGGAGGATCGGCCGCCACTTGAATCGGTATTCCTTGGAGGCGTCAGACATTGCCGCGCAGAAACGTTCGAACTCGCCAACAGAAAGCGCCTCACGAACCGCCTCCCGGCTGGGACCACCCCCGCCCCCGTCGTCATCCGGCCAGTCGCCAATGTCAATGCCCGAGCCCCGCAAAAGGATGGGCACAAGACACACAGCACAGAAGAAGCGAGCGGTTCCGTGGTGGCGCGCTCCATCCCAGAGACAGAACTGCATTCCGCACTTGGTACAGACCGCCACCGGCGATGGGTCGTCGGTTGCAACCTCGTTGGTCGCACACAGATAACAAATGGACACGGCGCGCGCTCCCCTCTGTAGCTGCTATCCCGCTTGGAAGCCTAGACGGCATTGGCCGAAAGTCCACTTATTAGTATCCGGCCGACTGACTATGTCTTTGCTTTTCTCTCAGGGAGCCGTCCGACGCGACACCCCCAGCCGTACACAAGACGAACCTATGTGCTCGGATCGAGATCAACCCGTTCTCCCTCCCGCTGACGTCCACGCCTGAGTGTCAGGGCAAGCTCAGCGGCGCAGCTCGGCTCCCAGCCGGGCGGCGAGCCGCACGGCGGCGTCGATCTCGACCTTGCGGATCGAGACGCTCTCGACGTTGAGCCCGAACGGGGCCCCCAGCCGCCGGCAGAAGGCGATCAGGTCGACGGCCGTCGCGACCGCCTGCTCGTAGGAGGCGTCGAGGGTGTCGTCGGCGTGGCGCAGCTCGTTCTCGATCCAGCGTGGGACGGTCACGCCGAGCCACTGGAGGAACTCCAGGGTCTTGAGCGATCCGCAGACCGAGAAGCTGAGCACGATCGGCACCGGCGCCAGGCCCCGCGCGGCGCACTCGTGGTGGTAGTCGGAGATCAGGTTCTTCGCCGCGTTGACGTCGTAGACGATCTGGGTGATGAAGAAGGAGCACCCCGCCGCCTGCTTTGCGATCAGCCGCAGGTGCTCGTCGCCCTGACGCGCGTGGCGCTCGGCGATCGCCACCCCGCCGAGCGGCAGCTCCGGCCGCGCTTCGCTCCGCAACTCATAGGCCCGGGCGAGCGAGGTGAGCACCGGCTTCTCGCGCGAGGAGGACCCGACGAACACGGTGAGCGCCCGGGACGGATCCTGCTCCTCCAACCAGGAGCGGAAGCGATCCTCGCGGTACTTGCCGACCGCGCGGTAGACGATCGCGGGAACTTGCAGCCCGACGAGATGACGGTCGAGATAGTCGGCGGGGTCCATCGTCGGCAGGAACGGGAACGGCCGCTCGTCGGGATTGCGGTCGCTTTCGTCGTCGATGTCGTAGAGAACGAGGCCGTCGATCGCCAACGACCGCAGCCGCCCCAGGGTGACCCGAGCGATCTCCGTCGCCTCCTCGGGGCTCGTCGTCAGTCGCGGCGGGGTCACCGCGAAGAGCAGGAACTCGCCCGATTGAGAAGCGATGCCCGGTTGGAGATTCACGCGCGGAACCGTAGCCGAGGGCCGGACGAGGCCGAGTGAGGGCGAGCGACCGCTGCTTCGACCACCGTAAAGCCCGTCGAGCCGCACGCACAAAACGCCCCCGGCTGGATTCGAACCAGCGACCGTCGGATTAGAAGTTCAGCCGGGAAGCGTCCAAAGGGGCGAATCTGGTCTATGGAGTTCGATCCTGTCCAAGGAGTTCGGCTGAGTTCGCTGGAGTTGGGGACCAATTTCGG
>DASSHE010000006.1:0-15719 GCA_035693065.1 Solirubrobacterales bacterium
TGTAGGGGCCGTTGGCGGGGCAGAGTTCGCGCTGGTAGACGGTTGGTGAGCCTTCCACCCAGCCTTCGGCCAGGGGATGGTCGGTGTCCTGCACCAGCCAGCCGTGGCAGAGGTCTGAGGTGAAGCCTTTGTATTGGAAGTTGAGCTGGGCGGTGGTGTAGAGGGAGGGGCCTTCGCGGGGCGGTGAGATTCCCCGGCTGCTCCAGCCGCCGGCCCCGCGGCTGGCAACGTACTGGGAGGAGTAGGGGGAGGCCTCGACTTCGCCGAATGCGCGGTAGGCCGAGTAGGTGAGCGCTTCGCCGTCTGCCGCCACTTGGTTGAAGGCGGTTGGGAACCCGTTGCTGTCGAGCACCGTTTCGATGTCGGCGCCGTTTTTGTCGACCGGCGAGACCATCTCGTAGGCGCGGCAGTCCGGCAGCCGGGCGCCCGGACCGGCGCGGAAGGGTTCGTTGGCCGGGCAGGCCGGCTGGGGGGGCGCGACTGGCAGCGTCGTGAAGGTGCCTTCGGCTTCTTCGCCTGATTTGCCAGCAAGCCCGATGACCGGGCCGCCGCCGCTGCTTTGGGCGACGAAGTGGTAGTGGTAGGTGGTGCCGGGCGTAAGCCCGCTGAGCCCTATCGCTTCGCTGGTGAGCGGCACGTTGACCAGCTGGTCGGTCAGGGTGCGCCCCGGCGGCGTCGGGGTGCTCGCGCAGCCGCCTTCGAAGCAGGGCGCGGTGCCGTATTCGAGGTAGTAGGCGGTGTCGGCCCAGAACGCCGGGTTGATCTTCGCCTCCAGGGTCGCCGTCGTGCTCCCGGCGCTCGTCGCGTACTGGTCGGCGATCACCGGCGGCTTTGGCGGCGGCGGGCCGTAGAAGATGGGCGGCGGGCCGTAGACGCTTACGGCGCCTATATGGGGGTTGACGACTTGGTTGACTTCTAGAACGTAGACATCGCCTACCGCGTTGGTTGCAAGGCTACGAAGGGTAGTGGCTTCCCCTTGCAGCAGCGCCGTTTCGGGCGCCGCGAAGGCCTGGTCGTAGTCGATAAGGACTTCGCCGCTTGGGCCGTACTCCAATACCCGCGGTTCGACTTCCGGTTTTGCTCCTTGAATCGGATCGAAGGCCACGTACAGATCACCGCTTTGGTCCGTCGTAAGGGACACAATTCTTCCTATTAGCGGTTCTGCATTTCCCGGTGGTTGAGCTACTACAGGGATTTCGTCGATTACCGCGCCGGTTTCGGAGTCAATGCGGTACACGAGGGGCGTAGCGACTTCTTCGAAGAGCAAAAAGGTGAAATAGAGGTCGCCGGTAACCGGATCGACGGCAAGGGACCTGGGAAATCCGCTCTCCGGAAGCGAAATCGCCCCTTCGAACGTGCCTTCGCTGTCAAACTTCTGGATTCGGTCGGTGTCTCCGACATACACGGTCCCGCCGGAATCCACCGAGATGTAACCGAACACAGGGACTGGAGCCGGGGTAAATTCACCCGGGTTGGACCCTTCCACCCCGATCCCGCATTCGTCCCCTGACGCCGCGGTGCAGACGTTGGCATGAGAGTCTTTGTCGACGTCTCCCCCGAACATTAGGTCAAATTCACCGGTTGGGCTGAATTTCTGGACCCTGAGGTTGTTCTTTTCCGCAACATAGATAGACCCATCGGGCCCGACCGCAACCCCGGTCGGGCCGTCGATCTGACCTGCGCCGGAGCCTGGGATCCCTGCCTGACACTGCGGCGTTACGTCCCCTTCCCCACACACTTGCGGTTCAGGTGATCCGTCTTTGACGCCCCAGCCCCACGCCTTGACAAACTCGCCCCACGCGGTGAACTCGCTAATCCGCCCTCCCGCCTCGGCCACAAACACGTGTCCGTTAGCGTTGTCCACACCAAGCGCGTTCGGACCGTCAAGGCGGCCGGCTTCCGTGCCAACTAGTCCATCTTCGGGAAAGCGGGTCAATTCCGCTGGAACCTGAGCTGCTGCCGACACAGTCAGGACAAGGAACGCGACCGAGCACGCGAACATTGCGCTGAAGATCCTGTTTCGCGACACCCCTGTCGTCGGTCGCTGCACCTCGGGCCTCCCTTGCTTTGCCCTAACCCTAACGCGGCATGCCCACCCCGCCTGCCCCGACTGTTCTCCGAGGGACGACGATCTCACAGACGTTAGGGCGTTCGTTCTTCGCCCCATCAGCTCTGGGCGTTTTTTCCCTGCATTTGGCATAACGCTAGCTGTTTCCGCTCACATTTTTGCGAGCCTCACGCCGCAGGTACTCTCAGAGACATGCGGGGCCGAGGAGAACACTCCCCGGCCCCGCATGTCGCATCGTCACATAGGACGCTGAGAGTGCCAGCTACAGGATCGTGCAGCCGACAGATGAACTAGGGCAGAGCTGTAACGCCGACTTGTGCTCCATTGGTCGGGTCGAACGCCCTTACTGTAGCTTTACCAGTGTAGCTACCGGTGGTTGCGCCAGTGCCGCTGAATGGGCAACCGAAATTGTCCGCATTCTTGGTCACCGCAACACTCGTGGCGGTCGCGCTGATATGGAAATCCATCGGTTCATTTGTTGTATTGGTGAAATGGAGGCTAGTGCCGCCGATCGTCTGCGAGCCGACCGTGGCGATGCAGGTACCAGATCCTGCATTGATCGTGATCGGATTCACATTGCAGGTGATCACGATATTTGCCGCATTCCATGTCATATTCGTTTCATTGTACGTGGCATTAGTTGTATTAACCGAGCCAAGGTAATTGCAATTTGCCGTATTGACATTTGCCCCGATGAAGCCGAAGGCCGTGCAATTAGCATATTCCGGATGCAGGGTCGCGGAGGTGGCACCGTTGGCAGTGGTGCCGACAGCATTGTACGTAGCATTTTCGCAGGTGACGTTGCTGCCATCAACGGTGAACACGTCGTTGGTTCCGGCAGGCTGTTCGCCTTTGAGATTCACATTCGCCAGATTGGTCGAGAGTTTGGCCGCCATCGATGACGAGGCCATCGCTCCCATGGCGAAGACCGCCACGAGGGCGAGACTCAACACCTTTATACGAGTCATTGAATATCCCTTTCGATTGCATGGTCGAGCAGAGTGCTCGACGGGGCAACGCTAGAGGCACGTTCCTTGAATACGCAAGGGAACTTGAGTGTTTACGAGCCCGTCGATCCTCCTCTCAGCGCCGTATTTCCTGCAAATCTCGATAATGCATTTTTGCGGAGTCGCGAATTTGCGGGCCCGCATTTAGCTCGCCATCGGCAGCAAAAAACTGAGGTGTACGCCCAGGGGGAGGGACTGGAGGGGGGCCTGGGGCGGGACCAGCCCGGCAGTCGCTTATCTAGCGGGAGATACTCAGCAGCGGACCGGGGAGCGCGCTCCCCGGTCCGCATTGCAGCCCGTTGACTGGTTACAGCGGGCTAACTAACTAGTGCATTACTGAGGCCTATCACGGAACAACTGTAACCCCGACCAAGGCATTATTGGTGGGATCGTGCGCACGGAGTGTTGCTAGACCATTGTACGTACCATTGGTTGCACCGGTGCCATTAAACGGGCAACCGAAATTGTCCGCATTTTTCTGGACTGGCACAACGACGTTAGTTGCCTGGATATGGAAATCCATCGGTTCATTTGTTGTATTCCCGAAATGCAGGGTGCTGCCGCCGATTGTGGTCGGATTAGTGGTGTTACCCACAGTGGCGACGCAGGTTCCTGACCCGGCATTGATCGTGATCGGATTCACATTACATTTGATGATGATATGGGCAGCATTCCATGTCATATTCGCTTCATTGTACGTGGCATTGGCTGTATCCACTGTACCTTCATAATTGCAATTTGCGGTATTGACATTTGCCCCAATGAAGCCGAAGGCCGTACAATTTGCGTATGATGGGTGCAAATTTGCCGCCGTCGCTCCGTTTGCAACTGCACCATTCGAATTGTACGTAGCATTTTCGCAGGTGACATTGCTGCCATCGACGCTGAACACGTCGTTGGTTCCGACAGGCTGTTCGCCTTGCAGATTTACATTTGCCAGATTGGTCGAGATTTTGGCCGCCATTGCCGACGAGGTCATCACACCCATGGCGAAGATCGCCACCAGGGCGAGACTCAATACCTTGATACGAGTCATTTGAATTTCCCTTTCGATTCTGTATATGTCGAGCGAGTTTGCTCGACCGCAGCGAGGCTAGGACTCACGGGTCTGACTGTGCAAAAAATCCTGAGCAAGTTGGTCAGAGGCTTGTCCTTTTCGCGGCGTTTGCCCTGGTGTTTCCAGAAAGTCATTTCTGCGTGGGCGTAGCTCTGCGCAACCGGATTTGCCCGACCAAAGGGTCGCGTGATGATGGATCTGGGTCTGCCGCCGTCTCGGCGGGCTGTTGCGGCGGCCCTGCTAGCCGCCCTTCAGCCCGATACCAACTGGTGGAGGTGGTGCGGATGCCTTGGTGTTGATGTGGCTGGGATCGATGACCTCGCTGTGGGGGAGGGCGCCAACAGGCCAATCCCCGTCCTACTGCGGGACGCTCATGCTCACGATCGGCTCCGAGGTCGGTTCGGGGCTGCCCCCGCGGGGCTCCTCGGTGACCATCACCGTGTCGACGCCGCGCATGTCCTCGATCTGGGTTGAGGCGCGGCCGCGGCTGTCGGGGACGAACAGCGCCGGCACCGCTTCGACCTTGCCTTCACGGCGCACCCACGCCTCCAGCACCTTGTCGGCCGGCAGTTGGCGCACGTTGGCCAGGTGCAGGGTGCCGCCGCTGCCTTTGCGGACCATCTTGACGGTGACGCCGTCGGGCTGGCGAGAGACGATCGTGCTCGGCTCGCCGCCGCCACTGGAGCCGTTGCGGCCGAGCTCATAGCCGGCCACGCCGGCGACGAGCAGGACCATCGCGGCGAAGGCGATCGCGAAACGCAGCCGCGGCAGCGCCAGCTTCGGGCGCGCCCCCTCGGCCTTCCGCGCCCCGGCGCGCGCATCCTCCCGGACCTCGGCCATCAGGCTCGCGCGCAGCGCCCGCGGGGGCTCGTGCCGCGGCACCGCTTCCGGCAGCGTGTGCACCGCCGGCTCGAGCCAATGCAGCTGCGTCCGGCAGCGCCCGCACTCCCGCAGATGGCGCTCCAGCGCTGCCGCTTCGTCCGGCTTCAGCGCGCCCAGCATGTAGGCGGCGAGGTCGTCGCTCCAGCGCTCGTGTCGATCGTGTTCGTTCATGCCAGTCCCTCCGCGAGCTCTCCCCGGATCTTCTCCAGACCCAGCCGCATCCTGCCCTTCACAGTGCCCATCGGCAAGCCGAGGATCGCGGCGATCTCCGAGTGGCTGAAGCCGCCGAAGTAGGCCAGCTCGATCACCTTCGACTGCTCCCCCGGCAGCTTGCCCAGCGCCCCCCGCACCTCCTCGGCGGTCTCGCGCCGCAGCGCCTCCTCGTCGGTCATCTCCGGAGCCGGCCGCTGCTCGAGGATCGAGTCGTCGTCGAAGGTCAGCTTCGGCGCTTTGCCAGCCTTGCTGCGGAGGAAGTCGATGGCGCGGTTGCGGACGACGCTGAGCAGCCAGGAGCGAACGCTGCCCCGCGCCGCGTCGAAGCGCCCGCCGCTGCGCCAGACAGAGATGAAGGCCTCCTGGGTGACTTCCTCGGCGGCGGTGCGCTCGCCGACGATCCTGTAAGCCAGCGAGTAGGCGACGCCGCCGTGGCGGTCGTAGAGGACCTCGAAGGCTTCCGGATCCTTGCCACCGATCAGGGGCATCAGCTCCTCGTCGGCCAGCCGCTCCGCCTTCTCTCGCCTAACCGCCATCTCCACCCATCATCGCCGCCCCCGCCCACTCAGGCGATGAACGGTTCGACCGCCTTGCGCACCTTCGCTTCGGAGAGCGGCGGGTCGAAGGCCGCGGGGGCCGGCGGCTGTTCGTTCTGGAGCCGGATCGCCGCCGCGTGGCGCGCCTCCACCTGGACGATGCCGCCGGCGGCCGCCAGCACTTCTTTGGATTCGATCTGCGGCGCGGCGCCGTTGTAGGCGCTGACGCCGGTGTCCTCGAAGGCCTGGGCCAGCTTCAGGAAGCCGGAGGGGCCGTTGTATTCGAAGTCGAACTTCGGCATCGACACCGGCTTGCCGCCGAGCTGCTTGATCGTCGCCGTCAGCGCTTCGACGTGCGCTCGCTCGTCTTCGGCCAGGAGGTCGATCAGCTTCTTCAGTTCGCCGCTCGCCCGGGCGCGGGTCTTCGCTTCTTCGTAGAACTTCGACTCCAGGTACTCGAGGGTGAGGGCGAAGTTGAGAATTTCGACGTCACCGCCGCCGGACATCGCCAGCGCCCGGCCCACGAACGGACCGACCATCGCCGCGCCGTAGGCCGCGCCCACCGCCAGCGCTCCCTTGGCGAGGACTTCGCCGCGAGTCTGCTGCTCTTCATGGCCCATGTTTCCTACTCCTTTCGTCCCGCGGCCTCAGCCGACGATGAACGGTTCGACCGACTCGAGCACGGTCGGCACGTCCGCCGGCTTGGCGAAAGCGCCGTCGGGGGTTATCGATTCGCCCAGCAAGGTGTTCAGCACCGAGGCGTGGCGGCCCTCGACGCTGTGGATCGCGAGCGCGCTCGCCAGCACTTCCGGGCTCTTGATGTTCGCCGCCTGCCCGAGGTAGGCGGCGGCACCGAGGTTCTCCACGGTCGCCGCGAGTTCGAGCACCGACTTCGCGCTCTTCAGCGGGAATTCGGTTTTCGGTTGCGGTGCCGGCTTGCCGCCGAGCTGCTTGACCGCGGCGGTCAGGGCTTCCACGTGCTGGGCCTCCTCCGCGCCGAACCTGCGGATCGTCTCCAGTTCGGCTCCCTTGAAGAGGCCGCTCTTGACGACGTCCCGGTAAAAGGCGGTCTCGAGGTACTCGAGGGTGAGGGCGTAGTTGAGGATCCCGACGTCGCCCTTGCCGAATGCGGCGGTTTCATCGCCGCCCTTCGACTGGGACATCGTCGTCCCACCGGTGGAAGTCCCGTCGTCGCTGCCGCAGGCGGCCAGGAAGACCGCGAGCGCAGTCGAGCCGCCGCCCGCCACCAGGAACCGGCGCCTCGACACGGGATCCGCAGGTCGCTTCATCTCAGCCATCTCCGATTCGCCTCCTCGCTCGCTTGCCTTACTGCCGTCCCCTACGGGAGCCGCGGGCGCGGTGGATCACAATCCGCCGACGATGGCGGCACACAGCGAAACTCAGACGACGGCCCACGGCGCCGGGGCGCTGGCGCTGGCCTCGATCGTCTCGGTGCAGTGCGGGGCGGCGCTGGCGACCGGCCTCTTCGACTCGATCGGCCCGGCCGGGGCGGTCCTCCTCCGCGCCGTCTTCGGGGCGCTGGCGCTGGTCGCGGTGCTGGCGCTGACGCCAGGGCAGTCGCTGCGGCTGGGCGAATGGCCACACCGCGACGTGGTCCTGCTCGGGATCACGGTGGCGGCGGTCAACCTCTTCTTCTACGCGTCGCTGGACCGGCTGCCCCTCGGGGTCACCGTGACCCTGGAGTTCGTCGGCCCCCTCGGCGTCGCGGTCGTCGGCTCGCGTCGCCGGCGGGACCTGCTCTGGGTGCTGCTCGCCGCGGCTGGGATCCTGCTGCTCTCAGGAGGCACCGGCGGTGAGCCGATCGACGCGCTCGGCGTTGCCCTGGCCTTGGCCGCCGGCGCCTTCTGGGGCGCCTACATCGTCCAAAGCGCCCGGGTGGGCGCCCTCGAGCCGGGGATCCACGGGGCGACCATGGCCGCCCTGATCTCCGCCGTCCTCGTCGCCCCGTTCGGGATCGCGCAGGGAGGTGGTGAGATCCTCACGCCGCCCCATCTCCTCGTCGGAGCCGCGGTCGGAGTCCTCAGCACCGCGATCCCCTACGTCTTCGAGATGGAGGCGCTGCGGCGACTCCCGCGGGCGGTCTTCGGCGTGCTGATGAGCCTCGAGCCGGCGGTGGCGGCCGCGATCGGGTTCCTCGCCCTCTCCCAGGCCCTGGCGGCGACCGAGGTGGTGGCGATCGCCCTGGTCGTGGTCGCTTCGGCGGGGGCGCTGCGCTCGGCGGCGGCGCCGCCTCCCCACGACGGATGAATTTGTCCGATTAGATAGCGGGGGTTGCTCTAATCGGAGTCGCTGGCTAGAGTCGCCGCGTGCCAGTCGGGAGCGCAGGGATCCCCTCGTGTCGTCAGCTGCTGCTCGCGGCGATGATCGCCTGCGCCTGCGCCCTGGCGTTGCCGTTGACGGCACGGGCCGAACTGCTGACGGTGGACACGAGCGCCGACGAAGCCGACGCCGCCATCGGCAGCGGGGGCTGCGCGACGGCCGCCGGGAAATGCTCGCTGCGGGCGGCGATCGAAGAATCGAACTTCAGCGTCGGCGAATACGACGAAGTCGCCTTCGACGAAGAAGCTTTCGACGGCACCACGGCGGCGGCGATCCACCTCGCCAGTGGCCTGCCGCCGCTGACCGACGCGGCGCGGATCAACGGGCGCGAATGCGAAACCGAGCTGGAACTCCGCGGCCCCTGTGTCGAGGTGGAGGGCGTCCCCGCCGAACCGGCGCTGGTTGTCGAAGGTGCCGCCGAAACCGAACTGGAAGGCCTGGCGATCGTCGGCGCGGAAATCGGGGTCGCCGCCGCTGAATCGCCGCGCCTGAAAGTCCGCGGAAGCTGGATCGGGGTCGAACTCGACGGCACCGCGGCCGGCAACGGAATCGGGGTCCTGCTCGAAGCCGGCTCGGACTCGAGTCGGATTGGCGGCGAAGGTCCCGAAGCCGGCAACCTGATCGCCGGCAGCAGCGGTGCCGGCGTCGCCCTCCTTGGGGTCAGCGGCGTCCGCGTGCTCGGCAACCGGCTCGGGGTCGACGCCGCCGGCACGGCCGCCGCGGCCAACGGGACCGACGTACTGGTTGCCTCCACCGCGGGCTCCGACGCGGTCGGCAACTCGATTGGCACTCGCGTCACCCCCGTTGCCGCCGCCAGCCCCGCCTGCGACGGCGGTTGCAACCTTGTCTCCGGCTCCGCCTCGGCCGGCATCGACCTCGGTGGCGACGGCGCCGGCCTGCTGCCGGCGATCGCCACCACCGTCGCCGGCAACAAGATCGGGTTCGACCAATCCGGGTTGGCGGTCATCCCCAACGCCGGCGCCGGGGTCCTGGTCGGCAGCGCCCCCCAGACCCTGATCGGCGGGACCAAGCCGGAAAGCGCAAACGCCTTCGCCGGGGGCACGACGGCCGTCAGCGCGACCGGGGCCCCGAACCTGGTCGTGCGCGGGAACCTGGTCGGCGCCGGCCCGACCGGAGGGGACGTTGCCCCGCCCGCCGACGCGATCGTCGTCGACTCCGAAGGCCTGGCGAGCGGCGCGGTGGAAGCGTTGATCGCCGACAACCGGATCGATCTCGCGGGCGGCGCCGGAATCTCCCAGCAGGGCTTCGGCGCCTGGATCACCGGCAACGCCATCTCCGGAGCGACGAACGGGATCCGGCTGCACGGGCCCGACGAAGGCCAGGGGAACCTGGTCGAGGGCAACCGGATCGAAGCGACGGAAGCCGCCGGCATCCTGATCGAAAACGACGCCAACCAGGTCTACGGCAACGTCATCACGGGCGCCGGGGGCGCCGGCATCGAGATCCAGGGCCCGCCGCCCTTCGGCGCGAGCGAAAACGTGATCGGCGGCGGTTCGGCCGCCGAGGAGAACGAGATCGACGGCGCCACCGGGGCCGCGATCGGGATCACCAACGTCGAAGGAACCGAGAACGAAGTCGGCCGCAACCGCGGGACGGCGAACCTCGGGCCCTTCATCGACCTCAAAGCCGTCTCGCCGGGAACCGAACCGATCGGCCCCAACGGCGGGGTCCTGCCGCCGTCGCTGTCGGCGACCGAAACCGCTGTCGGCGGACTGGCCGAACCCGGCGCCCTCGTCAGGGTGTTCCGCAAGCAGGGCACGCTGCCCGGGGAGCTTGCTTCCTACGTCGGTCTCGCGATTGCCGACGAAGAAGGGAACTGGGCGCTTCAGCTATCCGCCCCGCTGCCGCCGGGGGCGATCCTGGCGGCCACCCAGACCAACACGCTCGGCGGTACCTCTGAGCTTGCCGTCGCCAGTGTCCCGGGCTCGGGCAACGGCGGCTCTGGCGGCGCGCCGCCAGTCGCTCTTGATACGCGAGCGCCGCAGACGAGGATCACCAAACATCCGCGCCCTCGCTCGCGGCGTGCCTCGGCGACCTTCCGCTTCAAGGCCGACGAGAGCGGAGCGCACTTCCTCTGCAGCCTCGACGGCGGGGCCTATCGCCCGTGCCGATCGCCGAAGCGCTACGGGAACCTGCAACCGGGCCCGCATGTGTTCCGCGTCCGCGCAGTCGACACGGCGGGCAACGCCGATCCTCAGCCCGCGCGTTGGAGGTTCATCGTCCGTGGCTAGGCGGCTCACCCCACTCTTCGCCCTTGTTCTGGCAACGATGGCCCTGGCCACGCCTGCTCACGGCGAGACCGTGGTCAACGGCGGCTTCGAGGCGGGGAACCTCTCGGGCTGGCACGTCTCGCAGGCGACCTCGCTGGGCGACTGGTTTGCCTACCAGGGCACCGCCGCGCCGATCGGCCACCACCGCGACGCGCCCCCGGTCCAGGCGCCCCCCCAGGGTGACTACGCGGCGATCGCCGACGAGGCCGATCCCGACTCCCTGATCCTCTACCAGGACCTCCAGCTCGAGCCGGGGTCCAAGTATCAGCTCAGCCTTCTCGCCTACTACGACTCCTACGCGCCGATCGCGGTGCCGCAACCCGACACCCTCTCGATCGACGAAGCGGTGCTGGGACCGCATCCGAACCAGCAGTTCCGGATCGACGTGGTCAAGCCCGACGCCCCGCTCGACAGCCTCAACCCCGAAGCCATCCTCGCCACCCTCTTCAAGACCGGTCCCAGTGCCCCGACCTCGATGAAACCGAAGGGGTTCAGCGCGAACCTCGCCCCGTTCGCCGGCCAGACGGTTCGCCTGCGAATCGCCACCGCGATGAGCGAGGAAGTCTTCAACGCGGGGGTCGACGCGGTTCAACTGGTCGACCAGGCGAATGGCGGCGGCGCCCAGGGACAGCGGCTGCGAATCGGCAAGGCCCGGCTCGACGCGCGCAGGGGCATCGTCAAGCTGCCGGTGCGGTTCCCGGCATCGGGACGCCTGACGGCGACGGCGCGGCGCGGGCTGATGCGGAAATCGGTTCTGAGGGCCAACGGTCCCGAACGGCTGATGCTGCGCCTGGCGCCGACCAGGAAGGGACGCTCCATCCTCAGCCGACGGGGCCGGCTACGGCTCAGATTGAGGGTGGGTTGGAAGGCGGATGACAGCCACGACGAAGTGCTTCGCGTTCCCGTCACCTTCAAACTCAACCATTCCTGATTACATCTTCTCTCTTAGATCGCCGGTTACTTGCACCCGGCGCACTCACGAAAGGGAAAGATGAAAACCCAGAAACGGCTGGCAATCGCGGTAGCCGTCATGGTCAGCCTCTCGCTGGCCCTTCCAGTCCTGGCATCGGCCGCGGTTTGGAAACACAAAGGGGTGAACCTGGCGAAATTCGTCGAACTCAGCCTCCCGGGCGGCGAAGTCTTCGAAACCGAAGTCAGCGGCGAATGGAGCGGGATGTCCTGCGAAGTCCGCGCGGTAATGACGACTGAAGGCGGCAGCACGGCGAAAATCACCAAATACGAAATCAAATCGTGCCCGACTTCGTCCGGGTTCGGGAAAATGAAAGGCTGCGAAGTCAACACCAAGGAAGCCAAAGGGCTGCCGTGGACCGTCACCGTCAACGCCAATGACCTGACGATCACGAACATGCGGATCAGGCGGACCTTCAAAGCCGGCTGCGCCGTGGCCGAACTCGACAAAACGTTCGCCTCGACGACAGTCACCCTCAACAGCACCACCGAAATCAAAGAAATGGAATTCCTCGGCTCGCTCACCGGCTACAAAGCCTTTGGCTCCTGGGCGGTCGAAGGCGCCAACTCCGGTACATACGGAATCGGCTGACCTGAGCCTTGTCGATCCCGCTGGGGCGGTGATGCTCCGGCGGGATCGCCGGTTACGACAGCGTGCTTCGTTAGAGACCGACTAGGCGGGGTTGCCGGCGCGAAGGCGCTCGAGCGCCGCGGCGATCCGGGAGACGCCCTCGCCGGCCCGATCGGCCGGGACCGGCGCGAAGGAGAGGCGGAGGCTGTTGGCGCCGCCCTCGATCATGAAGTCGGGGCCAGCGACGAAGGTGACGCCCTCGCTCGAGGACTCGGCCAGCAACGCGAAACTGTCGGTGCCCTCGGCGAGATCGACCCAGAGGAAGTAACCGCCGTCGGGGACGACGAACCGCGCCTCCGGGATCTTCTCTTCGAGCGCCGCGATCAGGGCGTCGCAGCGGGCCTTCAGCTCGCCTTTGACGAACTCGATGTTGCGGTCGAGCTCGCCGCTGCGGCAGAGGTCGAGGACGATCGACTCGGCCAGCATGTTGGGTGAGATGTAAACCTCGTTGGCTCGCTTCGCCAGCTTCTTGATCTCATCGGCGGGGCCCGCGAGGTAGCCGACCCGGACGCCGGGGCTGACGGTCTTGGAGAAGGAGGAGGCGTGGACGACGCGGCCGGCCTGATCCAGCTCCAGCATCGTCGTCAGCGGCTCACCTTCGAAGGGCAGCTCCCGGTAGGGGTCGTCCTCGAAGATCCAGAAGTCGTGCTCGGCGGCGAGCTCGACGAGGCGGCGGCGCTTCTGCAGCGAGAGCGTGCAGCCGGCCGGGTTGTGGGCGTTGGGGATGACGTGGGCGAACTTGATCGGCCCCTCCGCCAGCGCCGCTTCCAGGGCACCGACGTCGAGGCCGTCCGCCTCCAGGCGCACCGGGACCAGCTCGACGCCGAGCTGCTGCAGCAGGAGCAGAGTGCGGTCGTAGGTCGGCTGCTCGACCACCACCCGGTCACCGGGGCCGAGCAGATGCTGGAACAGCAGCGCCCCGCCCTCGAGCGAGCCGTTGGTGATCATCACCTGCGCGGGATCGAGGTGGCCATGGCGCTCCGCCACCCACTGGCAGAGCCCGGGGTGACCGACGCCGACGCCGTAGGACAGCGCCGTTTCCCAGTCCTCGGCAAGCGCCCGCGAAGCCGCCTCCCGCACCTGCTCGTGGGGGAGGATGTCGGCGCTCGGAGCACCGCGCGCGAATGAGATCGTGTCGCTCGCCATGAGGCGCCGACACTAGCAACGCCTCGGCCTCCAGCGACTCCCGCCGCCCCTCCGCGCCTTAGAGCGAGCGCAGCATTTCGGCGGCGATCGCCGCCGTCTCGGTCGGGCTTTCGCCGACCCGCACGCCCTTCGCTTCGAGCGCGTCTTTCTTCGCCTGGGCGGTGCCCGAGGAGCCGGAGATGATCGCGCCGGCGTGGCCCATCTGCTTGCCGGGCGGGGCGGTGAAGCCGGCGATGTAGGCGACCACCGGCTTGGAGATGTCCGACGCGATGAACTCGGCCGCCCGCTCCTCGGCGTCGCCTCCGATCTCGCCGACCATCACGATCAGCTCGGTCTCGGGGTCGGCCTCGTAGAGCTTCAGGATGTCGATGAAGTCGGAGCCGACGATCGGGTCGCCGCCGATCCCGACGATCGAGGAGTTGCCGGTCCCGGCCTGCTTCAGCTCGTTGCCGATCTGGTAGGTCAGGGTGCCGCTCTTGGAGACGACGCCGATCGGGCCCGGGTCGAAGAACTGAGCCGGGATGATCCCGACGTTGGCCTTGCCGGGCGAGAGCACGCCGGGGCAGTTGGGGCCGATCAGCCGGACGCCGGCCTCCTTCGCCTTCCAGTACGTGTTCAGCATGTCGAGGACGGGGATCCCCTCGGTGATCGCGATCACCGTCTCGACGCCGGAGTCGATCGCCTCGTCGATCGCCGCGGCGGCGAAGCGCGCCGGGACGAAGATCATCGAGGTGTTGGTGCCGGCCTCGGTAACCGCCTCGGCGATCGTGTCGAATACCGGCACGCCCTCGACGTCCTGGCCGCCCTTGCCCGGCGTCACGCCGGCGACGAGGTCGGTCCCGTAGGCCTTGTTGCGGAGGCCATGGAAGGAGCCCTCGCGGCCGGTCAGGCCGGAGACGGCGAGCTTCGTGCCCTCGTCGATGATGATGCTCATGCGGCGCTCCCTGCAAGCTCGACGACGCGGCGGGCGGCGTCCAGCATCGTCTTCTCCTGGTGCAGGTTTGGAAGGCTCGCCTCGGCGAGGATCTTCAGCCCCTCCTCTGAGTTGGTGCCGTCGAGGCGGACCACCAGCGGCAGTTCCAGCCCGATCTGCTGGGAGGCGGTGACGATCCCGTTGGCGATCTCGTCGCAGCGGGTGATGCCGCCGAAGATGTTGAAGAGGATCGCCGTCACCTTGGCGTCGCTCTTGATCACTTCCAGCGCGTTGACGATCGCCTCGGCTTTGGAGCCGCCGCCGGCGTCGAGGAAGTTGGCCGGGGCGCCGCCCGCCTGGGCGACGACGTCGAGCGTCGACATGCAGAGGCCGGCGCCGTTGGCGAGGATGCCGACGTTGCCGTCGAGCTTGACGTAGGTGAGGCCCTTTTCCTTCGCCATCTGCTCCTGCGGGTCGTCGACGGTGTCGGCGATCTCGGCCAGGTCCTGGTGGCGGAAGAGGGAGTTGCCGTCGATCGTCACCTTCGAGTCGAGGGCGACGACGTCGCGGCCGGCGGTGACGATCAGCGGGTTGACCTCGATCAGCGTCGCGTCCTCCTCGCGCGCCACCTCGGCCAGCTTGACCAGCACCTCGGCCGCCGCGTCGAGGGCGTCCTCGGCGAGACCGGCGTCGGCGGCGATGGACCGCGCGTCGGCGGCGGTGAACCCGCTCGGCTCGATGTGACGTTTGACCAGGGCGTCGGGATCCTCGGCGGCGACCGCCTCGATGTCCATGCCGCCCTTGGCCGAGACCATCGCCAAAAGCTTCTTCTCACCGCGGTCGAGGATCACCGAGGCGTAGTACTCCTCGGCGATGTCCGAGCCACCCTCGACCCAGACCGCCTCGACGCGAAAGGGGCCCTCGCCGTGGGGGCCGACGATGTCCATGCCGAGGATCGCGCCGGCATGCTCACGCGCCTCCTCGACGTCCTGGGCGATCTTGATCCCACCGGCCTTTCCCCGGCCGCCAATCAGCACCTGGGCCTTGATCGCGCAGGGGTAGCCGATCCGCTCGGCCGCCGCGACGGCGTCCTCGACGGTCGAGGCGACCTCACCACTCGGCACGGCGATGCCGTGCTTGGCGAAAAGCTGCTTGCCCTGATACTCGAGAAGGTCCATTAGCGCGCGCCGTGGCGCGGCGGGCAGCCTATCCAACCCGGCGAATGGTGGGTGGGGCGACCACGCCCAGGACCGGCGAATGGGCTGGACCGAGGCCTCAGGTGGCGGCCGGAGAAGGGACTAGACCGGGACCACGATCGGGGGCAGGCCAGACCTCAGGTGGCGGCCGGCGAGGGAGAGCGGAAAGCCGGGCTGGGCGGGCCGATGACATAATGCGCCGCCGTCCCGCGAGCCAGAGCGAAAATCCGCTTTATTCCAGTGGTTTCGCGGCCTACGGGACAACCCCGGAAGCAACCCGAGTTCCCTACTCAGACGCGAGGCCTTTACTTATGCCCCTCCCCAGCCTGAAAACAATCAAATGGGTCACCACTGACTGCTACGGCACCCTGATCGACTGGGAGAAAGGCATCCTCGAAGCCTGTAAGAAAGAGGCTAAGAAGGATGGTTTCAGCTTCGAGGAGGAATCCTTCCTGCAGCGCTTCATGGAA
>DASSHE010000007.1:0-20023 GCA_035693065.1 Solirubrobacterales bacterium
AGGAGATCCGCGAGGCGGCGGGCGACGGCAGCCAGTTCGGCGCCCAGATCACCTACATCGTCCAGGACAAGCCGGCGGGCCTCGCCCATGCGGTGCTGACGGCGGAGGAGTTCATCGGCGGCTCGCCGTTCGTCATGTACCTCGGCGACAACCTGCTGCGCGACGGCATCCGGGGGCTGGTCGACACCTTCGAGAAGGACGACCCCGACGCGCTGATCCTGCTCACCCCGGTCGATGACCCGCAGTCCTACGGGGTCGCCGAGCTCGACGGCGACGGCCACATCGTGCGCCTGATCGAGAAGCCGAAAGACCCCCCGTCGAACCTGGCTCTGGTCGGCGTCTACCTCTTCAGCAACCTGATCTTCGACGCCGCCCGTTCGCTGGAGCCCTCCTGGCGGGGCGAGCTGGAGATCACCGAGGCGATCGACAAGCTGATCGACGACGGCCGCACCGTCCGCTCCGAGGTCGTGCGCGGCTGGTGGAAGGACACCGGCCAGCTCGCCGACATGCTCGAGGCCAACCGCCTCGTGTTGGAGGAGCTGGTGACCGAGATCGAGGGCGAGGTCGACGAGGCCTCCAAGGTCGAGGGGCGGCTGGTGCTCGGTCCCGGCGCGCGGCTCGAGCGCTCGGTCGTCCGCGGCCCGGCCGTGATCGGTGCCGGTGCCCACGTCGAGGACGCCTACATCGGCCCCTACACCTCGATCGGCGACGGCGTCCATGTGCGCCGCTCCGAAGTCGAGAACTCGATCGTCCTCGCCGGCTCCGTGGTCGAGGACCTCGGCACCCGGATGGAGGCGAGCCTGCTCGGCAGGGAAGTGAAGCTGACCCGCAGCGCCGGGATGCCGAAGACGCTGCAGATGCTGGTCGGCGACAAATCAGAGATCAAACTCGTCTAGTGGGGTCGATGCGGTGAAGCTCCTTGTCACCGGAGCGGCCGGGATGCTCGGGCGCGACGTGATGCTCGCGGCCGGCAACGCCGGCCACGAGGTCGTCGGCTTCGGCCGCGCCGAGCTCGACGTCACCAACCCCGCGGCGCTCGGCCGCAAGTTCGACCTCGAGCGCCCCGACGTCGCCATCAACTGCGCCGCCTGGACCGACGTCGACGGCGCCGAGGAGGCCGAGGAGGCGGCCTTCGCCGTCAACGGCAGCGGCGCCGGCAACGTCGCCGCGGCCGCCGCCGCGGTCGAAGCGCGGATCCTCCACATCTCTACCGACTACGTCTTCGACGGGGCCAAGGGCTCGCCCTACGTCGAGAGCGACCAGCCGGCCCCGCAGTCGGCCTACGGCCGCACCAAGCTCGCCGGCGAGGAGGCCGTCGCCGCTGCCAACAGGCGCCACTTCATCGTCCGCTCCGCCGGCCTCTTCGGGATCGGCGGCCGCAACTTCGTCGACACGATGCTGCGCCTGGCCGAGGATCAGAACGAGGTCCTCGTCGTCCGCGACCAGGTCACCTCGCCGACCTACACCTGGCACCTCGCCTACGGCGTCGTCCGCCTGATCGAGGGGATCGAGTACGGGATCCACCACATGGCGGCGGCGGGGTACTGCTCCTGGTACGAGTTCGCCCGCGAGATCTTCGAGCAGGCCAAGGTCGAGTGCAAAGTCCTCTCGGGAACGACCGAGATGCTCGGCCGCCCGGCCCCGCGACCCGCCTTCTCCGCCCTCGACAGCCAGCGCGAGCACGCGATCCGGCTGCCGAGCTGGCAGGACGGCGTGGCAGGCTATCTCGCCCAAAGACAAGCGCAGGAAGGAACGGAATGAGACTGCTGGTTACCGGGGCCGCCGGCTTCATCGGCTCGACCTACGTGCGGCTGGTCGGCGACGAGCACGACGTCGTCGTCCTCGACAAGCTGACCTACGCGGGCCGCCGCGAGAACCTCCCGGAGGGGACGGAGCTGATCGAGGGGGCGATCGAGGACCCGGCCGTCGTACGCGAAGCGATGCAGGGGGCCGACGCGGTGGTCAACTTCGCCGCCGAGTCCCACGTCGACCGCTCGATCGACGACCAGGAAGCCTTCGCCCGCACCCACGTGGTCGGGACCGGGACCCTGCTCGACGCCGCCCGCGAGCTCGGGGTCGAGCGCTACCTGCAGGTCTCCACCGACGAGGTCTACGGCTCGATCGATTCCGGCTCCTTCACCGAGACCTCGCCGCTCGACCCCTCCTCGCCCTACTCGGCGACGAAGGCGGCCGGCGATCTCCTCGTCTCCGCCCACTGGCACACCTACGGGATCGACGCCTCGATCGTCCGCGGCTCCAACAACTACGGCCCGCGCCAGTACCCGGAGAAGCTGATCCCGCTGATCGTCTTGAACGCCCTGCACGGGGACTCGCTGCCGGTCTACGGCGACGGCCGCCAGGTCCGCAACTGGCTCTTCGTCGAGGACTTCTGCCGCGGCATCCACACCGTCCTGACCAAGGGCAAGGCCGGCGAGGCCTACAACGTCGGCGGCCCCGACGAGTGCGAGAACATCGAGGTCGTCAAGCGGGTGATCGAGCTGGTCGGCGCCGACGAGTCGCTGATCGAGTACGTCAGCGACCGCCCCGGCCACGACCGCCGCTACTCGCTCTCCTCGGCGAAGCTGAAGGAGGAGCTGGGCTGGGAGGCGCAGGTCCACTTCGCCGAGGGCCTCGAGCGGACCGTGCAGTGGTACCGCGAGAACGAGGAGTGGTGGGGCCCGATCCGCTCCGGCGACTACCGCGCCTATTACGAAAAGCAGTATGGGAAGGCGCTCGGCTAGTGGCGGAGCGGCTGGAGACCAAGCTCGAGGGCGTCGCCCTGATCGAGCCGCAGGTCCACGGCGACGAGCGCGGCTTCTTCGTCGAGACCTTCAGCCGCGACGAGTGGCGCCGCCTCGGCGTCGGGGTCGAGTTCGTCCAGCACAACCACTCACGCTCCTCGAAGGGGACCCTGCGCGGCCTCCACTTCCAGACCGAGCCGGGCCAGGCGAAGCTGCTGCGCTGCGTCCGCGGCGAGATCCTCGACGTCGCCGTCGACCTGCGCCGCGGCTCACCCACCTACGGGCAGTGGGAGGCGCACGTCCTCGACGACGTCAAGCACCGCCAGCTCTTCGTCCCGATCGGCTTCGCCCACGGCTTCGCCGTCCTCAGCGACGTCGCCGACGTCGCCTACCAGGTCTCCAGCTACTACGACCCGGCGACCGAGGCCGGGATCGCCTGGGACGACCCCGACATCGGCGTCGACTGGCAGGTCCCCGAGCCGCTGCTCTCCGAGCGCGACAAGACCGCCCCGACGCTGGCCGAGGTCGCCGACTCGCTGCCCTTCTGATCCGGCGGCGTCAGCGGCCGCGAACCGTGGTGATGCCGAGGCTGACCGCGAGCTTGGCGCCGATGCCGGCGTAGACGGCGGCGTTCAGCAGCGGGTTGCTCCGCGGCGCGTCGAAGCGGCGGTAGAAGCGGCCCATGCCGCGGTGGAAAGCGATCTCCTGCCGCGGCGCGCGGCGGCCGGCGCTGGAGCCGCCCTTGACGTGGAGGACCGTCCCGGCCGGCTCATAGAAGACCTTCCAGCCGGCGTCCCAGAAGCGGTGGCACCAGTCGAGGTCCTCCATGTAGAGCCAGTAGCCCTCGTCGAGCAGGCCGACCTCGCGGACCGCCTCGGCGCGGCAGAGCATGAAGGCGCCGTTGACGGCGTCGACCTCGCCCGGCTCGTCGTCGCCGAGGTGCGTCGCCCGGTACTGGCTGAGGGCGGCGCCGGCGCCCTCGTCGCGGCCGATCCCGGTGAAGTGGGCGAGGGCGCTGAGCGGGGTCGGGAAGGAGCGCTTGCAGGCGTGGTCGAGCTCACCGCTCTCGGTCACCAGCTTCACCCCGACCATCCCGATCCGCGCCTGCGAGCGCAGCCGCGCCAGGGCCGCGTCGAGGGCACCGGCGTGGACCTCGGTGTCGGGGTTGAGCAGAAGGACCGCGGCCGCCTCGCTCTCGCGCAGAACCAGGTTGTTGGCGGCGGAGAAGCCGATGTTGTCGCGGCGCAGCAGGCGTACCTCGCCGAACTCCCGCTCGACCATGTCGGGCGTCCCGTCGGGGCTGCCGCTGTCGACCACGGTCACCCGCATCTCCGCCCCCGGCGGGTGCTCGCGCAGCGAGCGCAGGCAGCGTCGCAGCAGCCCTTCGGCGCCGTGGCTGACGATCACGACCTCGAGCTCGGGTGCCGGCATGCTCGGCTAGTAGGCGCCTTCGCCGCGGATCATCGCCCGCGGGGTCCGCATCAGGATCGCCAGATCGGTCAGCAGCGAGAGGTTGTCGAGGTAGTCGCGCTCGAGCGCCAGCCGCTCCTCGAAGGTGAGGTCGCTGCGCCCGTAGACCTGCATCGGCCCGGTCAGCCCCGGCTTGATCGCGAGGCGGCCGCGCTGGCGCTCGTCGTAGAGGGCGACGACGCTCTCCTCCTCGGGCCGCGGGCCGACCAGCGACATCTGCCCCCACAGCACGTTGATCAGCTGCGGCAGCTCGTCGATGCTGGTGCGGCGCAGCCAGCGGCCGCTGCGGGTGATCCGCGGGTCGTCGCGGATCTTGAAGGCGGGCTGGTCGAGGGTCTGCAGGTCGACCAGCTCCGGCAGCCGCTGCTCGGCGTCGGAGACCATGGTCCGGAACTTGACCATCGTGAACGGCTTGCCGTCCTTGCCGGCGCGGCGCTGGCGGAAGAAGACGGGCCGCCCTTCGTCGAGCAGGATCGCCACCGCCACCGCCAACAGCAACGGCGAGAGCAGGGCCAGCAGCAGGGCCGAGACGGCGATGTCCATCGCCCGCTTCATCGCCACCGTCGAGCGCGGCGGGTCGCTGAAGCGGAAGTCGAGGACCGGCAGCTCGGCGAGGCGGTTGAGCTCGATGCCGGGCCCCAGCAGCCCGTAGTGCTGGGGGAGGAAGGTGAGTGCGAGGCCCTCGGCCTTGCACTCCTCGATCAGACCCTCGGCGGCGACCTCGCTCATCTCCTGTTCGGTCACCACCACCCGCTCGATCGCCAGCTCGCGGGCGACCTCGGAGATGTCGGCGATCGAACCGAGGCGGGGCAGCTCCGAGGCCGTTACCGGTTCCTCGGCGGAGAGGTAGCCGACCAGCGCCAGCCGCGTCTCCGGGTGCGTCGCGACGCGGCGGGCGACGATGTCGACCGCCTTCGCGGGCCCGATCACGAGGCCGGGCGCCAGCGCCGTCAGCCGGTGCCAGAGGAAGCGCAGGACGCCGCGCATGACGAAGCTGCCGAGCAGGGTGACGACGCCGACGCCGATCGCGCTGGTCGGCGAGAGCGGCCCCGCCGGGCTGAGCGCCAGCAGGCCGTCGAGGGTGAGGGTCCCGAGGACGCTGGCCGAGATCAGCGAGGGGACCTCGTCGAGGGTGCTGTGGCGGATCCGCCGGTGGTCTTTGTCGTAGAGGCCGTGGAGCTTGACGACGAGGATCCAGGCGGGGCTGAAGAGGATCGCCCAGAAGAGCGTGCCGACGTCGGTGGTCGAGGTGGTGAGGGTGACGACGCAGAGGGCGGCGATCAGCGCCGCCCAGTCGCCGAGGGCGAGCAGCCGCCGCAGCAGCGCCCCGCGCCGCCGCGATTCCAGCGCGCCCTGCGACGGCTGCCGCCGCGGCGGCGGTGCCACCGGCGAGGGCGGCGGGCTGCCAGGGGCGCCGAGCGCCGGCGTCTGGGGTTTGGACGTGCTGCTCATCCGCATCCTTCAAACCCTCCCCGCAGGCAAGGTTCCCGTGGGTTGAGGCGTTTTGCTTCCGCGAAGGCCGCGGTGGCCGCCGCTTCGTTACCGGCGCGGTGCTCGATCCGGGCCCTCACGTAGTAGAGGAGCCAGCTGTCTTCTTCGCGTTCGATCGCCTGGTCGATTCGATCGAGGGCGAGCGGGAAGTTGCCTTCGCGCTCGGCCAGCAGCGCCAGTTGCAGGTACGGCGAGGTCGCCCAGGGCTCGATCGAGCGGGCGGTTTCGGCGTGGTCGACGGCGCTGGCCAGGTTGCCGGCGCGGACCGCGGCGTTGCTCTGGTCGATCTCGTGGTCGACCAGCAGCGGCCCGGTCAGGGCCAGGGCCGCGACCCAGGCCAGCACCAGGCCGGCGATCGCGAACCCGTAGCGGCGCTGTTCCCCTTTGCCGTCGGCTCCCAGCCGGACCTCGGCGAGCTGGGCGCAGCGGGCGGCGACGAGGACCCCGGCGGCGAGGAAGAAGACCGCTCCCACCAGCGCCACCTGCCAGAACCAGTCGATCGCGGCGCCGACCGCGAAGGCGAGGCAGAGGCCGAGCAGGACGGCATAGAGCTCGCGTCTGGCCCCGCGCGCCGCCCGCCAGGCGCCGAACCCGGTCCAGAGCAGGTAGCCCATCAGGGCGAGGACGAGGGCGCCGCCGACGATGCCGAGCTCGGCGAAGGCCTGCAGGTAGAGCGAGTGCGCGTCGCGGTTGGTGATCGAGTTGTCGCGCAGCAGGTGCCAGGAGAAGCGGTAGGTGCCGGCGCCGTGGCCGAGCAGCGGCTTTTCGTCGAAGGCGTCGACCGCGACGCCCCAGAATTCGTTGCGCCCGCCGCCGGAGAGCTCACCGAAGTGCTGCTCGGGCTGGCCGGGGAATTTGACGTCTGGCTGGGAGAACTGGTCCCAGGCGCGGCCGCCGACGGCGATCGCGGCCCCGATCCCGATCACCGCCAGGGCCAGAGCGATCCCTTTCAGGACCTTGGGATCGCGCGAGAGGCTGACGGCGCGGCCGGTGAGCGGGTTCTCGCTCCGCTCCAGCCGCCGCAGCAGCGCGAACAGCCCGAGCGCCAGCGCCGTCCCCGCCAGCAGGAAGAAGAGGACCGTGACCCCCTGGCCGGCGATGTGGGCGTCGGGGAGGTTGTCGGCGAGGCTGCGCCGCGACTGCACCGCCAGCAGCGCCGGCAGCGCCCCGAGGGCGCCGATCGCCAGCGTCGCCAGCAGCCAGAGGCGATCGCGCGAGAGGGCGATCAGGCAGCCGCTGGCGATCAGCAGGGCCAGCAGCCCCCCGCGCGAGTAGGTCAGGTAGAGCGCCAGCAGGATCGCCGGCAGCGAGGCCACCGCCAGCCAGCGCAGCGCCGCGACCAGCGAACGCCGGCTCATCCACAGTGCCAGCGCCGCGGTCATCCCGAAGACGATGCCGTCGGCGTTCCAGTAGCCGAGCGGATAGCTGAGCCGGGGACCGCTGCCCGGGCCTTCGCTGACCGACCACAGATCGGGCAGCAGGCGCGAGGCGAGGGCGGCGAGCGTGAGGCCGACCAAACCGATCGCGATTCCTTCACCGAAACGTTGCCGCCGTTGCCCGGTTTGGGCAATGACGAAGGTGGCAAGGAAGAACCCGAGATAGACCAGAACGCGGTCCGCCTCGATGACGCTCAACTCGACCGACCCAGACCAGAGGGATGAGAATGCTGAGAAAAGCGCCAGCGCAAGGATCAACCCGCTCGCCCAGTAGAACGGGCGTCCAAGTACCGCCCGCCCGGCGGCGCCGAGGACCAGCATCCCCACGAGGACGAGCCATACGGCAAGCCCCGCGAGGTGGCGCTCGCTCACCCCGAACCCACCTCCGGCGAGGCCCAGGGCAAGCAGCAAAAGCAGCGGACTTATCAGCGCCGCTGATTCCTCTAACCTTGCCCGCCATGCATCGGAGCCCCCATCCCCGCGCCCGGAGCCTGGGCCGACCCGCTGCTGCGCTTTTCTCAGTGCTTGCTCTGCTGGCATTTGCGTGCTTCCCGGTCGTCGCTCAAGCCGAAACCGTCTACGAATCGGAATCGCCGACGATTGAAGGCGAAACGGTCCAGCCGGAAAAGTCCCATCACAAGAACAACTCCGGCAACGAAAGTTCCCCTGAAGCCAACGCCTCGGGCAATCCGCCGAGCGGCTCGGGCGGACAGGGACCTGGGTCTTCGGGGAACGGTTCGAGCACGGGAGGGAATCCGAACGGCGGCGGTTCACCCCAGGGTAGTCAAGGCAACGGCTCCCCGGGCGGCAACGGCGGCAAGCAGAACGTCGGCATGCAGGAAGCGAAGCCGGTTGCCGAGACCGAAGACAGCTCTTCTTCCTCGCCTCTGGTCCCGATTCTCCTCGCCGTGGTCGTTCTCGCGGCGATCACGATCGGCGCCGTCATGTTGAGGCAGCGTCGCCAGCGCGGCGAGCCGGGCGCCCCGGCCTCGCCGAAGGCAAGCTAGCTCCCCGATGTCGAAAGCGAGTGTGCGCATGAGCAGGTTCATCCGTGCCTGGATGGCGACGCTGACGGTCTGCGCCGTCTTCGGCGCCTCCGCCTCCGCCGCCCAGGCCCTCCCCGTCGGCTTCTGGGGCGCTGTGCCCCAGGCTGGCCTCAGCGAAGAACAGTTCCAGCGCCTGGGCAGCGGCGGGATCGAAGGCATTCGCCTGCCGATCGGCTGGGCCTACGTGCAACCCCATAAGAACGGCGAATTCGACTGGAGCGGCGTCGACGACCAGATCGAAAAATCTTCGAAAGCGGGAATCCGGGTGCTGCCGTTCCTGACCGCGCCGCCCACCTGGGCCGTGCCGGCGGCCAAGGTGCCGGAAGCCCAGGGTCTGACCGCGCCGTCCCGCCTGCCGGTCTCCGGCGCCGCGCGGGCGGGCTGGATCGCCTTCGTCACCGCCGCCGTCGCCCGCTACGGCCCGGCGGGCAGCTTCTGGAGCCAGCACGCCGCGGTCCCGAAGCTGCCGGTACGGGCCTGGCAGATCTACAACGAGCCCAACTTCAAGTACTTCGTCGCGCACCCCAATCCGGTGGAATACGGGAAGCTGGTGAAGATCTCCTACAGCGCCCTGAAAGCCGCCGACCCTGGCGCCCAGGTGGTGCTGGCGGGGCTCTTCGCCCGGCCCAAGGGCTCTCGCGACCGCAAGACCGGCAAGCACAAAAGCCTCAACTGGTACGCCAGCGACTTCATCGAGGCGATGTACAAAGGCAACCCCGGGATCAAGTCGAAGTTCAACGGCGTCGCCCTCCACCCCTACACCTACTTCGCCAGCGAACTGCCGGAAGTGATCGAAGAATTCCGCAACTTCCTGGCGAAAAACCACGATTCCGCCAAGGGCCTCTGGCTCACCGAGCTGGGCTGGAGCTCCGGTCCGCCGAGCCGCGGAAACCGCTTCGCCAAGGGCCTCTCGGGCCAGGCGAACCAGCTAAAGCAGGCCTTCACGATGCTGCGCGCCAAGGCGGCCAAGTGGCGGGTCAAGAGCGTCTACTGGTTCTCCGTCGACGATTTCCCCGGTGCCTGCAACTTCTGCGACCACTCCGGCCTCTTCGCCAGCGGCTTCAAACCGAAGAAGTCCTGGTACGCCTACGTCAAGCTCACCGGCGGCACGCCTTAGGGGCAGTCCCGGATCTCGGCGCACAGCTCGGCGAGCCCTATCGCCTCGATCCCCGCGGCGAGGCGATAGCGCTCGCTGCCGGGGTAGACGACGAAGCTCCGCTCGGGATGCAGATCGTCGAGGGCCGAGCGCATGCCTCGTCCCAGCTTCGGGGCGGCGGTCCGCTTCACCTCGATCGCCCACTCGCGCCCGTCGCGCCAGCTGAGGACGAGGTCGATCTCGGCGCCGCCGCTGGTCCGGTAGAAGGCCGGCTCCGCCCGCCCGCCCGCGGCCCCAATCGCGTTCTCGATCACCAGACCCTCCCAGCTCGCCCCGGCGACCGGGTGGCCCAGCACCGCCTCCTTGTCAGTGAGGCCGAGGAGCGCGTGGACGAGGCCGCTGTCACGCACGTAGACCTTCGGTGAGCGGACCAGGCGCTTGCCGACGTTGGCGAGTCGCGGTTGCAGGCGGCGGACGAGGAGGAGGTCGACCATCAGGTCCAGGTAGTGCGCCACGGTGACGCCGCTGACGGCGAGGCCGCGAGCGAGGTTGGCGGCGTTGAGCAGGCCGCCCTGGTTGTGGGCGAGCATCGTCCAAAACCGCCGCAGCGTCTCGGCCGGGACGCGCGGCCCAAGCTGGGGCACGTCGCGCTCGAGGTAGGTGCGGATGAAGTCGGTGCGCCACCGCAGACTTGCCTCTGGGTCGGGGGCGAGGAGGCTAGGGGGAAAGCCACCCCGGATCCAGAGATCATCGATGCGCTCCGCACCGACCTCGCCGACGGCAAGGGGGCCGAGCTCGACGAAGGCCACCCGCCCCGCCAGCGTCTCGCCGCTCTGCGCCAGCAGCTCGATCGCCGCCGACCCCAGCAGCAGGAAGCGACCGGTCCCCATGCCGTCGCGCCTGCCCTGATCGATGGTGCCCCGGAGGGTTTCGAAGATTCCGGGCGTGCGCTGAATCTCGTCGAGGATCACGAGCTCATCGGCGTGGTCGGCGAAGTAGAGCTGCGGCTCGGACAGGCGGGCCCGGTCGGCCTCGGACTCCAGATCCAGGTAGACCGCCGGGCGGTCCTCCGCGAGTTGCAGGGCGAGAGTCGTCTTGCCCACCTGTCGAGGTCCCGTGAGGACCACAGCAGGCCCCTGCTGGAGGAGCGTGGCCACTTCCGATGCGCACTCACGCCTAAACATCTATGCAATCTTAAACCAACTCTTTAGATTTACAAGGCAAATACCCGAAATTTTGGCCCGACGCAGAGACTCGCCTAAGATCGGTGGGTTGGGCACGAAGACGAAACAGAGCACGAAATTCGATCCGCTGGGGCCGTTCAGCGCGGCGACGCGGCGCTGGTTCGATGCCTCCTTCGAGGGGCCGACGCCGGCGCAGACCGGCGGCTGGGAGGCGATCTCCAGCGGTGAGAACACGCTGATCTGCGCCCCCACGGGTTCCGGCAAGACCCTCGCCAGCTTCCTCTGGGGGATCGACAAGCTCGCGCGTTCGCCCGAGCTCGGCACCGGCGTCAAGCTCGTCTACGTTTCGCCGCTGAAAGCGCTCTCCTACGACATCGAGCGCAACCTGCGGGCGCCGCTGCGGGGGATCGGCGCCGACATCGCCGTCGGCCTGCGCACCGGCGACACCTCGCAGAAAGACCGGCGGGCGATGGCCAAAGAGCCGCCGGACATCCTCATCACCACGCCCGAGTCGCTCTACCTGATGCTCTCCTCGAACGTCCGGGAGATCCTCGGCGGCGTCGAAGCGGTGATCGTCGACGAGATCCACGCGGTGGCGCAGACCAAGCGGGGATCGCACCTGGCGCTGACGCTGGAGCGGCTCGAACACTGGGTGCGCCAGCACGCGCCCGAGCCCGAAGCCTCCTCCATCCAGCGGATCGGACTGTCGGCGACGCAGCGCCCGCTTGAGCGGATAGCTCAGTTCCTCGTTGGACCGAAGCGGGAGTGCCGGATCGTGGATGCGGGGCAGAAGAAGGCGCTCGACCTGGAGATCGTGGTGCCGGTCGAGGACATGGCCGACCCCGGAGCGCCCGCATATCCCAGCGAGGACGGCCCGCCGCCGACCGAAATCGAGCCCAGCGCCCACGTCCGCTCGATCTGGCCCGCGATCTACCCGCGCCTGCTGGAGCTGGTCCAGGAACACACCTCGACGATGATCTTCGTCAACAACCGCCGCGCCGCCGAGCGCCTCGCCAAGCGCCTCAACGAGCTGGCCAACGGACACGGCGAAGAGGAGCTGCCGGCAACCGAGCACGCCGGCCACCACGAGGACACCGGTGAGCCGGCGGAGGAAGTCGTGATCGCCCGCGCCCACCACGGGTCTCTGTCGCACGAGGAGCGCACTGTCGTCGAGGAGATGCTCAAGTCTGGGGAGCTGCCGTGCCTCGTCGCCACCAGCTCGCTGGAGCTCGGCATCGACATGGGCGCCGTCGACCTCGTGATCCAGGTCGAGTCGCCGAAGTCGGTGACCCGCGGCCTGCAGCGGATCGGCCGCGCCGGCCACCGCATGGGCGAAGTCTCCAAAGGCCGGATCTTCCCCAAATACCGCGGCGACCTGCTCGAGTGCGCGGTCGTCGCCAAGCGCATGCGCGAGGCCGAGATCGAGGAGACGGTGATCCCGCAGAACCCGCTCGACGTCCTTGCCCAGCACCTGGTCTCGATGGCGGCGCTGGACGAGTGGGAGGTCGACGAGGTCGAGCGGGTGGTCACCGCGACCGAGCCCTTCCACGACCTCTCCCGCGAACAGCTCGAGAACGTCCTCGACATGCTCGACGGCCGCTACCCCTCCGACCGCTTCGCCGAGCTGCGGCCGCGGATCGTCTGGGATCGCACCGAGGGCACCGTCCACGGCCGCAAAGGCTCCCGCCAGCTTGTCGTCACCAACGCCGGCACGATCCCCGACCGCGGCCTCTACGGCGTCCACCTCCCCGACGGCCGCCGGGTCGGCGAGCTCGACGAGGAGATGGTCTACGAGGCGCGCGCCGGCCAGACCTTCCTGCTCGGCTCCAGCACCTGGCGGATCGAGGAAATCACCCGCGACCGGGTGATCGTCACCCCGGCCCCGGGCGCCCCCGGCGCCGTCCCCTTCTGGAAGGGCGACGGGATCGGCCGCCCGGCCGAGCTGGGCCGGGCGATCGGCGCCTTCGCCCGCGAGGCGGTCAACCGCGAGCCGGCCGACCTCGCCAAGGAGTACGACCTCGACGAGCGCGCCGCCAACAACCTCGTCGCCTACCTGCGCGAGCAGCAGCAGGCGACCCGCGTCGTCCCCTCCGACGAGACGATCGTGGTCGAGCGCTTCCGCGACGAGATCGGCGACTGGCGGCTCTGCATCCTCTCCCCATACGGCGGCCGCGTCCACGCCGCCTGGGGGCTCGCCCTCGCCGCCAAGGTCCGCGAGGAGCGCGGCCTCGAGGCCGACGCGATCTGGTCCGACGACGGGATCGTCATCCACCTCCCCGACGCCGACGAGCCGCCGCCCGCCGACCTCGTCCTGATCGACCCCGACCAGATCGAAGACCTCGTCGTCGGCGAGCTCTCCGGCAGCGCCCTCTTCGGCGCCCGCTTCCGCGAGAACGCTTCGCGCTCGCTGCTGATCCCCCGCGCCTACCCCGGCAAGCGCACGCCGCTCTGGCAGCAGCGGCTGAAGTCGCAGAGCCTGCTCGAAGTGGCGCGGGACTTCCCCCGCTTCCCGGTCGTGCTCGAGACCTACCGCGAGTGCCTGCGCGACGTCCTTGACCTGCCGGCGCTGGCCGAGCTGCTGGAAAAGCTGCACTCGCGCGCGCTCAGCCTGGTCGAGGTGGAGACGCCGACCGCCTCCCCCTTCGCCTCCTCGCTGCTCTTCGACTACGTCGCCACCTACATGTACGAGGGGGACACGCCGAACGCCGAGCGGCGGGCGGCGGCGCTGGCCCTCGACCGCGACCTCCTGCGCGAGCTGCTCGGCCAGGAGGAGCTGCGCGAGCTGATCGACCCCGAGGCGCTGGAAGAAGTCGAGGCGCAGTTGCAGCACCGCACCGAGGCCGGCCGCGCCGGCGACCGCGACGCGCTGCAGCAGTTGCTGCGCAACCTCGGCGACCTCACCCTGGCGGAGGCCGAGGAGCGGGTCGCAGAGGGCTACTCGGCGAAATCGATGCTGGAGAAGCTGGTCGCCGAGCGGCGTGTGGCCAAGGTCCGCGTCGCCGGCGAGGAGCGCTACATCGCCGCCGAGGACGCCGGCCTCTACCGCGACGCTCTCGGCGTCCCCGAGCCCCCCGGCCTGCCGGAGACCTTCCTCGAGGAGCACCCGGACGCGATGCGCGCCCTGGTCCGCCGCTTCGCCCGCACCCACGGCCCCTTCCCGACCGCCCGCCTGGCCGAGCGCTACGGCGTCGACCCCTCGCCGCCGCTGCGCGAGCTCGAGTCCGAAGGGGCGCTGGTCCGCGGCGAGCTGCTGCCGGGCGGGACCGAGCGCGAGTGGTGCGACTCCGAAGTCCTGCGCCGGGTCCGCCGCGCCAGCCTCGCCCGCCTGCGCAAGGAGGTCGAGGCGGCCGACACCCGCGAGCTCGCCCGCTTCCTGCCGAGCTGGCAGAACGTCGACGCCTTCCGCCGCACCGGCGCCGGGCTCGACCGCCTGCGCGAGGCGCTGGTGCCGCTGCAGGGCGTCACCCTGACCCCGAAAGTCTGGGAGGGAGACGTGCTGCCGCGCCGCCTCGGCGCCTACTCGCAGAGCTGGCTCGACGAGCTCTGCACCAGCGGCGAGCTGGTCTGGGTCGGCGCCGGCGCCCTCGGCCGCAACGACGGCCGCGTCGCCCTCTACTTCCGCGAGGACGTCCGCCTCGCCGGCCCGCCGCCGTCGAACTCGAAGCTGGAGTCGGCGCAGGGCGAGGCCCACGAGGCGATCCGCGAGCGCCTGATCGCGGGCCCGTCCTTCTGGCTCGACCTCGTCGCCGACCTCGACCACCCCGCCGAGGACATCCACAACGCGCTCTGGGACCTGGCCTGGAGCGGCGAGGTCACCAACGACGCCTTTGCGCCGCTGCGGGCGCCGCGCCTGCGGGCGGTGCCGCCGTCAGAACGGCCCGGCCGCCGCTTCGCCCGCCGCCGCTCGACCACCGGCGCCGCTGTCCAGGGCCGCTGGTCCCTGACCGCGCCGCTCTTCGCCAACGCGCCGGGACCCGGCGCCAAGCTGCGGGCGACGGCCGAGCTGATGCTCGAGCGCTACGGCATCGTCACCCGCGAGACCGTCCTCGCCGAGGGCATCCCCGGCGGCTTCTCCACTCTCTACGGGGAGCTGGGCAACCTGGAGCTGCTCGGCACCGCCCGCCGCGGTTACTTCGTCGAGGGCCTGGGCGGCGCCCAGTTCGCTCTCCCCGGCGCGGTCGAGCGCCTGCGCTCGCTGCCCGAACGCGACGGCACCTACCTCGTTCTCGCCGCCACCGACCCCGCCAACCCCTACGGCGCCTCGCTGCCTTGGCCGAAGCTCGAGGGCGGGCGCCGCCCCGGCCGCACCCCGGGCGCCCACCTGCTGCTGCGCGACGGCGAGCCGCTGGTCTTCGTCGAGCGCGGTGGCCGCGGTCTGCTGCGCCTGCGCGACCTCGGGGGCGGGGAGCTGGAGGAGGCGATGCGCGCCCTCGCCGACGCCGTCACCGCTGGCCAGTTGCCGAAACTCGCGGTCGAGAAGGTCGACGGCGAGGCGGTGATCGGCTCCGGCCACGAGGAGGCGCTGATCGGCGCCGGCTTCAGTCGCGGGCCGCGCAAACTCACCGCATCCGCCTGATTTGACCTAAATGTCTGCTCCCGGTGCCATTGACCCGCCCCGTTGGCATAATCGCTGCGGTGTCTGAGAGGGAGCAGAGCGCGATCGAGCTGCTGAAGAGCGTGGCGCTGTTCTCCGATCTCGAAGCCGAGGAGCTGGAGCGCTTCTCCCACGTCGCCGTCCCCCGTTCGTTCCCGGCCGGGACCCGCGTCTTCCACGAGGGCGACGACTCCGACGCCTGTTACATCGTCAAAGAGGGCAGCTTCCGCGTCACCCGCGAACACTCCGACGGCCGCGCGATCACCCTCGCCACCCTCGGCCCCGGCGAGATCTTCGGCGAGCTGGCGATGCTCGACGGCGACAAGCGCTCGGCCAGCGCCGAGGCGCTCACCGACGGCGACCTGCTGGCGCTGCCCGCCAACGACGTCCGCAGTCTCCTCGCCCGCCACCCGGAGATCTCCCTCAAGCTCGTCGCCGGCCTCGTCCGCCGCCTCCGCGCCGCCAACGTGCGGCTCTCGCGCCAGTCCTTCCAGACCGTTCCCAGTCGCGTCGCCGGGATCCTCGCCCAGCTCAGCCGCGAGGCCCAGGATGGCGAAGGCGAGAACGCCGAGGTGACGATCCGGATGAACCAGACCGACCTCGCCCAGCTCGCCGGCACCTCGCGCGAGTCGGTCAGCCGCTTCCTCGCCGAGCTCGAGCGCGCCGGCGTCGTCCGCTCCGGCCGCGGCCGCGTCACCGTGCTGGAGCCGGCGAAGCTCCGCAACTACATCTACTGACGAGCGCGACTCGCGTCAGCAGCTGTTGCCGTTGGGGTCCTGGGGGTCGGGCAGGAGTTCGTCGTCGCCGGCGCCGCAGTTGATCACCTTGTCGTGGTGGCCGTCGAGGGCGTCGATGAAGTCGCTGCCGCCTTTGCCGATGAAGGTGTCGGCGCCGAGGTGGCCGAGCATGCTGTTGTCGCCGTTGTCGCCGACGAGGACGTCGGGCCCGTCGGATCCCTCGAGGCTCTCGTTGTCGCCGAGGACCTGATCGGGGGTGCCGCAGCCGGGGGTCCCGCCGGTGCCGCCGAGGGCGATCCGCAGGTTGGCGTCGGAGCGGGCGTAGGAAACGGTGTCCTCGCCGGGGCCGCCGTCGAAGGTGTGGCCCTGGCAGGTCACGACCGAGTTGACGAGCAGGTCGTTGCCGGGGCCGCCGTTGAGGTCGTCGGCACCGGGGTCGGAGTAGAGGACGTCGCTGCCGGCGTTGCCGATCAGGGTGTCGTTGCCGTTGTCGGGGCTGTTGTAGTTCTCGCCGGCTTCGAGGACGTCGTCGCCGTTGCCGCCGATGAGGGTGTCGCCGCCGGCGTTGCCGTTGACGCGGACGTGGGCGCCGGCCGGGACGCTGCCGTCGATGACGATTTCGTCGTCGCCGGTGCCGCCGGTGACGACGATCAGCGCGAGCGACGGGGCGCCGCCGCAGACGACGGTGTTGGGACCGGAGTTGAGGCAGCCATCGCCGGCCGCGATCGTGACCGTGTCGGTGACGGTCCAGCCGCCGGCGCCGAAGCTGACGTGAATGCCGTCGGCTTCCGGTGAGCCCTGGACGATCAGGCTGGAGCCGTCGAGGCCCTGGTTGAGGATCGCGAAGGCGCCACCGGGGGGCGGACCGGCTTCGGGACCGCAGGAGTAGTCGACGTCGAAGCCGACGCATTCGTCGCTGCCGGGGCCGCCGAAGGCTTCGCCACCGCCACCGCCGCTTTCCAGCGTGTCGTCGCCGACGCCGCCGTCGAGCCGGTTCGGTTCGCCGTTGCCGACGATCGTGTCGGGCTGCGGCGAGCCGACCACGTCCTCGAAGCCGCTGAGATTGTCATGGCCGTCGCCTTTGGCTTTGCCGGCACTGAGGTTGACCTGGATGCCGCCGCGGCTGGCGCTGGCGTAGGAGACGATGTCGTTGCTGCCGGCGCCACCGGAGAGGGTGTCGGTGCCGTTGTCGCCGCGGACGATGTCGTTGCTGCCGGCACCGCCGTCGGCGTTGTCGATCCCGGCGCCGGCGATCACTTCGTCGCTGTCGCCACCGCCGTCGAGGTGCGGGTCGTCCCCGGGCCCGCCTTCGATTTTGTCCGCGCCGGGGCCGCCGAAGATCGAGTCGTTGCCCTTGTCTCCCAGCAGCCTGTCTGCGCCGCCGGAGCCTTCGATGTCGTCGCTCCCCTGCTGGCCGTCGAGGTAGTCGTCGCCGGCGCCGCCGTCGAGCTTGTCGGGTCCCTTGAAGCCGGTGAGGTGGTCGTCGCCGCTGCCGCCGTGCAGGCTGTCGCCGCCTTTTTCGCCGGCGAGCGCGTCGTCGCCGCCACCGCCGTCGAGCATGTCGGAGCCGGTTTCGCCCTCGAGGACGTCGTTGCCGCCTTCGCCGTGCAGCGAGTCGTAGCCGCGCCCGCCGTGGATCGTGTCGTTGCCAGGGCCGCCGCAGATCGTGTCGTTGCCGTTGGGGCCGCCGGTGATGACGTCGTCGCCACCGCCGCCGTAGATCACGTCGCTGGCCTTCTTGCCGACCAGGTGGTCGTTCCCCGGCGTGCCCATGATCGTCACCTTCTTGCCGTCGCACTTCTTCGCCGCGGCGGAGCTGGCGAGCGGCACCAGGAGCAGCGCGATGGTGCCGAGGAAGGCGAGGGCGAGGGCACGGGAGACTGCGGACCGGTTGGGCATGTGCTCTGCATCGGCCCCCACGCCTGGAACCCGCATCGAACAGATGTCCAGTCGCGCTGCCCAATACCGAGGAGAGCTGCCACCGCCACCCGCCCTGGCGCCCGTCCTATACGCTCGCAGCGCAAATGAAGGGCGGCATCTATGTCTTGAACTTCTACTCGGCGGTCTTCGTCGACCAGCTCAAGCGCGGTCGCAAGACGGCGACGATCCGGCTCGGCGACAAGAGCAACAAGTACGAGCGCGGCCAGGTGGTCTGGATCACGGTCGGTTTCCGCCACAGCCCGCGGGAGAAGATCTTCACCGCGGTGATCGACGATGTCGAGGTGAAGCCGGTCGGCGAGCTGTCGCGGCGCGACATCGAGCACGACAACCCCGAGTTCCGCCGCCTCGAGGAGACCAAGCGCTTCCTCGAGCAGATCTACAGCCGCCCGGTCTCCGACGACGACCTAGTCACGGTGATTCGGTTCTCGCAGATTGTCGAGCCCCCGCGGGCGCATCTGGGGAACGGGGAGACGCCGCACCGCAACTAGTTGTTGGTTGTGGGGCCGGGGCGGGGGTGGGTCTGGTGAAAGCGGCACCGGCCTGCGGCCGGTGCAACGAGGATCGCGCCTGCGGCGCGAGGAACACGCAACGAGTTGTGGAGCTTTCCTCAGACCCACCCCCGCCCCGGCTCAACGGAACGGCTTCGTAGTACGGAAGCTCTTCCCCAGAGGCTTGCTGTTCAGCTTCCGTCCCTTGGGAGCTTTGCGCCCTCCAACGCCCCTCCCATAGGGTCCCGCAAATGGGCGAATACGCGTTTCTTACGACCTGGCTGTTGGACTCGCCGCGGGAGCCGGTTTGGGAGGCGATTCATGACCAGGCGGCCTGGCCGAGCTGGTGGCGCGGGGTCGAGGAGGCGACCGAGCTGCGGCCGGGCAACGGCGACGGCCTCGGCAGCGTCTCGATGATGGTCTGGAAGAGCCTGCTGCCCTATCGGGTCTCCTTCGAGGTGACGACGACCCGGATCGAGTACCCGACGCTGATGGAGGGACAGGCGGTGGGTGAGCTGGAAGGGGTCGGGCGCTGGCGCCTCTATGAGCAGGACGGCGTCACCGCCGTCCTCTACGAGTGGAACGTGCGGACGACCAAGCCGTGGATGAACGCCCTGGCGCCGCTGCTGCGGCCGGCTTTCGAGTGGAACCACGACTGGGTGATGCGGCGCGGCGGCGAGGGAATCGCGCGGCGGCTCGGTTGCAAGCTCTTGGCGATGGACTGAGCCTCCGCTATCTTTCCTCCTGTTGGCACTCCCGATAGGAGAGTGCCAAACGCCGCGAAGCGCTGGATTTGGCTTCAGAGCGGCGTTTCCCAACTTTTCCACCCAGACACTCACCGATAACGGAGGTTCACGGATGAAGCTGAAGCCCCTCGGGGACCGGCTGATCGTCAAGCCGATCGAGGAGGAGGAGACGACCGCTAGCGGCATCGTCCTCCCCGACACGGCGAAAGAGAAGCCGCAGAAGGGCAAGGTCGTGGCCGTCGGCGACGGCGCGATCCAAGAGGACGGCAGCCGCCGTCCGCTCGACGTCGCGGAGGGGGACGAGGTCCTCTACTCCAAATACGGCGGCACCGAGGTCACCGTCGAGGGCGAGGACCTGCTGGTCCTGCGCGAGTCGGACGTCCTCGCCAAGGTCGGCTGACCCACTCCCGGACTTAGAAGAACAAGGAGGACTGAAAACACATGGCTCACAAGGAGCTGAAGTACGCAGAGGAGGCGAGGGGAGCACTGCAGGCCGGCGTTGACGCCGTTGCCAACGCAGTCAAGGTCACCCTCGGTCCCAAAGGTCGTTACGTCGTGCTCGACAAAAAGTTCGGCGCGCCGACGATCACCAACGACGGCGTCACCATCGCCCGCGAGGTCGAGGTCGAGGACGTCTTCGAGAACCAAGGCGCCCAGCTGGTGCGTGAGGTCGCGACCGCGACCAACGACGTCGCCGGTGACGGCACCACCACCGCCACCCTGCTGGCGCAGATCATCGTCCGCCAGGGCCTGAAGAACGTGGCCGCCGGCGCCAACCCGCTGGCCCTGCGCCGCGGCATCGAGAAGGCCGTCGACGCGGTCGTCGAGAACCTCCGCGGCAAGCAGAGCAAAGAGGTCGCCGGCAAGGACCAGATCGCCCGCGTCGCCGCGATCTCGGCCGCCGACGACGACATCGGCAACGTCATCGCCGACGCGATCGAGAAAGTCGGCAAAGACGGCGTCGTCAACGTCGAGGAGGGCCAGACCTTCGGCATGGAGCTGGAGTTCACCGAGGGGATGCAGTTCGACAAGGGCTACATCTCCCCGTACATG
>DASSHE010000008.1:0-193204 GCA_035693065.1 Solirubrobacterales bacterium
CGGCCGCGGCCGGCTCGCCTTCAGCGACCTGCGGGTCGGCGACTACGTCGTCCACGAGGACCACGGCGTCGCCCGCTTCGCCGGCTTCGAGACCCGCGAGGTCGGCGGCGTCACCCGCGACTACCTCTACCTCGAATACAAGGGAGAGGACCGGGTCTACGTCCCCACCGACCAACTGGCGAAGCTGAGCCGCTACGTCGGCGCCGGCGGCGAACCGGCGCTCTCGGCGCTGGGCGGCAAACGCTGGCAGAACCTGAAGGCGCGGGCGCGCAAAGCGGCCGGGGCGCTGGCCGGCGAGCTGCTCAACCTCTACGCCGAGCGCCGTTCGCGCAAGGGCCATCCTTTCCCGCCCGACAGCGACTGGCAGATCGAGATGGAGACCGCCTTCCCGTACCGGGAGACGGCCGACCAGATGGAAGCGATCGAGTCGGTCAAGGGGGACATGGAGTCGGAGCGGCCGATGGACCGGCTGATCTGCGGCGACGTCGGCTTCGGCAAGACCGAGGTGGCGCTGCGGGCGGCGGTGAAGGCGGCTTCCGACGGCAAGCAGGTGATGGTCCTGGTGCCGACGACGATCCTCGCCCAGCAGCACTTCGGCACCTTCCGCGAGCGCCTCGCCGAGCTGCCGTTCCGGGTCGAGGGGGTCTCGCGGCTGCGGCCTCCTGCCGAGGTCAAAGCCACGCTGAAGGACTTCGAGGCGGGCAAGGTCGACGTCCTCATCGGCACCCACCGGCTGCTCTCGCGCGACGTCCGCGCCAAGGACCTCGGCCTCGTCGTCGTCGACGAGGAGCAGCGCTTCGGCGTCAAGCAGAAGGAGCTGCTGCGCCAGTTGAAGCTGAAGGTCGACGTGCTGGCGCTCTCGGCGACGCCGATTCCGCGCACCCTGCAGATGAGCCTGGCTGGGTTGCGCGACATCTCGGTGATCGAGACGCCGCCGGAGGGACGCCGCCCGGTTCGCACCTACGTCGGCCCCTACGACGAGGACCTCGTCGCCAAGGCGATCCGCCGCGAGCTCGAGCGCAAGGGCCAGGCCTTCTTCCTCCACAACCGGATCGACTCGCTGCCGGAGGTGACCGAGCGGCTGCGGGCGCTGCTGCCGGGGGCGCGGTTCCTGGAAGCGCACGGGCAGATGGACGAGACCGCGCTGGAGGAGGCGATGCTGACCTTCCTCCGCGGCGAGGCCGACGTCCTGGTGACGACGACGATCATCGAGTCGGGGCTCGACATCCCGACCGCGAACACGCTGATCGTCGAGCGCGCCGACCAGCTCGGGCTCTCGCAGGCCTACCAGATCCGCGGCCGGGTCGGGCGCTCTCGCGAGCGTGCCTTCGCCTACCTGCTCTACCCCTCGGCCGAGGCGCTGACCGAGGAGGCGGCGGCGCGGCTCTCGACCCTCGCCGACCACACCGAGCTCGGCTCCGGCTTCCGGATCGCGATGCGCGACCTCGACATCCGCGGCGCCGGCAACCTGCTCGGCGACGAGCAGTCGGGCCATGTGGCGGCGGTCGGCTTCGAGCTCTACTGCCAGATGATCGACGAGGCGGTGGCGGAGTTGGCCGGCGGCGAGGAGGAGCGTGAGGAGGCGCCGGAGCCGGTCCGCCTCGACGTCCCCGTCGACGCCTACTTGCCGGCCACCTTCGTTCCCTTCGAGGCGGCGAAGATCGATGTCCACCGCCGCATCGTCGCCGCCCGCGAGCCCGGCCAGCTACGGGCGATCCGCGACGAGCTCGAGGACCGCTTCGGGCCGCTGCCGGCGCCAGCGGAGAACCTGCTGAAGCTGCAGAAGGCGCGAATCGAGCTGGGCCTGGCGGGTGCCCGCAACGTCGAGTTCCGCGGCGGCCGCCTCAGCGTCACCGGGGTCGAACTCGACTCCGAGGCCGCCGGGGTGCTCGCCGAGCAGGTCGACGGGGCCCTCTACGAGTGGCGCGAGCAGACCGCGGCGATGCGGGTGGGGAACGACCCCGAGGAGCGCCTGGCGGCGGTGCTGGCGCTGGCCGACGGCCTGCGCGAGGCGAGGCGCTCGGCCGAGGCCGCGGCCGCCTAGACCTCAGTCTGGTTGCTCCGCGCGAAGCATTTTGACTATGCTCCCCGCGTCGTGGGAGCGAAACGGGGGCAGACCAAATCGTCGGGCGGCCGGAACCGCTTCGCGCTGATCCTTTTCGGCGCCGTCTTGGTGCTTCTCTTCGCCGGTTTCGCCGTGGTCCAGGGGATCGGCGCGGCCACGGTTCCCGACGGCGACGTCGCGGTCGTGAAGGAAGCGCCGGCGGACATCTCCCATGTCAGCGAAGCGAGGTTCAAGCACGCGCTTGACATCCAGCTAACGCAGGAAGGCAAAAAAGCCCCGAAACCGGGCGAAGCCAGGTACGAATCCCTCGAGAGCACCACGATGAGCGAAATTCTCGAACAGGTCTGGCTCGAAGCCGAAGCCGAGGCCCTGGGCATCTCCGTCACCGACAAACAGGTGCAGACGGAATTCGAAAAAATCAAGGGCGAAAACTTCCCGACCGAAGCCGCGTATCAGGAATTCCTCAAACAGCAGCACTTCACCCAGGCGGACGTCGAAGAACGGGTGCGGCTGCAGGTGACGGTGGGGCAGTTGCAGGAAATCCTTGCCAGCCAAGCTCCCAAGCCGACCGATGAACAAATCAAGGCCTACTACGAAGAAAACCTGAAAACGTTCACGAAACCGAAGACGGCCGACGTGCGCGTCATGACCAACCCGAAGAAGGCGCCGCTGGAAAAGGCCAAGGCCGAACTCGAAGCGGACAACTCGCCCGCTAGCTGGAAGAAGCTGGCGCCGAAGTACTCAACCGATCCGAGCTCCAACTCCAAAGGCGGGCTGCAGCCTGGGCTGACGGAAGAACTCGTGACCAAAGAACCTTTGCGCGGCGCGATCTTCGACACCCCGATCCATCAACTGGTCGGGCCGTTCAAATACGAAACCAACTACCTCCTGATCGAACCGGTGAAGGTCACTCCGCCGAAAGTGGAAACGCTGAAGGAAGCGACCCCGCAGATCACCAGCACCCTGGGGCAGGAATTGGAAAGCGAATACTTCAACAACTTTTCGGAAGAATTCCAGGCGCGCTGGACGGGTCGAAGCACCTGTGCGGACGGGTTTGTCTTTGAACGCTGCGCCAACTACGCCGGGTCCGGCCACCCGAAAACCGCCCCTCCTGCTTGCTACGAAGCCAACCCGAAAAAAGGGCGCCCGGCTGAATGCCCCGCCGCTGTGATCCAAACCCAGCCAGCCCTGCCGGGGACGGTCACCATCCTCAAACCCAAAGGTGAACCGTTCGTCCAGCACCCCGTGCCCGACGTGGTGCAAAAAACCGAAGACGAAGAAGCGAAAGCCAAAGCGGCCGAAGCCAAGCGCGAAGAAGCCGCGGGCGAATAGCACGCCGCGCGGTGTCCGCCGCCTGAATAAACTGGCGCGCCCGTGAGCGCCATCGCCACCATCCGCGGTCGCCAGATCGTCGACTCCCGCGGCAACCCGACCGTCGAGGTCGAAGTCGTGCTCGAGTCCGGCGCCCGCGGCCTCGCCGCGGTTCCTTCCGGAGCCTCGACCGGCGAGTTCGAGGCGGTCGAGCTTCGTGACGGTGGCGAGGCTTGGGCGGGCAAGGGCGTCTCGCGCGCCGTCGCCAACGTCAACGGCGAGATCGCGGCGGCGCTCCAGGGCGCCCGTGCCGCCGAGCAGGGCGCCCTCGACCGGACGATGATCGAGCTCGACGGCACCGCCAACAAGGGGCGCCTCGGAGCCAACGCGATCCTCGGCGTCTCCCTGGCCGCGGCCAAGGCCGCGGCGGCGGACTCCCAGCAGCCGCTCTACCGTTACCTGGCGGAGCTCTACGGGGGCGGCGAGCCGACGGTCCTGCCGGTGCCGATGATGAACGTGCTGAACGGCGGCGCCCACGCCGACAACTCGGTCGACTTCCAGGAGTTCATGGTCGTCCCCGCCGGCGCCGCCAGCTTCTCCGAGTGCCTGCGGGTCGGGGCCGAGGTCTTCCACGCGCTGAAGAAGTCCCTCGCCTCGAAGGGGCTGGCGACCGCGGTCGGCGACGAGGGTGGCTTCGCGCCCAACCTCGAGTCCAACGAGGCCGCGCTGCAGGCGGTGCTCGCCGGCGTCGAGGCGGCCGGCTACGAGCCCGGCACCGACGTCTTCATCGCCCTCGACCCGGCGACCAGCGAGGTCTTCGAGAACGGCTCCTACAACCTCGAGCACGAGGGGCGCAGCCTCTCCTCCGAGGAGATGGCCTCCTACTGGGAGGACGCCTGCTCGCGCTACCCGATCGTCTCGATCGAGGACGGGATGGACGAGGAGGACTGGGACGGCTGGAAGCTGCTGACCGAGAAGCTCGGCGAGCGGGTCCAGCTTGTCGGCGACGACCTCTTCGTCACCAACCCGGAGCGGCTGCGCCGCGGGATCGAGCTCGGGGTCGGCAACTCGATCCTCGTCAAGGTCAACCAGATCGGCACCCTGAGCGAGACCCTGGAGGCGATCCGGATGGCCCGCGAGGCTGGCTACACCGCGGTGATCTCGCATCGCTCCGGCGAGACCGAGGACACGACGATCGCCGACCTCGCCGTCGCCACCGGCGCCGGCCAGATCAAGACCGGCGCCCCTTCGCGCTCGGACCGCGTCGCCAAGTACAACCGCCTGCTCCGGATCGAGGAGGAGCTCGGGGCGGCGGCCCAGTTCCCGGGCCTGCAGGCGTTCGTACAGCAGCGAAGCTAAATGCAGGAAAGCGGGGCCCGGCCGCGTAGCTCCGGGTATGGCAGCGAGCGCTCACGCCGGCCGCAGGGCAACCGCCGCCCACCGCCGTCCGGCCGCGCGCAAACGGCGCCCCGCGGCGCGCAGCGGGCCGAGCCGGATCAAGTGGGACCGCGTCGGGCGAATCGCCTTGACCCTGGTCCTCGCAGCCGTCCTCTACTCCTACCTGAACCCGGCGATCGACTTCGTCAAGACCTACACCGGCACCACCGCCGCCAAAGCGAAGCTGCACGAGCTGCAGAAGGAGAACCGCGGGCTCCACAACCGGGTCCAGTCCTCGGACGACTCCCTCGTGGTCGAGCGCGAAGCGCGGGCGCAGGGCATGGTCGACGAAGGCGAGACGCCGATCGTCGTCCACGGCGGCTGAGGGGCTGCGCGGGGAGGGCTGATGGTTAGCGTCGGCTCCTACCTGCTGGGGGCCCTGCAGTTGGCGCTGGTGGTCGTTCCGGTGGGGTTCAGCGCCTGGAAGCTTCGCGGGCGGTTGCTGCCGGGATGGAGCGGGGCGCCGGCGCGGTTGGTCGAGCTGATCGTCGGGGTTGCGCTGGTGATTTGGATCTCGGAGCTCCTCGGGCTGTTTGGGCTCTTTTACGCAGGGACGATGGTTGTGGCGGCGCTCTTGGTCGCAGGGACCATGGTGCTCTGGCCGGCGGGTCCTGTCACCGCAGGGGACCCACCTCCCCTTCCGGTAGCTAAAGCTTCCTCAGGGGAGGTCCCCCCTACGGCGCCACCCCCCGGAGAGAGCGGATGGGCGTTGGCTGTGATGGCGGCTGTGATCGCGGCGACGCTGTTCAGCTGGGGGGTGACCACGCAACATGCTTGGGACAGAGGGATCTTCAACTTCGATTCGCTCTGGTACCACCTGCCGTTTGCTGTCGACATGGTGCAGAGCCACTCGCTGACTGGGATGCACCATGTCGAGACGGTTTTCACTAACTGGTTCTACCCGCAGAACTCGGAAGTGCTCCACGCCGTTGGGATTCTGCTGACGGGGCGCGACACGCTTTCGTTGTTCATCAACTTCGGGTGGCTGGGCGTCGCCTTCACCGCCGCGTATTGCGTGGGGCGGCCGTACGGGCGGGGGGCGCTGACGGCGGTGGCTGCCGCCGTGTTGCTTGCGTGCCACACCCTGGTCGTCAGGGACCCTGGGGCCGCTAAGAACGACCTTGCTGCCGCGGCGCTGGTGCTGGCGTCGATCGCGATCCTGGTCGAGGCCTGGAACCGCAAGAAGTCCGCCGGACCTTTGTTGCGCTATGCGGACCAAGAGTCCGGCGGACCTCGGGCGGGGGGCGAGGGATGGGAATCTTGGGCCGTCGCGGCCGCGGGGCTGGCTACGGGCCTGGCGGCCGGTACGCGGGTGACGGGGTTGGCGATGGCGGCGGCGCTGACGGTCGCGGTGGTGGTGCTGGCGCCGGCCGGGAGGCGCTGGGCGGCTGCCGGCTGGTGGTTCCTGCCGGCGTTCGCGGGCGGGGGGTTCTGGTACCTGCGCAACATCGTCGTCGCCGGCAACCCGATCCCGGAGGTGAAGTCGTTGGGGCCGATCTCGCTGCCCCACCCGGAGCGGCTGCAGGAAGGGCGCCCGGACTTCAGCATCGCCCACTACGCCACGGATACCGGCGTCTGGCGGCACTACTTCTCGCCAGGGCTGCACGAGGCCTTCGGGGCGCTGTGGCCGCTGGTGGTGTTCGGCGCCGCGGCCGCCGCCCTGGTGGCGCTGCTGGGCGGTCGCGACAGGATCGTGCGCTGGGTCGGGGCGGTGGCCCTCTTCGGCCTCCTCGCCTATCTCTTCACGCCGCTCAGCGCCGCTGGCGCCGAGGGCGAACCGGTCGGCTTCGGGATCAACATCCGCTACGTGATCCCGGCCCTGCTGGCGGGGATCGTGCTGGTGCCGCTGCCGCGCTTCTTCGACGATCGCCGCCGCCAGTGGTGGCTGCTGGGCCTCCTGGTGCTCGTCTTCCTGGTCACCGACCGCCCCGATGACGCCCTCCACGACAAGGGGCGGGTCTTCGCGCTGGCGCTCGTCGCACTCGTGGCAGTCGTCGTCGGCCTGGCGCTCCTCGCCCGGCGCCGCGGCCCCGGCCCCGCGGCGCTGGCCGCCGGGGCGGCAGCACTCGCCGCCTTCGTGGTCGCGATCGGCTATCCCCTGCAGCGGCACTACCTCGAGGGCCGCTTCGCCAACACGGGCTCTGCGGAAGAACAGATTCCCGGCATGGACCTCAACTCCGCCTATCGCTGGGCGCGCGGGGTCGAGGACGCGAGGATCGGGCTGGTCGGCACCACCGCCGGCTTCGCCGGCTACGGCTTCTACGGCACCGACCTCAGCAACCGCGTCGTCTATCTGGGCGAAGAGGGCCCGCACGGCGCCTTTAACGCGATCCCCGCCTGCGCGGCCTTCCGCGGCGCCGTCAACGCGGCCGACCTCGATTACCTCGTCACCGCCCCCTTCCTCAACTTCCTCCACCCCGGGGAGCCAGTAGCCTCGCCGGAGGCCCGCTGGCTGCGAAGGGAGGAAGCGGTGTCGCCGGTCCTGCGCAGTGGGCCGATCACCGTCTGGAGAATCGGCGGCAGCCTCGACCCCGGGGCCTGCGGCCCCGCTAACGCGCCGCTGCGCGAAGTGCCTCAGACTCCCGCCTCCTGACCGCCGCGCGACCCGATTGCCGGCGAACCCGGATGGGTAACCTCGCGGGCTGTGACCTATCCCCTCGAGAACGCCCTCTTCCAATGGGAGGAGGGACGGCGGGCGCTGCAGGCGATCGACGACCCGCGCCAGCGTCGCATGGCCGACCGGGTGGTGGACGCGATCCGCGAAGAGCTGCGCCGCCGCATTGGACCCACCTTTACCGCGGCAGAGCTAGCCGAGCTCTACGGCAAGGGGACCGACTGGTGCCAGCAGGTGGCCGGCGACGTCGCCCCGGCGGCCGAAACCGACGCCCAGGCGCTGGCCGACGCTGCCTTCTGGCTCTACCTCAGAGGCGCCACGGACTTCGCTGGCGGCCGCCAGCTTCCCGTCTAACCGGCGCTACTCGTCGGAGTCGCCGTCGGACTCGTCACTCGAGTCCTGCCCGGCGGGCTCGCCGGCGCGGCGGATGACGATCTGGTCGGCCTCGATGCGGACGGTGACGTCGCGCTTGCCGGCCCAGTGCTCGGTGTACACGGAGTTTTCCTTGACCGCGGCGTCGAGCCAGAGCCCGTAGCCGTCGGTCTCGCCGTGGTCGAAGGTCGCCTCGTACTCTTTGCGGCGGCTGCGACCGCCGCGGCGGCCGCGGCGGCGACGACGGCGGCGACCGGCGCCGGCACCCTCGCCGCGCTCCTCGCCCTCACGCTCGCCACGCTCCTCGCCGTCCTCTTCCTCGTCGGGAGCCTCCTCGGCCCGCTCGGCCTCCTCGGCCTCGGTCGCCGCCTCGATCTCGGCTTCGATCTCGTCGCGGAGGTCGATTTCGCTCGAGCCGGCGGTCTCGTCGTCGGGGGAGAGGTCGTACTGCTTGCGGAACTCGCGCAGCTCGGTAGCGGTGACTTCGAGTTGGTGGGCGATCCAAGCGTCCGTGCGGCCCTGGTGGACCCAGGCGCGGATCTGGTTCAGTTGCGGCTTCAGTGAGCGTCGTGCCATCGGCGCGCGAGTCTATTGAAGGAAGGCATTCGTTCGCGTAGAGGTCGGCCAGAGGTCGGCCGCGAGCTAGGACATCAGAAACGCGAGCGCCTCGAACATCGCGACCACGACCACGACCACGGTCACGGTCAGGCAGACGGCGAGGACGCTGAAGCGGACCTTCCCCTCCTGCTCGACGCGGTTGATTTTCCGCGCCCGCGACCGGTTGGCCGCGCGCCGGCGTAGCTGCTCGCGGCGGCGGCGCTCGAGGGTGGTCTCCTGCTCGAACGCCGTCTCGAACTGGGAGATGCTCTGTCGCATTCTCATAAGGAAGGGCCCCTGGGGCCAGCGGGCACCGTAGCAAAAGATCTTGCACGCCTCACGAATCGCTCACAATCAGCAGGCTCCCCAAAGCCCCCGCCCAGCCCGCGCAGCCAGGCTCTGGAGGCGCGCAAAGCGCCGCGCGAAGCGATCGTTAGGCGGAATCGTCAGGGTCCGCGCCAGCCCCAGCCGGGCCAGCTCGGCGTTGACGAAGCGCCGCCCCAGGAAGACATAGGCGAGGAGCCGGCCGTAGACGTCGCGCCGCTCGGCGTCGAAGACGAGCCGCACCCGCCGCCCCCCCACCAGCCGGGCGTTGAAGCGGTGCGCCCGCGGACCGAAGCACTGGACCGGAGTCCCCGGCTTCACCGTCTCCGGCGTGTCGACGCCGATGTAGCGGACGTCCTCGACCTCGCCGCCGACCCGCGCTTCGATCGTGTCGCCGTCGATCGCCCGGATCACGTAGGCCCACTCGCTCCGTGGCGGCTCCGCGGCAAAGAGCCGCGGCACCTCCTCCCACGGCCGCAGGATCACCGCCGCGACCACGACCAGCAGCAGGTAGCTCCCGCGGTGGTGGGCGTTGCGACGCACCGGGGATCAAGTTCGGCGAAGGCCGTGTCTCTCCCCGGCTCGGTCAGGCCGAACATCAATTTCCGTGGTTCCTTACGGACCTATCTCGTCTGGAAGGAACCACGGAAACCCGGGCACAGTTTCTTTTCCCATCGCCTGGTTCCTTATGGACGCATCCCGTCCGAAAGGAACCACGGAATTAACCGGGAGGGCTTGGGCATAAAGGAGGGGCGCCCAATGGGCGCCCCTGGAACAGCTCTGTCGTTTCGCGGAGCGCTACGGGGTGCGGCGCACGTTGCTTAGCAGCGTCTCCTTGATCCGCTCGATGATGCCCAGCGCCTCGTTCCACTCGCGCTGCCAGACGTTGCGGCCGAAGATGACACCGGAGCCGCCCGCTTCCATCACCTCGCGGGTGTTGGTGATGACGGTCTCGTCGTCGGTCTTGGAGCCGCCGGAGAGGACGACGAGGGCGCGCCCGGCCGATTCGACGCACTGGCGGATCGCCTCGGCCTGGTCGACTTCCATCTCGTTGTAGGGCGCCGGGGCGTCCTTGTCCTTCGAGGAGTCGATCTTCGGCATGTTGAGCTTGACCACGTCGGCGCCCATCTCCATCGCCATCCGGGCCGCGTAGTCGATCGCGTAGAAGGAGTTCTGGCCGCCCTTGGCCTCGACCGCTTCGCCGCGGGGGTAGGACCAGACGACCAGCGGCATCCCGAAGCGGTCGCATTCTTCGCGCACGCGGCGTAGCTGAGCGAGGTCCTCGTCCTGGCGCGGGGAGCCGACGTAGAGCGTGTAGCCGATCGCGTCGGCGCCGAGCCGGACGCCGTCCTCGACGCTGGCGTTGCAGGTCGAGAACGCCTTCGAGGAGGAAGGGATGTCGGTCTTGCCGTTGACCTTGAGGATCAGCGGCACCCGGCCGGCGTAGTCGGGGTAGTACTTCTCGGCCATCCCGATCTGGCAGGCGAGGGCCGAGTAGCCGGCCTCGGCGGCGAGGCGGAACTGGTAGTCGGGGTCCTTCGAAGCCGGGTTGGGGAAGAAGTCCCGCGGGCCGTGCTCGATCCCCTGGTCGATCGGCAGCAGCATCAGCGTTCCGTTGCCGGGGCCAAACTCGAACAGCAGGCGGTGCAGGCGCGCGCGTTTGCCTGGCGGCAGCGTCGCCAGCAGCGATTTCTGCTCGGTCAGACTCTTCAGCTCCACAGTCAATCCTCCTCGAAGATGGTTGTCTCGGCAGTATGTCATCGGCGTCAGGTGGGGTGCCAGCCCGGCCCGGGACGCCAGATCGCCAATTCCAAAGGGGAAATGAAGCGGCTGCGGGTATCCTCGGAGGATGAGCGAGACTGAGCTCAGCGTCATCTGCAAGAACTGCGGCTCCGAGGTCAGTCCATACGTCACCGAGTGCCCCTACTGTGGGGCGCGGCTGCGCAAGCGGGCCCCGAAGCTCGAGCGCCGCGGCGACGGCCTCGAGGCACAGCGCCCGCGCCGCCGGCGCCGCCTGCGCCCGCGCCTGAAAGCGCCGGCCTTCGCGGTCTCCGTCGATCGCCCCGACGCGACGATCGCGGTGATCCTCGCCTCCTGCGTGATGATCCTGATCCAGAAGGTCGGCGGCCACTCGCTGGCGACCTACGGCGGCCTGATCGTCCCCTTCTACGAAGACTGGTGGCGCTACCTGACCGCGCCGTTCGCCTACGCCGACGTCGGCTACCTGTTCGTCGTCGCGGTGGCGCTGGCGATCTTCTCGACCGGGGTTGAGCGGCGACTTGGGACTTTGCCGAACGTGGTGCTGCTGATCGCCTGCGGCTCGCTGGGCGTCCTCGTCGCCGCGGCGGTTGCCGCCGACGGGACCGTGATCGGCGGCGGCAACGGGATGGCGCTCGGTTCGGTCGCCGCCTATTTCGCGATCCGCCGGGCCGAGGCCCACGGCGCTATCGACCAGGAGTACGACGTCGTCGGAATCGCGGTGGCGGCGGCGGTGCTGATCGCACTGCCGCTCTTCGCATCGACCGCGGACTTCGTCGCCGGTCTGGTCGGCGGCGTCGTCGGCGGCCTCGCCGGGGTCGCCGCCTCGGCACTTCACCGCGGCGAGTAGCGCCAGGCTAGGCTCTGTCGCGTGCCTGACGACAAGGAGCTCGAAGCCGCGATCGAGCGGCTGCTCGACCCCGAGCGCTTCGGCGAGGCCGAGCGGGTGATCGCCCAGGCGGCTCCGCAACTGCAGAAGGTGCTGGCGGCGGCGCTCGCCGAGGGCGGCTGGTTCAGCGAGCCCCACGAAGCGGAGGCGCTGAAGGCGGCCACCGCCCCCGATCCCGACGAGCGCCTGGCGGCCGTGCGCGCGCTGCTGGCCGAGGAGGCGCGGATGGGGATGATGGTTGGGGTCGCGGTCGGCTGGGCACTGAAGGAAGAGCTGGCCACGACCAGCCGAATCGAACCAAGCGAGCCGGGAGGCGAGAGTTAGATGGAGATCAAGTACCACGGGCATTCGTGCTTCGAGCTGAGCGAGGGCGAGACGACCGTCCTCGTCGACCCGTTCCTGAAGCCCAACAACCCGGTTGCCGTGGCCACCGCCGAGGAGGTCGAGCCGACCCATATCGCGATCACCCACGGCCACGCCGACCACATGGCCGACGCCGTCCCGGTCGCCAAGCGCACCGGCGCCCACTGCGTCGCGATCGTCGAGCTGGCGGAATGGCTGAAAGCCCGCGGAGTCGAGGCCCTCAGCGACCCCAACCTCGGCGGCACCGTCGAGTTCGACTGGGGCTGGATCAAGCTCGTCCCCGCCTGGCACACCAGCACCCTGCCGGGATCCGAAGAGGCCCTCTTCAGCGCCGAGCACGGGACCGTGATCGGGACCGCGACGGGGCTGCTGATCAACATCGGCGGCAAGACCGTCTACCACGCCGGCGACACCTGCCTGTTCAGCGACATGAAGCTGATCGCCGAACGCAACCCGGTCGACGTCGCCCTGCTGCCGATCGGCGGCCACTACACGATGGACCGCCACGACGGGGTGGTGGCCTGCGATTTCGTCGGCGCCGCGACCGTGATCCCGATCCACTTCAACACCTTCCCGGCGATCGAGACCGACACCGACGCCTTCAAGGCCGAGGTCGAGGCGAAGACGTCCTCCACGGTCGTCGTCCTCGAGCCGGGCCAGACGCACGGCGTCTGAGCGCGGAACTGGCCAGCCAGCCAGGCCGCTGTTAGGCTCGCCGGGTGGCCACGCAGTCGAGAACCGAGCGGGCTGATTTCCAGGCGACCGCCGATCCGGCCCTGAACGCGGAGGCGGACCGCACCGCGGAGATCAAGCTGCTCAGCTACGCCGAGCTCTACGACCTCTGGGAGCGCCAGCAGTGGCAGACCCAGGAGCTCGACTTCAGCCGCGACCGCGAGGACTGGCACGAGCGGATCTCCGAGGAGGAGCGCTTCCAGCGCATGTACGGGCTCTCCTCCTTCTTCATCGGCGAGCAGAAGGTGGCCGAGGAGCTGGGGCCGATCATGCGGGCGGCTCCGACCGAGGACCAGAAAATCTTCCTCTGCACGCAGATCGCTGACGAGGCCCGGCACGTGCGCTTCTTCGAGCGCTTCTACCGCGAGGTGGGGGTGCTCGAGTCCGACGCGCTCAGCGAGATGCTGGAGGAGACCTCGACCCATCTCAACACCAAGTTCAACGACCTCTTCGACGGCATGCTGAAGCAGCGCACCGACCGCCTCGCGGCCGAACCCGAGGACACCGAGGCGCTGGTCGAGGCGGTGACGCTCTACCACATGGTGATCGAGGGAATGCTGGCCCTCACCGGGCAGCACTTCATCATGGACTACAACGAATCCGAGGGGACGCTGCCGGCCTTCGTCGAGGGGTTCTCCAACGTCGCCCGCGACGAGCACCGCCACGTCGCCTTCGGTTCGGTCTTCCTGCGCGAGAAGGCGCGCGAGGACGAGCGCTACAAGCAGGCGATCCAGCGCACGCTGGAGCAGGCGCTGCCGCTGGCCGACGGCGTGCTCTCACCCCCTTGGGCCGAGAGCAGCGAGGACTTCGAACTGTTTGGTTACTCGCTGCAGGAGACGCGCGAGTTCGCCGGCACTTGCCTGATGCGCCGGCTCAAAGTCATCGGGCTGGCGTAGAGACGTCCCCGCCGCGGGCGGCGAGGAGGTTCAGCCTTCGGCGGGCGCCGCTGCCGGCGCGGTGGTGCCGCCGGAGCCGGAGCTGGGGGCTTCGACCGGGGGCGCGGGCGTCGGTTCCGGCGCCGGTTCGCTCGCCGGGGGTGGCGGAGGCGGAGGCGGCGGGCTGCCGCCGACGGTCACGACCACCGTTTCGCCGCCTTCGTGGGCGCCGGGGATTTCTCCGGAGGGAGTCGCCTGGTCGATGCCTTCGCTGTCGGAGTCGCCGATCGTCGCGCCTTCGCCGGCGCTGGAGTCGTCGGCCGCTTCTTCTTCGCCCGCGGTGGGCGCGGCCGGAGCTTCTTCTTCGACTGGAGGCGCTGCCGGCGGCGCTTCCACCGGTTCGTTTTCGACCAGCGGGACCGGTTCGGCGGGCTCGACAGCCGGGGCGGTCTCGACGGCGGCGATCGCCGTGTTGACGGTCGGCTGGTGGATCTGCACGTGGCTGGCGGGCACCGGTTCGGGATGACCCGACATCGTCGTCTGCTTGACCTCGACCGCGCCGGCGGTGAGGACCGCGGCGGTGACCACCCCGGCGACGGCCTTGGTGCCGAGGGCGCCACCGAGGGCGCCGATCCCGCTGGCGGCGGTGCCGCCGCCGAGCGCCGCACCGACGCCGCCAACCGCCCCAGCGCCGCCGACCGCGCCGGCGCCCGCACCGGCCGCTCCGGCCCCGGCGGTGCCGCCGCCGAGCCCGAGCTTGGAGGCGATAAAGGCCTTGAAGGCGATCAGCGGGCCGACTGGGAAGAGCGCCGCTAGCGCCTTCTCGTTGGAGCGGACCTGGGAGCGGAAGTCGGCGCATTCCTCGCACTCGCGGACGTGCCGCCGGACCGGGGCGGAGACCTTGCGCAGGCCCTCGGCCGCTTCGGAGAGCTCGACCCGGACCTCGCCGCAGGTCAGCAGCCGCGCCTGGCTCGCCTCGGCGAGGGAGATCCGCGCCCGCACCAGCAGCGACTTGACCGAGGGCACGGTGGTGTCCATCGCGGCGGCGATCTCCTCGTAGGAGAGCGCGTCCATCTCGCGCAGCAGCAAGGCGGCGCGCTGGGTCTCGGGAAGCTTGTTGACGTCGCTGAGGATCTGGCGGAACTCCTCGCGGTTGTGGACCTTCTCCGCGGTCGAGGCGGCGTCGACCTCGGGGACCATGTCCATCGATTCCTGCGCGTCGGCCTTCGGTTTGCGCAGGTGGTTGAGGCAGCGGTTGCGGGCGATCCGGTAGAGCCAGGGGCGGAGGTTGATCTCGCGCTCGTCGGCGCACATCGCTTTGTAGGCGTTGACGAAGACCTCCTGGAGGACGTCTTCGGCGTCCTCGGTCGAGCCCAGCATCTGGCGGCAGAAGCCGAGCAGGCGGCCCTGATAGCGATCGACGATCGTCTCGAAGGCGCCCGGGTTGCCGCTTCGCACCATCGCGATCAGCCTCTCGTCGCCCTGCAGCTTGAGCAGCGGCGATCGGCGAGCGAGTAGCCCGCGACGACTGGCGTGAGTTAGGGCTGATGCCTCCAAGAGCTCTCCCCGGGGAAGGACGGTTCCAGCTACATGGACACGGTAACAGGGCCTGAGTTGCGCCCTTAGAACATTTATTGCCGCTTTAGGGCCCGGGAAAGACCCGCCAGAGCAGGGAAAAGTGGCTAGGTGGGCATGGTCGGCTAAATCCTTTGCAGGAGCTCTGCCTTCTTCGCTGCGTACTCCTCATCCGTGAGGGCGCCCGCGTCGTGGAGCGCCTGCATCTGCCGGAGGGCCTCGAAGGGACCGGCGTCGTCTCCTTCGTCTGTGGCGGGGTCGGTCCCCTTGTGGACGCCGGTTGACTTCATCGCCGCAGCAAGGTCCCTGACGGCGGACTCCAGCTCGTCGATCGCTGCGCCGAAGTCCTGGTCCCCGCGCGGCGGTTTGGTCTCGGTCCAGAGATCAAGTTTCGGCACGAAGCCCGCCAGTCGGGTAAGTGGTAGTCCGTATATGCCGTTGCCGTGCCACTCGACGGCCCCATCCGCGACGGCCCGCTCGAGTGCTCCGCGCAGCTCCGGGGCGTCCTCCTCCAGGCCAAGGCGGGCGGAGATGTGATCGAGGCTGACGAGGCCGAAGTTGTCGACGAAGGCAACGATCTTCTTCTCGATCTGCCTGATGTGGGGTGAGTCGAGCAGTTGCTTGTCCGCCCACTCGGTCGTGTCCCACCTGATTCCCCGGAAGTTGACCCCGACCCGGCGTATGAAGCCGTCGTTTTGAGCGATTCTCATCGCCTTTTCGAGGGTCGTATCGTCCTTGCCCGCAGCGCCGATGGCGGCTGCGATCTCGCCCACCGTCGACTCGGAGACCTCTTGGAGGTGCTCGACGATCTCTTGCGCCATCGTCTCGGCAGGGCCGGGGTGGCTCACGGCATCGAGGGCGGCGTCCCAGTTCGCCGGGGGATCGCTGACACTGCGCGACGCCGTGGCCGCGGCCTTGACAGCCATGATCGCCGCGATCGCCCGGCGCCCTTGCGCCTGCACTGCGTCCCGCTCCGCAGCGGGAAGCGCGTTCCACTTCCTGACCAGCGAATAGCCGCGTTTCAGCGTGGGCACCGCGCGAGTGGCGTAGAGGATGAATGGCATGGTCAGCCTCGGAAGCGGCCGAATAGGCCCCGCTTTGGCGGCCCCGCCGGTTCTGCCATCAGCGCCCGCCTCCTCAGCACGCCGACGCCGATCAGTTGAACCAGCCATCGCATTGGCATTTCGCGGTCGATGTCTTCGTCGAAGTCTCCGAGCCAGTCGGGGTTGTCCTCCTTGGCGCAGGTGTACGCCCACTCTTGAATCTCGGAGGAGTCGAGGTTGTCAGGGCTGCCGGCGATGCCCGCCTGCAGCACCGCGAATTTCTGCCAGCCGACCGGAAGCCGCTCGGAGCGCTGGTCGTATACGGCCATCGCGCTCTCTGCTGCGGCGTGGAGGGCTGCGTCGGGAGGACGCACGCTCGGTGGGTTCTCCCCGTAGAAGCGCTCCAGCACCTGATCGCATTCCAGAAACCGATGAAGGCGGTCGGTCTCGGCTGAGTCGAGGCCGTCTGGAAGCGCAAAACGACCACCCTGCTGGATGGTCCTGATATCTGGATCGGCCGTGTAGTTGGGCACTCCCACCTCCCTTTGTCACCGTTTAGTTCTCAGATAGAGAACGGATAATTCCTATACCACTGAGCATAGGAATGCAGCGAGAGGTGGTTGGAAATGCCCGGGGCGGGACTCGAACCCGCAAGCCCCCGAAGGGGCAGCGGCTTTTAAGGCCGCCGCTTTTGCCAGTTTCGCCACCCGGGCCAGGCGATGGTACCCCGCCGGTATAGGCTGCGACGCATGGCTGAGCACGGCGGGAGGCTGGTCGCGAAGGCATTGAAGTCGCGCGGGGTGGAGCACCTGTTCACGCTCTCGGGCGGCCATCTCTTCTCGATCTACGACGGCTGCAAAGAGGAGGGGATCGGCCTCGTCGACGTCCGCCACGAGCAGACCGCCGCCTTCGCCGCCGAGGGCCTCGCCAAGGCGACCCGAAGCGTCGGCGTCGCGGCGCTGACCGCGGGCCCCGGGGTGACCAACGGGATCAGCGCGATCGCCGGCGCCCAGGCCAACTTCTCGCCGATCTGCGTGCTCGGCGGCCGCGCCCCCGAGATGCGCTGGGGATCGGGCTCCCTGCAGGAGATCGACCACCTGCCGTTCGTCTCGCCGCTGGTCAAGTCGGCGGAGACGGTGAAGGACCCGGCGCGGATCGCCGCCGTCACCGCGGCGGCGCTCGACGCGGCGGCGCGGGCCCCGAGCGGCCCCACCTTCGTCGACTATCCGCTCGACGTCGTCTTCACCGAGGCGGAGGTGGAGATCCCGGAGCGGCCGGTGACGCCCGAGCCCGGCCCGGCGGCCGGCGTCGAGGAGGCAGCGGCGCTGCTGGCGGCGGCCGAGCGGCCGGCGATCATGGCCGGCACCGGCCTCTACTGGGGGCACGGCGAGGGGGAGCTGCGGGCGCTGGCCGAGGCGCTCGGCATCCCGGTCTTCCTCAACGGGCTCGGCCGCGGCTGCCTGCCGGCCGATCACGAGCTCGCCTTCAGCCGCGCTCGCGGCACGGCGCTGAAGGGCGCCGACGTCGCCCTCGTCGTCGGGGTGCCGATGGACTTCCGGCTCGGCTTCGGCGGCAGCTTCGGCGAGGAGACGAAGATCGTCCGCCTCGACGTCGCCGCCAACGCGCTCCTCGCCAACCGGGCGCCCGAGGTCGACCTGGTCGGCGACGTCCGCGCCAGCCTGGCGGCGATCCGCGACGCCGCCGGCGGCGAACGCCGCACGCGGGCCTGGCTCGAGCAGCTCCGGGGCGTCGAGGACGAGAAGCGGGCGGCTGAGCGCGCCGAGCTGGAGGACACCCGCTCGCCGCTGCACCCGGTCCGCATCTACAAGGAGCTCGGCGAAGTGCTCGACCGCGACGCGATCGTCGTCGGCGATGGCGGCGACTTCGTCTCCTACGCCGGACGCTTCATCGACACCTACCAACCTGGGTGTTGGATGGACCCGGGCCCCTTCGGCTGTCTCGGCGCCGGCCCCGGCCAGGCGATCGGCGCCAAGGTCGCCCACCCCGATCGCCAGGTCTGCCTGCTGCTCGGCGACGGCGCTTTCGGCTTTGCCGGGATGGAGTTCGACACGATGGCCCGCCACGGGCTCGGCGTCGTCGGGGTGATGGGCAACAACGGCATCTGGGCGCTCGAGCACCACCCGATGAAGTTCCTCTACGGCTACTCGGTGGCGGCGGAGCTGCGGCCCGAGACCCGTTACGACGAGCTGGTCGAAGCGCTCGGGTGCGACGGCATCCTGGTCCGCGAGCCGGGCGAGCTGAAGCCGGCGCTGGAGAAGGCGTTCAGTTCCGGCCGGCCGACGCTGGTCAACGTGCTCACCGATCCCGAGGTCGTCTACCCCCGCAAGTCCAACCTCGCCTGAGGCGCTGGTCTAAGCGTCCACAAAAAAGAATCGGCCGTCATCGCTGACGACCGATTCAAGTGGCCCCTCAGGACGGGCAGGGGTACGTCTTCAGGGACCATTATTTGGTGGGCTCAGACGGCGGGAGGCGCCATGATGCGGCAATCGCCTAAGCCCTGTACCGAGCTTGCAAGGTGAAGCGAACCCCACCTCGTTCCCGGTCCTTTGGAGTATGGGGCGGACTGTCCTGTGCGTCCAGCCGCCTGACTCCTTGCTACTCGAAAGACGGTAGCACCTGCCTACTGAATTTTGGGGCTTTTGTGGCGCGAATAGCCCATCTGTCGGGGTAAATCCAGACAGAGTGTCCAATAAGTAACTCAGGCCGATTCGACAGGTGAGGCTGGTTTTAGTGTAGCTGGCCGGCGGCGATCGCGGTGCCGTAGAGGATGTCGTGCTCGGAGACGAGGATCTCCTCCAGCGAGAAGGCCCGCATCACCTCGACGAGGACGACGACGCCGGCGACGATCGTCGGCGCCCGATCCGGGTGCATGCCCTTGATCTCGATCCGCTCGGTCAGCGGCAGCGAGGCGAGGCGGGAGAGCATCCGCTGGATCTGGGGCAGCGCGAGGACGTGCCCGTGGACCTTCCTCGGGTCGTACGGCTCGAGCTCCTGCTCGATCGCGGCCAGGGAGGTCGGGGTGCCGGCGACGGCGATGCCGCGGCTGGCCTCGACCCCGGCGCCGACGGAGCGCGCGATCGCCCCGCGCACGTCGGCGGCGAGGTCTTCGAGCTCGCTGGCGGTGGGCGGGTCGCTGGAGATGTGGCGCTCGGTGTGGCGGACGACGCCGACCTGCATCGAGTCGTGGAAGGAGATCTCGCCGTCGTGGCCGACCACCAGCTCGGTCGAGCCGCCGCCGATGTCGACCACCAGGGTCGGCTCGGTGGGGGGCGCTTCGAAGGTGGCGCCGAGGTAGGTGGCGCGGGCCTCCTCCTCGCCGTCGAGGACCCGGGCCGAGAGCGCGAACCGCTCCCGCAGCTCGGCGATGAAGGCGCTGCCGTTGTCGGCGTCGCGAACGGCGCTGGTGGCGATCGTCTCCGTGGTCTCGGCGCCGAGCTCCTCGATCTGGCCGACGTAGCCGGCGATCGCCGCGCAGACGTCCTCGATCGCCTCGCTGGAGAGGTGACCCGAGAGGTCGACGCCGCGGCCGAGCCGGGTCACCGTGCTGCGCCGTTCGACGGGCTCGACCCCTCCCGGGGATACGTCTGCGACCAGCAACCGGGTCGAGTTGGTCCCGACGTCGATCACGGCCACGCGCTTGGACGCCTGGGCCATAGGGCCGGCACTCTAATCCTCTAGATAAGGGGGCGCGCGGCCTCTTCCAGCTCGGCGGTGACGTCGGCGAAGCCGATGCCCGGTGGGGCGGGGACGCGGTCGGGGTGGAGCAGGTGGGCGAGCAGCTCGACTCCGTCGACCAGCCGCGGGCCGGGGCGCGAGTAGGTCGAGGCGGCGTCGACGGCGAAGACCCGCGCGGGGCCGAGGCCGAGGATCCGCCCGGCGTGGGCCAGCGCCTGCGCGCGGGAGTCCTCCAGGTACCAACCGCAGGGCATGACGACGGCGACCTCGGCTTCGAGCTCGGCCAGTCGCTCCCAGGGGACTTCCGGCGACTTCTGGCCGGGCGGGCCGGCGACGTCGGTGCCGCCGGCGAGCACGACCATCTCGGGGAGCCAGTGGCCGCCGACGAACGGTGGGTCGAGCCACTCGAGGGCGACGACGCGGGGGCGGGGGGCGCCGGCGACGGCCTCGCGGACGGCGTCGAGGCGCGCCTCCAGCCGCGAGCGGACCGCCGCCGCCTGGTCGGCGATGCCGGCCGCCGCGCCGAGCCGGGTGACGTCGTCGAGGACGTCGGCGAGGCTGCTCGGGTCCTGCTGCAGGACTCGCGGAGCGCCCGGCAGCCGCGCCGCCACCTCGACCACGTCGTCATAAGAGACCGCGCAGACCTCGCAGACCGCCTGGGTGACGATCAGGTCGGGCGCGAGCTCCGCCAGCCGCTCCTCGTCCAGCTCATACAGCGCCCGCCCTTCCCCGACGACCTCCTTCACCGCCGCGTCGATCTCGGCGGCCGAGAGTTCCTCCGGCAGCACCGTCGAGGTCAGGTGCGGCAGCCCCCGCGCGGCCTCCGGCCAGTCGCACTCGTGCGTGACCCCGACCACCCGCTCCCCGAGCCCCAGCTCGAAGAGCATCTCCGTCGCCGAAGGCACCAAGCTCGCGATCCGCATTCTCGGACTATCCCACCCAGCCGCCCCCGACCCCCTCCCCGCCCAACGCCGAATTGCTAGCATCGAGAGTCCGCCGCGGGGTGGAGCAGCCAGGTAGCTCGTCGGGCTCATAACCCGAAGGTCGCAGGTTCGAATCCTGCCCCCGCTATTTCACGAAAGCCCCGGAAACGAGGCTTTTCCATTTGGCGCGGGTCGCCCCGCCGGATTACTTCGTGATCCCCGAGCATGCAGTGTCCTGCCGTGAGGACGAGCGGCCCGGCTGCGGCGCCTCGGTGTCATCGACGAGGTAGGCGAAGTGGTGGGGTTTGCCCATCCGGCGTCGCCGCGGGCAGCTCCACGGTTGCACGGAGGCCGCCGCCCTCTCGCATCTCGAGGACGAGGTTTCCCTCGTGGGCCTGGGCGATGGTCTGGACGATCGTCAGGCCGAGGCCGAGGCCGGCATGATCAGAGCGGGTTCGTTCCCGGCCGCGCAGGAACGGCTCCGTCAGCGTGGAGACCATCTGCTGGGTGAGCTTCTCGCCCGTGTTCTCGACCGTGAGCACCACCCCCGTCGAACGCACGGCGGTCGTGACCGATGCCGTGCCGCCGTCGGGCAAGTTATGGACGACGGCGTTCTGGACGAGGTTGGTGCATAGCTGCAGCAGGAGCGCGTGGGAGCCGACGGTCATCGCCCTCCCACCTGAGGTCTCGATCGTGACCCCGCGCTTTTCGGCGAGAGGGAGGAGCGTTTCGGCGGCTTCTTCGGCTAGGAGAGATAGGTCGACCCGCTCACGCGCGAAAGACCGCTGGCCGGCACGGCTCAGCAGGAGCAGGGCTTCGACGAGGTCGATCGCCCGGGTGTTGACGGCGGAGAGGCGTTCGACCAACTCGCCGTCGTCGCGGTTCGGATCGGCGCGGGCAACCTCGAGCAGGGTCTGCGTGACCGCCAGCGGGGTGCGCAGCTCGTGGGAGGCGTTGGCCGCGAACCGCTGCTGTTCTGCGACATGCGCCTCGAGGCGGACGAGGAGGCCGTCGATCGTGTCGGCGAGATCCTTGAGCTCGTCGCGGGGGCCCGGCAGCGCCAGGCGCTCGTGAAGGTTGCGCTCGGAGATCTTCCGGGTGGTGTCCGTCATCACCCGCAGCGGGCGCAGGACTCGGCCGGCGACCAGCCAGCCGAGCGCAATCGAGATCAGGGTCATGACCCCCAGCACGATCACCGAGCGGAGGAGCCCGTGGTGGAGTGCGTCGGTGGAGTTGCGGACCACGTCCTGGTACCTCGCTTCGGCGGCGGCGTTTTGGGCGGCCGTCGTGTGCGCGGCGCCGCTCGGGACGACGATCAGGTTGGGGACGGCGGCGCCGCGAAAGATCAGGTAGGTGACGACCAGCAACGCCACCCCGGAGGCGAGGAAGAGGCCGCTGTAGAGGAGGGTCAGGCGGAGGCGGACGGTCTGCCGCGGTAGGTGGAGCATCGTCAGTTCGTCCCGGTGTCGATGCGATACCCGACCCCAGGCTCGGTGGCGATGATCCAGGGCTCGCCAAGGCGCTTGCGCAGCCCCGAGACGGTGATGCGCACGGCGTTGGTGAAGGGGTCGGCGTTCTCGTCCCACGCTCGCTCGAGGAGCTCCTCGGCGCTGACGACTCCGCCTTCCGCGGCGACCAGCACCTCGAGCACGGCGAACTGCTTGCGGGTCAGGGGGACGAAGCGGCCGTCGCGGTAGACCTCGCGGCGGAACGGGTCCAGCCGCAGACCGGCAATCTCCCGCACCGGCGGCCTGTTGTGAGCGCGCCTGCGGTCGAGAGCCCGGATCCGGAGCACAAGCTCCTGGAGCTCGAACGGCTTCGTCAGGTAGTCGTCGGCCCCCAGCTCGAACCCCGAGGCCTTGTCGTCGAGGCGGTCGGCGGCGGTCAGCATGAGGATCGGCATGCCGCTGCCGGAAGCGACGATGCGCTTGGCGATCTCGTCGCCGGAGGGCCCGGGGACGTCACGATCGAGAATGGCGATGTCGTAGGCGTTCAGGCCCAGGAGCTCGAGGGCCGCGTCGCCGTCGCTGGCGACGTCGGCGGCGATCGCCTCCAGGCGGAGGCCATCGCGGATGGCTTCTGCCAGGAAGGCCTCGTCCTCGACGATCAGCACGCGCATGCCCCCGCATGCTTGCGGATCGGGCATATCGCCTGTGTATCGAAAACCGCATACGTGCCGGCAACACCTCGCTGCCGATCCTGCCGTCCTGACCTGCAGCGAAACGGCAAAGGAGCGGTGATGAGGAAGACGGACTGGTTGACGGCATCGATGCTGGCGCTCTGCATCGTCGGGCTGGCGGCCTGCGGTGGTGGCGACTCGGGCTCGAGCGGGGGCTCCACGAGCGTCTCGCGCGAGGAAGCGGGGCTCGAATTCGCCAAGTGCATGCGCGAGCACGGGGTGGAAATGGAAGACCCGAAGCCCGGGCAGAACATCACGCTGGAAAACGACGACTCCACGACCAGGAAGGCACTTGCCGCCTGCGACGGCAAGCTGCGCGGCGCCGGCCAGGAACTCTCCGCGGAAGAAGACGAGGAATTCAAGGAAGGGTGGCTGGCTTTCTCCGAATGCATGCGCGAGGAAGGCATCGACCTGGCCGATCCGAGGTTTCCCGGCAACGGCAAAGTGCTCCTGGGGATCGCCGGGATCGACACGACCTCGCCCGCCTTCGAAGCCGCGGCGGAAGCCTGTAAGGACAAGGTGCCCACCCAGACCGGCGGCGGTTTCGGCGTTGGTGGCTGACCGCCGGCGGCTACTGGCGGCGGCGGCGCTCGTGGCGGCGGCGCTGGCGCTGCTGCTCCTGCGCGGCTCCGGCGGCGGCTCCGGCGCCGCCACGGCCCACTCCTCCGCCTCTGGCGGTGCCACCGGCAGGGTCGAGCGGCGCACCCTGGCCGAACGCCTGACCACTGCCGGCGCGATCGGATACGCCGGCGAAACCACGGTGCTCGCCCGGCTCGCCGGGACGGTGACCGCGCTGCCGGCGGTCGGTGACGTCATCCACCGCGGCGGGCGCCTCTACGCCGTGAGCGGCGAAGCGGTCCTGCTGCTCTACGGCTCGGTGCCGGCCTATCGCACCCTGGCCGAAGGGATCTCCGACGGCAGGGACGTCGAGCAGCTCGAGGCGAACCTGGCGGCGTTCGGCTACGAACCCGGCACCGTCGACGAAGAATTCACCTACGCCACCGCCGAGGCGGTTGCCGCCTGGCAGGAAGATCTCGGGCTCCAAGCCACCGGCGAAGTCGAGCTCGGAAGGGTCGCTTTCCTGCGCGGGCCGCAGCGGGTCACCGCGCTGGAAGCGACGCTCGGGGAAGCGCTGGGCGCTGGCGGCGGAGGAGGTGCCAGCGCCAACACCATGGTTGCTTGGGAGCCGGAAGCGGAAGGGCTCGGCGAAGCCGCTGAGGCAACCGAACCGGAGAAGGGCGAAGCCGGGCCGGAAGAAGAAGACCGGCGGGAACCCGAAGAAGAATCGAGACCGCCGCGAGCGGAGAAGCCGAAGGCCGAACCCGAACACCAACCCGAAGAAGAGAAATCCGAAGCCGAACCCCCCTCGGTCGCGGTTCTCCGCACCAGCTCGACCCGGCGCATAGTCAGCGTCGAGCTCGAAGCCGACCAGCAATCGATCGCCCACCGTGGCCAGAAGGTCGAGGTGGTCCTTCCGAGCGGGGCCGAAGTCCGGGGCGAGGTGACCGGCCTGGCCGCGCTCGCGGCGTCAGGCGGCGAAGGCGGTCCCGGAGAAGAAGCAAGGGAGGCTGGAGTCGAGGCGACGGTCTCGGTGACCGGCAGGGACAAGATCCCCGCGCTCGACGGGGCGAGCGTCAGCGTCCGCTTCACGCAGCAGGTGCGCAAGAACGTACTGAGCGTGCCGTTGACGGCGCTGATCGCGATCGGCAGCGAACGGTTCGCGGTCTACGTGCGCGAAGGCGGTGCCCGGCGGCAGATCGTCGTCGTGCCGGGCCTTGCCGCCGATGGCTACGTCGAGGTCGAGGGCAAAGGGCTGAAAGCCGGGATGCAGGTGGAGACGGGCGAATGAGCGAGGCGCCGGTCCTCGAGTTGCGCGACGTCCGGAAGACCTATCCGGGCGGGGTGGAGGCGCTGCGCGGTGTCACCTTGAGCGTCGATCGCGGCGAGCTGACCGCGATCGTCGGCCCTTCGGGCTCGGGCAAGTCGACGCTTCTGCACGTGATGGGCACGCTCGACCGGCCGAGCGAGGGCAGCGTGGCGATCGAAGGCCGCGACATCTCGCGGGCCCGCGACGATGAGCTGGCGGGCCTGCGCGCGACGCGGATCGGCTTCGTCTTCCAGCGGTTCTTCCTGCTTGAAGCGGCGGCGGTGATCGACAACGTCGCCGACGGTCTCCTCTACGCGGGCGTCCCGGCTCGGGAGCGGCGGGAGCGGGCCTCGGCGGCGCTGGCTCGGGTCGGCCTCTCACACCGCGAGCGCCACAGTGCCTCGAAGCTCTCCGGCGGCGAGCGTCAGCGGGCCACGGTGGCGCGGGCGCTGGTCGGCGAGCCGGCAATCGTCCTCGCCGACGAGCCGACCGGCAACCTCGACACCAGGACCGGCGGCGAGCTGATGGAGCTGCTGCGCGCTCTCAACGAGGCCGGCACGACCATCGTGATCATCACCCACGACGAGGAGATCGCCGCCTCGGTGCCGCGCCGGATCGCCGTCCGCGACGGGCGGATCGAGGCCGACGGTTGAGCCGCCTGCTGCCGCGTGACCTGCTGCGGCTGGCGACGGTCGGCCTGCGCACCCGCATGCTCCGCGCCGCCCTCTCGGTTCTCGGGATCTCGATCGGGATCGCCTCGCTCGTGGCAGTCCTGGCGATCTCCGAAACGAGCAAGGCGGACCTGCTGGCGAAGATCGAAAGACTGGGTACGAACCTGCTCGCCGTCGGTCCCGGCGAATCGCCCTTCGGCGAGGAAACGAAGCTGCCCGCCGCCGCCGTCGGTCGCGTCCGCTTGGTGGACGCGGTCGAATCGGCCGCCGCGATCACCGTCGTCGAAGGCGTCACCGTACGCCGCAGCTCGTATGTGCCGGCCGAGGTCACCGGCGGGATCTCGGTCGAGGCCGCCGATCCGGAGCTGCTGCGGACGCTCGAAGGGACGACCGCCTCCGGGCGCTTCGTCGGGCAGGCGACCGAACGCTACCCGGCGATGGTGCTGGGGACGAAGGCAGCGGAGCGGCTCGGCATTCACAGCGGCACCGGCATCGTCGAGGTCTACGTCTCGGGCCGCCTCTTCACCGTGGTCGGCGTCCTCGAACCGCTGCCGCTCGTCCCCGAGCTCGACAGTGCCGCGTTGATCGGCTACCCGATCGCCGCGCGGCTCTTCGGCACCGACCGCAACCCGTCGAAGGTCTACGTCCGCGCGCGCGGGGGCGACGCACAGGTGCGCGAAGCGGCGGCGCTCCTGCCGAGCGCGGCCAACCCGTCAGATCCCACGGAAGTCGCGGTAAGCCGTCCCTCTGACGCTCTCGAGGCCCAGGCGGCAGCCGAAGGCGCCTTCACCTCGCTCTTCCTCGGCCTCGGTGCGGTCGCCTTACTGGTCGGAGCGATCGGGATCGCCAACGTGATGATCATCTCGGTGTTGGAGCGCCGCTCGGAGGTCGGGCTGCGCCGAGCGTTGGGGGCGCGGCGGCGCCACATCGCGATCCAGTTCCTCGGCGAGTCGTTCGTGCTGGGAATCGCCGGTGGCGTCGTCGGAGTCCTCCTCGGCGTCGCGGCGACCGGCGCCTACGCCGCCTTCGAAGGGTTGCCGCTGCTGGTGCCGCCGGTCGCGCTTGCCGGCGGCCTCCTTGCCGCTTGCCTGCTCGGCGCCGTCGCCGGCCTCTACCCGGCGACCAGGGCCGCCCGCCTCACCCCGACCGAGGCGCTGCGGACGACGTGAGCGGGCCCCGCGTCTACTCCTCCGCCGGGCGCCGCCGGAAGGCTTTGATGAAGCACGCGGCGGTTGCCGCCCTCTTCTTATTCAGCTTCGTCCTCGCCTGGGCCAGGATCGGCGATGTCAAGTTGGGGGCGGGGGGCCACGGCGGGCGAGTCAAGAGCGGCGGCAGTTCACTCCACATCGCCTGGCCGAGCGAAGGTGAGGCGGCGTTGGCGGTTCAGGGATTCGGCTACCTCGGCTCCAGCGGCGGCGCCCGGCCGGTGCCGATCGCCAGCGTCGCCAAGGTGATGACCGCCTATCTGGTGCTGAGGGACGACCCGCTGGAACCGGGCGAGGACGGCTTCACGATCACGATCGGTCCCGGCGACGTCGCAGACCTGCACCGGCGGTTGGAACTCAACCAATCCGTCGTCGCGGTGGAAGCCGGCGAGGTGCTGAGCGAGCGGGACGCGTTGGAGGCGCTGCTGCTGCCCTCGGCCAACAACGTCGCCGCGTTGCTGGCGGTCCACGAGGCCGGCAGCGTCGAAGCCTTCGTCGCCGAGATGAACGAAGCCGCCGCCGAGCTGGGGATGGAAGACACTCACTACACCGACCCCAGCGGCTTCGCCGACACCACGGTCTCCACGGCCCGTCGACCAGCTGAAGCTCGCCCGGGCGGCGATGGCCGACCGCACCTTCTCCGAAATCGTCGCCATGCCAAGCGCGTGGGTCCCGGTCGCCGGCGAAGTCGCGAACTTCAACGAGCTGGTCGGCCACGACGGCTTCGTCGGGATCAAGACCGGCTCCGACGAGGCAGCCGGCGGCTGCCTCCTCTTCGCCCAGCGGATCGAGGTCGGCGGCAGGACCCGGATCCTGCTCGGTGCCGTCCTCGGTCAGCGCGAAGGGGATTTCATTCAAGCGGCGCTGGCAAGCACGGAGGATCTCGCCGCTTCTGCCGCCGCCGCCGTCCGCAGTCGCGACGGCTAACGACCGAGCCGCAGAAGGAACATCTTCCTGTCCACGGATTCGGGGGCGATGCTGGTGCCGCCGGCGGTCACCGACCCGGGCCCGAGGGCGATTGCGCTCATTCGTAGGACGGTCGGTCGGCGCCCGCGGAACACTCCGCCTGAGGCGAAGCCGCGGTCGAGTGAGCCGTCGGGGTCGAACCGGGCGACCACGGCCCGCCCCGGCTTTCCTTCGAACGGATCTCCCAATCTGGAGGCGAAGCTGACACCGTCGACGACGATCTTCCCGTCGGGTTCGACCGCGATGCGACCAGGGCGCAGGGAGGCGCCCACCCGCAGGACGCGCAGGCCCCCGTCACCGAAGTCGGGGTCGGGCCGACCGTTGGGCAGAAGGCGGGCGATCGCGAGCCCGTAGCCACGGACTCCGAGGAGGAGGAGCTTGCGTCCGTCGAACTCGAGGTCGACGGTGCGATACGGGAGCCGGTGGCGGCTTTCCGCCAGGCGAATCCTCGCGTCGACCGCCGCGAGGGGGCGGCCAAACCGATCGAGCTCGGCGGGGAGCCACCGATCGGTCAGCGCGGCGATCCTTCCACCCGGGCTCACCGCTACCGGTGCCGCGTACCCGGCTTCGTCACCTGGTGCCGACGGGATCGGTGCCTCGGCCGGAATCTTGCCGTCACGATCCAGGGAACGGTCGAGCGCGCCATCCGGTCGCAGGCGGACGAGCGGGGAGGAGAGAGCATCGCCTGCCGCGACGATCCTGCCGTCGGGTCCCACCGCGATCCCGAGCGCCGGGCGCAGGTCGGCCGCCGCCCGTCCGCCGTTGCCGAAGCGTCGGTCGATCCTCCCGCCGTGCCCCACCCGCAGGACGCCCGCGGGGCCCCCCTTGCCGCCTCCGAGGAGGTAGCTCCCATCGGGCCCGGCGGCGATGCTTGGGCCCGCTTCCCCTTCTCCGCCCCTGGCCACACGAGGGAAGAGCGTGGTGCCGCCCGTCCCGAAGGACCCCAGGAGTCGCCCGCGGGGCGAGAAGCGGGCGATCGCCGGCCGGCCGAAGGCGATGCCGGCGACCGCGGTCGCCCCGTTTCGGTCCACGAGCAGGCCGGTGGCGGCATCGGCCGAGGCCGCCACCGTGCGGGTGAGCACCAGTCCGCGGTCGCCGAAGTCCGCGGCCGGCGCACCGCTGGCTTCGAAGGCCTCGAGCTCGACGTTCCCGGGCGGCGGCACCGCCTCGCCGGCCAGGATCACCCGGCCGGTGCCGGCGGCGACCACGGCGCGGGCTTCATGGTGGAGCCTCGGGTCGGGATCGGCGGTGACGAAGCCTTTGCCCGCCCCGAAGGTCGCGTCGGGCGCTCCGTCGACGGTCAGCTTCTCGGCGATGAAGTCGTCGGGTTCCCCGCGGGTCTGGGTCGCTCCGGCGGCGAGGAGCGCGCCATCCGGCGTCTGCGCCAGCGCGTTGAGGCGGATCTTCGCCACAGGCCCGCGAGCCACCCCGCCCGTGCCGAAGGTCGGGTCGAGCCTCCCGTCCGGGGTGAAGCGGAGGAAGACGTTGCTCGCGGTGGCGACGACGATCGCGCCACCCGGCTGCTGGACGATCCCGGTCGGCTCGCCGAACGGGCCGACGACCCAGGTGCTGCCGCCGTCTCCGAAGCTCGTGTCGAGCTGTCCGTCACCGTCCAGACGCGTGAGGAACACGGTTCTCTCGCTTGATCCGGGCGGCACAGCAGGCGTGGCGATCAGCAGCCCGTCTCCCTGCGGCATCGCCGCCCCGACCGGATCCCATTGGCTGGGCCTGGGGATGAACGCCCGCCCGTCGGTGCCGTAGTCGCGGTCGGGCGTGCCGTTGGGCCCGAAGCGGTAGGCGACGATCCCCGGCCGGGACGTGGGCTTGAAGGGGTATTGGGAGAGAGCGATCGTCGACCCGTCCGGCTCGGCCACCGTCGTCGCGAGGCCGATCGGCAGGTTTCCTCGCGGCACCCGTCCCGCGTCGCCGTAGCTCCTGTCGAGGTGACCGTCGGCCGTGAAACGGGTAATCGCGTTGGACGTCGAGGCGGTGATCTCGCCGCCCGGTCCGACGGCGAGCGTCCCTTCCGCATCCAGATCGGCGTCGGTGCGCGGGTCGAGGGCGACGCCGCCATCGCCGAAGCTCGGATCGAGCCCGCCCCCCGGGAGATACCGCGCGACCGCGACGCCGGCCCGGCCCGGTTGCAGTACCAACGTCGTCCCACCCGGACCATCGACGGCCGCGAGGGTCCTGCCGACCGTCCTTTCGGTGCCGAAGTCGCGGGCGACGACCCCGTGGTCGCCGAAGCGGAGGTCGGGGCGGCCGGGGGACGCCGCCTCGGCGTAGGCGGCGGCCAGGAGCAGCATGAGCGCGGCGAGGACCGCAGCCACCCCGGAGCGGGTCGATGGGACTCCCATGGGCCGAGGATAAGCACGCCGGTCGTCCTGGATCGGGTCAACCTTGGCCCGATCCGGAGGCGGCGGACTCGTCATTACTCTCGCCGGGCCGGCCCGCTCGGTCGCACCGCTGCCATTGCCGCCGCCGGGGCAGCCGGCAGACGCCGGATGTCCGGCACGCTGACCAGGGCGAGGGTGAGGAGGGTGGCGAGGCCGAAGGCCAGCCAGAGGGAGACGCCGACTCCGATCAGCGCCGCCAGCGGGCCCCAGAGGGCGAGGCCGAGGGGATAGAAGGCGAGGGAGCCGAACCAGTCGTAGGAGCTGACCCGGGAGAGCGACTCGTCGGGGATGTGGCGCTGGAGGGTCGACTCCCAGAGGGAGATCGCGAGGGCCATCCCCGCCCCCGACAGCGCCGCGCCGCAGGCGATCAGCGGCACCGAGTCGGCCGCCGCGAGAAAGGCCAGCGGCAGGGCGAAGAGCCCGTCGGCGAAGGCGGCGAGCAGCAGCGGGCGGCGCGGTCTGACCCGGGTCGCCAGCAGGCTGCCCGCGAGCGCTCCGACCCCTACCGCGGCGAGGATGGTGCCCCAGGCGGCGGCGCCGCCGAGGTCGCGTTCGGCGACGACCGGGCCGAGCACGCCCCACGCTCCCCAGAGGACGTTGACGACCGCGAAGTAGCCGACGAAGGTCCACACCCAGCGGCGCGACCGGAAGGCGACCCAGCCCTGACGCAGGTCGGCGACGAAGGAGCTCGGTTGCGCCGCGGCCCGCGCCGGCACCCGCAGCGCCGCCAGGCAGGCGGCACTGGCCGCGAAGGTGCCGGCGTCGGCCGCGATCGCCCAGCCCGCCCCGGCAGCGGCAACGAGCACCCCGCCCAGCGCCGGGCCGAGGATTTCGCCGGTCGAGACGGCGCCAGTGCGCAGTCCGTTCGCCGGCTGCAGCTGCTCGGCGAGGACGACCTCGGGCAGCAGGCCGGTCGAGGCGGGGCCGAAGAAGCCGGTCGCCGCGCCGGTGACGCCGGCCACCAGCGCCAGCATCCACACCTCCGCCACCCCCGCGATCAGCAGCGCCGCCATCGCTCCCTGGCTCGCGACCCGGACCAGATCCGCGACCACCATCACGGCGCGGCGGGAGGCCCGGTCGGCGACCACGCCCCCGGCCAGCACGGTCGCCACCAGGGGGAACGCCGCCGCGGCCAGCACCAGCCCGACGTCGGAGGTCGAACCGCCGATCTCCAGCACCGCGAAGGCGAGCGCGACGACAGCCATGCGATCGCCCACCACGGACACCGCCTGCGCGCCGAACAGCAGCCGGAAATCCCGCGTGCGGAGTACGTCGAAGCCTTCGGGCAGGCGCGCCATAAGGGCCTGAGAAGCTAGCCGGCCCGGGCGCGGGCGGCCTGGCGAACCAGGTGGTCGCGCTCGGCGACGTTCGGGGCGCGGCGGGCGGCCTCGGCGTAGGCCGTGGCGGCGGCGGGCAGGTCGCCGCCGAGCTCGTGCAGGTGGCCGCGGACGGCGTGCCAGCGGTGGCGGTCGCCGAGCACCTCGCGCAGGCGCTCGGTCTCGCGCAGGCCGGCCTCGGCGCCGTCGACGTGGCCGACCGCCACCGCGCGCCCGAGCACGGCGGCGGGGTCCTGGCGCGCCGGGTCCTCGCTGAGGGCGAGGAGGTCGTCGTACCAGGCGAGGATCTGCGGCCAGTCGGTCTCCTCGGGGCTCGCCGCGTCGTCGTGCAGGGCGGCGATCGCCGCCTCGACCTGGTAGCGGCCGGGGCGCTCCGCGGCCAGCGCCGACTGCAGGACACGGACGCCTTCGGCGATCTCGCCGCTGTCCCAGAGGCCGCGGTCCTGGCGGTCGAGCGGGACGATGCGGCCCTCGGCGTCGAGCCGCGCCGGCAGGCGGGCGTGGTTGAGGAGCATCAAGGCGAGCAGCCCGCGCGCCTCCGGCTCCGCGGTGGCGAGGTTGAGCTGGCGAGTGAGCCGGATCGCCTCGGCGGCCAGGTCGACCCGGTCCGTGTGCCCGGCCGTGTAGACGAGGTAGAGCACGCGCAGGACGACGGCGAGGTCGCCGGGCTGGTCCAGGCGGCGTCCCCGCAGGGTGCGCTTGGCGCGGCTGATCCGCTGCGCCATCGTCGCCTCCGGCACGTAGAAGGCATCAGCGATCTCCCGGGTGGTGAGGCCGCCGACGGCGCGCAGGGTCAGCGCCACCTGGGAGGCCGGCGCGAGGTCGGGGTGGCAGCAGCAGAAGAGGAGGAAGAGGGTGTCGTCGCCCTCTTCGGTGGCGGCGGGAGCCGGTTCGGCGTGGATCACCTCCTCGCGGCGGTGGCGGGCCGCCTCGCTGCGGCGGGCGTCGACGAGCCGCCGGGTCGCGACCGTCGCCAGCCACGCGGCCGGGTCCCGCGGCGGCTGCTGGGGCCACACTCGCAACGCCTCCAGCAACGCCTCCTGGAGGGCGTCCTCGGCGAGGTCGAAGTCCTCGCCCCGCCGGACCAGGCCCGCGAGCACCCGCGGGACGAGGGCGCGCAGCGCGCCCTCGTCCCACGCCGCCGTCGGCTCACCGACCACGCTGCCGGTCAGTCCTCGGACGACGCTTTCCCGGACATCACCTCGCGGACGTCGATCCACTCGTACAGCGGCCCGCCGCCCGGGCCGGGCTCGGAGGAGATGTAGGCGGCGAGCTCGATCGCCCGCTCGCGCGACTCGACGTCGACCATGTACCAGCCCGCGACGAGGTCGCTGGTCTCGGGCAGCGGCCCGTCGGTCGTGACCGGCGCGGCGTCCGGGCCGCCGTAGCGGACCCAGGTCTGCTCCTGCGTCAGCGCCTGTCCGTCGACGTACTCGCCGTTCTCCTGCAGCATCACTTTGACCTCCCGCAGGAAGGCCATGTGCGCCTCGACGTCCTCGGGCGCCCACTGGTCCATCGGCGGGAAGGGATGGTGCGGCTCCGGGCCGCCGCTGTAGTGCTTGAGCAGCAGGTACTTCGGCATGGTGGTCTCCTCGTGTCGTGGACCCGTCTGTCGTGGCCCTTTACCCGTGAGCGGAGCCGACTGACGTTTCTCGACATGGAATCAGGGCAGGCGGGCGCACTGGCGGAGCATCGTGCGCTTGTCGATGCCGGTGACCGGCAGTTCGTACTTGCGGGCGACCTGGGCGAAGCGGACGCTGTAGGCGCAGCGGATGCCGCGGCTCGGCGGCAGCCATTCGGCCGGCCCGGAATCTCCCTTGCTGCTGTTGCTCGAGCGATCAGCCGCGAGGAGGTTGAGCGGGTCGTTGGCGAGCTGGACCCGGCGTTCGTCGCTCCAGCCGCGGGCGCCCATCTGCCAGGCCAGCGAGAGCGGGAAGACGTGGTCGATCGGGACCGCGCTCGCGTCGCTCTTGGAGAAGAGAATCGTCGTGCCGAGGTAGGGGTTGCGCAGACGGCCCGCTTCGACCACGCAGTCACCCGTGTCGGGGCGCAGTCGCAGTTCGGTGAGGTCGCGGCGGAGGATGTCGTCGCGGGTGTCGCAACCGTTGCCCGCCCAGGGGATGTTCACCGCGGTGTCGGTCCAGGCCGAGCCGAACTCTTCACGCGAGTAGCCGGTCGACGTCCCCTTGACCGCAGTCCGCACCTGGCGGATGAAGTGACGTGCCTTGGCGAGCAGGCGGCGGGGGACGCGCCGCAGGCCGCGATGGAGGCCGCGGCGGTCGCGCAGCGGCCAGACCTGGCGGGGAAGCGACCCCGGCGGCGGCGCTTCGGTGCTCCCGGGTACCGGCGGCAGGCCATTGGAATCCGGCGGGTTATTCGGCGAGGTATTCGTTTCGTGCTGGGCGTACCACTCCGAGCTGCACGGACAGGGGTTGCTCTCGCAGTAGATGCCGTCGCCATCGGGGTCGCTGGTGTTGGCCGCTTCCTGGGCTGCTAGCTGGGTCGTGAATTCACCGCACGTCGCAGCTTGGGCGGAGGCCGGCGCCGCGCCAGCGATGGATAGGGCGACGGCTACCAGGATCGCGATCGTGATCCACCGAGAAAAACGCTTCATCTTCTGCTCCTCCCGCCCCGCAGGGCGACCGTTTGACTTGAGTACCGGGGAAAGACCTATCCGGTACCAAGCTAGGTCGGAGCCTGCCGAGGAGCATCAGTAGAAAACCGCTTGTGCGCGTGTCCCTAGAGCCGCAGGGCGATCAGCGCCACGGCCAGCAGCGGCACCGCGATCGAGAGGCCCCGCAGCGCCCCGTCGAGGGGCGCGGTGAGAACCTCGCGGTCGAGCTGGCGGACGGTCCCGTCGCTGAGGTGCTGCTCGCCTTGGACCGCGACGGTGCGCCGCCGCAACTGCCTGACCGGGGTCGAGAGACGCCGCTGGACGGTGGTGAGGACGAAGCAGGCGAGCACCGCGGCACCGGCGGCGATCGCTTCGCGGACCGAGTGCAGACCGAGGGAGTTGACCCACCAGCCGGTGAATGCCGAGAAGCCGCCCCAGGAGGCCGCGAGCCAGAAGTCGGTGTGGAAGCGGCCGCCAAACCACTCGAGGTTGTAGGCGGGGGCGATGAAGCCGCCGGCCAGGACCAGCGGCGCCAGGGTGGGGGAGACGAAGATCGTCCCCGCGATACCGATCGCCAGCGCCCCGCCGAGGCCGCCGGCGGCGAGGGCGACGAGCGTGCGTCGGGAGAGCTGGGTGCCGAGCGGCCGCCCCTGCAGCTCGTCGAGGGCGTGGGCCCCGACGCCGACGGCGAGGAAGAAGGCCGCGACCGCCGCCGCCAGCCGACCGAGGTAGAGATGCGCCGCCATCGCGGCCCCGATCGCCACGTTGCTGACGTGCCAGAGCGTGTAGGGCGGATGCATCACCGTCACCAGGTCGCGCCAGCCGCCCGGGCGCAGGGCGTAGAAAGCGGGACGCGGGGTGGGCTCAGCCGCCAACGGTGCCCCAGATGACGACGCCGCCGCCCAGGCTCATCCGCTGCACCTCGACCCGCTCGATGCCCGCCGCTTCCCAGAGCTCGACCTGCCGCCGCAGGGGATAGCTGCGGTAGAAGCCCTCAATGCTGGGGCCGAGGAAGCGGCCGGCCTCGAACCAGCCGCGCGACGCGAGGCGGCCGAGGACCGGCAGGCCGACCCGGGTGTAGAGGCGCCAGGGCCAGAACCAGACGCTGCGCGGGACGCAGAACTCGAGGCTCGAGACGCGCCCTCCCGGCTTCACGACCCGGGCCAGCTCGCGCAGCGTCGCCGCCGGGTCGTCGATGTAGCGCAGGAGGTAGGTGAAGGTGAGGTGGTCGAACTCGGCCTCGGCGAAGGGGAGGTGCTCGGCTTCGCCCTCGACGTAGTCGATCCGCGCCGCCAGCCGCGGATCCGCGGCCAGCTTCGCCCGCGCCCGTCCCAGCATCGCGGCGCTCTGGTCCAGCCCCACCACCCGGCAGCCCCAGCGCTTGACCAGAGCCCCGCTGACCAGCCCGGTCCCGCAGGCGATGTCGAGGACGCGGTCCTCCGGTTTGGCCTCGACCGCCTCCACGGCCGCCCGCCGCCAGCGCGGATCCTGGAAGAGGCTCAGCGCCGCCCCGAGCTCGTCGTAGCGAGCCGGAAGCTCCTCGAACAGCTCGAGCGCATGCTGCTTGCGCTGAGAGCTACTCGACGCCATGGCTCAGATCATCACAGGTCGCCGGCGCGCTCCGAGGACTATCCGGCTAGCCGGTCCACCAGTCGCGTTCGCCCTCGACGTCATCGCGCGGGGAGTCGCCGAGGTGGGGCGCGCCGATGACGAGGATCTCGAGCCCATCCGGTCCGGCCTCGTAGCCGCGCCAGGTACCGGGTGGGACGCGGACGGCGTCCCACTCCTTCAGCTCGATGATCTCGTCGTCGAGCTTCATCCGCCCGCTGCCGCCGAGGACCACGTAGATCTCCTCCTGCGACTTGTGCGTGTGGCCGTAGGGGAAGCGATAGTTGGGCGGGACCCGCTGGTAGCCCAGGCCCGACTGCTCGAGCCCGAGCGCCTGCGTCGCCAAGCGGAACTCGAGGTCGGGCGAGCCGTCGAAGTTGGACCCGACATCCGCCAGATCGTCCTTGAGGTTCTTGCGAGTGAAAGGCATGGGGCAACCCTAGTGGCGGCCCGGACCACAGCGGGGTTTCGGCATTTCCCGGATGCCGCCCCGGCCCAGCGCCCCTACCTTCGGGGCATGAGCGAGCAGAGCACCATCAATCGAACTGTTGAAGAGCCAGAGCGATCGCACGATGCCGCCCCGCCGGGCAGCGAGGAGGATCTCCGCGAGCGGGCGATCAGGCAGTTGAAGCGCAAGCGCGAGTTCCGTGACCACCTCGGGTGGTTCCTCTTCGTCAACGCCGTGCTTTGGGTGATCTGGGCCGTCCCGCCAAACTCGGCTGACACCGGCGATATCTGGCCCGCCTGGGTGACGGGAATCTGGGGGGTCTTCCTCCTCGCCCACGCCCTGCGCGTCTATCGCGGCCTCGACGAGGGCCCGACCGACCGCCAGATCGAGGAGGAGATGACCCGGCTGCGGAACCGCTGATCCCCGATTGGCGTTCTCGGCGCCCTGACGATGAATCTCTGAGGAGGAGGGCGGCGCCGTGGCTCAGCTTGCCGGCAGGTAGGTCAGCAGCACCACTCCGGAATCGAACCGCTTGACGCCCTCGAGCTCCATCCAGACGGTTCCCCGGTCGCCGAGCACGTGGAGGTTGCCTTGGCCCCAGACGAGCGGGTTGAGGTAGACCTCGAAGAGGTCGATCAGACCCCGCTCGGCGAGGGCGTGGGCGAACTCGCCGCTACCGTGCATGAAGAGGTCGCCGTCGACCCCTTCCTTGAGCTTTGGGATTGAGTCCTCGAGGCTCCCGTCCAGGAGAGCGCCGTTCCACTCGAGGTCGCCGGAGAGGGTGGTGGAGCCGACGTACTTCGGCAGCGCGTTGACCATGTCCGCCCATTTGCCCGTGCGGCTGGGCCAGTATCCGGCGAGCCCCGCGAAGGTCTTGCGGCCGAGCACCAGCCCGGCCGACCTCGCCTGGCGTTCGAACGAGTACTGGCCGTGGTCTCCGTCCGGGCGCACCCACTCGGCGACGGGGTCGACGACGCCGTCGACGGTGGCCTGCGTGGTCGCGATCAGCTTCCCCATCTCGATTCCTCCTCTGGTTTCGGAGCTCCCTCTGAGCTTCTCTACCCAGATAGCCCTGGGTGTGCTCAGGGGGTGAGATCGCCGCTGGAGCGAGAGCGGACCGCCAGCTCGAGAGCCAGTCGGGCATCGCCGTCGGTCAGGTCGATGCCGCTGATCTCGATGACGCGCTTCATCCGGTGGCGGGCGGAGTTCACGTGAAGGTGAAGGCGCTCGGCGACGAGGGGTGCCTGCCCGAAGGATTCGAGCATGCAGCGCAGGGTGCGGACGTATTCCGTCCCGTTTGCGGCATCGTGATCCACCAAAGCCTGCAGCGCTGCCGGCGGACCACCTCGCCAGGTGTCCACGACCCGATCGACCTCGCCCAGCAGGGCGCGGTCGCGCACCTCGTCGAAGGCCACCACCGGGTCGCCGCCCGGTGGAGAATGTTCGAGGCAGTCCTCGGCGCTGAGCCTCCCCAGCGAGAGAGGCTCGGGCGGAACGACTAGGCGGCCAAGGCCGCAGCGGGTGTCAGCGCCGAGCAGCTTGGTGGCGCGCCTGCATGCGTCGCCGGCAATCCGCCGGAGTTCGTCCAGGTCCCGGCCCGAACGGGCGCAGGCGAGTAGATAGACGCGCTCCTGACCGGGCGTGCGCGCGGCTGGGTTCCACAACGCGGTACCGACGGCGACTCGGTCCTGGGCCTGCAGGTGCCTGGTTAGGGCATCGACCAGGCGCGGGCCCACGGTCGACTGACCGTTGTCGCTCCTGGGGGTCGCCTCGACCGCGAGCACCACCAGCGGCTGGTCGGGGGGGAGGCCGAGCTGGGCGAGGGCGCGGGGAGAGGGCTCACCCTCCTTCAGCAGCGACGCCAAGGCCGATTCGCGCATCCGTCGCTCCACGCTCAAGGTCAACCGCTCGCGCATCATCTGGGCGGCGACCATCGGCGCCGCGCGGCGCAGCGCCGTGTCGGTTTCGGTGGAGAGCACGTCGTCGGTGCCCGCCACCCAGATCGAGCCGAGCACGTTCTTGCCGAGGCGTACGGCGATCGCCCGTCGTGGCGGCAGGTCGTCGAAGCTCACGTGGACCACGTCGTCACTCTTTTGCAGCTCGTCGTAGACGCCGCGCTCACGAACCTTGCGCAGCCAGCGATCGGGAACCTTGCGGCTGAGGATCGACTCCTTGCGCATCGCGTCGCTGCCTTCGGCGCCGGAGAACGCGAGCATCTGGGCGTGGGTGTCCTCGATGCCGACCGGTCCCCCGACGATCGTCGCGAGGGTGTCGGCCAGCGCCGTAAGGTCATCGCGGTCTGGTGAGTACCGGCCCAACAGCTCGGTGGTAGAGCCACTGGCAGGTGTCGCGATCGTGGCGCCGATGAGGTCATAGAGCTCTCCCCAGCGAATCTGAGGCGGGACCGAGAGGATCGCGAGCTGGTGGGTCTCGCCAAGCTCGCGCATTTCCTCCCGCCAGGTGTCCCCGTCGCGGCAGGCGATGCCGGCTGCGCCGGCTGCGGCGACCTTGGTCACCAGCGCCCGCAGGGCCTCGCCGCGAGGCGGTTCGCCAACCGCCAGCACCAGGCGTTCGCTCATTTCCTCCTCGGCGATCTCCTCGCCGAAGTCGTGCAGGAGAACGCCCGAGATCGGGATTTCCAAACCCCGTGGCGCGGTTGACGGTTCGAGCAGGCCCGGGCCGAGATCGTGGCAGAGCTGCCCTAGGTCACGCATTCTTGCTTTGTCGAAATCGGGACTCACGGGCTCTCAGGTTTGCCCCAGAACACGATGCCTTGGCCAAGCGCTGGAACTAGGTTGGATCCAAATTACAGGGTTTGCATACCTTCGTCGAACGGCCGCGGCCGCCTACCGCGCGGCCACAGTCCCCGGCGACGGCATGCGGCTCGTCATGGGATCCAACGGAGGAACAGGATGAGACGATCGACCAAACCAGCCCCGGTGAAACGGGTACTTACCGCGCTTGCCGCTCTCGCTTTGATCGCCCTCATGGCTGCGGGTTGCGGCGGTGGGGGGAGCTCCTCCGGCGAAGCAGACGACACCGCCGCGGTCAAGCCCGGTGGGGTCCTGACCGCAGCACTCGCCGCGGAACCGAAAGAACTCCTCCCCACCGTGGCCATTGGCGGGCCCGAAGCCCAGATTCTCAGTCAGATCCTCGACACCCTGTTTCGCACCGATGCCGAGGGCGGGACCGAACCGTGGCTGGTCACCGACTACTCGAAATCTGCGGACAACCTGACCTGGACGCTTCAACTCAAGGGAGGGGTGCGCTTCTCCGACGGTAAACCGCTGACCGCCGAGGACGTCGTCTTCAGCCTTGATGCGGTTCGCAAGTCGGTGAACTGGGAAACGCTGTTCGCGGAGATCACCAAGGTCAGCGCGCCGTCGAAGGACACCGTCGTCATCACCACCGAAAAGCCCGCCCCCGCGCTGCCGTCGCAGCTTTCGCTCTACGCGGCGGGGATCGTCCCCGCGAACTACGGAGGCGTTTCCGAGGAGCAGTTCGCGCAGCACCCGATCGGCAGCGGCGCCTTCGCGCTCGGCCCCTGGAAGCGGGGCGAATCAATCACCCTCGTGCCCAACCCTCACTTCTGGAAGTCCGGCCAGCCGGCTCTCGAAAAAGTGATTTTCAAAAACGTTCCGGAAGATACGGCCCGCGATTCACAACTGGAAGGCGGTCAGCTGGACCTGATCACCTATCCGAACTGGGCACAGCTCTCGAACCTCTCGAGCAACCCCGACCTCAGGGTTGGGGTGTATGAGTCCGGATTCACCAACTCGCTGGTATTCAACGTTCGCACGCCGCTCTTCCAGAACGCCAAGGTGCGCAAGGCAGTCAACCTCGCAATCGATCGCGACAGCATCGCCAAGGTGGCGCTGGGCGGCTACGGCGAAGTAGCGGGGTCCTGGTTCGGCCCGGCGATCCTCTACCACGACGCCAGCATCAAGCCGCCGGCACAGGACGTCTCGGAAGCCAAGGACCTGCTGGCTTCGGCGGTGAAGCAGGGGGCCGACCCCAACTTCAGCCTGCTGGTCGAATCCGGCAACTCCCAGGAAGGCCTGGCCGGGCAAATCATCCAGCAGAACCTCGAAGAAGTGGGGTTCAAGGTCGCGATCGAGCCGCTTGACGGCACCACCCAACTGGAACGCCTCGCCACGGGTAAATACGAGGCCTCGCTGATCAAGTACTCGACTGACATCGGGGACCCTTCGGAGTCGGCCTCCTTCTACACCACCTACGAAGGGTTCTTCGCGGGCGCCGACGTCAGCGCGGTGACGGACTTGAGCGCCGAAGCGGCGACCGAGGTGAATCCCGAAAAGCGCCGCCATCTGTACTACGAAATCCAAGAAGCGATCAACGAAGAAGAAAACCTGCTGCCGCTGAACTACCAGCCCTACACCTGGGGCATGACGGCCGATCTGGCCGGGTTCAGCGTCAACGCCAGCAACGTGATCTCCCTGGCGACGACCGGGTTCGCCGAATAGAGCGGGAAGGGGCCGGGCGCCTAGGCCCGGCCCCCCCGTTTCCCCGCGGCGCGTTCGCGGTGCGCCTCCCAGCCGACCTCCGCGGCCTCACCGACCGCCGCCAGCAGCGATCCCCGCAGGTTCGCCTCGGTTACCGCCGAGTCCCATTCGAGGCCGTCGATGCAGCGTTCGGCGAACAACCGTGCCGCCGCGCCGGAGTCGGCGAGCGCGCCGAGCAGGTGCTTGGCGATTACCGGCTCCATCACGTTGAGCTCCAGCTCGCCGGCGGCGACCGCGCACTCGACAATGTGGCGGGCCCCGCGCACCTCAAAGCTTGCCTGGAGCATGAACTCCGGCATCACTGGGTTGACCTTCCCCGGCATCATCGAGGAGCCGGCCTGGACCGGCGGTAGCACCACCTCGGCGACGCCGCCGACCGGGCCCGAGTAGTGGAAGCGAAGATCCTGGGCGAACTTTGCCGCCACCAGCGTCAACCTCTCCAGCTCGGACGCGACTGCGAGGTGTGGGTCGAGGTTGGCGAACGCATCATGGAGGTCAACGGCGGGCTCGAGGTCGACGCCCGACTCCTCGACGAGCAGCCGTACCACCAGCTCGCGGTACCCGTCCGGCGCGCCGGCGCCGGTTCCGACCGCGGTGCCGCCGAGCGGGAGGAAGCGCAGCTCCTCGAGCGCCCGCGCCAGTGATTCCGCGAGCCGGCGTAGGGCGTGCGCGTGGGCAAGGTGAGTCGCCTCGATCGAGACGGGGAGCGAGTCCCGCAGGCAGGTGCGGCCGAGTCGTTCAGCGCCTGGGTACGCGGCGGCCCGAGCGGCGAAGGCGGAGGCGAGCCGCTCGAAGTCTGCGACGGTCTCGCGACCGACGATCATCGTAGCCAGCCCCAGCGCACTGGGGTAGACGTCGTTGGTCGACTGGGAGCGGTTGACGTGGTCGTTGGGGTGGACCCGCGAATAGGCCCCTCGTGTGCCGCCGCAGATCTCCTCGGCACGGTTGGCGAGCACCTCGTTGACGTTCATGTTGGTCGCGGTTCCGCCGCCGCCCTGGAGGAGGTTGACGGGGAATTGGTCGCTCCACTTCCCCGCGATCACCTCGCGCCCGGCGACGACGATCGCCTCGGCAATCTCGGGATCGAGCGCCCCGAGCTCGCAATTCGCCCGCGCCGCCGCGATCTTCACCTGGACGATCGCCCGAAGAAACGACGGTCGGTCGGGCAGGGTCACCGCCGCCTCCGCGCCGAAGTTCTCGATGGCGCGGGCGGTGCTCGCCCCCCATAGAGCGGAGGAGGGAATCGCAATCTCCCCGAGGAAGTCACGCTCACGGCGTTGGTCGCTCAAGTTCGACTCCTTTGCATTGTGTCTCGCCGTAATCGGAGGCGTGACGGTTCAGTTCTGGCCAGCTATCGCGGCCAGCTCTCGAAATGCTGAGCGCCCTCATTTCCGTCACCCGACCCCAACGCCAGCATCAGCTTGATGCGGGCCTTGGCCGCGCTGAGGTCGCTCGCGAAGAGGGCGCCCCGGTCCGCCAGCCAACGCCCTGATCCGACGTCGGCGTAACGCGGTACGACCTCTCCCGCGGCACAGCGCCGCGCCACCACCACGGCGATGCCGGCGGCGAGCGCACGCTCGAGACCGCGGGCCATCTCGCGGGGAACGTCCCCCGCGCCCAGGGCTGCCACCACGAGCCCGCGGGCCCCCGCCCGTAGCGCTGCGTCGACCGGCGTCGAGTTGGTACCCAGCGCGCAGGTAAGGAGGGCGACCCGTGGCTCGAGCCGCGTCGTCGGGACGTGCTCGCGCCCCATCGGCTGGCGGCGAATCTTCACCTGACGCCCGCCATCGCCGACGAACCCGAGCGGCCCAAGCGCGGAGACGAAGGCCTCGAGGGCGGTCGTATGCGCCTTCTCGACTTCTCTGGCGGCGTGGATTTGGTCGTTCATCACAACCAGCGCCCCGAGGCCGCGGCAGTGGGGGCTGACGGCGCTGGAGATCGCCCCGGTGGCGTTGCGGATCCCGTCGAAGCCGATCTCGTCGGGACTTCGCATCGCCCCGGAGAAGACGACCGGCTTCTCGGTGGCGAGCGTGAGGTCGAACAGGTAGGCGCATTCCTCCAGCGTGTCCGTTCCCTGCAGTACCACCGCGCCGGCGACCTCGGGGCGCTCGAGGGCCTGCCCGATGGTGGTGCTCCAGCCCAGCACCTGTGCGGGGGACAGGGAGGTGCTGTCGGCGATCGTCGGCTGCACGAGCTCGACCTCGGCGAGATCGCCGAGGCCGGGAATGCCGTCGAAGAGGCCGCTTGCCGGCATCGTCGCCCGCAGGCCGCCGAGGTCGGGGTCGAATGTCGCCGCGATCGTGCCGCCAGTTGCCATGCACACCACGGTGGCCATGGGCAGCGACAATAGGCCGCGTCCCGAGCGCTCACATCATCGTGGTCACCAATCCGCCTGGCGGTGCCTTGAACCCAGGGACAAGCGCCGTCCCAGTCCAATGCAGCGGTCACCGCTTGTTTCTCCAGGCCAATGCGAATCCGCGGGCAGGGGACGACAATCGTTGTCGGGTCCAGCGCTTGGACGACAACGGAGATCGAGGTGAGCATGACCGCACAACCCTTGCCACATCTGCTCGACGAACTGCTCCGCACCGGGGCGCCGTCGGGGTACGAGGATCCCGCCGGCGCGGTCTGGCGCCGGGCCGCCGCGGCCTTCGCCGAGGTGAGCAGCGACGGCATCGGATCCTCGATCGCCCGGGTCGGCGAGGCGAAGCCCCTGCTGGGGGTATTTGGCCACATCGACGAGATCGGTTTGGTGATCAGTCACATCGACGAGGAAGGCTTCCTCTGGGCCGCCCCGATCGGCTTCTGGGACCCGCAGATCCTGATCGGCCAGCGGGTCGAGATCCGCAGCAGGCGCGGGCCGGTAATTGGAGTGATCGGTCGCAGCAAAGGCATCGGGCTGATTCTCGGCACCGACGAGCAGAACAAGGCCGTCAAGCTCGAGGACCTGCACATCGACATCGGCGCGACCACCTACGCTGAGGCCAGCGAGCTGGTCCGGGTCGGCGACCCGGCGGTGCTCGCGGTGGAGCCGGTGCCGATCGCCGGCAACCGGGTCGCTTCGCGGGCGCTCGACAACCGCATTGGTGCCTACATCGCCCTGGAGAGCCTGCGCCGTTGCGCCGAGGCCGGCGGGCCGGGTGGGTCGTTTGCGGCTGTCGCCACGGTCCAGGAGGAGATGGGTCTGCTCGGGGCCCGCACCGCCGCCTTCGAGCTACAGCCGGACGTCGCGATCGCCGTCGACGGCCTCTACGCGAGTGACTCGCCGGGGCTCGACAAGCGGGTACTGGGCGTCCGCGACCTCGGCCGCGGCCCAGTGATCGGCCGCGGCGCGATGCTCTCCGACAAGGTCTCTGACTTCCTGATCGAGACCGCCGAGGCCGAGGGGATCACCTACACCGTGGCCGGTTACGGGCTCGGGGGCCTGGCCCTCAGCACGCAAACCGATGCCGACGCGGTGCAGGCGACGCGCTCGGGGATCCCGACCGGGGTTGTCTCGGTTCCGCTGCGCTACGTCCACTCTCCGGTCGAAGTCGTCGACATGGGCGACGTCGAGCGGGCGATCAGGCTGCTCGTCGCGGCCGCCGCTCGCCTCGACTCCGGCGTCGACTTCAGCCGCTAGGCCGCTACGCTCGCCTGCGTGACGCTCGAGGAGCTCGAGAACCTCGCCCTCCTGCGCCGCGCCCGTGACTTGATGGACCGCGAGTACGCGCGACCGCTCGACGTTCCCGCGCTCGCCCGCGCCGCCCTGATGTCGACCGCGCACTTCTCGCGGCAGTTCCGGGCGGCTTACGGGGAGACGCCCTACGCGTACCTGATGACGACCTGCACCGGATCGGCGGCCGGTAGGCCACTGCCGGTCGATTGGTCTTGTCCGAAGCGCGGGCGCCGTTGAGACTCGGCCGCGTGAGCACCGAGCGGAAGCTGCGGATCGTCGTCGTCGGGATGGGCTTCGGCCAGGAGTTCGTCCCGCTCTACCAGCGGCACCCCGGCGTCGAGGAGGTCGGGATCGCCGAGCTCGACCGGGAGCTGCTGCACGCGGTCGGCGAGGAGCATGGGGTGGCGCGGCGGCTGGAGAGCTTCGAGAGCGTGCTCGCCGAGGAGGGCTGGGACGCCGTCCACATCGTCACCCCGCCGACTATGCACGCCGCCCAGTCGGTGGCGGCGATGCGGGCCGGGCTCGACGTCGCCTGCGCGATCCCCGCCGGCGTCACCGTGGCCGAGCTCGAGCAACTGGTGCAGACCCAGCGGCAGACCGGACGCAACTACATGATGATGGAGACGGCCGTCTACTCGCGGGAGTTCCTCTTCGTCAAAGACCTCCACGAGCGCGGCGAGCTGGGCCGCGTCCAGTTCCTGCGCGGAGCCCACTACCAGGACATGAGCGGCTGGCCCGACCCGTGGCCGGGATTCCCGCCGATGAACAGCTCGACCCATGCTCTCGGCCCGCTCCTGCACCTGACCGGGGGCCACGCGACCAGCGTCTCCGCGGCCGGCTCCGGGACGATGGCGGCAGAGCTGCGGGCCCGGCACGGAAACCCGTTCCCGATCGAGACCGCCACCTTTCGGCTCGGCGGGCCCCAGCTCGAAGACGTCGTGGCCGAGGTGACGCGGACCCTGTTCGAGACCGCCGTCGCCTTCGAGGAGTCCTTCGACGTCTACGGCGACCTGGCTTCCTTCATCTGGGGCGCCGAGGCGAGGGGAGAACGCCATGCGGTGGTGAGGATGGGGCCGCTGGGGACCGAGCCCGGCAGGCCCGAAATCGTCGAACACCCCCGGATCCCCCTCCGCCCTGACCTGCTGCCGCCGGAGCTCGCCGCGGGCGGAAACGAGGAGCACGGCGGCTCCCACCCCCACTTGGTGCACGAGTTCGTCAGCAGCGTGGTCGAGCGCCGGCGCCCGAGCGTCGACGCCAGCCGTGCCGCCCGCTGGACCGCCCCCGGTCTCCTCGCCCACGAGTCCGCCCTCGCGGGCGGTGCCCTCCTGCCCGTCCCCCTCTTCGCCGACAGCGCCGAGCCGACTTACTAGCTGCGGTGCACTTCGGTCGCCGTCGCCTGGGCGCGGGGGCGGACGACGATCTCGTCGACGTTGACGTGCTCGGGCTGGGCGAGGGCCCAGCGGATGCACTCGGCGACGTCCTCGGCCCGCAGCGGCTCGACCCCCTCGTAGACGCGGTCGGCCGCTTCCTGGTCGCCGCCGAAGCGGACCAGGGAGAACTCGGTCTCGACCATGCCGGGGGCGACCTCGGTGAGGCGGATCGGCTGGCCCAGCAGCTCCAGGCGCAGCGCCCGCATCGCGGCGCGCTGGCCGTGCTTGGCGGCCGCGTAGCCGCTGCCGCCGCGGTAGGTCTCGAAGGCGGCGATGCTGGTGACGGTGACGACGTGGCCGTCGCCGGAGTCGATCAGCTTCGGCAGCAGCGCCCGCGTCATCCGCATCGTCCCCATCACGTTGGCCTCGAACATCCAGCGCCAGCGCTCTTCGTCGGCCGCGGCGAGGTGGTCGAGGCCGAGGGCGCCGCCGGCGTTGTTGACGAGGATGTCGGCGCTGGCGATCTTGGCGGCGAACTCCTCGACCGAGTCGGGGTCGGTGACATCGAGCGGATGGGCCTCGCCGCCGACCTCCTCGGCCACCGATTGCAGCCGCTCGAGCCGGCGGGCGCCGAGCACCACCCGGTGGCCGTCCGCCGCCAAGGCCCGCGCGGTCGCGGCGCCGATCCCACTCGATGCCCCGGTGACGACGGCGGTCTTCATCCGGCGCCGGAGTCTACGGTGCGATCCGCCTTCGCCTTGAGCACAACCCGCGCCCACCCGGTTTGTCGAGAAAGACAAGGGGGCGGGGCGGGGCCATTCCTACCATCGGCGGGTCCGGTGACGCCGAAGGGAGTGGAGTGGAAGGTCGTTCCGCAGCGGGGTGCAAGCGCGTGCTGGTGCTCCAGCACGAGCCCGAGCTCTCGGCTGGGCTGTTCGGCGAGTGGTCCCGCGAGCGGGGCTTCGAGCTGGAGGTGCGCCCGGCGCAGGGCGGCTGGGAGCTTCCCGATCTCTCGGACCTCGCCCTGATCTGCTCGCTGGGCTCGCACGACCACGCCTTCGACGACGCGGTGCCGTGGCTGGGGCGCGAGCTCGAGCTGCTGCGGCGCGCGCACGACGCGGGGCTGCCGGTGCTCGGCATCTGCTTCGGCTCGCAGGCGCTGGCGAGGGCACTCGGCGCCGCGACCGGGCCCTCGCCGGCGCCCGAGGTCGGCTGGCTCGAGGCCGAGGCCCCGGCGCCGGAGGCGATGCCGGCCGGGCCGTGGATCTTCTGGCACGAAGACCAGTTCGAGGTGCCCCGCGGCGGCGAGCTGCTGGCTCGGACCGGGATCGGCCCGGCGGCCTTCCGGCTCGGCAGCTCGGTCGGGGTTCAGTTCCACCCGGAGCTGACCGAGGAGGGGCTCGAGCAGATGATCCGCACCCAGGGGGCGGGGGTGGACCCGGCGGTGCTGGAGCAGATGCGGGCCGGGATCGCCGCCGAACCGGAGAAGCTGCGGGAACGGGCTTGGAGACTGTATGACGGGTTGATCGCGGCGGCTGAGACCGTCGCCGTCGGAGCGAAGGAGAATCGAGGATGAGCGCTGAGGTGATCTGGGATCCGGTCGAGCCGCCGGCCTGGGCGGGCACGATCGAGCTGTCCGACGGCTACGGCCGCTACGTCGAGCGCTTCGGCGAGGGCGAGGAGACCCTGGTCTGCCTGCACGGCGGCCCCGGCGCCAAGCTCGATTTCTTCTACCCGCTGACGAAGCTGGCCCGCGACGGGGTGCAGGTGGTGATGTACGACCAGCTCGGCGGCGGCCGCTCCTCGCGACCCGACCACGACGACCTCTTCACGCTTGAGCACTTCGTCCGCGAGTTCGAAGAGCTGGTCGCGGCGATGGACCTCGGCCGCGTCCACCTGCTCGGCCAGTCCTGGGGCGGGATGCTGACGCTGCAGTGCGCGATCGACTGCCCGCAGCTGCTGAAGACCCTTTTCATCTGCGACACCGCGGCTTCGGTGCGCCGGGCGGCCGAAGGCTACGAGGAAGTGCTGGAGGCGGTCCCGGCCGAGCTGCGCGACGAGGTCCTCGAGACCCAGGAGCTCGACGCCGACACCCCCGCCAGCCGCGCCCTGCTCGAGCTCTACGCGAGCCGCGTCCGCCGCGCCTTCCCCTTCGACCTCGAGCGCTCCTGCCAGGAGTTCCTCGCCCACGTGGTGCCGAAGCTCGAGGACCTCGGCCGGCCCTACCAGGTGATGTGGGGGCCGAACGAGTTCACCCCGACCGGGCCGCTGCTCGAGTGGGACGTGAGCGACCGCCTGGCCGAGATCGAGACCCCGGCGATCGCCATCTGCGGTGCCCATGACGAGGTGGTCCCGTCCTGCACCCAGGAGATCGCCGAGGGCATCCCGGGGGCGCAGTGCCTGATCCTCGGCCAGTCGAGCCACATGATCTTCCACGAGGCCGACGCCGAAGTGGCGATGGGGGCAATTGACGCCTTCATGCGCAGCCACGCCTAGCTCTGCAGGGCACGCCGGACATATAGGATCGGATCCAATCTGTAGGAGCCGAGCAAGGAGTCGAAGGTGGTGGAAGCGCTGCGCGAGCTGCGTGAGGCGGTCGGCGCGGGGCACGTCCTCACCGACCCGGATCTGCGCGCGGGCTTCGAGCGCGACGTCACCGGCCGCTTCGGCGCTGAGGCCGCGGCTGTGGTGCGACCGGCCGACACCGCGCAGGTGGCACGGGTGTTGGCGATCTGCGCCCGCCACGGGATCCCCGTCGTGCCCCAGGGCGGCAACACCGGCCTGGTCGGCGGCGGCGTCCCGCGGGGCGGCGAGCTGGTGCTCTCGCTGACGCGCCTGCGGGAGCTGGGGGAGGTCGACCGCGCCGCCGCGCAGGTGACGGCCGGGGCCGGAGTCACTCTCGAAGCGCTGCAACTGCACGCCCGCGCCAACGGACTCGACGTCGGTATCGACCATGGCGCCCGTGCCGCCGCGACGGTCGGCGGCATGGCCGCCACCAACGCCGGCGGGGGGCTGGCACTGCGCTACGGGACGATGCGGGCGCAGGTGGCCGGGGTGGAGGCCGTGCTCGGCGACGGCACCGTCGTCGACCGCCTCTCCGGCCTGCTCAAGGACAACGCCGGCTATGACCTCTCGGCGCTGCTGGTCGGCAGCGAGGGGACGTTGGCGGTGATCACCCGGGTCGCGGTCAGGCTGGTGCCGATTCGCCGCCGCCGGCTCGCCGCTCTCTTCGGGCTGGCCGACCTCGACGCGGCGCTGGCGCTGCTGACGCGGCTGCGCGAGGACGTCCCCTCGCTGGTCGCTGCCGATTTCTTCGACGCCGCGGGCCTCGAGCTGGTGCTCGCCCATCGCGGGATCGGGGCGCCGTTCCCGCGCGACTGGCCGGTCTACCTGATCGCCGAGTGCGCCGCCGGCGAGGATCCCACCGAGGCCCTCGCCGCCGCGGTTGAGGCCAGCGGCCTCGAGCCCGCCGTCGCCGTCGCCGACGACAGCGCCGGCCGCGAGCGGCTCTGGGCCTACCGCGAGCTGCAGAACGAGGCCCTCGCGGCGGCCGGCGTTCCGCACAAGCTCGACGTCAGCGTCCGGGTACCGGACGTCCCCCGCTTCGCCGCCGCGGTGCGCGAGCGAGTCGCCGCCGTTGACCCCGGCGCCAGGGCGATCCTCTACGGCCACCTCGGCGACGGCAACGTCCACGTCAACGTCCTCGGCCCCGAGCCCGAGGACGAGCGGGTCGACGACGCGGTGCTCGACCTCGTCTCCGCCTACCGGGGCAGCATCAGCGCCGAGCACGGTGTCGGCGTCGCCAAGCGCGAACACCTCGGCCTCTCCCGCGGCGCCGGGGAAATCGCCGCGATGGTCCGCCTCAAGGCCGCCTTCGACCCCGCCGGGATCCTCAACCCGGGCTGTCTGCTGCCGGCGGCGGTTGCATCAGCTCGATCGTGAAGCCGTCCGGGTCGCGCAGGTAACAGGCCCGCATGCCGCGGTTGACGCCGCGGTCGATTTCGACCGGCGGGTTGACCGGGGAGCCGCCCGCGGCGGCAACCCTGGTGAGGGCGGCGTCGATGTCGGCGACCCGGAAGGCGATGTGGGCGACGCCGGGAAGGTTGGTCGGCAGCGCCACCGCCTCGCCGCGCGGCCGGACGTACTCGATCAGCTCGAGCCGGACCGGGGCCGGCCCCGGCAGCTCGAGGAAGGCGATCTCGAGGACCGCGTCCTCGAAGCCGACGATCGCCCTCGTGTAGGCGTTTTCGTTGCGCTGGCGGGCGACGACCGCCAGGCCCAGAGCCTCCTCGTACCAGGCAATCGAGCGATCGAGATCGCTGACGGTGACGGAGAAGTGGAGGGTCGCGTCGGGCTGCATCGCAGTTTTGGATCCTATTTGTCCGTGGCGTCGACGGCTCATCGGGTTAGCATTTCCCGCTGATGGCCAGTAACGATGCGATCGCGACGGTGGAGGCGGGCGACGGCTATGAGCCCCGCGCCGAGCGCGTCGCGCGCTGGCTGCGCGAGGAGATCTACGCGCGGCGCTTGCGCCCCGGGCAGCCGATCCGCCAGGAGGCGGTCGCCGAGGAGCTCGGGCTCAGCCGCATCCCCGTCCGCGAGGCGCTGAAACAGCTGGAGACCGAGGGGCTGGTGGTGCTGCGACCCCACAGCGGCGCCCGCGTCGCCTCGCTCGACCTGGCCGAGTGCGAAGACATCTACAAAATGCGCGAACGCCTGGAGCCGCTGGCGATCGCCGAGAGCGTGCCCAACATCAGCGACGAGCAGATCGACGAGGCACGTCGCCTGGCTGAGGGTCTGCGCGAGCTCGACGCCGACCCGAGCGCCTGGATCGAAGGCGACCGGCGATTCCACCTCGCCTGCTACGCGGGAATCGAAGGGCCCCGGCTGCTGCAGACGATCACCGGCTTTTGGAACACGACGCAGCACTACCGCCGCGCCCAGCTGGAGATGTTCGACGCCCACGACTTTGAGGTCTCCCACGCCGAGCACATGCTGATCGTCGATGCCCTGGCGACCCGTCGCCCGCGGCTCGGCGAAGAGGTGATGCGCGCCCACATCGAGGCCAGCCGCCTCCGGCTCGCCGCCCACCCCGAGCTGTTCGACTCCTAAGCGGCCGCGCCGCGGGGAGCGCCTTAAGCGGTGGTGCCCCCGTCGATGATCAGCGGAGTCCCGGTGACGAACGCCGGCGCTTCCAGCAACAGCCACGCGGTCAGCCGGGCGACCTCCTCGGCTTCCGCCCAGCGGCCCATCGGCGACGACCTCTCGGCGGCCTCGGCCCGCGCCTCGGGGGTGAGGACCCCGACGTCCTCCTGCATCCGGGTGTCGGTCTCGCCGGGGCAGAGGGCGTTGACCGCGATCCCGTCCTTGGCGACCTCCAGCGCCGCCGAGCGGGTGAGCCCCAGCACCGCGTGCTTGGAGGCGACGTAGGCTGACGCTTCCGCCCCGCCGCCCAGCGCGGCGATCGAGGCGGTGTTGACGATCGCGCCGCCACCGGCCCTGCGCAGCTCGGGGATCGCGAACTTCATCCCGTAGAAGACCCCGCAGACGTTGACCCGCAGGACCTCGTCGAAGACGGCCTCGGGGTACTCCGGGATCGCCGCGATCGCGCCCAGGATCCCGGCGTTGTTGAAGATGCCGTCGAGGGTCCCGAACTGCTCCACCGCCGCCGCGACCATCCCCTCGACCGCTTGCGGGTCGGAGACGTCGGCCTGATACGGGACCACCCGGTCGGCAAGCTCCGGCGGCGGGTCGGGAGGGAGACGCAGGTCCACCGCGAGCACTCGCGCCCCCTTGCGCGCGAGCTCCTCGACGGTGGCGGCACCGATCCCGCTGGCCGCGCCGGTGACCACGATCGCCTTGGTGTCGGTTGCCATCTTGATCGCGTTCACGGGACGGTCGCCGTGACGCCGGCGTTGAGGGCGACGTACTTGGTCTCCAGATACTCGTCGATGCCCTCGCTCCCGCCCTCGCGGCCGAAGCCCGAGTGCTTGACGCCGCCGAAGGGGGCGCCGACGTTGGCGACGATCCCCTGGTTGAGCCCGACCATCCCGACGTCGAGCCGCTCGACCGCCTCGAAGGCGCGCTCGAGGTCGCGGGTGAAGACGTAGGCGACGAGCCCGTACTCGGTGTCGTTGGCGGCGGCGATCACCTCGGCGTCGGTGGCAAACGGGATCACCGGAGCGACCGGGCCGAAGATCTCCTCCGCCGCGAGACGGGCGTCGGCGGGAACGTCGGCAAGCACCGTTGGCTGGAAGAAGTAACCGGGGCGGTCGATCTGCTTGCCGCCGGCGAGGGGAGTGGCGCCGCGGCCGACAGCGTCGGCGACCAGCTCCTCGACCTTGGTCCGCTGCGCTTCATCGATCAGCGGGCCGACCTCGACCCCGGGCTCGGTGCCGCGGCCGACCGCCAGCGCGCCCATCCGCGCCGCCAGCCGGGACGAGAACTCCGCGGCGAGGCTCTCGTGGACGTAGAGGCGGTTGGCGGCGGTGCAGGCCTCGCCGCCGTTTCTCATCTTCGCCGCCATCGCCCCCTCGACGGCGGCGTCGAGGTCGGCGTCGGCGAAGACGATGAAGGGGGCGTTGCCGCCGAGCTCCATCGAGACCCGCAGCACCTGCGCGGCCGAGCGGGCGATCAGCAGGCGGCCGACCTCGGTCGAGCCGGTGAAGGAGAGCTTGCGCAGGCGGCCATCGGCGAAGAGCGGCTCGGTGACGGCGGCGCTGGAGCTGGAGGTGAGGACGTTGACGACGCCGCCAGGGAGCCCGGCCTCCTCGAGGATCCTGGCCAGGGCGAGGGTCGAGAAGGGGGTCTGCTGGGCTGGCTTGAGGATCGCCGTGCAGCCGGTCGCGATCGCCGGCGCCAGCTTGCGGGCGCCCATTGCCAGGGGGAAGTTCCAGGGAGTGATCAGCAGGCAGGGCCCGACCGGCTGGCGCATCGTCAGGACCCGGCCGGCGCCGCTTTCGCCGCGGGCGTAGCCGCCGCCGATCCGGACCGCCTCTTCGGAGTTCCAGCGTAGGAAGCCGGCGGCGTAGGCGACCTCGGTCCGCGCTTCGGCCAGCGGCTTGCCCATCTCCAGGGTCATCAGCAGGGCCAGCTCCTCGCTGCGCTCGGTCATCGCTTCGAAGGCGCGGCGGAGGATCTCGGCGCGGAAGCGCGGGGAGCTGTGGCGGAAGCTCTGGAAGGCCGCGTCGGCGGCGGCGATCGCCGCTTCGGCGTCGGTGGGGGTCGCGTCCGCGACCGCCCCGAGGACCTCGCCGGTGGCCGGGTCCTCGACCGCCAGCGTGCGGCTGCCTTCCGCCTCCACCCACTCGCCGCCGATCAGCAGCCGGGGCGGCGCGCAGGCCAGTGCCTGGGCCTCGGTCGGGAGCGGGGGCATGGCGCTATAGATACCAAAGTTGGATCCAATACTTCTCCCAACTGCGCGTTGGAGAGCTTGAATCTCTCTTGACACTCAACTTAGGATCCAAAAATGGAGACAGCAGAGTGATCGGTCTGACCAAGCTCGCGCCCGGGCCGGGCAACGTCGAACTGGCCGAGCGGCCCGCGCCCGCTCCCGGCGCCGGCCAGCTTCAGGTTGACGTCAGCGGCTGCGGGGTCTGCGGCACCGACCTCCACATCGAGGCCGGCGAGTACGCGGCCGCGCCCCCGGTCACGATCGGGCACGAGGTGGCGGGGGTGGTGGCCGCGCTCGGGGCGGGGGTCGAGGAGTCCTGGCTCGGGGCCAGGGTCGCCTGCGAACCCTGCTTCTCGACCTGCGAGCGCTGCGCCGCCTGCCGCGACGGGCGCCCCAACCACTGCCGCCAGCGGCTCTCGATCGGCACCCACGTCGACGGCGGCTTCGCCCCGCGCTTGATCGCCCCCGAGCGGGGTTTGCATCGCCTGCCGGAGACGGTCGAGCTGGTGGTCGCGCCGCTGCTCGAGCCGCTCGCGGTGGTCTGCCAGTGTCTGCTCGACCCGGCCGTGGTCACCCCTGGGGACCGCGTGCTGGTGGTCGGCCCGGGCCCGATCGGCCTGCTGGCGGCGCAGGTCGCCGCCGCCCTCGGCGGCGAGGTCGAGGTCGCCGGACTGCCCCCCGACGCCGATCGGTTGCGGACCGCCGCTGAGCTTGGGTTCGGAACCCGCGTCGACCCCGCCGAACCCGAGTCGGTCGACGTGGTCGTCGAGGCGACTGGCAGCGCCGGAGGGATCGGCGCTGGCTTCGCAGCCGCGCGCCGCGGCGGTCGCTTCGCGCTGATCGGCCTTGCCGGCGGCCCGGTCGAGGTGCCGCTCGACCTCGCCACCTTGAAGGAGCTGGGGGTGAGCACCAGCTTTGGATCGACGCCGCGCTCCTGGCGGCGGGCGCTCGACCTGGCCGGGCGGGGTCAGGTCCGACTCGAGCCGCTGGTCAGCGAACGGGCACCTTTGGAGGCCTGGCCGGAGGTGTTCGCGGAATTGCGGGCGGGGCGGAGGATGAAGGTGATCCTCGAGCCCACAAAAGCTTAAAGGTCTGGTAGGTTCACTTAAAATTGGATCCAAAATGGAGATGGCGATGAAATTCCTGGTTGAAATCGAGTTGCAGTTCCCGGCCGAGATGGCGGTGGAGGAGAAGGCGAAGGTCCTCGAGGGCCACGAGAGCCGCGGCGGCGAGCTGATCGAGGACGGGACGATCGCCCATATCTGGCGCCTCACCGGCAAGAACGGCAACGTCGGCGTCTGGGAGGTCGAGGACCCGACCGCGCTCAGCGCCGCGCTCGACTCGATGCCGAGCTTCCCGTACATGCAGACGGGCATCCGGGCGCTCGGCTGATGGCCACCGCGGAGAACCCCAAGCGGGTCGTCGTCGTCGGCGGCACCGGCAACATCAGCGGCGCCCTGGTCGACGCCCTGGCGGCGGCCGGCCACGACGTCACCGTCTTCGTCCGCGGCCAGCGCGCCCTCGACCTTCCCGAGGGCGTCGGCGTCATCACCGGCGACCGCACCGATCGCGAGGCCTTCGAGCGGACGATGCGCGAGGGCGATTTCGAGGTCGCCTTCGACCTGATCTGCTGGGGCCCCGAGGACGCCGAGAGCGACGTCCGCGCCTTCGCGGGCGTCGACCACTTCTTCCAGACCTCGACCGTCTGCACGATCGGCGGCGAGCTCGCCGAACTGCCGGCCAACGAGCAGACCCCGCTGCGCCCCGTCGGCGCCTACGGCGAGGAAAAGGTTCGCGCCGACGAGGTCTTCGCCACCGCCCACGCCGAGCGCGGCTTCCCGGTCACGGTCCTCAAGCCCAACCACACCTGGGGACCGAAGATGCCGGTGGTCCGCCAGCTCGGCCTCGATCCCCACTGGATCGACCGCCTGCGGGCGGGCAAGCCGCTGCTGGTCGCCGACGAGGGCAGCCGGCGCTGGCAGCTCTGCCACGTCGAGGACGCGGTTGCCGCCTACGTCGGCCTGATCGGGCGCGAGGAGGCGATCGGCGAGACCTACATCGTCACCGCGCCGGAGCCACTCACCTGGCGCGAGTACCACCAGCAGATCGCCGACGCGCTGGGCGCCGAGCTGAACCTGCTCAGCGCCCCGGCCGACGAGCTGATCCGGCTCTGGCCGGAGGCAACCGAAATCCTCGCCGAACAGAGCCGCTGGGACCAGTGGTTCGACACCGCCAAGCTGCGGGCGGCGCTGCCGGAGTTTCAGCCGCGCTTGACCCTGGCCGACCGGATCGCCGAGAACATCGCCTGGATGGAAGCGCACCCGCACCCCGACCTGCCGGCGCGCGAGGAAGTGCCGGACCGCGAGGACGAAGTGATCCGCGAGCTCGGGCTCGACTGAGGAGGACGAGATGACGATCACCCCCATCAACCTGCGCTGCGAGCACCGCGCCGAGGTGCCGACGATCGGCAGCGAGGCGCCGCGCTTCGACTGGGCCCTGGAGGCTGAGGGCCGCGGGCGCTCCCAGCGCGCCTACCGCGTCCTCGTCGCCAGCGCCCCCGCCCTGCTGGCGGAGGAGACGGGCGACCTCTGGGACAGCGGCCGGGTCGAGTCCTCCCGCACGGTCGAGGTCCGCTACGACGGCAAGCCGCTGCCGCCGGCAAGCGAGTTCTTCTGGACGGTCCAGGTTTGGGACGAGCGCAGCGAGGCTTCCGCCTGGGCGGAGCCGGTCAGCTTCCGAGCCGGGCTGGAGAGCTGGGAGGCCCACTGGACCTTCCCCGACCGCTCCGAGGACCTGCTGCTGGAAGCTCCGGACGCGGACGGCGACCCAGAAGCCCTCGCCGCCATCATGGAAGCACTGGAACCCTCCTCTTACCTGCGCCGCGAGTTCGAGGTGGCGCCGGGGTTGCGGCGGGCGACGGTCTTCCTGACCGCGCGCGGGCTGGTTGAGCTGGAGCTGAACGGCGAGAAGGTCGGTGACGAGGCGCTGGCGCCGGGCTGGACCGACTACCACAAGCGGATCGAGTACTCGGTCCACGACGTCACCGCGCGGCTGCGCTCGGGCGCCAACGCGCTGGGCGCGTCCCTCGGTGAGGGCTGGTACTCGGGCTTCGTCGGAATGGAGGCCAAGGACACCGGCCACCTCTACGGCAACCGCACCGAGCTGCTCTGCGAGCTCCACCTCGAGTTCGAGGATGGCCGCGTCGAGAAGGTCCTCAGCGGTCCCGACTGGCGCGGCTCGGTACGAGGCCCACGCAGGTACTCCGATCTGCAGCGCGGCGAGCGCGAGGACGCGCGCTTGCGGTTCGACGGCTGGAGCGAGCCCGGCTTCGACGACCGCGAGTGGCTGCCGGTTGAGAGTTCTCCCCTGGACGACGCGGCCCTGGTCCCGGCGAAGAGCCAGCCGATGCGGGTCGTCGCGGAACTGCGTCCGGTCTCGATCCAACAACAGCGTCCCGGCGTCCACCTCGTCGACTTCGGCCAGAACTTCTCCGGTTGGGTGCGACTGACGGCGACGGGGGAGGCCGGCGCCCTGGTGCGGCTGCGCCACGGCGAGATGCTGGACGCCGACGGTGAGCTCTACACGGAGAACTTGGGCAAGGCCAAGCAGGTCGACAGCTTCATCCTCTCCGGTCGCGGCGAGGAGACGTTCGAGCCGCGGTTCACCATCCACGGCTTCCGCTACCTCGAGGTCTCGGGGCTGGCCGCTGCCCCGGATGAGAGCGCGGTCACCGGGTGCGTGGTCCACAGCGACACGCCGCCGGTCGGCGAGTTTGCCTGCTCCGAGGAGCTCGTCAACCAGCTCTACCGCAACCTGGTCTGGACCCAGCGGAGCAACTTCGTCTCGATCCCCACCGACTGCCCGCAGCGCGACGAGCGGCTGGGGTGGATCGGCGACGCCTGCCTTTTCTGGCCCACCGCGAGCCTGAACATGGACGTTGCCGCCTTCTTCGCCAAGTGGGGCGAGGACATCCTCGACGCGAAGCGGCCGGACGGCTCCTACTCCGACTTCGCTCCCGACCCGTGGGGCTACTGGAACGGCGCTCCGGGCTGTGCAGACGGGTCCGTCGCCATCCCCTGGATCCACCACTGCCGCTACGGCGACCTCACCTTGCTGCGCCGGCACTGGCCCCACATGGAGCGCTTCATGGAGTGGTTGGCGAAGGACAACCCCGACCTGCTGCGCAAGCGCGGGCGCAACCGCGACTACGGCGACTGGCTCGCGGTCGGCGAGGAGACCTCGCGCGAGCTGTTCGCGACGGCTTACTGGGCCCGCGACGCCGAGCTGATGGCTCGGATGGCCGCCGCCCTCGGCCTCGCCGACCGGGCCGCTCATTACGAAGAGCTGCGGGCGGGCATCGCCAGCGCCTTTGAGTCCGCCTACGTCGAGCCGGACGGCCGCGTCGAGGGGGACACCCAGACCGCCTACCTGTTCGCGCTGGGCTTCGATCTGGTCTCCGCCGAGCGACGCTCCGATGTGGGAGCGCGCCTGGTCGAGAGCATCGAGCGGCGCGACTGGCATTTGGTGACCGGGACGCACGGGCTGGCGCTGGCCTGTCCGGTCCTCGCCGAGATCGGCCGCTCGGACATCGCCCACCGCCTCCTCCTGACCGAGGACTTTCCGTCGTGGGGGTACTCGATCCGCCAGGGCGCGACGACGATCTGGGAGCGCTGGGACGGCTACACCGAGGAGCGTGGCTTCCAGTCGCCGACGATGAACTCGTTCAACCACTACGCGCTCGGGGCGGTCGGCTCCTGGCTGGTCGAAGGCGTCGCCGGGATCCGGCCCGCGCCCGATGCGGTCGCCTTCGAGCGGGTACTGATCGAGCCGGTGCCGGGCGAGATGAGCTCGGCGCGGGCGAGCTACCGTTCCACTCGCGGCGAGATCGTCAGCGACTGGCTGCGGGACGAGGGCCGATTCCGGCTGGCGGTGACGATCCCGCCTAACGTCACCGCCACCGTCGTCCTGCCCTCCCTCGGCGGCGCCCTACTCGAGGGCGGCAAGGAGGCCGCCGCCGCCGAAGGCGTCGCCAGCGTTCAGGAGATCGACGGCAACTGGCGAGCCGAGATCGGCTCGGGCAGCTACGTCTTCGAGAGCGTCGCCGCGTGAGCGCCTCGAAGGCAGCCGCCGAGGCGAAGGCCTGGAGCGAGGAGGAGCGCGCGGCGTACCTCGACCGCTTCCGCCAGATGGTCGAGATCCGCCGCTTCGAGGACCTCGTTCAGACCCTCTTCCTGCGCAGCGAGGTCCACGGCACCACCCACCTCTGCAGCGGCCAGGAGGCGGTCCCGGTCGGGATCGGCGCGGTCCTCGACGAGCGCGACCGGGTCGCCGGCACCTACCGCGGCCACGGCCACGCGCTCGCCTGCGGGGTCGGGATCCAGGAGCTGCTCGACGAGTTGCTCGGCCGCGCCACCGGGGTCAACGGCGGCCGCTCCGGCTCGATGAACGTGACCTCGCTCGAGCACGGCTACGTCGGCAGCTACGGGATCGTCGGCGCCTCCAGCGCCGCCGCCCTTGGCGCCGCGATGGCGGTGCGCTCCAAGGGCGGTCTCGCCGTCGCCTACTTCGGCGACGGGGCGACCAACCAGGGCTACTTCCTCGAGTGCCTCAACTTCGCCCACGTCTTCGCGTTGCCGGTGATCTTCGTCTGCGAGAACAACCTCTACATGGAGTACACGCTGACCGAGGCGGTCAGCGGTGGCAGCATCGTCGGCCGCGGCGCCTCGCTCGGGGTGGCCTCTGAAAGCGTCGACGGGATGCAGGTCTGGGACGTGGTCGCCGCCGCCGAGGCCGCCGCCGTCCGCGCCCGCGCCGGCGAGGGGCCGACGCTGATCGAGGCCCGTACCTACCGCTTCGTCGGCCACTCGCGCTCGGACCCGGCCCGCTACCGGCCCGAGGGGGAGCTGGAGGAGTGGAAGCAGCGCGACCCGATCCTGTTCTGCCGCCGTCGGCTCGAAGCCGAGGGGGTCGAGGGGTCAGAGCTCGACGCGGTCGAGGCCGAGGTCGAGGCCGCGCTCGCCGCCGCCGAGGCGGCCGGGCTGGCGGCGCCGTGGCCGGAGCCGGAGCGGCTGCCGCCGCAGTACGCCGAGGAACTGCGGGCGTGAGCCAGGCCCTGGCCGAGCGGACGATCGCGATGCCGCGCCTCTCCGACGCGATGGAGGAGGCTGTGATCCTGGTCTGGCTGAAGGGCGCCGGCGAGGCGATCGCCAAGGGCGAGCCCCTGGTCGAGATCGAGACCGACAAGGCGACGATGGTCTACGAGGCCGAGGTCGACGGCGTGCTCGGCGAGCTGCTGGCGGCCGCGGGGGAGTCGGTGGCGCTGGGTGCCCCGATCGCGACCGTGATGGTCGCCGGAGAAGAGCCGGCGCCTGCGCGGTCTCCTTCGGCGCCTCAGAAGCAGCGCGTACGCGCCACCCCGGTCGCTCGCCGCGTCGCCGCCGACCTCGGGGTCGAGCTGGCGGCGCTCCACGGCAGCGGGCCGGCCGGGCGGATCGTCCGCCGCGACGTCCTGGCGGCGGCGCCTGCCTCGACGGCCCCGACCGTCACCGCCAGCCCGGTGCCGACGCCCGCGGACGGCGAACGCGTCGAGCTGAGCGCCACCCAGCGGACGATCGCGCGGAGGATGGTCGAGTCGCGGCGCGAGATCCCCGACTTCACGGTCAGCGCCGAGGTCAACGTCACCGCCGCGCTGGCGCTGCGGCGCGAGCTCAACGAGGCGCTGCCGGAGGCGCGGATCTCGGTCAACGACCTCGTCGTCCGCGCCGCCGCGATCGCCCTGCGCGAGCAGCCGGCGCTGAACTCCTCCTGGGGCGGTGACCATGTCGTCCGCCACGCCGGCGTCCACGTCGGCGTCGCTGTCGCCGCCGGCGACGACGCCCTGCTGGTGCCGACGATCTTCGACGCCGACCGCAAGAGCCTGCCCGAGATCGCCGCCGCGACCCGGGCGGCAGGAGAGCGCGCCCGCGATCGCGCCAGCACCCCGGAGGAGCTCGGCGGCGCCACCTTCACCGTCTCCAACCTCGGGATGTTCGGCGTCTCCGGCTTCGAAGCGGTGATCAACCCGCCGCAGGCGGCGATCCTCGCGGTCGGCGGCTCGGCGCGGCGGCCGGTCTTCGCCGCCGACGGCAGCGTCGCCGCCGTCGAGCTGATGCAGCTCAGCCTCTGCTCCGACCACCGCCTCGTCTACGGCGCCGCCGCCGCCCGCTTCCTCGCCCGGCTGCGCGAGCTGCTGGAGCGGCCCTTGCTTCTGACGATGCCGCCCTGCGGCGGCCCGACCCCCGGGAGAGCCGATGGCTGAGACCGACTTCCGCACCGCGATCCGCGACGCCCTCGACGCCGAGCTGGCCGCCGACGAGAACGTGATCTTCTTCGGCGAGGACGTCGCCGTCGCTGGCGGCGTCTTCGCCGCCAGCCCGGGGCTGCTCGAGGCCCACGGCCCCGAGCGCGTCATCGACACGCCGATCTCCGAGCTGGCGATGGCCGGCGCCGCCTACGGCGCCGCCGCCTGCGGCCTGCGCCCGGTGCTGGAGATCATGTTCGGCGACTTCCTGCCGCTGGCGATGGACAGCCTCATCAACCAGGCCGCCAAGTTCCTCTTCCTCGATGGCGCTCACGGCTGCCCGCTGGTGATCCGCTGCGTGGTCGGCGCCGGCGGCCGCTTCGGCGCGATCCACTCGCAGATGCCGATCTCCTGGCTGACCGGGGTGCCGGGGATCAAGTTGGTCGCGCCCGCGGAGCCGGCCGACGCCTTCGGCCTGCTGCGGGCGGCGATCCGTGACGACAACCCCGTCGTCTTCTTCGAGCACAAGCGGCTCTATCCGCGCAAGGGTGAGGCCGGCGCCGAGAGCGTGCCGCTGGGGCGGGCGGCGGTCCGCCGCGAGGGCGCCGACGTCACCCTCCTCAGCGCGATGAAGGGCGTCCACGACTGCCTCGACGCGGCCGAGACGCTGTCCGCGCAGGGGGTCGAGGCGGAGGTGATCGACCTGCGCACGATCCGCCCGTTCGATACCGAGACCGTGCTCGCCTCGGTCGCGAAGACGAACCGGATCGCGGTGGTCGAGGAGGGGCCGCTGACCGGCGGCTGGGCCGGGGAGGTGATCGCGCGGGTGACCGAGGAGGGGCTCGGCGACCTCGACGACGCCTGGCGCATCGCCACCGCCGATCATCCTGTCCCGTACAGCCCACCACTGGAGGACGCCTTTCTGCCGGGGGCGGAGGAGATCGTCCGCCAGGTTCTGGCCCGACCCTAGGAGGAGACCGTGAAGCTGATCGACATTTCCCGCCCGCTCGACGCGCGGATGCCCGGCTGGCCGGGCGAGACTCCCTTCCACCGTGAGCAGACTTCGAGCGTTGGCGGCGGCGACGCGGCGACGGTCTCCAACCTGGTCGGGTGCGCCCACACCGGGACGCACGTCGACGCACCCGCGCACTTCATCGCCGACGGTGCCGGTCTCGGCGAGCTGCCGCTGGAGCCCTGGATCGGCCGCTGCCGCGTTGTCCGCCACGGAGAGGACCGCGACGTCACCGCCGCCGACCTCGACGGCTGGGGGCTCGAAGGGGTGGAGCGGTTGCTGCTTCGGACCGAGAACGCCAGCCGCTGGGACGACGCCCCCGAGTTCCGCGAGGACTACCTGGCGATCGACGCCGGCGCCGCCCGTTGGATCGTCGACCACGGGCTGAAGCTGATCGGGATCGACTACCTCTCGATCGAGACCTTCGAGGGCGGTGACTTCCCCGTCCACCGCACCCTGCTCGGGGCCGAGGTGGCGATCCTCGAGGGCATCCGGCTGGACCACGTCGAGCCGGGCGATTATGAGCTGATCGCGCTGCCGCTGCCGGTGGCTGACGGTGACGGCTCACCGGTGCGGGCGATCCTGCGGACCCTGGACGGCGGCGGTGGCTGAGGACCCGCGCCCGACCGTCCTCGTCACCGGCGCCAGCGGCTTCGTCGGCTCGGCCCTGGTTGAGCGGCTCCGCCGCGGCCACCGCGTCCTGGCGCTCTCGCGGCGGCCGGTCGCCGGCGCCGACGAGTACGTCCGTGGCAGCTTCGCCTCGCGGGAGGACCTCGCGGGTCTGGACCCGCACCCGATTGACGCCGTCGTCCACCTCGGCGCCGTGCTCGAGGAAGGCGGCGAGGAGGAGACGCTGGCCGTCAACGTCGGCGGCACCCGGACGCTGCTGCGCTACCTGGTCGGCCGCGGCTGCCGCCGCTTCGTCCTCGCCAGCTCGATCGGCGCCGCCGGGGCGACCTCGCCGGGCTTCGAGCCGCGCCAGCAGCCGATCCCCGACGACCATCCGGGTGACGCCACCGACCCCTACGGCCTCTCGAAGTGGCTGATGGAGGAGGTCGCCCGCTACTTCGCCCGCCGCGACCCGGCGCTGGAGATCGCGCTGCTTCGGCTCGGGGGCGTCGTCGACGCGGGGGACCGCGCGACGCTGGCCGCGGTCGGAGCGGAAGCCGAGCGTTACCCCTACATCGTCGGTGGCGGCCTGATCTCGCTGGCCGACGCGGCCGAGGGCTTCGCCCGCGCGGTTGAGCGGCCGCTGGGGCCGGGCTGCCGGCGGATCAACCTCGTCGGCGCCACCGGCTTCCCGACGGGCGCGGGCTCTTATGAGATCGAGCGCCTGCGCGCGGCCTACGACCTTCACCCCGCCACCGACTGGGCCTCGGCCCTCGGCTCCGCCGAGGAGGAGGCCGTTATCTCTCAACCAGGAGGAAGAGACGATGTCTGAACGCTTCCAAGGCCACGCGGTCCTCATCACCGGCGCCGGCTCGGGAATCGGCGCCGCCACCGCCGCCCGCTTCTGCGCCGAGGGCGCGATCGTCACCGGCGCCGACCTCGACGAGGCGGCCCTTGCCCGCACCGCCGAGGAGCTCGGCGAGCGCTTCCGGCCGGTCCAGGCCGACGTCGCCACCGAGCGGGGGCGCGCCGACGCGATCGCCGCGGCCGCCGACCCCGAGCGCGGGATCGACGTCATCGTCAACAACGCCGGCGTCTTCCTCTTCGCCGGCGCCGACGCCGACGACGAGCAGTGGCAGCGCACCCTCGACGTCAACGTCCTCGCCCCCGCCAAGCTGGTCGGCGAGGCGCTGGGGGAGCTGCGCAAGGGCGGCGGTGCGGCCGTCGTCAACCTCGCCAGCATCTCCGCCCACATCGCCCAGGCCCAGCGCTGGACCTACAACTCGAGCAAAGGCGCGCTGCTGCAGCTGACCCGCTGCCAGGCGCTCGACCTCGCCCGCGACGGTATCCGCGTCAACAGCGTCAGCCCCGGCTGGGTCTGGACCGCCGTCCTCGACCAGGCCGCCGGCGGCGACCGCGAGCGCTGGGAGAAGGAGTGGGGGGCCTACCACCCGCTCGGCCGCTGCGCCGAACCTTCAGAGGTCGCCGCCGCGATCGCCTTCCTCGCCAGCCCCGACGCCTCCTTCATCACCGGCGCCGACCTCCCGGTCGACGGCGGCTACCTGACGATGACCGCCGAGGGCGCCGACGTGCTCGACCTCGGCAGCCCGGGCGACTGATCAGGAAAGGAAGACGAGCTCGATGAACGCGGACGGCAGGGCGACCGCCGAGCCGCCTACGGTCGGGGTGGCCGGGCCCGCTTCCGCCACGCGGCCAGACGCTGCTCGACGGCGTCGCGCCCATCGGCCCAGGCCGAGTTGATTCCGATGAAGTCCTTCTGGTCCTCAGGAACGCCTTCGTAGGGCGCGATCGCCTGCACCGGGCAGACCGACTCGCAGGCCGCGCAGTCGATGCACTCGACGGGGTCGATCACCAGCATCTCGCCGGCCTCGTGGATGCAGTCGACCGGGCAAACCTCCGTGCACGAGCGGTCTTTCTCGCCGATGCATGCCGCCGTGATGACGTACGTCATCGGGAAGTCACCGGCCCCCGGGGTGGAGATGAACACCCTGGGCCTGCAGCTCGCGCCGCAGCTCACGTGGGTCGAGCTCTCGCGGCAGGACATCAGTTCCCGCCGACAATGCCGCCGCGGCTCCAGCGGCCTGTCCGGTGAGCCAGCACTGCGGGATCTCGCGCATGAACGCCTGGGTGGGCTGGTCGGTGGCGATGTGGCGGCCAGCGGCAAGCACGTTGTCCAGATCGGCGGCGACCAGGCAGCCAAGGGGCACCGAGATCGGAGCGAACTTGTCCGAAGGGGACGGGGATATGCCGACCTCATCCTCGGGGCGCACGCCGGTGCGCCACTCGTCAATCGTCATCTTGTGGACGCCGATCAGCCGCCGGGTGTGCCGGATCCCCGCCTGAGGAGCCGAGAGCAGTAACCACGCATTCTCGAATCCGGGAGCGTGGCGCCGGTAGAAGTCCAGGTGGGCGACCATGCGCCGACGCGACTCGAGCTCGACCGCGGTCAGGTCATCGACCTCGATACCGCGGTATCCGGTCAACCGCGGCCCCATGAAGACGACCACATCGTCGCGCCACGCGACCACCGGCGTCTCCAGGTAGCCGAGAAGCTCTTGCCCGCGATCGACCAGTGCCCTGTGGCCATCGGGGTCGGAGCGCGTGAATTCCTGCCAGCGCTGGAAATCGATGCCGGCCCACGTCCAGGAGGTGTTGACGCAATGCTGGATGGTCGACCCGGCGCCGACCAGGTCCGATTCGTACGGCACGCCGGCGGCGGCCGCCACGTCGAGATCGCCGCTGCAGTCGACGACCACCTTGGCGAGGATCGCACGGCGACCCTGCTTGCTCTCGAAGATGACGCCGCGCAGCTCGCGCCCGTCGCCGATCGCGTCGACCACCCACGAGTGCAGCAGCAACCGGACACCGGCCTCGTCGAGCATCTGCAGCGACTCGAACTTGAGCCACTCCGGATCGATCATCGGCGACCAGGTGACGACGCCGCGTAAGGCACTGGCGCGATCGTGCCAATGGGCCACCAGCGCGGGATCGGTCGAGCCCCACTGCTCGGGCGGCGCCCCCGCGACCGCCCCCGCGGGCATGCGCTCGAGGATCTCCGACGCGAACCCGGCGATCACCTGGTTTCCCTGCCAGTCGCTCATCCGGTCGATCCAGATCACGAGCCCACCGGTGGACAGACCGCCGAGGTGGTTGTAGCGCTCGACCAGGGTGACCTTCGCTCCCAGCCGCGCCGCCGCCACCGCCGCGGCGCATCCAGCCGGCCCACCGCCGACCACGAGCACGTCGGTCACGTCGTGAACCGGCGTCTCCCGAGCGGGCTCGGAGATGGCCTGGCTTGGCGGCTGGGCTTGCGCTGGGCGTCGCGCCGTGCCTTCCGTCGACCACGAGGCGTCGATTCCGAGGTGGTCGCTCTCGCTTGGATCCGCCTTGCTGGTAGGGGCGGTCATGCGCTGCCGAGTCGCTCAAAAGCGGCGGCGAGGCCAAGAAGGGCACGATCGCGGCCTCTCGGCATCTCGAAGCAGATGCCCACCGGCAAGCCGGCCGCCGTTTCTCCGGCAGGGACGGAGATGCTGGGGATCGCGGCGAAGGAGGCCGGGGCGGTATTGCGCAGGTAGGTGTCGTGCGCGTTCACCGCGCGTCCGTTGAGGCAAACCGTTTCGTCGTCGCCGAGCGGTCGCGCGGGCAGCGGGGTTGCCGGGAACGCCAGGACGTCCAACCGGTCTCCCTCGAAGCAGGCGGCGTAGGCGTCGACCAGCGCTTTACGACCACCGCCGAGGGCCTCCCCGTACTGCCGCTCGGAGATCGCCTGACCCCATAGCTGTTCCTCGTAGTGGGCACGCTCGAAGTCGCCGGCGATCGCGTCGATGACAGCCCAGGCGGTGAACGGCGCTCGCCCAGCAGCAAGGTAGAAGGCAAGCTCGCGGGGCAGCTCGAAGCTCGCGATGGGGGAGAGCTGCGCGAGTTTCTCGTCGAGGCCGCCGATCTCGGTCTCGATCAGCTCGGCGCCCGCGCCGGCGAGGCGCTGGAGGGCGGCCTCGATCGTCACCTCCAGCTCGGGGTCGAGGTCATCGTAGAAGTAGCGCCGCGGGACCCCGACGCGCTTGCCGGCGATCTCGGATTCACCACCGCCTTCGCCGCTGAGGATGTGATCGACCAGCAGCAGGTCGGGGACGTTGCCGGCGAACAGACCGGGAGTGTCGAGGGTGAGCGAGCCCTGAACGATTCCGCCGTGCGGATAGCGACCGGTCGTCGGCCGGAACCCGACGCAGCCGCAAAGTGCCGCTGGAACACGGCTGGAGCCGACGGTGTCCGTCCCCAGCGCCACCGGCACCGCTCCGATCGCGACGGCCACGGCACTGCCTCCGCTGCTGCCGCCGGCGATCAGCTCTGGAGCGTGCGGGTTGCGGACTCGACCGAAGGTGGGATTGTCGGAGCTGGCGCCGAGCGTCAGCTCGTGGAGGTTCGTCTTGCCGGCGAAGACAGCTCCTGCGGCGCGCAGGCGAGCGACGATCGGCGCGTCGTGCCGCGGTCGCCAATCGCGTAGGCCGGGGGTGCCTGCCGTGCAGGGAAATCCGGCGACGTCGATGCAGTCCTTTACCGCGATCGGTATCCCGGCCAGCGGCAACCCCTCTCGGGACCCTGGCGACGCCGTCTCGGAGTCATCCGCCAAGGTGATGAAGGCGTTGAGATCGCCCGCGCGTCGGCATCGCTCCAGTGCCTCGATGAGGACCTCGCGCGGGCTTGCGGCACCGTTTTGCTGGATGACAAGGAGGTCATCCACGCTCGCGGTCTCGACCCCCTCGCTCAGCACTTGCTCATCTCACTTCCCCGATCGATTCAGGCTGAGGCTCACCCTGGCAAAGGCGACCCGACAATCAAGTGCCAATTTCGAGCTAATGGTATAAGTCAGACCATTAGCTATGTATGGGCTACGGGAAGACGACTGGGTCATCGCGCCCGGCTTCGAGCCGGTCGCCGAGGAGTTCCGCCGCAACTTCGCCGAGCGCGACGAGCTCGGGGCGGCCTTTGCCGTGGTTCGCGAGGGCCGCACCCTCCTCGACCTCTGGGGCGGTAACGCCGACGCGCGGGACGGCCGGCCCTGGGAGCGCGACACCCTGCAGGTGATCTTCTCCGGGACCAAGGGCCTGGTCGCGATCTGCCTGCTGATGCTGATCGACCGCGGGCAGCTCGACCTCGACTCACCGGTTTGCGAGTACTGGCCCGAGTTCGCCGCCGCCGGCAAGGAGGGGGTGACGGTGCGCCAGGTGGTCAGCCACAGCGCCGGCCTCCCCGCGATCGCCGAGAAGCTGACCGTCGACGACCTTCCCGACGACCGGCGGATGGCGGCGCTGCTGGCCGCCCAGCCCCAGTTCGAGGACCCGCGCGCCTTCCAGACCTACCACGGCCTCACCTACGGCTGGCTCTGCGGCGAGCTGGTGCGTCGGATCGACGGCCGCAGCATCGGCCGCTTCTTCGCCGAGGAGATCGCCGCGCCGCTCGGGCTCGAACTCTGGATCGGCCTTCCACCCGAGCTCGAGCCACGCGTGACCAGGATCGAGATCGGCAGGAGCTGGGAGGAGCTGGACCTGGTCGACCCCGAGGCCGGCGAGGACGCGCTGCGGGAGGCGATCTGGGGCAACCCGAAGATTCTCGTCCCCGATTCCTTCCCCTGGAACAGCACCGCCTTCCACGCCGCCGAGATCCCCGGCGCGGGTGGGATCGGCACCGCGCGCTCGGTGGCCAAGCTCTACGACTCGCTCGGCCGGCTGGTCTCGGCCGAGACGCTGGCGCTGGGCACGACCGAGATCGTCTCGCGCCGCGACGCCCTGCTGGACGACGAAGAAAGCTGGGCGGTCGGGTTCATGCTGCAGACCGAGCTGGCGCAGCTCGGCCCGCCGGGCGACGCCTTCGGCCACAGCGGTGCCGGCGGCTCCGAGCACGGCCGCTGGCCGAGCCAGCGGCTCGGCTTCTCCTACGCGATGAACCGGATGCAGTACGACGAGGCGGGCGACCCGCGCTCGCGGGCGCTGCTCGCGGCGCTCCACGCCTGCGCCGAACCCTGAGCAGGCATCGTTTTTCGCTGCGACGGGCGGCCAGGCGCAGGCTTGTCGAAAAAAACAAAAGGCGGCGGCGGAGCCAAACTTAGCCTTCTCGTTGGAGGAAGTGTGTTCCTACAGAGGGAGAGTGACTGATGATGGGACCCCTGGGGTCGAAGACGCGTAACGCGGTCTTGGCGCTGGTCGCCTTGGCCACCTTGGTGCTTGCAGGCTGCGGGGGAAGCGGCGGTTCGGGAGGCAGCGGCGACAGTACCGCCGCAATCAAAACGGGAGGCACCCTGCGGGTCGGGATGGGAGCTGAAATCTCGAACCTGACCCCGAGCGCGCCGGAAACGATCGGCGCCCCGGAAATCTATGCGGTCGACCAGATCAACGAGACGCTCTACCGCGCCAGCAGCGAGGGGAAGGTCTTCCCCTGGCTGGTCAAGAGCGGCAAGCCCTCGGCCGACGGCCTCACCTGGACCTTCGAGCTGAAACCGGGGATCAAGTTCAGCGACGGCAAACCGCTGACCGCGGAAGACGTCGTCTTCAGCCTCGAACAGGCGCGCAAATGCGTCAACTACAGCTTCGTCTACGAACCGATCAAGTCGATTAAGGCGACCTCGCCCTCGACCGTCGTGATCAAGGTCGAAAAGCCGGTGCCGGCGATGGAAGCGAACCTCGCCCTGTACGCGGCGGCGATCGTGCCGAAGAACTACGGCGGCCTCTCCGAAAAAGCCTTCGGACAGCACCCGACCGGGACCGGCCCGTTCATGTTCGAGAGCTGGCAGAAGGGCAAGGCCCTGACCCTGGCCAAAAACCCGAACTACTGGAACCAGGGCGAACCGAAGCTCGACAAGCTTGTCTTCATCGGCATCCAGGAAGACTCCAGTCGCCTCGCCCAGCTCCGCTCCGGCGACATCGACATGGCCTTCGGTCCCGAATTCAGCCAACTGAAGACGATCGAAAGCACCCCCGGGCTGAAACTCAGCGACTACGCGCTCAACTCAGCCGAATTCATCGCCTACAACGTCGACTCGAAGCTGTTCTCCAACCCTAAAGCCCGCGAAGCGGCGAACCTGGCGATCGACCGCGAAAGCATCGTCAAGGTCGCCTTCGGCGGCTACGGCGAACTTGGCGGCTCCTGGCTGGCGCCGACGCTTCCCTACTGGACCGAAATCGAACCGACCGAACACAACCTCACCAAGTCCAAAGAAGTCCTCGCCGAAGCCGAAAAAGAAGGCGCGGATCCGAGCTTCACGCTCAAGTACTCCAGCGGCGGCGTGGTGCAGCGGACGGAGGCCCAGATCATCCAGAGCAACCTCAAGGAAGCCGGTTTCCAGGTCGACCTCGAACCGGTCGACCCAACGGTGATCCTGGAACAGGTGGCGACCGAAGAATACGGCGCCTTCCTGACCCCGATCATCTCCGACATCCCCGATCCCTCCGAGCTCGTCGGCCTCTACGCGGGCGGCCTCGAAGGCATCTTCACCCACCCGAAGAACCTGGAAGAACTCCAGAAGCTCGGCGCCAAGGCCGAAACCGAGCAGGACTCGACCAAACGCGGCGAACTGTATGCCGAATTCCAGGAAATGGTTGCCGAAGAAGAAAACCTCTCGACCCTGGGCTACTCACCGCAGCTCTTCGCGATGAAGGACAACGTCGAAGGCTACGAACCGGTCAGCGCTGGCGGCCCCTGGTTCGCTCAGGTCGGCTTCGCCGAATAGGCGACCGACGCTCCTAAGTCACGCGACCCCCGCCGGCTTCGCCGGCGGGGGGCTGTGACCTCAGCGTCAGCTCCAGGGCGAGGCGGGTGGCGCCGTCGCCGAGGTCGATCCCGGTGATCTCGGCGATCCGCTTGATCCGGTAGCGGACGCTGTTGACGTGCAGGTGCAAGCGCCGCCCCACCTCGTTGGCGTTGCCGAAGGTGTCCAACAGGGCACGCAGCGTCTCGACGTAGGCGGTGCCGTGCTCGGCGTCATGGGCGGCGAGGATCTCAAAGGCCGCGGAGGGCCCGCCGCGCCAGCCGGCGACGAACTCGTCGACGTCGGCGAGCAGGGCGCGGTCGTGGACCGCGTCGAAGACGGTGACGGTGCCCGTCGCCGGTTCCAGCGCCAGGCAGTCGTCGGCGCTACGGCGGGCGAGGGAGAGGTCGGCGCCGGCGTCGACCTCGTGGCCGATGCCGGCTCTCAGCTCGGCCCCGAGCGTGCGCCGGGCGTGCTCGATGCAGCTCTCGACGACCTTGCGCAGCGCCGCCACGTCGTCGGGTCCGCGGCTGGAGGCGACCACGTAGACGCGGTCACCTTCGGCCTCGCCGGCCGCGGCCGCGATCGCCGCGGTGGCGGTCGGCCGCTGGTAGCCGTGGAGGTGGATCGAGAGCAGGTCGACGAGGCGGGTTCCCAGCGCGGCCGGGGCCGAGGCGTTGCGGTCTGTTACTTCGAGGACGACGACGACGAGGCGCCCCTCGCGCGGCAGCCCGACCTGTTTCAGCGCCGCCCGCGAGGCGCTGCCCTCCTCGAGCAGGGCGGCGACCGAGGATTCGCGCATCCGCCGCTCGACGTCGGTGGTCGCCTGCTCGCGCATGATCTGCAGCGCCGCGATTGGCGCCGCCTGGCGCAGGACCTCGTCGGCATCGGGGCTGATCGCCTCGTCGTCGCCGATCAGCCAGAGCGAGCCCAGGGCCGTACGCCCGCGCTTGATCGCGATCGCCCGCCGCGACGCGAGGTTGTCGAACTGGAGGTGGAGGACGTCGTCGCTCTCCAGCAGGCGGTCGTAGACGCCGAGCTCGCGCAGTTCCTTGGCGAACTCGGCGGGCACCCGGCGGGTGAGGATCGAGGCGGTCCGCATCGGGTCGTTCTCCTGCGTCCCCGAGAAGGCGAGGATGCGGGAGTGCATGTCGTCGATGCCGGCGGAGCCGCCGGTAATCGCGGCGACTGCCTCGACCAGGGCGGTGAGGTCGTTGAGCTCGCGCCACTCGGCCCCGACCGTGTCGATCCGCGGCTCCAGGTGGTCGACCTCGATCGCGGCGCGGACCAGCTCGTAGAGCTCGCCCCAGGGGACGTGGTCGGGGACCGCCAGCAGGGCCACACCCTCGCCCTCGGCGGCGTCGAGCGCCTTCTGCGACCAGGCCTGGGAGGAGCGGCAGGCGAGCGCCGGCGCTCCGGCCGCGGCGGCGGTAAAGACCAGCGCCGGCAGCGAGTCGGCGCTGGCGCCGACGGCGATCAGCAGACGGCCGGCGGCGCGGGCCGGGTCGACCGGCTCGGAAGCGTCCTGGAGGACGACACCGCCGACCCGGACCTCGAGGCCGGCGGGGGCGGTCGCCACCTCTACCAGCCTGGAGCCGAGATCGGCGCATAGCTGACCCAAAGTGGCGCTGCCGTAATCGGGCATTTGGTCCACGATATAGAGCTTTGAGGTGGCCGGCCAGCCCTTCTGCAGTTATGTTCAGGAAGTACTGATCATTTGGCGGGAGGAGGCCAAAAATGAAGTTGACTCGTATTGCCGCAGTGTTTTGCGTACTCGCGTTCTGTGCCCTCACGGCGGGGAGCGCCTGGGCGACCAAGTACGTGGCGCTGGGGGACTCGTATTCGTCGGGGACCGGGACGCGGACCTTCTACGAATCGAATTGCCAGCGCTCCGTCTACGCGTATCCCTACCTGCTGCACAACGCCCACCCGGAATGGACCTTCGTCAACGCGACCTGCGCGGGGGCCAAGACCGGGGACGTCATCAACACCCAGGCGGCGAGCCTGACCGCGGACACCAACTGGGTCACCTACACGATCGGCGGCAACGACGCCGGTTTCTCAGAAGTGATCACCGAATGCGCGCTGCCGTCCTGGTCATCCGACTGCAATGGGGCGATCAACAAAGCGCAGTCCTACATCAATGGCACGCTGCCGGGCCGGCTCGACCTGGTCAACAACAAGATCAAGGAAAAGTCACCGAATGCGAAAGTCGTGGCGCTCGACTATCCGCGCCTGTTCAACGGTGAAGACTGCAACGCGCTCACCTGGTTCAGCCCCAGCGAGGAGCAGCGGCTGAACGAAACCGCCGACATGCTGAAGAACGTGGTCAGCGCCGCGACCTCGCGGGCGGGGGCCAACTTCAGCTTCGGCAACGTGATCCCGCCGTTCATCGGCCACGCGGTCTGCGATGGCGGCGGCGGCTCGTCGACGGAGTGGATCAATGGCCTCTCGAACCCGACGGGCGAAAGCTACCACCCGAAGGTCACAGGTCACGCCGACGGTTACTACCCCGTCGTCCACGCGATCACGGGCTGAATCACCACTCGCCGGCGCGGGCTCGATCCCAGAGGTCGAGGCCCGCGTCGGCCTCGGCGTGGCGGTCGATTTCCGCCAGCTCCTCGGCGGAGAGGTCGAGGTTGTCGAGGGCGGCGACGTTCTGCTCGAGCTGGGCGACCGAGGAGGCGCCGATGACAAGGGAGGTGACCCGCTCGTCGCGCAGGGCCCAGGCGAGGGCGAGCTGGGCCAGGGTCTGGCCGCGGCGGGAGGCGACCTCGTTAAGCGCCCGCAGGCGCTCGATCATCTCCTCGTTGAGCCAGCCCTCGTCGAAGGTCTCCTGCCCGCGGGTCGCCCGCGAGCCCTCCGGGACGCCGTCGAGGTAGCGGTCGGTGAGCAGGCCCTGAGCCAGGGCGGTGAAGCCGATCACGCCGATGCCGAGCTCAGCGGCGGTGTCGAGCAGTCCCTCGTTCTCGATCCAGCGGTTCAGCATCGAGTAGGAGGGCTGGTGGATCAGCAGCGGCGTCCCCAGCTCGGCGAGGATCGCCGCCGCCTCGCGGGTGCGGGCGGCGTCGTAGGAGGAGATGCCGACGTAGAGGGCCTTGCCCTGGCGGACCGCGGTATCGAGCGCCCCCATCGTCTCCTCCAGCGGGGTCGTCCCGTCGAGTCGGTGGGAGTAGAAGATGTCGACGTACTCGAGGCCCATCCGCTCGAGCGACTGGTCGAGGCTCGCCAGCAGGTACTTGCGGGAACCGCCCTGGCCGTAGGGCCCCGGCCACATATCCCAGCCGGCCTTGGTCGAGATCACCATCTCGTCGCGGTGGGGCCGGAAGTCCTCGCGCATCAGGCGGCCGAAGTTGAGCTCGGCGGCGCCGTAGGGCGGACCGTAGTTGTTGGCGAGGTCGTGGTGGGTGATGCCGAGGTCGAAGGCGCGGCGGGAGATCGCCCGCTGCGTCTCGAAGGGCCGGTCGTCGCCGAAGTTATGCCAGTAGCCGAGTGAGAGCAGGGGCAGGTCCAGGCCGGAGCGGCCGCAGCGGCGGTAGTCCATCCTCCCCTTATAACGATCGGGTGCCGCGACGTAGGTCACTGATGCTGCATCGCGTCCGGGGAGGCCTCCCAGAAGTCGTCGACCTTCTCGCCGCTGTCGTGCTCGTTGGCTCGGGAGATCGCCCAGACCTCGACCGTCTCGTCTCCCAGGTTGCGGTGCGATCGCAGCAGCATCGGCGCTACCCGCACCGCCGTCCCCGCCTCGACCTCGACGACGTCGTCGCCGAGCCGCATGGTCAGCGTGCCTCGGGTAACGAGGTAGATCTCCTCGATTTCCTCGTGCAGGTGCCCGGTGCCCTGCTCGAAGTCGGAGTGGGGCGGAATCCGGATCAGGGTCAGCGCAAGCTGCTCGCTTTCCAGGGCGTTCGTCAGCGAGCGGAACTCGCCCGGGACGCTGTTCTTGTTGCCGTAGGCGTCATCGACCTCGTCCGCCCTGGCTATCGAGTAATCGTTCACTGACAGCCCCGTACCCGAAGGGACCCCTTAACCAATCATCGGTCTCAGATCGGCAACATCGCCGTCCACCGCTTCCTGTTCCATTCCGGGCGCAGAGGGTTAGGTCTCTCGATGCCAGGTTCGACTTCCTCCATCGCGGCAGCACCCGCCCGGCCGGCGCTCGAGCGGCGGCGGCTGCGCCTCCTGGGAGGGGCCGAGACGACCCTCCACGTGGCCCGCTTCGGCCGCGCCGAGTTCGACCTGCGGGTCGTCTCCCTGCGTCCCTCCTCGACGGTGCGCGGCTGGTGCGAGCGCAACGGAGCCGAGCACGCGATCGTCGGTGGCTTCTACATCCGCCCTGACGGACTTCCCCTCGGCGACCTCTGGATCGACGGGACGGCGCTGCCGAGTGAGCCTTTCGACGCCCCCTGGCACCAGGAGCGCGCCTGTGTCCACGTTGAGGGCGGCGCGGTGCGGCTGGCGGCGCGGCAGCGGCTGGGGTCCGTGCCGCGCGGCGATCTCCTGCAGGCGGGGCCGATGCTGGTTGCCGACGGCCAGCCGCTGGTGCGGGAGGGTGTCGACTGCGAGGGCTTTTCGGCCGGCGCCCGCCAGTTCGACTCCGACATCACCGCCGCCCGCTACCCGCGGGCGGCCCTCGGGCTCGGCGCCGGCGAGCTGATCGCGGTCGCCTGCGAGGGACGGGACGACGACGAGGCCGGACTGACGATGGCCGAGTTGGCGCTGGCGATGGCCGAGCTTGGGGCCGTCGAGGCAATCAACCTCGACGGCGGTGGCTCCGCCTCGCTGGTCGTCGACGGCGCCCTCGTCAACACCCCGCGCGAAGAGCACGGGATCGAGCTGCTCGACGGGCGCGCGGTGGTGACCGCGCTGCACTTCGCGCCGCGCCCCAGGTTGTAGAGGAGTACCCGGGGGTACTCTCGGTGGTCGTGAACGCCACCGGGAACAGGGTGCTGATGGGGATCTACTTCTCACCCCGCGGCGGCTCGGCCCACTCTTGCCGCTCGGTCACCCGCGAGCTCGGTCACAACGGCTTCGAGGTCACCCTCCTCGCCGGCTCGCGCTCGGACCTCGGCGAGGTGGGGCTGGCCTCGAGCTTTTACGCCGGCCTCGAACCGCGGCCGGTCGACTTCACCCCGGCGATCCGCTCCGCCGACCCCCTCGGCTACCGCGGCGCCGCCGGCACCGCGCCGATCCACGGCTCCTACGAGGAGCGCCCAGGAGCCCCCGACGCCGTCTTCGCCAGCCTCGACGAGGAGCGATTCGAGCTGCAGGTCGAGGCCTGGGCCGCCGCCCTCCTCGACGCCGCCACAGCGGGCGTCGACGTCCTCTACCTCCATCACCTGACCCCGCTGAACGAGGCGGCGGCGCGGGTGCTGCCGGGAGTGCCGGTGGTCGGCCACGTCCACGGCACCGAGCTGCTGATGCTGGAGCGGATCGGGGCGGGGGCGCCACCGACCTGGGCCCACGCCGAGGCCTGGGCCGAGCGTCTGCGCCGCTGGGCTGCCGGCTGCGAGACGATCGTCGTCAGCGACCGCCGCGGCCGCGAGCGGGCGGGGGCGCTGCTGGGCCTCGACGAGAGCCGCTTCGTCTGCTTTCCAAGCGGCTTCGACCCGATCTTCTCGCCGGGCCAGGTCGACCGCCGCGCCCACTGGCGCCGCCACCTGGTCGAGAGCCCGCGGGGCTGGCGGCCGGGAGCCGGGCCGGGCAGCGTTGCCTATGAGGAGCGCGACCTCGAGGCGCTGACCGGGGTGGTGCTGCTCGCGGTCGGCCGCTTCACCGAGGTGAAGCGGCTACCGCTGCTGATCGAGTCCTTCGCCGCCGCCCAGGCGGGGTTCCGCCAACGGGCGGCGCTGGTCGTGGTCGGCGGCCACCCGGGAGAGTGGGAGGGCGAGCATCCCTGCGAGACGATCGCCCGCACCGGCGCCCGCGACGTCTTCCTCGCCGGCTGGCACGCGCACGAGGAGCTGCCCGACTTCCTGCGCGCCGGGGACCTCCTCGTCCACGCCGCCGTCAACGAGCAGTTCGGCCAGGTCCTGATCGAGGCGATGGCCTGCGGGCTGCCGGTGGTCGCGGTCGACAGCGGCGGCCCGGCGGCGATCGTCGAGGACCCGCGGACCGGCTGGCTGGTGGCGCCGGACGGCGCCGCCCTGGCGAGGGCGATCGCGGCCGCGATCGACGACGACGGGGAGCGCCGCGCCCGTGGCGGCCGCGCCCGGGTCACGGCCGCGGAGCGCTACTCGTGGGCGCGGATCGGCAACGGCCTGGCCGAGGTCGTCCGCGCCGCGCTGGCCACCCCAGCCCGGCGCGGCTAGCGGGCGCTCGGCTACCGTGCCGGCCGTGGACGTCCTCTGGACCCTGATCGGGATCGCGCTGATCGCCGTCGCCCTGCGCGACATCTTCGACGTCCTCTTCCACCCGCTGGGCCGGGGGATGATCGCGCGGCAGGTCGTCCGCGCTGTCAGCGGCATGGCCCGCTGGCTGGCGGCCAAGGTGCAGAGCGTCGGCCTCCTCGCCGGCCCGATCAGCTACATCGCCGTCGTCGCCACCTGGGCGGCGCTGCTGGCGCTCGGCTGGGCCTTCGTCTTCCTGCCGCAGCTCCCCGATGGGTTCCGCTTCGACCCCGGTCTCAACCCCGCCGACCACACCGGATTCATCGACGCCCTCTACATCTCGCTGGTCAACCTCACCAGCCTCGGCTACGGCGACATCTCCCCGGCCACCGACGCGATGCGCCTGCTCGGCCCGATCGAGACGATGTTCGGCCTCGGTCTGCTCACCGCCAGCATCTCCTGGCTGATCTCGATCTACGCCGCGATCTCGCGGCGCGATTCGCTCGCGCACGAGGTGCTGCTGGCGAAAAAGGCCGAGGAGCGGCTGGGGGAGAAGCTCGCCGACGCCGATCCGCAGCTACTGGAGACGCTGCTCGCCAGCTTTGCCGACCAACTGATCCGCACCCGGCGCGACCTCATCCACTTCCCGATCGTCCACTACTTCCGCACCGAGGACGAGGAGCGGGCGCTGGCCGGGCTGCTCCCCTTCCTCAGCTCCCTGGTCGAGGAGGCGAGCGGCGAGCGGCGCCCGCACGCGTTGCGGGTTCGGGCCGCGGTCCTGGGGATGGCGCTCGACGACTTCGCCGAGACGCTGCGGGTGCGGCTGCGGATGCCGGGCGATACCACCGACGCCACCCTGCGCCACTACCAGTCGGATCACCGACCGGCCGCGTAGAGCTCCCACTCCTGGTCGACGCCCTTGAGGCGGTGGGAGCCGCGCGGCTCGAAGCCGATCCCCGAGCCGGCGGTGAGGTCGCGGACGGTGCGGGAGGCAAGCACCTCGCCGGGCCCGGCGAGGGAGCAGATCCGCGCCGCCACGTGGACGCAGATCCCGCCGACGTCGTCGCCCATCAGCTCGACCTCGCCGGTGTGGATGCCGGCCCGCACCTCGATTCCCAGCGAGGGTGCCTCGGCCGCCACCGCGATGGCGAACTCGATCGCCCGGGTCGGGCCCTCGAAGGTGGCGAGGAAGCCGTCGCCGGTGGTCTTGACTTCGCGGCCGCCATGCTCCCGCAGGCGCTCGCGGACCAGCGCCTGGTGCTCCTCGAGCAGGTTGCGCCAGCGGCGGTCGCCGATGGCGCTGGCGTGCCGGGTCGAGTCGACGATGTCGGTGAAGACGACGGTCGCCAGCGCCCTCTGTGGTGAGGCGGCCGGAGGGACGCCGGTGAGGAACTCCTCGATTGCCGCCAGCGGTGGCTCGGCGTCGCCGACCCAGGGGAAGTGGTCGCCGCCCTCGAACTCGACGAAGCGAGACCCCTCGATCCGCGCCGCCAGCCAGCGCGAGGCGCGGACGTTGACGGCGCGGTCGTGACGGCGGTGCATGACCAAAGTCGGGGCCTGGATCAGCGGCACCGCCTCGCGGACGTCGGTTTCGAGGAACATCTCGGAAAGCTGCGCGACCCGCCGCGGGCTCGCCGCGCCGCGCTCCATCCGCGCCTGGAACTCGCGGGCGCGGGGATCGTCGGCGAGGCTGGGGGAGAAGATCTCGATCGTCGCCCCGGTCCCCCACATCGGCAGGATCAGCTCCTCGCCGGCTTCGACCATCGCCTCGCGCGGGGGCGCCAGGTCGTAGTCGGGGGCCTCGGTGGAGCGGGCCATCGCCCCCCAGAGGAGCAGGGCCGAGGTGCGCTCCGGGTAGGTGGCGGCGAACAGCATGCACATCGGCGCCCCCTCCGACATCCCCAGCAGCGCCGCCCGTTCGGAGCCAGCGGCGTCCATCACCGCCCGCACGTCGTCCATCCGTTCCTCCAGGGTGGCGGCGCGGTCGAGCGGGTCGGAGAGCCCGACCCCGCGGCGGTCGAAGAGGATCACCCGGGCGAAGGCGGCGAGCCGGCGGATGAAGTGGGAGATCCGCGGGTTCTCCCAGAAGAGATCGAGATGGGACATGAAGGGGAAGACGAGGACCAGGTCGAGCGGTCCCTCGCCGACCACCTGGTAGGCGATGCCCACCTCCCCGCTGTGGGCGTAGCGGGTCTCCGGGCTGACTGCCATATCCCAGCCTAGCCCCAGCACATACATTGGGGGACGGTGTCACCCACTGGTGAATACGCGAAGCCGCGGGTCGAGCGGGCGTCGGAGTTCCGCTTTGCCTCGCTGGCGGGCCTGCGGCCGTACGCGCTGGCGCTGTACTTCGCGGCGCTGGTCGTCTGGAGCGCGACCTACGGGATCCCGGTCCAGCGCGAGCTGGTGATCCTCTGGACCTGCGGGGCGCTGGCGGTGGCCTCGCTCGGACGGCCGCCGCGGGAAGTTCTGCGGCTGCTGCTGGACTGGCTGCCGATCGTCGCCGTGCTGGCGGTCTACGACCTCACCCGCGGCGCCGCCGACTCGTTCGGGATCGGCATCCACTACCACCCGATGCTGGACTTCGACCGCTTCGTCTTCGGCGGCGAGGCGCCGACCGAATGGCTGCAGGCGCACCTCTACGAGCCCGGGGTGATCCACTGGTACGACGTCGCCTTCACCCTCGTCTACACCTCCTACTTCATCGTCCCCTTCGCCTTCGCCGGCTTCCTCTGGGCCCGCGACCGCCCCGCCTTCCTCCGCTACATGCGCCGCTTCGTGACGCTGACGCTGGCCGGCCTCGCCACCTACATCCTCTTCCCGGCGGCGCCGCCCTGGCTGGCCGCCGAGCACGGTCTGATCGGCGAAGTCCACCGCACCACCGGCAACGGCTGGGAGGTGCTGGGGGTCGGCACCGCGGCGCTCTTCCGCGAGGGGCAGGCGGGGGTCAACCTGGTCGCGGCGGTGCCCTCGCTGCACTCCGGCATCACCGCCTTGGTCGCCTTCTTCCTCTGGGGGCGGGTGCGCCGCCGGCCGCTGCGGCCGCTGCTGCTGCTCTATCCGCTGGCGATGGGGGTGACCCTGATGGCGACGGGCGAGCACTACTTCTTCGACGTCCTCCTCGGCTGGTGCTACGCCGGCGCCGTGATGTTCGCCTGGGCCTGGGCCGAACGCCGCCGCGAGGTGCGGGTGCCGAAGGCGTTAGTCGAGGAGACGCCTGGATAGCGAGTGGGCAATTCGACGGGTACAGCCCGTCGAATTGCCCACTCGGCGCCTCAGGCCAGACGCCGTTCGAAGCTCAGCTCCAGCGCCTCCTCGCCGTCGCGGCCAGGCACCGTCTTGTCGAGGCGCATCCTCGCGGCGCGGCCGTCGAGGTGGAGGCTGGCGACCTGGTTGTCGAAGCAGGGGCCGTCGACCAGTCGCCACCGCACCCCCGGGTCCGCTGCCCCCGCGAGCCGCGCCAGCAGGCGCGAGAAGAGGGTGAAGGGGCGACCGAACCCGGCCCGCACGACCCGCCGCTCTTTTTCGTCGAGCGGGTTGCGGTAGGGCGAGCAGACGGCCTGGTAGACCGGGCTGCGCTCCGGCGAGCCGGGGTAGGCGACCTCGCAGAGGTAGGCGTGGTGGACGTCGCCGGAGAGGACGACGACCGAGGCCGGCGCCTTGCCGTGCTCCCCCCGCGAGACCTCCCCGAGCAGCTCGCGCAGCCGGGCGAACGACTCGCCGAAGGACGCCCAGTGGTCGAAGTCGACTTCGCGCCGCAGCTTCTCGCTGGCCTTTGCCGGCAGCTTCCCCCAGGCGCCGTCGGCCAGCCGCTCGTTCCAGGCCTCGAGCCGGTCGAAGCCGGGGGAGAGGAGCCAGGGGACGGTGGTCGCGATCAGCAGGTGGTCGAAGTCGCCCTGCGTCCGCTCGACGATCCAGTCCCACTCCTCGTCATCGACGATCGCCCGGCGGTCCTCCTCCAGCACCCGGCCCGCGCGCGAGTCGATGAAGATCGCCCGGGTGCGGCCGAAGTCGCGGCAGTAGCTCCAGCGGACGCCGGAGCCGACCGTCTGGATCCGGTGCGCCCAGGGGAACAGCTCTTCCTCGCCGCGCTGGTTGCCGCGGACCCGCTGGTAGAGCTCGTCCTCGGACAGCTCGCGCGGGGAGAGGTTGCCGAGGTGCTGGTAGATCCAGTAGCTGGAGACGCAGCCCACCACGCGCCGGTGCCACCACGACTTCTGCCGCATCTCCAGCAGCCAGCCGCGGGAGATGTTCCAGTCGTCGCTCATGTCGTGGTCGTCCCACAGCATCGAGACCGAGACGGTGGAGAGGAGCCAGCGGATCAACGGCTCTTCCCAGCTCTCCTGGTAGAGCCAGGTGTACTCCTCGAAGTCGGTCACCTCGGCGAACGGTTCGGTGTCGGTGCCGCGCCGCCGCCGGATCTTCTGCCGCGTCTTCGGCGCGCCCTCGTCGACGTAGACCTGGTCGCCGAGGAGGAAGAGCTGATCGGGCCAGCGCTCGCGGTCGCCGGAGGACATCTGCTTGGCGAGGACCCAGAGGGCGTCGACCTCGTGGCCGACTTCGGTCTCGTCTTTCGGTTCGGTGAAGGGAGCCTCGTGGGGCACCGCCACCCGGCAGGAGCCGAAGCAGATCTCGAGCGAGCGGTCGGCGTCGACGGTGTGGATCGCGCTCGGCGGCAGCTCCGAGCCGGGCTCGGGCCAGTGGTTCACACCGTCGAGCTTGACCTCGTACTCGTAGCGCGAAGCCGACTCGAGGCCGCCGATGCAGACGAGCGCGTAGTGGTGGCCCTCGACCCGGAAGGTGTGCTCCCGGTGGCCGAGGACCTCCACCTCGCATGCCTCGCTCGTCTCGACCCACACCGTCGCCTCGGTTTCGGAGACGTGGCGCAATATGGGTCCGAGGACGAGTTCACTCATGTTTCTGCCTGGCTTCGCGGCGCCTGCTCTAGAGGCGTCCGAGCAGGAGCAGGACCAGGAGGATGATCGCGATCAGACCGAGGATTCCTCCGGCGACGGCGACCTTGAGCAGGACCAGCACGATCGCGATGACGATGAGCAAGCCGATCAACGCTCCAACCATTTGTTTCCTCCTGTTTCTCCTGCGGCCGCGAACGCTCCGCAAATGGATCGGTTTTCCAAACAGAACGAGGGTTCCCCGATATCCGTCAGTTCAATCCCGGTAACCGCTGACAACCGTGGCCGGCGACCCGTTTAGGGGGTGTCGCAATCCCTACCCTTGGACGGATGGCCCGCAATGGGAAGATCAACCAATGAGCGAAGCGGCAGCCGCGGGAGGCTTCTCCCGCTTGCTCTCCGACGAACGCTTGGCCCGCCGGGCGGTGAGCGGGGACGAGCACGCCTTCGCGGCGATCTTCCGCCGCTACCACCAGCCTCTGTACCGCTTTTGCCTCGCCCTCGTCGGCAATCCGGAGGATGCCCAGGACGCGCTCCAGAACACGATGGTCAAGGTGCTGCGGGCGCTGCCCGGGGAGGAGCGGAGGATCGAGCTGAAGCCGTGGCTCTACCGGATCGCCCGCAACGAGTCCGTCGACCTGCTGCGGCGGCGGCGGGAGACGCGGCAGATCGACGCCAACCAGGCCGCCCCCGGCGCCAGCCTGACCGACGACGTGGCCAGGCGCGAGCGGTTGCGGCAGTTGCTCACCGACCTCGACGAGCTGCCCGAGCGCCAGCGCGAGGCGCTGGTGATGCGCGAGCTGGGCGGGCTCGGCTTCGAGGAGATCGGCAGCGCCCTCGGTACCTCCGGCGCGGTCGCCCGGCAGACGCTCTACGAGGCGCGGCAAAGCCTGCATCAGATGGAAGAAGGGCGTGAGATGAACTGCGACGCGGTCACCCTCGCGCTCTCCGACGGCGACGGTCGGGTCGCCCGCCGCCGCGACATCCGCGCCCACCTCCGCACCTGCACTGGCTGCCGCCGCTTCCGCGACGAAATCAAGGGCCGCGAGCGCGACCTCGCCGCCCTGGCGCCGCTGCCCGCGCTGGCGGCGACGGGGATGCTGCAGGGCCTGGTCGGCGGCGGTCACGCCGCCGGCGGCGGCCTCGCGGCGGGCCTCGGCGGCGGCGCCGCGAAAACCATCGCCGCCTCCTCGCTCGCGAAAGGCGTGGCGACGGTGGCGGTTGTCGCCGCGGTCGGCGTCACCGCTGCCGACCGCACCGGTGCCATCCACCTCGGCCTTCCCGGCGACGGCGGCTCCCAATCGAGCACCTCGGACCGCGCTGGGTCCACGGGGTCGGACTCCGGCACGCATCCGGGCTCCGGTGGGGCAGCGGGCGGAGCCGCGAGCGCCGGAGCGGCCGCCGGTGGCAAGCCCCACCTCGGCCCCGGCGCGCGTCACGGCCGGGCGGAGCACGGTACCGGCCACCCCGGGGCTGGCGCCGGTCACCACGGCCACGGCACGGGTCGGGGTCAGGCCCACGGCGACGAAATGCCGAACGCCAACGGCTACGGCCCGGGCGCGACCCACCCGCAGGGGCTCGGCCACGAACAGCAGCACCCGCCCGCGGCTGAGCAGGGCCAGGAAACGGCCGGTAGCCGCAAGCCGACGCAGGTCGAATCGGGCGGCGAGGGCGCGCCCGGAAGCCCGCCGAAGCCAGCGGCGCCGCCGACCCCCGACCATCCCGCCGCCGCGCCAAAGGAACCCGGCCCCCCTCCGCAGGCCCCGGAGGGGGCCGCTCCGGAACCGCCAGTCAACCCTGAACCTTCCGCGCCGCAGGCCGGCAAAGGAGCCGGCACCGCCGGCGAAAAAGCTCCCTCCTAGCTAGGAGAACTCGATCACGCTGCGGATGCCGTCCTGGGCCTCCATCAGCTCGAAGCCGCGGTTGACTTCGTCGAGGCTGATCCGGTGCGAGAGGAAGGGGGAGACGTCGATCTCCCCCGCCAGGTAGCGGTCGATCAGGACCGGCACCTGGTCGCGGCCCTTGACGCCGCCGAAGGAGGAGCCGGCGACGCGGCGGCCGGTGATCAGGAGCCGCGGCACCACGTTCAGCGTCTCGCCCTTGCCGGCAACCCCGGCGATCGTGCAGAGGCCCCAGCCCATCCGCGCCGCTTCCACCGCTTCCCGCATCACCCCGACGTTGCCGGTCGCCTCGAAGGTGTAGTCGGCGCCGAAGCCCCCGGTCATCTCGAGGATCCGCTCGACCGCGCCCTCGCCGCCCTCGATCAGGTCGGTGGCACCCTGGCCGCGGGCCAGCTCCAGCCGCTCGGCCGAGAGGTCGACGCAGATGATCCGCTCGGCCCCCTGCAGGCGGGCGCCGGCGACGGCGCCGAGGCCGACCATGCCGGCGCCGAAGACGGCGCAGGTGCTGCCGGCGCGGACGGCGGCGGTGTTGATCGCCGCCCCCAAGCCGGTCGAGAGGCCGCAGGCGAAGAGGCAGGCGTGCTCGAAGGGCGCCTCCGGGTTGATCTTGGCGAGGGCGATCTCCGGCATCACCGTGTACTCGGCGAAGGTCGAGCAGCCCATGAAGTGGCGAATGTCCTCGCCGTCGCGGGAGATCCGGGTCGAACCGTCCGGCAGGTGTCCCTGGTTCTGCTCCTCGCGGATCGCCAGGCAGAGGTTGGTGCGCTCATCGCGGCAGTGGACGCACTCGCGGCACTGGGGTGAGAAGAGGGTGACGACGTGGTCGCCGGCGGCCAGCGAGCCGACCCCGGGCCCGACCGCCTCGACCACGCCCGCGCCCTCGTGCCCGAGCACGGTCGGCGCGTAGCCGGAGGGGTCGGCGCCGGAGGCGGTGTAGAGGTCGGTGTGGCAGACCCCGCAGGCGGCCAGGCGCACCAGCACCTCGCCCGCTTTGGGCTCGGCCAGCTCCACCTCCTGAACGACGAGCGGCTCGCCGAACCGCTCGAGAACCGCGGCGCGCATCTTCATCGCCGCAAGTGTCTCAGAGTGCGCTGCCGGCGGGCAGCGCTGGGGTTATGGAACCGGCAGCTTCTCTTTCCCGACGGAGCGGTGGAGCGGGATCAGGCTGTCGCGGTACAGGTACCGCCGCACGTCGGCCTCCTTGGGCAGCGGCGGCTGGACGAGGGGCGCGCCGCAGGCGGGGCAGCGCCGCGATTCCGAGCCAAAGCCGGGCCGTCCTTCAACCCGGAGGTGGCAGCGGGGGCATTGGAGCGAGTGGCTCATCTTTCTCCTCCTTGAGATGCCCCATCCTTGACGGTGGAAGGCCGCTGCGCATCCGTGTTTTCCCCCATGCCGCTGACCTCGGCCAGGAAGGGCGTCAGGTAGCGCCCGATCAACTTGCTCGGGTTGTCGATCGGCCAGGGCGGCCGCTCGCTGGCGACGGAGGTTTCACCGTGGCCGCCGGCCAGCCAGCCGAACAGGTAGCGGGGCTTGGCGCCGGTCCAGAGGATCCCGCGCAGGACGGGGTCCAGGGCTGCCGGCTCGAGGTCGCACCCGAGCTCGGCCGCGATCGCTTCGACGGCGACGTCTGCCTGCTGGGTGGCGATCCCGCCCTGCTTGACCGGGAAGGTGGTGACGTCGCCAGCGGCGAAGGCGCCGGGGGCGCCGGGGATGCGGCTGTGACCGTCGACCGGGATGAAGCCGTCGGCGTCGTAGGGGAGGCCCTCGATGTGGCGGCCCTCGAGCCGCGGCAGGCTGATCACGGCGTCGGCTTCGAGCTCGGCGCCGGGGACGATCGTCAGCGCCCCGTGCTCGTACTTGACCGGATGGGCCCCGGTGATGACCTCGATGCCCTGCTGGTCGAGCAGGTCGGCCACCTGCTCGCAGGCGCGGCGGCCGAAGATCTGCAGCGGCCCGTCTTCGGGGGTGACGATGGTTAGCTGGGTGTCGGTGATGCCGTGGCGCCGCAGCTCGGTCGCCGCCAGCAGAGCCAGCTCATAGGCGGGGAGCGCCCAGCCGTGGCCGGAGGGCATGGTGAAGATCAGCCGCCGCAGTCGGCCCTGCCGCAGCTTCGTGATCACCTCCTGCACCTCGCCTTCGTCGGCGACGCCCCAGAAGGTGATCGCGCCCGGGACCGACCAGAGCAAGCGGGAGCCGCAGGCGACGAGCAGGTGGTCGTAGGGGATCTCGGTGCCGTCGTGGGTGGTGGCGAGGCGGTTCTCGACGTCGACCACGGCGACGTTCTCGCGCCTGAACTCGGCGCCGCAGCGGGCGAGCAGGCGCGGCAGGTTGTAGCGCAGCACACGGGAGGCCCCGTAGGGCTCGCCGACGGCGAACGGGCGGTAGACGAAGTCCTCGCGTCCGGCGCAGACCTCGACCTCGGCTTTCGGGCCGGCGAGGTCGGCGAGCGCGATCGAGGCCTCGAGGGCGGCGACGCCCCCGCCTGCGATCAAAACCCTCCCCGCTCTTGTCCTCTCCGCCATTCCCGGCCAGTCTGCTCGCTGTGGCCGCTTCCCCCATCCGCACAAGCCCACTGGAAAACGTGCGGGTTTTCCCGCTGGGCGATCCGTCCGCAGTTTGGTTTGGGTTTGTATGGTGCGGCGATGATCGCCCAGCTCGCCCTCGCGCTGGCGGTGGTCTTCGCGGTCAACCTCCTGCCCGCCTTTGGGCCTCCCACCTGGGCCGTCCTCGTCTTCTTCAGCCTCGACTTCGACCTGCCGGCGGTGCCGCTGGTGCTCGGCGGCGCCCTCGCCGCGGCCTGCGGCCGCTTCGTCCTCGCCAACGCCGCCCGCCACCTGCGGCCGCGCTTCTCGGCGGCCCGCCTCGAGCGCCTCGACCGCGCCCAGGCGGCGCTCAGCGCCGACCGCAAGCGCACCGTGGCCGGCGTCAGCCTCTTCGCCCTCTCGCCGGTCCCCTCCGGCCAGCTCTTCACCGCCGCCGGCCTGATGACGGTGCCCCTGCTGCCGCTCACCGCCGCCTTCTTCGGCGGCCGCCTCATCTCCTACTCGGTCTACGTCAGCGCCGCCAACCTCGCCGAGGACAACCTCGGCGACGTAGCCCTAAACGCCCTCACCTCCCCGCTGGGCATGGCCCTGCAGCTCCTGATGCTCGTCGCCCTAGCCGTCCTCCTCGGCGGCTTCAACCCGGAGCGCCTCCAGCGCTGAGCCGGCGAAGCCCGAAGCTCAGGCCGGGTGCGCCGCCCGCGATGGCGCCGCCCCCGCGAGCTCGAGCGCCCGCAGCACCCGGTTCACGTCGCTGATCGAGAGCACCCCGATCCGCCCGTCGGCGGTAAGCACCATGGCGCGGCCGACGCGGACGAAGGCGGGGCGTTCGAGCATCTCGGCGACGTCCTGCTCTTCGCCGATGACGAGCGAGGGGTCGTCGAAGGAGGCCTCGCCGGCGCTGGTGGTGGCCCGGCGCTCGCGCGGCACCCGCCGCACCGCCTCGAGGTCGAGGATGCCGACCAGGCGGCCACCTTCGACGACCGGGAAAGCGGGGTGCTTGGCGTCGACGAAGTAGGACTCGATCGCCTCGGCGAGGCTGAGGTCGGCGGGGATCGCCAGCGCTGGGCAGGTCATCAGGCGCCCGGCCGAGCGGCCGCTGAGCGCGACCCGGATCCGCAGCCCGTTCTCCTCGGCCTTCGCCGCGGCGACGACGAAGAGGCCGATCAGCGCCAGCCAGAGGCCGCCGAAGGCGCCGGCGAAGAAGCTGAAGACGCCGAGGCCGATCATCCCGTAGCCAAGGCCGCGGCCGATCGCCGCCGCGGTCTCCGTCGCCGAGGAGATGTCGCCGCGGCGCCACCAGATCAGCGCCCGGGTGACGCGGCCGCCGTCGAGGGGGAAGGCGGGGAGCATGTTGAAGACGAGGATCACCGCGTTGATCATCGCCTGGTAGGAGACCACCGCCGTCAGCCAGTCCGGGGTGGAGGAGGGGAGGACGACCAGGATCGCGCCGAAGACGGCGGCGATCACCAGCGTCACCGCCGGCCCGGCGATCGCGAAGCGCAGCTCGTCGAGCGCCCGCTTCGGGTAGCCGCGCATGCGGGCTACGCCGCCGAGCAGCCAGAGATCGATCTCCTCGATCGCGACCCCGTGGCGGCGGGCGACGATGGCGTGCCCGAGCTCGTGGAGGAGGATCGAGGCGAAGAGCAGCAGCGCGCTCAGCAGGCCCAGGGCGTAGGCGGCGCCCGGCGCGATCCCGGGCGCCTGGTCCGGGTAGTAGACGGCACCGAGGGACCAGGTGATCAGGGCGACGATCGCCAGCCACAACGGCTGCACGCCGATCGGGATGCCGGCGAGGCGGCCGACGCGGATGCTGCGAAGTCCCATCTCGGACCAATCGTCCGCCCCCGCGGCGGCGGGGCCATCGGGAGCCGACCGCCTGCGCGGCTGTGGGCTTCCCCGGATGGCTCGGCTCCGCGCCGCGCCTAGATTCGCTTCTCGATGAAGCTCTTGGTGGGATTCGACGGCAGCGAGGGCGGGCGCGACGCGCTCGAGCTGACCCGGGTGCTGGCGGCGGCCGGCGAAGCCAGTGTGCTCGTCGTCGCGGTCCTCCCCTACGGGCCGCTGCCGGTCCCCTACGAGATGCTCGAGGAAGAGGAAGCCGAACGGGCGACGCCGCTCTTCGACGAAGCTCGCGAGCGCCTCGGCGAGGGGGTCGCGGTCGAGACCCGCGCCTTCGGCGGCGGCTCCACCGCGGGAGTGATCAACGACTTGGCCGAGAAGGAGGACGTGGAGACGATCGTCGTCGGCTCGCCGCACCGCGGCGCGGTCGGCAGGGTGCTGCTCGGCAGCGTCGCCGACGGCCTCTTCCACGGCGCCCCCTGCGAGGTCGTGGCGGCGCCGCGCGGCTACGCCGCCGAGCGCCACGGCCCGTTCCACAAGATCGCCGTCGCCTACGACGACACCCCGGAAGCGAAGGCGGCGCTGGCGCGGGCCGAAGCGCTCGCCCGTGCCTGCCGGGCGCAGATCGTCATCTACACCGTCTCGGCGCCGCCGGCGGTGGTCCCGGGCGTCACCGTCTACACGCCGACGCTTCCGCCCGAAGCGGGAGAGATCGTGACCCGGGCCGTGAAGCAGGTCGACGAGCGGCTGGCGGCGACCGGGCGCGAGCTCGGGGGCGTGCCCGGGATGGCGTTGGCCGATGCCTGCGAGGCCGACGACGTCGACCTCGTCGTCACCGGCTCGCGCGGCTACGGCCCGGTGATGCGGGTCCTGCTCGGCTCGGTCTCCACCCAGTTGATGCACCAGTCGCCCTGTCCGGTGCTGGTGGTGCCGCGGCCGCGGGAGGGGGGGAGTGGCGGATGAGCGACGACGGCGCAGTCACCGCGACGGTGCCGCCGGCGACCGGGGCCGAGTCGGTGCTGCCGTTCGCGCGCCTCGGCCGGGCCGACGTCTCCTTCGCCGGCGGCAAGGGGGCCAACCTCGGCGAGCTGACCGCCGCCGGGCTGCCGGTGCCGCCGGGCTTCGTCATCGGCGCCCCCGCCTACGCGGCCTTCTGCGAGGACACCGGCCTGCGCGGCCGGATCGCGGCGCGGCTGGCCGGCCTCGACGTCGACGACACCGCGGCGCTGGAGCGCGCCTCAGCGGAGGTGCGGGCAGAAGTCGAGGCGGAGCCGATTCCGACCTGGCTGGCGGAGCGGATCCGCGGCGCCTATGCCGCGCTGGTCGGCGAGGACGCCGAGGCGCCGGTGGCGGTGCGCTCCTCGGCCACCGCCGAGGACAGCGAGTCGGCCTCCTTCGCCGGGATGAACGAGACCCTGTTGAACGTGCGTGGCGCCGAGTCGCTGTTGAGCGCGGTGCGCGTCTGCTGGTCCTCGCTGTTCGGGGCGCGGACGATCTACTACCGCGCCAAGCGCGGCTTCGGTCAGGCCGACATGGACATCGCCGTCGTCGTCCAGCGCCAGATCCAGTCGACCCGCTCGGGGGTGATGTTCACGATCGACCCCGCCAGCGGCGACCGCGAGCGGCTGGTGATCGAGGGGGCCTTCGGCCTCGGCGAGGCGGTCGTCTCCGGCTCGGTCTCGCCGGACCGCTACGTGGTCGTCAAGGACGGCCTCGCGATCGACCGCCGCGAGCTGAAACGCAAGGAGCTGGCGATCGTCTCGCTGCCCGGCGGCGGCACCGAGACGCGGGAGCTGAGCGAGGAGGAGGGGCGCGAGCCGGTCCTCAGCGACGAGGAGGTGCGCCGGGTCGCCGAGCTGGGGGTGCGGATCGAACGCCACTACGGCTCGCCGCAGGACACCGAGTGGGCCTTCGACACCGACGGCGAGGTCTGGATGCTGCAGTCGCGGCCGGTGACGACGGCCGGCGGCGAGGCGCTCTCCGCGGCCGCGGGTGAAGGCGGCGAGCGCGGCGCGGAGCTGGCGCGCGGCCTCGGCGCCGCCCCGGGCGAAGCGAGCGGCGCCGTCCGCGTCGTCTCCGCCCTCGGGCAGGCGGGCGAGCTGAAGGACGGCGAGGTCCTCGTCACCCACATGACCGCGCCCGACTGGGTGCCGCTGATGCGGCGGGCGGCGGCGATCGTCACCGACTCCGGCGGCATGACCTGCCACGCCGCGATCGTCTCCCGCGAGCTCGGCATCCCCTGCGTCGTCGGCACCGGTGAAGCCACCCAGGTCCTCCGCGACGGTCAGGTCGTCACCGTCGACGCTGGCGCCGGCAGCGTCACCGAGGGCGACTCGGTGCGCGCGGCCGCCGCCGAGCCCGAACGCGCCGAAGTCGCCCAAGCGGGGCCGGTGACCGGGACGCGGATCCTCGTCAACCTCTCCGAGCCCTCGCAGCTAGAGCGGGTCGCCGGCCTCGACGTCGACGGGGTCGGGCTGCTGCGGGCGGAGCTGATGGTGGTCGAGGCGCTGGAGGGGATGCACCCGCGGGCGCTGCTGGAGGCCGGGGAAGGGGAGCGGTTCGTGGAGCTGCTGGCCGCCTCGCTGGAGAAGTTCGCCGCCGCCTTCGCGCCGCGGCCGATCACCTACCGGACGATCGACTTCCGCAGCAACGAGTTCCGCGGCCTGCAGGGCGGCGAGCGCTTCGAGCCCGAAGAGGCGAACCCGATGATCGGCTACCGCGGCGCCCTGCGCTACATGCGCGAGCCCGACCTGCTGGAGCTGGAGCTGCGGGCGCTGGCCCGGGTCTGGGACGGCGGCCACGAGAACCTGCACGTGATGCTGCCCTTCGTCCGCACCCCGCGCGAAGTCGCCGCCTGCCGCGAGATGTTCGCCGCCGCCGGTCTGCTCGCGCGGCCCGGATTCGAGCTCTGGGTGATGGCCGAGGTCCCCTCGGTCCTCTTCCACCTGCCGCGCTATGCCGACCTCGGCGTCACCGGGATCTCGATCGGCTCCAACGACCTGACCCAGCTCCTGCTCGGTGCCGATCGCGACTCGGAGCTGGTCGCCGAGGTCTTCGACGAGCGCGACCGCGCCGTCACCGAATACATCTCGCAGTTGCTCGAGCGCGCCCACCGGCTCGGGCTGCGGACCTCGATCTGCGGCCAGGCGCCCTCGGTGCACCCCGAGTACGCCGAGCTGCTGGTCCGGGCGGGAATCGAGGCGATCTCGGTCAACATCGACGCGGTCGACCGCGCCCGCCACCTCGTCGCCGCCGCCGAGCGGCGGCTGCTCCTGGAAAAAGCTCGAACCGAAGGGGATGGCTCCCGATGAAGGCCTACCAGTTGACCGCATGGCAGTCCCAGCCAGAGTTCCGCGACGTGCCCGTGCCCGAGCCCGGGCCGGGTCAGGTCCTGGTCAAGGTCGGCGGCGCCGGCGCCTGCCACTCCGACCTGCACCTGATGGAGTGGCCACCGGGGACGCTCGGGTTCGACACCCCCTTCACCCTCGGCCACGAGAACGCGGGCTGGGTCGAGCAGCTCGGCGCCGGGGTCGAGGGGCTGGAGGAGGGCGAGGCGGTCGCCGTCTACGGTCCCTGGGGCTGCGGCCGCTGCCGCGCCTGCCGGCTCTCGGCCGAGAACTACTGCGAGCACCAGGCGGAGATCGGCGCCTTCGGCGGCGGCCTCGGACTCGACGGCGGCATGGCCGAGTACCTGCTCGTCCCCGACGCGCGGCTGCTGCTGCCGCTCGGCGACCTCGACCCGCGCGAGGCGGCGCCGCTCTCCGACGCCGCCCTCACCCCCTACCACGCGATCAAGCGCTCGCTGCACCTGCTGGTGCCGGGCTCGACCGCGGTGGTGATCGGGGTCGGCGGGCTCGGCCACATGGGCGTGCAGATCCTCCGCGCCCTCAGCCCGGCCCGGATCGTCGCCGTCGACGTCTCCCCGGAGAAGCTGCGGCTGGCGAAGGAGGTCGGCGCCGACGAGGCGGTCAGCGCTGGGGAGGGAGCCGCCGAGGCGATCGGCGAGATCACCGGCGGCAAGGGCGCCGAGCTGGTCGTCGACATGGTCGGCTCCGATGACACCGTCGCCCTCGCCGCCGCCGTCGCCAAGTTCGAGGCGCACCTGACGATCGTCGGTCTCGCCGGCGGCAAATTCGAGTTCGCCTTCGGAGCGCTGCCGTTCGAGGCCCAGCTCTGCATCCCCTACTGGGGGACCGCGGTCGAGCTGGAAGAGTGCCTGGAGTTGGCGCGCCAGGGGAAGATCCGCGCCCACGTCGAGCGCTTCGAGCTCGACGACGCGCCGCGCGCCTACGAGAAGATGCGCGCCGGCGAGCTCGACGGCCGCGCCGTGATCTGCCCGCACGGCTGCTGAATCAGGCGATCAGCTCGGCGATCAGGTCGACGTATTCGCGCAGGCGGTGGACGGCCAGATAGCGGTCGATCACCCGCTGGCGCGCCGCCTCTCCCATCGCCTCGGCTTCGGCGGGATCGGCAAGCAGGCGCTCGACCGCCCGCGCGCAGGCGGCGAGGTCGCGGGGGTCGTCGATCAGCAGCCCGGTCTTGCCGTCGACCACCTGGTCCTGGATGCCGCCGACGCGGCTGGCGACGACCGGCCGGCGCTTCCACATCGCCTCGGCGACGGTGAGGCCGAACCCCTCGGCGATGCTCTTCTGCAGGACCACCTCGGCGCGGCGCTGGATCGCGTTGACCATCGCCCCGTTTTCGTCGATGTCGCGCATCGGCAGGCTGACCAGGTGGGCGCGGCGGCGGGCCTCGTCGGGCAGGCGCCGCCAGGTCTCGGCGACGTCGCCGTAGACGGCGGCGCCCTCGGGGTCGTCGGCAACTCCGGCGGCGTCGGGCCCGACGACGACGAGGTGGAGGTCGGGGTCGTCGAGGTGGCGCTCGAGCATCGTCAGCAGCCCGTGCGGGTCCTTGAGCCGGTCCCAGCGTGAGACCTGGGCGACCATCCGCGCCCCCAGGGGCACCCCTTCCTCCTGGAGGATCGTCGCCTCGCGCTCGACCCTCCCGGGGGAGCCGTCGGCGCGGGTGAAGGTGGGGGCGCCGGCGAGCCCGTCCGGGAGCAGCCCGATCGCTTTCAGGATCGCTTCCACGGTCTCCGCGTCGAGGTCCTGGTTCTTCGGCGAGAAGGGGTCGATCACCGGCGGCATGAACCACGCCTTCGCCTCGTCGAGCCCGCTCCAGAGGTACTCGGGGCGGGAGAAGATGTAGGCGTCGGCCTGGACCACGCTGGGGCGGAGGAAGTCCCAGGCGCCGCGGACGAGGTCGTCGGGCTCGTCGACGCCGACGTGGCAGCGCCAGACCACCTTCAGCCCCCGCTCGCGCAGGGCCGGGATCATGCCGGCGGTCTGCGGGTCGTGCAGGTAGACGACGTCGCCGGACTGCATCAGCGGCGCCAGCGCCTCGATGTTGGTCTCCAGCACCGAGCGGTAGAGCCGGCTGGCGTCCTCGTCGAGCTTGCCGCCGTCGCCGGGGTCGCCGTGGAGGTGGTTGTGGAGGCGCTTGGTGACGGCGAAGAACTCCGGCCTCTCCCGCAGCACAACCCAGCGGACGTCGACGCCGGCGGCGCGCGCGTAGGGGAGCAGCGCCCGCAGCAGCTCGGCGACCCCGCCGCCGCGGGCGGTCGAGCTGACGTGCCAGATCGCCCGCCCGGCGAAGGTCTCACGCGCCCACTCGGCGACCTTTTCGATCTCGGCGAAGCGCTCGCCGAGGAGCGGCCGGAAGCGCTCCAGTTGGTGGGCCGGGATCGTGACGAATTTGGGGTCGGCCATCTACAGCCTCCAATAGTGGCCGACGTGCGAGGCGGCGCGGGAAGTGAGGATCGGATCGGGGGCAACCGAGACCGCCTCGCCCTCGCCGCCGAAGGCCTCCAGGGTGGCCACCACCGACTCGGCCAGGGCGGGGAGGCTGTAGCCGCCCTCGAGCACGGCGCCGACCGGTGCACCCCAGCCGGCGGCCGCGTCGCGCACCTGGCAGGCCATCCGGGCGAAGGAGGCGGACTCGAGCCGGCACTCGGCGAGCGGGTCATCGCGGTGGGCGTCGAAGCCGGCGGAGACGAGGACCAACTGCGGCTCGAACTCCGCGGCGGCGGGGAGGACGACGTGCTCGAGCAGCGAGAGCCAGACGTCCTCTTCGCTGCCGGGGGGGACCGGCAGGTTGATCGTGTAGCCCTCGCCGGGGCCCGAGCCGGCGTCGCCGAGGGCGCCGGTGCCGGGGAAGATCCCGCCCTGGTGGATGCTGGCGAAGAGGACGTCGGCGCGGCGGCGGAAGGCCTCGCAGGTGCCGTTGCCGTGGTGGACGTCCCAATCGAGGATGAAGACCCGCTCGATTCCCAGCTCGGCGATCGCCAGCGCCGCGGCGACGGCGATGTTGTCGAAGAGGCAGAAGCCCATCGCCCGCTCCGGCTCGGCGTGGTGGCCGGGAGGTCGAACGGCGCAAAAGCCCGCGCGCGCTTCGCCGCGCAGCAGCGCCCTGGTCATCTCGCAGGCGCCGCCGGCGGCGCGCAGGGCGGCCTCGTAGGAGACCGGGCCGGCGAAGGTGTCGGCGTCGATCGCGCCGCCGCCTTCCTCGCTGAGGCGCCGGATCCGCTCGACGTGCTCGGGGCTGTGGATCCGGGTCAGGTCCTCGACCGCGGCGGCCGGCGCCTCGCGCCGCTCCCAGCCGAGCCAGTCGCGCTCGGCCAGCGCCGCCTCGATCGCGGCAAGCCGCTCCGGCGCCTCCGGGTGCCCGTAGAGCCCCTCCCGCGGATCGTGCTCCAAGCACAGCGGATGGCTGAAATAGAGCATCGCGTCACTGTATCCCCGCGTACGATCGGAGGGTGAGCAGCGGGTATCCCGCCCATCGGGAGGCCGACGTCGTCCTTCACGACGGCTCGACGGTGCGCTTGCGCCCGATCCGCGACGGCGACGAGGCGGCGCTGCGGACCTTCTTCGAAGGACTCGGCGACGAGTCCCGGGCCTTCCGCTTCTTCTCCGGCGCGGTCGACCTGGCGCGGGCGGCGGCGGTCCTCTCCGAGGTCGACTACGGCGAGCGCTACGGCCTGCTGGCGACGCGCGGCCCCGAGGGCCGGGTCGTCGGCCACGGCGTCTACGTCGGCGCCCGCCAGGGCCGCGCCGAGGTCGCCTTCGCGATCGAGGAGGGGATGCAGGGACGGGGGCTGGGGACGATCCTGCTCGCGCACCTGGCCGAGGTCGCCCGCGAAAACGAGATCGCCACCTTCTTCGCCGAGGTGCTGCCGCAGAACCACCGGATGATCCAGGTCTTCCGCGAAAGCGGTCTGCCGACGCGGACCCGCTCCGAACCGGGCGTGCTGCGGGTGGAAATGCCGACCTCGTTCTCGCCCGAGGCGGTCGCCCGCTTCGAGGACCGCGACCGGCTCGCCGCCCGCGCCGCCGTGAAGCCGTTCCTGGAACCGGCGGCGGTGGCGCTGGTCGGCGCCTCGCGCGAGCCCGGCAGCATCGGCGGCGAAGTCTTCCGCAACCTGATCGACTCCGGCTATCCCGGGCCGCTCTACCCCGTCAACCCGGCCGCCGAGCGGCTGCGCAGCGTCCCCGTCTATCCCAGCGTCACCGCGATCCCGGGGACGATCGACCTGGCGGTGATCGCGGTCCCGGCCGCGGCGGTGGTCGCGGTCGCCCGCGAAGCGGCCGGCAAGGGGGCGCGGGCGCTGGTCGTCCTCTCGGCCGGCTTCGCCGAGACCGGCCCCGAGGGGGCGCGGCGCGAGCGCGAGCTGCTCGCGGTCTGCCGCGAGGCGGGGATGCGGCTGGTCGGACCCAACTGCCTCGGCGTCCTCAACACCGCCGCGGCGGCGCCGCTGAACGCGACCTTCGTCCGCGGCGCGATGCCGCCCGGCAACGTCGGCTTCGCCAGCCAGAGCGGGGCGCTGGGACTGGCCCTGGCGGAGTTCGCCGAGGAGCGGCGGCTCGGCGTCTCCTCCTTCGCCTCGGTCGGCAACCGCGCCGACATCACCGCCAACGACTTCCTCGAGTTCTGGGAGGAGGACGGGCGGACCGAGGTCGCCCTCCTCTACATCGAGTCCTTCAGCGACCCGCGCCGGTTCTCGCGGATCTCGCGCCGGATCGGCCGCAAGATCCCGGTGGTGGCGGTGAAGAGCGGCCGCTCGGCCGCCGGCGCTCGCGCCGCCAGCTCCCATACCGGGGCGCTGCTCGCCGCCGCCGACCGCACCGTCGGGGCGCTCTTCGAGCAGTCCGGGGTGATCCGCACCGACACGCTCGAGGAGATGCTCGACGTCGCCGCCCTGCTCTCGACCCAGCCGCTGCCGGGCGGCTCGCGGGTGGCGATCCTGACCAACGCGGGCGGGCCGGGGATCATGTGCGCCGACGCCTGCGAGGCGGCCGGGATCGAGGTGCCCGAGGTCCCGGAGCCGGTCCGTGAGCGCCTCCGCGAGTTCACCGCGCCGGAGGCCGCCCTCGCCAACCCGGTCGACCTGATCGCCAGCGCCAGCCCCGAGCAGTACCGGCGGGCGATCGTCGAGCTCGCTCGCTGGGAGGGGGTGGACGCGCTGATCGTGATCTTCATCCGGCCGCTGGCGACGACGGCGGCCGAGGTGGCGCGAGCGGTCCGCGAGGCCGTCGGGGAGCCTCCGCGGCCGCTGCCGGTGCAGGCGGTCTTCATGACCCCGGGCGAGCGGGCGCCGCTGGCTGAGCTGGCCGGCGTCCCGACGCACCTGCACCCGGAGGACGCGGCGCGGGCGCTCGGCAAGGTCGCCGCCTACGCCGAGTGGCGCCGGCGGCCGCAACCGGAGTCGCCGCGGCTCGAGGGGATCGACGGCGACGAGGTCGCGGCGACGATCGCCGAAGCGCTGGCGGAGGGACGCGAGTGGCTGGGGGCGGCCGAGTGCGAACGGGTTCTGCGCTGCTACGGCATCGCGACGCCGGAGGCGCGGTTGGTCGCGGATGCCGAGGCCGCCGGGGTGGCGGCGGCCGAGCTGGGCGGGCGGGTGGCGCTGAAGGCCCACGGGCCGGGGATCCTCCACAAGTCCGAGCTGGGCGCGGTCGCCGCCGGCATCTCCGGCCGCCGCGAGGTCGAACGGGCCGCCCGGCGGATCGAGGCCTCGCTCGCCGAGCGGGACCTGGCGGTCGAGTGCTTCCTCGTCCAGCGGCTGGTCGAAGGCAGCGCCGAGCTCCTCGTCGGCGTCGCCTCCGACCCCGTCTTCGGGCCGGTGATCGCCTGCGGCGCTGGCGGCACCGCGGTCGAGCTACTCGGCGACGTCGCCCTCCGCGTCTGCCCGGTCACCCCGGCCGACGCCGCCCGGATGATCCGCTCCCTCGCCACCTTCCCGCTCCTCACCGGCTTCCGCGGCGCCCCGCCCGCCGACCTCGCGGCGATCGAGGACCTCGTCCTCCGCGTCTCCGCCCTCGCCACCGCCCACGCCGAGATCGCCGAGCTCGACCTCAACCCCGTCATCGCCGGCCCCGACGGAGCGGTTGCCGCCGACGCCCGCATCCGCATCGTCCCACCGCCGCCACCCCGTAGCTGGCCCAAAACCTGGGCCTGATCGCGCGAGTCCGCGTCAGGCGTCGCTATTCGACGCTTCGCGCGGATTCGCGCTCAAGTGTCGATCAGCCCGTGGCTGAGCGCGTAGCGCGTCAGCTCGGGGCGGCTCGACAGCCCCAACTTCTGCTGCACGTGGGCCCGGTGGGTCTCGACGGTGCGGACGCTGAGGTCGAGCTGTTCGGCGATCTCGCGGTTGGTGTGGCCGAGCGCCATCAGCTTCAGCACCTCGGTCTCGCGCGGGGAGAGGATCGGGCGGTCGTCGTCGCTCTTGTCGTTCTTGAGGCCGGCGGCGACGGCGGGGGCGAGGTGGCGCTCGCCGGCGGCGGCGGCGCGGACGGCCTCGATCAGCTCGAGGTGGGCGGAGTCCTTGAAGAGGTAGCCGGCGGCGCCGGCGTCGAGGGCGCGGCGGGCGAGGGTGAGGTCACGCTCCATCGTCAGCAGCACGATCGCCGTCCCCGGCGCCTCCTCGCGCAGGTCCGGCACCGCGTCGACGGCGAGCCCGTCGGGGAGGTTGACGTCGAGGACGAGCACCCGCGGCGCCTTCTCGGCGACCACGGCGCGGGCGGAGGCGATGTCTCCCGCCTCACCCACCACCTCGACGTCTTCCTGGCCTTCGAGCAACGCCTTCAGGGCGCCGCGCACGACCGCGTGGTCGTCGGCGAGGACGATCGTGATCGTCTCCTCTGCCCCCGTCGGCTCGCTCATCCCCCGCGAGGGTAACGAAGCCGCGCGGGAGCGGGGGAATTTGCGGTCCGGCCGCACCGGCCTTTGGTGGCGAGCCCGGATGGCGGTCGGCCCCCGTCGGAGGACGATGCCGCCAGCTTCACAACCAGTCCAGCGACCTGAGGGAGAGAAGAGATGGAAGGCATCGCCACGAAGGCAAGGGGCAACGGCGCCGCCGCCGAGAAGCCGAAGCTGAAACGGACCATGGGCATCTGGATGGCGACCGCGCTCGTGGTCGGGAACATGGTCGGCTCGGGGATCTTCCTGCTGCCGGCCTCGCTTGCCGGCGCCGCCGGGCCGATCTCGATCTTCGGCTGGATCTTCACCGGCGTCGGGGCGATGCTGCTCGCGCTCGTCTTCGCCCGCCTCGGCCGGGCGATGCCCCGCACCGGCGGCCCCTACGCCTACGCGCGGCGGGCCTTCGGCGACTTCATCGGCTTCCAGACCGCCTGGGGCTACTGGATCGCCGCCTGGGCCGGCAACGCCGCGATCGCCGTCGCCTTCGTCGGCTACCTCGCGGTCTTCTGGGGCAACCTGGAAACGAACCACCTGCTGGCGGCCCTGGTCGGAATCGGCGTGATCTGGCTGCTCACCTTCGTCAACGTCCTCGGCACCCGCGAGAGCGGCACCGTCCAGGTCATCACCACGATCCTCAAGTTCGTGCCGCTCGCCGTGATCGGCGTCATCGGCCTCTTCTTCTTCAACAGCGACAACGTCACGCCCTTCGCCCCGCACGGCACCTGGAGCGCGATCTCCGCCGCCGCGCCGCTGACCCTCTGGGCCTTCATCGGCCTCGAGTCGGCGACGGTCGCCGCTGGCGAGGTCAAGGACCCGGAGAAGAACATCCCGCGGGCGACGATCTACGGCACCCTCGCCGCCACCGTCGTCTACATCATCGGCACGATCGCGGTGATGGGCGTGATCCCCACCGACACGCTCGCCAACTCGACCAGCCCCTTCGCCGACGCGGCCGGCCAGATGTTCGGCGGGAGCTGGGACAAGATCATCGCCCTGGTCGCGCTGGTCTCCACCTTCGGCGCCCTCAACGGTTGGATCCTGCTGCAGGGACGGGTGCCGCTGGCGGCGGCCGAAGACGGGCTCTTCCCCGAGCAGTTCGCCAAGGTCCACGGCGAGCGGCGGACGCCCGTCTTCGGCCTCGTCGTCTCCTCGGTCCTGGTCACCGGGCTGATGCTGATGAACTACACCAAGGGCCTGGTCGACGCCTTCACCTTCATCATCCTGCTGGCGACGCTGACGACCCTGGTCCCCTACGCCTACTCGGCGGCGGCGCAGGCCCACCTCTACTTCACCGAGCGCAGCCTCTTCGAGCGCGGCCGCTTCGCCCGCGACACGATCGTCGCCGCCCTCGCCTTCGCCTACTCGATCTGGGCGATCACCGGCTCCGGCAAGGACATCATCGCCAAGGGGTTCGTCCTCCTCCTGGCCGGGATCCCGGTCTACGTCCTGATGAAGTGGTGGCAGGCAAAAGGGGCCGAGAAGCAAGCTTCAGAACTGGTGGCGGCAACCGGTGCCGCACGTACGTCCCGCCAAGCGGGTGCCGTAGCCGCCTCCAAGGGGAGCTCGTGATGACGGGCACCCCGACGGCCGCAAAAACCCTCGCGCCGGCCCCTGACGGCGCGGGGGTGGCGCGGCCTCAGCGGCTCTTCGTCGGCTCCGAGGTCGGGGTCCTGCGGCGAGTCGTCCTGCACCGACCCGACGCCGAGCTGCGCCGCCTCACCCCCGCCAACAAGGACGAGCTGCTCTTCGACGACGTCCTCTGGGTGAAGCGGGCGCGCCAGGAGCACGACGCCTTCGCCGACACCCTGCGCGAAGAGGGCGTCGAGGTGCTCTACCTAGGGGAGCTGCTGGCGCAGACGCTGGAACTGCCCCCGGCGCGCGCCGAAGTCCTCGACCGCACCGTGGCCGAGGCCGACCTCGGGCCGACGCTCGGCCCCGCCGTGGCCGAGTGGCTCGGGCAGCTCGACGGAGCCGAGCTGGCGGAGCGGCTGATCGGCGGCATCACCTACGAGGAGCTGCCCTTCGCCAGCCAGTCGCTGGTCGCGCTGGCGGGCCGCCGCGACGGCTTCGTGCTGGCGCCGCTGCCGAACCACCTCTTCACCCGCGACACCTCCGCCTGGGTCTACGAAGGCGTCAGCGTCCACGCGATGGCGAAGCCGGCGCGCCGCCGCGAGGCCATCCATCTCGAAGCGATCTACCGCCACCACCCGCTCTTCGCCGCGGTCCCGCACGAGGTCTGGAGCGACAACCTCGGCGGCCCGCCGCACCTGGAGGGCGGCGACGTGCTCGTCATCGGCAACGGCTGCGTCCTGATCGGGATGGGGGAGCGGACGAAGCCGGCCGGGGTCGAGCTGCTCGCCCGCCGCCTCTTCGCCGCCGAGGCCGCCAGCCGCGTGATCGCGGTCGAACTCCCCGCCCAGCGCTCGAGCATGCACCTCGACACGGTGATGACGATGGTCGACCGCGACGCCTTCACCGTCTACCCCGACCTGCGCGGGGCGATGACCGGCTATACCCTGCGGCCCGGCTCCGAGAGCGTCCAGGTCGAGCGCGAGGGCGAGCTGTTCACCGCGATCGCCGCCGCCCTCGACGTCGAGAAGCTGCGCCTCTTCGAGACCGGCGGCGACCGCTTCGAGGCTCAGCGCGAGCAGTGGGACGACGGCAACAACGTGCTCGCCGTCGCCCCCAGCGTCGTCGTCGCCTACGAGCGCAACGTCGACACCAACACCCGCCTGCGGGCCGGCGGGATCGAGGTGATCACGATCCCCGGTGCCGAGCTCGGCCGTGGCCGCGGCGGCCCGCGCTGCATGTCCTGCCCGATCGAGCGAGACCCCCTGCCCGACCAGGAGTAGAACAGAGGGGTGTCGGCGGACCCCTCAGAGGGCGGCTTGCGGCCGATCGAGCCGCAGCAGCGGATCGACCTCCTCGCCCGCGACCTGCGCACCTCGCTGCGCGGCCTCTCCAGCCGCGAGGCCGGGCGGCGGCTGCTGAGCTACGGGCCGAACCGGCTCCAGCGCCGCGGGGGGCGCCGCTGGCCGGCGCAGCTGGCACGGCAGTTCACCCACCCGCTGGCGCTGCTGCTGTGGGGGGCGGCGGCGCTGGCGGCGATCGCCGGGATCACCCCGGTGGCGATCGCCGTCGTCATCGTGATCCTCCTCAACGCCGCCTTCGCCTTCGCCCAGGAGATGCAGGCCGAGCGCGCCGTCGAGGCGCTGCAGGGCTACCTGCCGCAGCGGGCGCGGGTGCTGCGCGACGGCCGCGAGATCCAGATCGACGCCGCCGAGCTGGTCCCCGGCGACATCCTGCTGATCGCCGAGGGCGACCGCATCTCGGCCGACGCCCACCTGGTTGAGGGCGCGATCGAGGTCGACGTCTCGACCCTGACCGGCGAGTCGGTGCCGGTCTCGCTGGCGCCGGCGCCGCCGCACCCGCACACGCCGCTGCTGCAGGCGCGCGAGCTCGTCTTCAGCGGCACCGCCTGCACCGGCGGCGAGGCGCGGGCGCTCGTCTACGCGACCGGGATGGGAACCGAGCTGGGGCGGATCGCCTCGCTCTCGGAGCGGGTCGAGGTCGAGGAGAGCCCGCTGGAGCGGCAGGTGCGGCGGGTCGCCTGGCTGATCGCCGGGATCGCGCTGGCGATGGGGGTCGCCTTCGTCCCGCTCGCGATCGGGGTCGGCGGGCTGCCGGTCTCCGAAGCGGTGGTGCTGACGATCGGCCTGATCGTCGGCAACGTCCCCGAGGGGCTGCTGCCGGTGATCACCCTTGCGCTCGCCGTCGGCGTCCGCGGGATGGTCCGCCAGAACGCGGTGGTGAAGCGGCTGAGCGCGGTGGAGACGCTGGGCTCCACCGACGTCATCTGCACCGACAAGACCGGCACCCTGACCGAGAACCGGATGCATGTGACGCAGTTGTGGACGCAGGGGGACGAGGGCGCCCTGGCGGCGGCGATGTTCACCTGCAACAACGCCCGCCTCGGTGAGGACGGCGAGCCCCAGGGCGATCCGACCGAGGCGGCGATGGTCCTCGCCGCCGCCGAGCGCGGGGTCGACCCCGACGCCGAGGGTCGCGCCGCGCGCCGCCGCGCCGAGTTCCACTTCGACGCTGGGCTGAAGCTGATGTCGACCGTCAGCGAGGAGGGGGACGGGCTCTGGGTCGACGCCAAGGGGGCGCCGGAGTCGATCCTCTCCCGCTGTACCGCGATCGCCGTCGCCGACGGCTCTTCCCGCCTCCTCGACGACCGCGCCCGCTCCGAGGTGCACGCGGTGACCGACCGCTTCGCCGATGAAGGGCTGCGGGTGCTGGCGGTGGCGCGGCGGCGCCTCGGCGGCGGCGTTCCCCGCCACCGCGAGGAGGCCGAGCGGGGGCTGACGCTGCTGGGCCTGGTGGCGATGCTCGACCCGCCCCGCCCGGAGGTCCAGGCGGCGGTCGCCCGCTGCCACCAGGCGGGGATCCGGATCATCGTCGTCACCGGCGACCACCCCCGCACCGCGGTCGCGATCGCCAACAAGATCGGCATCGCCAAAGGCCACGCCCGGGCGATCTCCGAGGAGCGGCTCGAGCGGATGAGCGACGAGCAGCTCGACGCCGCCCTCGCCGGCGGCGGCGAGCTCGTCTTCGCCCGCAGCACCCCGGAGGCGAAGCTGCGGATCGCCGACGCGCTGCGCGCCGCCGGTCACGTCGTCGCGATGACCGGCGACGGCGCCAACGACGCGCCGGCCCTGCGCCGGGCCGACATCGGCGTCGCGATGGGGCGCTCGGGGACCGACGTCGCCCGCGAGGCGGCGACGATGGTCCTCACCGACGACAACTTCGCGACGATCGTCGCCGCGGTGGCGGCGGGGCGGCGGATCTACGACAACATCCGCAAGTTCATCCTCTACATCTTCGCCCACGCCACGCCCGAGGTCGCGCCCTACCTCGTCTTCGCGCTCGCCGGCGGCGCGATCCCGCTGCCGCTGACGGTGCTGCAACTGCTCTCGGTCGACGTCGGCACCGAGACCCTGCCGGCGCTGGCCCTGGGCCAGGAGGCGGCCGAGCCGGGGATCATGCGACAGCCGCCGCGGCGCCGCTCCCAGGGGCTGATCCGGCCGGGGATGCTGGTCCGAGCCTGGCTCTTCCTGGGGATGATCGCTGCGGTCCTGGAGATGGGCGCCTTCTTCTACGTCCTCCTCCGCGCCGGCTGGAGCCCGAACGACCCCACCGGGGAGGGGACGCCGTTGCACCACGCCTACCAGCAGGCGACGACGATGACCTTCCTCAGCATGGTCGCCTGCCAGGTCGGGACCGCCTTCGCGGCACGCACCGAGCGCGCCTCGCTGCGCTCGATCGGCGTCTTCAGCAACCGCCTGCTGCTCTGGGGGATCGGCTTCGAGCTGGCGCTGGCCGCGTTCCTGATCTACGTCCCGTTCTGCCAGGACCTGCTGGGGACGGCGGCGCTGCCCTGGCACTACCTGCTGCTGGTCGTGCCCTTCCCCTTCATCGTCTGGGGAGCCGACGAGCTGCGTCGATGGCTGGTACGCCGGCGCCAGGGCCAACCTGGGTCCCAGCCTCTCCCCGCACTATCCGAGCCGCGTCGCTGAGCGAGCCGATCGCCGCCCGGCGGCCGCTCGCCTCGGCGAAGCGGCAGGCCGCCTCGACCTTCGGCCCCATCGAGCCGACGGCGAAATCCATCTCCCGCAGCTCGGCTGGGTCGACTTCGCTGAGCGGCCGCTCGTGCGGGCCTCCCCAGTCGAGGTGGACGGAGTCGACGTCGGTCAGCATCACCAGCAGGTCGGCGTCGAGCCGCCGCGCCAGCAGCGCCGCGGTCAGGTCCTTGTCGACCACCGCCTCGACGCCGCGCATCGTTCCCATCCCGTCGAGCGTGACCGGGATCCCGCCGCCGCCGGCGCAGACGAGCAGGGCGCCGGAATCGACCAGCACCCGCAGGCTGCGGATCTCGGCGATCGCGTGCGGCTCGGGCGAGGGGACGAGACGCCGGTAGCCGTCGCCGTCGCGGCCGATCGTCCAGCCGCGCCGCCGCGACAGCTCGCGCGCCCGCTCCTCCTTGTAGACGGGGCCGATCGGCTTGCTCGGGCGGCCGAAGGCGGGGTCGTCGTCGGCGACGACGACCTCGGTGAGCACGGTGACGACATCGCGCTCGGGCAGCTCGTTGCGCAGCGCCAGCTCCAGCATGTGGCCGACCATCCCCTCGCTCTCGGCGCCGAGGATGTCGAGCGGGTAGGAGGGGACGTCGGGGTAGGCCTCGCTCTGCAGCGCCAGCAGCCCGACCTGGGGGCCGTTGCCATGGGTGAGGACCACTTCGTGCTCGGCGGCGACTTCGGCCAGGGCGCGGGCGGCGAGCTCGATGTTGCGGCGCTGGTTGAGAGCGTCGGCCCGTTCGCCGCGCTGGAGGAGGGCGTTGCCCCCTAGTGCGAGGACGATTCTCATGCGCTCAGGATCGCGGAGGGAGGGGGGAGTTCCATCGGCCGAAACCCACAAACCGGCTTGCGGAATCGCAACCCGCCCTGGGCGTGGCAGACTGGGGCCCCAAGGGAGCCTGATGGAGAGCGCAGAGCGGCAGATAACCGTCGTCCTCGCCGACGACCACAACGTCATCCGCGCCGGCCTGCGGGCGATGCTCGAGGCCGAGGAGGACCTGCGGGTGATCGGCGAGGCCCCCGACGCGCCGGCCGCCCAGAAGCTGGTCCGCGACCGCCGGCCCGACGTCCTCGTCCTCGACCTGCAGATGCCGGGGGCCGAACCCACCCAGGACGTGCCGAAGTTGCGCGAGGAGGCGCCCGGGACGGCGATCGTGGTGCTGACGATGCAGAGCGATCCGCGCCGGGCGCGGGACCTGCTCCGCGCCGGCGCCTCCGGCTACGTCCTCAAGCAGGCGGCCGAGCGCCAGTTGGTCGAGGCGATCCGCACCGCCGCCACCGGCGGCTCCTACATCGACCCCGAGCTGGGCGGCCTGGTGGCGCGGCTCGGCGCCGACCCGCTGGAGGCGCTCGGGGAGCGCGACCGCGAGCTGCTGCGGCTGCTCGCGCTCGGCCACACCAACCGCGAGATTGGCGAACAGCTCTTCCTCAGCGTCCGCGCGGTCGAGGTCAACCGTTCGAAACTGCTGGAGAAGCTGGGGCTGGAAACGCGCCCCGAGCTGGTCCGCTTCGCGATCGCCAACGGCGTCATCGACGCCGAGAGCGACGGCGCCTGAGCCCGGTCCTCAGCGCGGCTGCACCGGCACCCTGGCGCTGATCCGGGTGCCGTCGCCGGGGTCGGACTCGATCTCGATCTCGCCGCCGAGCAGTTCGATCCGCTCCTTCATCCCGATCAGCCCGCGGCCGCCGGTGGTGGTGGCGGGATCAAAGCCGGCGCCGTCGTCGACGATCGCGATCTGGATCTCGGTCTCGCCCTGGCGGGCGAGGACGTCGACCCGGGAGGCGCCGGCGTGCTTGAGGACGTTGTTGAGCGACTCCTGCACCAGCCGGTAGACGATCCGCTCCTCCTCGCTGCGGGCCTCTTCGTCGAGTTCGAGCGTCGTCTCGATCTCGAGGTTGCCGCGGGCCGAGCATTCGTCGGCGAGCGCCCGTAAGGCGCCGGCCAGGCCGAGCCGCTCGAGCTGGGCGGGGCGGAGGTCGTTGATCAGGCGGTTGAGCTCGTTGATCTGGTCCTCGAGCTGGGCGACGGCGCTGGTGGCGGCGCTCTCGATCAGCTCGGGCCGATCCCCGGCCTTGCTCTGCAGGGAGGTCGCCAGCACGATCCGGATCGCCGCCAGCGCCTGCAGGGTCTCGTCGTGGAGCTCACGCGCCCAGCGCTCCCGCTCCCGCTCGGCCGACTCGACCTGCTGGCGCAGGCGGTCGGACTCGACAGTTTGGGCGGTCGCCACCGCGGTCGCGGCACTGGTGGCGAAGGACTGCAGCAGCCGCAGGTCCTCCTGGTCGAACTCGATGCCGCCGGCTTCGCGGTCGAGGGCGACGAGGGTGCCGACCGCGCGGCCGCGGAAGAGCAGCGGCACGACCAGGGCGGTTTCGGCGCCGAGGCGCTCGCGCAGCCGCGCCTGCGAGGGGACCGAGCCCTTCTCCAGTCGCTGCGAGACCTGCTCCTCCATCGCCGCGCCGAAGACCGAGTCCTCGATCGGGATCTCGAGTTCGGTGACGCTCTCCGCCAGGCGGCCGGCGCTGGCGGCGACGAAGAGGTGGTCGCCGCGGCGCAGCAGGACCAGCAGCGCCCGCGCGTCGACCAGCGCCCGCGCCCGCTTCACGATCAGGTCGAGAACCCGCTCGACGTCGGTCTCGCCGCCGACGGTGCGGGCGATGTCGACCGAGGTCTCGGCCTGCCGCAGCGCCTGCTCGACCTCCGCCTCGCGTTCGCTCAGGGTGGTGTAGAGGCGGGCGTTCTCGATCGCGATCCCGGCCCAACTGGCGAGCGTCTTGGCCGCCTCCTCGTCAGCCTCGCCGAACTCGTCGGCATCGCGCTTCTCGGTCATGTAGAGGTTGCCGTAGACCTCGCCGCGGACGCTGATCGGGACCCCGAGGAAGGAGTGCATCGGCGGGTGGCCGGGGGGGTAGCCGTAGGCGTGCGGGTGCTCGTCGACGTCCTGCAGGCGCAGCGGTTTCGGCTCCCGGATCAGCTCGCCGAGGAGGCCGCGGCCGCGCGGCAGGTTGCCGATCGCGCGCCGGGTCTTGTCATCGATCCCGAGGTAGATGAAGCGCTCGAGCTCGCGCCGTTCGCGGTCGAGGACGCCGAGCGCCGCGTACTTGGCGCCGGTCAGCTCGCGGGCCGCCTCGACCACCGATTTCAGCACCGCCTCGAGGTCGAGCTCGGAGAGGATGTCGCTGCTGATGTCGATCAGCCGGCGGAATCGCGCGTCGTCGGTTCCCTGACTGGACTGCTCCTGGCTGTCCATATGGATAAATATCCCACTATGAAGGTCCTGGATGTGGGCGCGGTACTCCGAGAGTCATTCGAGGCGTACCGCCGGCACGCGGGATTATTGGTCCCGATCGGCTTCTGGCTCTTCCTCGTCACCGGAGTCGTCAACGCGCTGACCGAGGGGGATTTCGCCCTCTTCTGGGTGGGTCAGCTCGTCGGCGTCGTCATCGGCGCCCTTTATACGGGGGTCGTCGTTCTCCTTGCTCAGGACGAGCGCCAGGGTCGGCGCGAGCACGCGGTGGGCGACCTGGTCCGGCGCGCGGCGGCGATCTGGGCGCCGCTGATCGGCGTCGAGGTCATCTACGAGCTGGGCGTCTTCGGCGGCACCCTGCTGCTGGTGGTCCCTGGGCTCTACCTGGCAACCATCTGGGCGGTCTCGTCGCCGGTGATCGTGGTCGAGCGGATCGGAGTGTTCGAGGCGCTCGGCCGCTCGCGGCACCTCGTCCGGGACAACGGGTGGCGTGTCTTCGGGCTGATGATCCTGACCGGGGTGCTGATCCTGGTGCCGGCCTTGATCCTCCTTGTCGTGGTCAGCGGCGCGATCCTGCAGGTGGTCCTGAACGCGTTGCTGGGCGCGTTCCTGGCTCCGTTCGCCGGCCTGCTCTTCGCCTTCCTCTACTTCAGGCTGGTCGCCATCGAGCGCGAGCGTGAGCCGGTGCCGATGGAGTCCGCCGCGCCTTGAGGCGCCTCACCCTCCTCCTCGCCGTCTGCCTGGCGATCCTCGGCGGGATAGCGGCGGCCGTGCCCCCGCCCGCGCCCTAGCCGAGCTCGCAGCGGCCGGGGGCGAAGCGAGGGCTCGGTGCCCTTACGCCCGCATGCCCTCCCGCGAGTCCGCGTCAAGCGTCGAATACCGACGCTTGACGCGGACTCGCGGATCTGACGCCGCTATCGCGGCGCTGGCGGAGCGGCAATACGGGGTGGTCACTCGGGAGCAGCTCGCAACCCTGGGGCTGAGAGAGAGCGCGATCGACCGGCGGCTCCGGTCTGGACGCCTTCATGCGCTCCATCCGCTAATCCACGGCGTCTACTCCGTCGGCCACCGGTTGGTGCCGCGGGAGGGATGGTGGATGGGCGCCGTCCTCGCCTCCGGTCCCGACGCCGCCCTCAGCCACTGGTCGGCCGCGGCTCTCTGGATGATTCGGCCCAACGGACGGAGCCGGATCGACGTCACCGTCCCGCACCGCAGCCGCTCCTCGAAGCTGGTCCGCCGGCACGTCTCGAAGGTCCCCGCCGACGAGCGGACGTCCTGGGAGGGGGTTCCGGTGACGAGCTTTCCGCGGACGATCCTCGACCTCGCCGCGACCGAGGACCTCGACTTGGTGGTGGCGATGCTGAAGGAGGCAGAACACCGCGAACTGCACGATCGGCTCTCGCTGCCCCACCTGCTCGAGCGCTACCCGGGCCGCCGCGGCACCCGCAAGGTGCGGCTAGCGCTCGAGGGGATCGAAAAGCTCCCGCCCGGTCGTCCCCGCAGCCCGCTGGAGGAACGCTTCCTCCCCTTCCTGCGGCGCCACCGCCTGCCCTTCCCCCGCCTCAACGACTGGATCCTCCTCGGCGACAAGCGCTTCCAGGTCGACTGCCACTGGCCCGACGCCCGACTGATCGTCGAGCTCGACAGCTGGAAGGCTCACGGCACCCGCTCGGCCTTTCGCTCGGACCGCAAGCGGGATCGCGCCCTCCTCCTCGCCGGCTACCGCGTCACCCACCTGACCTGGGCCCAACTCGACGACGAACCATTCCAGGTAGCGGCGGATCTCCGGGCGCTCCTAAGTCGGGCCGCCGAAACCCCAACCTAGCCAAATAGAAATCGCGGCGGCCGGCTGCAGGCGCTGCAGAGGGACATGCGCAGGTAGGCCTCCGCACAAAGGTACGGACGCAGATCTCCAACTGCCGAATGGTGCTGGTGTTTCACTTACGAACACTGCCCCCGTCCTTAACGTACTCCAGCGTAGATGGCTCCGCCGCGTATCGGCTCTATGGTTTCGGACTTGGGCACCCGCCTATGTAACAACAAAAGGAGTCAAAAAGATGATTCACAAGATCAGGTCATTTGGCGTTACGCTTATCACTGCATTGGTGCTGTTGACGACGACTGTTTCATCGGGAGCCGCAGCACCGGTGGGGAAACTGACGGATGCGAGTGGCATCACAGTCTCGTCGGCTACAGCCACAGGAGTACAGGAAGGGGAATTCACGTTCACCGTGGAAGGCTCAACCGTCGCATGTGCCAACGCGGAAACCCAGGGTAATGGCGAAGACGGGGCCACATGGGGCCGGATGCACCCGACGTATACCGAATGCACCGCTTTCGGCTTCATCAACGCTACCGTCGCGACCATCGGCTGCGACTTCGAAGCGATGGCTACCGAAGAAATCGAAGCAGGCGTCTTCAAAGGCGAACTAAAAATCGTCTGTGAAGCCGGGAAAGAAATAATTATCGCAGCCGGCAACGTATGCGAAGTCAAGGTTGGTCCGCAGAACATCATCAACGGGACGATGGCGACAAATGTAGAAGTCAGCGGCAAGACGCATGTAAGACTTCACAGCAACAAATCGCCAGTGAAAGCCAACAAAACCAAAGATAGTTTCGGCTGTCCGTTTAGCGGCACGGGGGAAACCACTGCAACTGCCAACGGAACAACAACAATCAAAGCGTATACAACAGGAACTGGACACAATCTGGCCAATCAGCTTAACGCCAGAATCGTGCCCTGATCGTTGAGCGCAGTACGAGGGAAGGCCGGACCGCCCCGGCCTTCTCTCGGTGTAGGGGTTGCATCCGCCTCAGTGCCGCAGCAGCCCGGCCACCGCCTCCGCCACCCGCTGCCCTCGCGGGGTCAGCGTGTACTCGGTGTGCGGGGGGCGGCCGGCGACGAGGTGGCGCTCCAGCAGCCCCGCAGCCTCCAGCTGCTCCAATCGCTCCGAGAGCGTGGTGGGGGAGACCCCCGGCAGCGACTGGCGGAACTCGTTGAAGCGGGCGGCGCCGCTGGAGCAGGCGTAGATCGTCGCCATCGTCCAGCGGCGCTCGAGCACCCCCGCGGCGACGCGGAGCTCGACCGGGACCGGGTTGCAGTTGCGGCAGCGCGGCATCGGAGCTCTCCTTACGCCGCCACTGCCTCGTGTCCCTTCTGAGGACCCTTCTCGACTGGCTCCAGCGCCAGCCCCAGCACCTCGCCGATGCTCATCACCGGGTGGAAGGTCATCTGCTCGCGCACCTCCTCCGGCACCTCGTCGAGGTCGCCGCGGTTGCGCTCGGGCAGGATCACCTCGGTCAGCCCGGCCGCGTGCGCCGCCAGCACCTTCTGCTTCAGCCCGCCGATCGGCAGCACCCGGCCCTGCAGGGTGACCTCGCCGGTCATCCCGACCGTGTGCTTCACCGGCCGCCCGGTCAGCAGGCTGACCAGCGCCGTCGTCATCGCCGTGCCGGCGCTGGGGCCGTCCTTGGGGATCGCCCCGGCGGGCACGTGGAGGTGGAACTCGCGCTGGAACGCGTCCGGCTCGATCCCCAGCTCCTCGCGGTGCGCCCGCACGTAGCTGAGCGCGATCCGCGCCGACTCCTTCATCACGTCGCCGAGCTGGCCGGTCAGGACCAGGCCCTTGTCGCCGTCCATCGCGGTCGCCTCGATGAAGAGGATGTCGCCGCCGGTGCCGGTCACCGCCAGGCCGGTGGAGACGCCCGGGATCGCCGTCCGCTCGACCGACTCCTGGAAAAACTTCTGGCGACCGAGCGCCTCGCGCAGCGCCGCGGTGTCGAGCACGACCCTGCCCGCGGCCTCGCCGGCGGCGATCTTCGTCGCCGCCCCGCGCAGCAGCTTGCCGACCTCGCGCTCGAGCTGGCGGACGCCGGCCTCGCGGGTGTACTCGGAGACCACCGCCCGCAGCACCTCGTCGGAGACCTCGACCTCCTCGGCCTCGAGCCCGTTGCGCTTTAGCTGCCGCGGCAGCAGGTAGCCACGGGCGATCGCCAGCTTCTCCTCGGTCGTGTAGCCGTCGAAGCGGATGATCTCCATCCGGTCCAGCAGCGGCGCCGGGATCGTGTCCGCGAGGTTGGCGGTGGCGATGAAGACGACCTCGGAGAGGTCGACCTCGACGTCGAGGTAGTGGTCGCGGAAGGTGTCGTTCTGGGCCGGGTCGAGCACCTCGAGCAGGGCCGCCGAGGGGTCGCCGCGCCAGTCGGCGCCGACCTTGTCGACCTCGTCGAGGAGGATCACCGGGTTCATCGTGCCGGCGTCGCGCAGGGCGCGGACGATCCGCCCGGGGAGGGCGCCGATGTAGGTGCGGCGGTGGCCGCGGATCTCGGCCTCGTCGTGGACGCCGCCGAGGCTGATGCGGACGAACTCGCGCCCCAGCGCCCGGGCGATCGACTCGCCGATCGAGGTCTTGCCGGTGCCGGGAGGCCCGACCAGAGTGAGGATCGCGCCGGCGGCGCGGCCCTCGTCCTCGATCCCGCGCTCCTGACGCAGCTTGCGCACGGCGATGTACTCGGTGATCCGTTTCTTCACGTCGTCGAGGCCGGCGTGGTCGGCGTCCAGCACCTCGCGGGTGTGGACCGGGTCTAGCGTCTCCTCGGAGCGCTCGCTCCACGGCACCGCGATCAGCCAGTCCAGGTAGGACCGGATCATCGAGGACTCGGGCGACTGCTCGCCCTGACGCTCGAGCCGCCGCAGCTCCTTCTCGGCCTGCTCGGCGACCGCCTCCGGCATCTCCGCCTCGGCGATCTTGCGCTCGTACTCCTCGATCAGGTTGCCCTCGTCCTCGCCCAGCTCCTTGCGGATCGACTCCATCTGTTTGCGCAGGAAGTACTCGCGCTGCTGTTTCTGGGCGCCGGACTCGACGTCGTCGCGGATCTTGCTGCGCACCTGCAGCTCGGCCAGCCGCTCGCGCTGCAGCTCGACCGCCAGCTCGAGGCGGGCGGTGACGTCGACCGACTCCAGCAGCCGCAGCTTCCCCTCCGGCGGGATGTCGGGGGAGAGGCCGGAGGTGTCGGCGAGCGCGCCGGGCTCCTCGACCGAGCGCAGGAAGGCGGCGATGCGGCCGTCGTCCCCGCGCAGCTCGAGGATCTCCTCGACCACGGCGCGGTACTCGCGGGCCAGCTCGCGGGTGTGCTCGTCGTCGGGGTGGCCGTCGCGGATCTCCTGCACGTCGACGCGCAGGGTCTCGCCCTCGCCCGCCTGGGCGGCGCCGTTGATCAGGCCGCGGTGGAGTCCGACGACGGTGGCGACGGGGTTGCCGCGGCGCGAGAGCCCGGTCTCGATCACCTCGGCGACGACGCCGACGCGCCCGTACTCGCCCTCGCGGCGGGGAATCAGGAAGACGCGCTCCTCCTCGCCGACGTCGATCGGCAGGGTCGCGGTGACGGTGGGGAAGACGATCGCGTCGTCCAGTGCAATCAGCCGATAAGTCATAACCAAGTCCACTTTCTGTAGCTAGTCCTGGAAGAGGATAGCGCCAGGGTGGCATCGGTTCAAGGCGGTAGGTTGTCCCCATGGATGAGGCGCGTGCCAAAGAGCTGCTCGCCGCCGAGCGGGAGCGGGTCGAAGCGGACATCGCCGCGGCGACGCGGGGCGGTCCCGAGGAGTCCGACGAACGCGAGCAGCCCGGGGAATTCCACTCCGAGAGCCTCTACCAGGACGAGCTCGACGCCGGGCTCGCCGCCGACCTGAAACGCCGCCTGGAGGCGGTGGAGCGGGCCGAAGAGCGGCTGGCCGCGGGCACCTACGGCCTCTCGATCCGCAGCGGCGAGCCGATTCCCGACGCCCGCCTCGAAGCCAACCCCTGCGCCGAGCTGACGGTCGAGGAGGCCGAACACCGAGCCTGATGGGCAAGGTGAAGGGGCAGATCTCGGTTTCCGTCGACGGCTTCGTCGCCGGTCCCAACCAGGGGGAGGAGCACCCCCTCGGCGAAGGAGGGGAGCAGCTACACGATTGGGTCGTCGAGCTCGCCGCCTGGCGCGAGTCGCACGGGCGCGAAGGCGGCGAGGTCAACGCCAGCACTCCGATCTTCGAAGAAGCCGTCGCCGGCACCGGCGCGGTGATCATGGGCCGCAACATGTTCGGTCCCGTGCGCGGCCCCTGGACCGAGCCGCTGTGGAACGGCTGGTGGGGTGACGAGCCGCCCTTCCGCGTCCCCGTCTTCGTCCTCACCCACTACGAGCGCGAGCCGCTGGTCCTCGGCGAGACCACCTTCACCTTCGTCACCGAGGGGCTCGAGCGGGCCGTGGAGCTGGCCCGCGAGGCGGCTGGAGACCAGGACGTCTCGGTCGGCGGCGGCGCCGCGACGTTGCGGCAACTGATCGGCGCCGGCCTGCTCGAGGAGCTGCTGGTCAACCAGGTGCCAGTGATCCTCGGTGGCGGTGAGCGCCTCTTCGAGCAGCTTCCGTCGAGCACGAAAGTCGAGCAGTTGCGGGTCGTCGAGGCCCCCGGTGTCGCCCACCTCCTCTACAGGTTCGGCTAGTTCCCCCCGGCTAGGAGCCGAGCAGCTTCGCCTTCTGCGCGGCGAACTCCTCCTCGGTGAGGATCCCCTGGGCTTTCAGCTCACCCAGTTCTTTCAGTTGCTCGATCGTCGAGGCGCCGCCGGCAGGTGCGGCCGGAGCCGGTGCAGCCTGCGGTGGGGGCGCCTGCTGCGCTTCCTGTTCGGACCAGCGCGACGCCTGGCGGCGCGAGACGCGGTTGCTGACGGCGGTGGCGGTCCCGGCGACGACCGCGGTCCTCGCCATTCCTCGCAGTAGTCCTGGCATCTTCTCTCTCCTCTCTCAGGCGGCCTCGGCTGCTTCCAGGGCCTCGATCACGTCGGCGGCGGGGATGCGGCCACTGGCGACGAGCTCGCCGCCGGAGCGTCGCACCGCGCCGACGAAGGGCGCGGCCCAACTGTTCTCGAAGACGAGCAGCGCCGCCGAGGTGCCGGGCTCCAGCACGCCGCCGGCCTCGCTGACGTCCTCCTCGGATAGCAAGCCGGAGGAGGCGCCTTCGAAGATCGCCAGCTCGGGGACCTCGCCGCCGACGTCGGCGAGCTCGATCCCGGCCACCGTCCCGTCCTCGTCCTTGTGGATGAAGACGAGGTCGAGGATCCGGATCAGGCCGCGTTCGACCAGGTCGACCAGGTGCGGCGCGACCTCGCCGTTGGGCTGGCGGCCCGGCCACTCGACCAGCAGGTAGTCGACTGGCCCCATCTCAACAGCGTCATTCATCCCGAACCGTCCCTTCTTTACTTGTGACTCCGATCAGTTAGGTTCGCATGCAACGACGGATCCGGCAATGAGCGATTCAGCCTCCAAAAACTCCGCGCCCATCTACGGCAGCCGCTTCCTCACCGAAGACGCGCCGGAGAAGGAGTTCCCGAAGACCGGGATGTCGGCGCTGGACGCGATGCGGCTGGTCGACGAGGAACTCGTCCTGGAGGGCGACCCCTGGCGCAACCTGGCGACCTTCGTCACCACCTGGATGGAGCCGGAGGCGCAGCGGATCATCGCCGAGAACCTCTACCGCAACTTCATCGACCACGCCGAGTACCCGATCTCGGCCGAGATCGAGCAGCGCTGCGTGCGGATGCTCGCCGACCTCTACCACGCGCCGGGCGAGACCACCGGCTGCCGCACCCAGGGCTCCTCGGAGGCGATCATGCTCGGCGCGCTCTCGCTGAAGTGGAAATGGAAGGAGCGGCGCGAAGCGGCGAAGCAGTCGGTCGAGAAGCCGAACCTCGTCTTCGGCGGCGACGTCCACGTCGTCTGGGAAAAGTTCTGCCGCTACTTCGACGTCGAACCCCGGATCGTCCGCCTGCGCGAGGACAAGTACGTGATTGGGCCCGAGGACGTCGAGCCCCACGTCGACGAGAACACGATCGGCGTCGCCGCCGTCCTCGGCACCACCTTCACCGGCCACGCCGACGACATCGTCGGCATCAACGACCTGCTGGTGCGGCTGAAGAACGAGAAGGGGCACGACGTCCCGTTGCACGTCGACGCCGCCAGCGGTGGCTTCGTCTGGCCCTTCCTCTACCCCCACTCGGAGTGGGACTTCCGGCTCGAGCAGGTCCGCTCGATCAACGTCTCCGGGCACAAGTTCGGGCTCGTCTACCCGGGGATCGGCTGGCTGATCTTCCGCGAGAAAGCCGACCTGGCCGAGGACCTCGTCTTCTACGAGAACTACCTCGGCAAAACCGACGCCACCTTCACCCTCAACTTCTCCACCGGCGCCTCGATGGTGCTGGCCCAGTACTACAACTTCGTCCGCCTCGGCCACGAGGGCTACGAGTACGTGCTGCGGGCGATGGAGAAGAACGCCAAGGCCCTGGCCGAGAAGCTGGAGGCGATGGGCCACTGGGAGCTGATCGGCGCTGACAAGGAGCAGCTGCCGCTGGTCGCCTTCAAGCTCGCCGGCGAAAAGGGCTACGACGAGTTCGACGTCTCCTGGCAGCTCTCGGCCGAGCGCGGCTGGATGCTCCCCGCCTACACGATGCCGCCTGATGCCCAGGAGGTGAAGGTGATGCGGGCGCTGGTCAAGGAGACGCTGAGCCGCCAACAGGTCGACCGCCTCGCCGGCGACATCGAACAGGCCCTGGCGACGCTGGAGAAGAAGGGTGCCGTCCACCCCCAGGAGCGCCACAAGATGAAGCGCTCACCCGGTTACTGAGCCGCCGGTCCGCGGCCACCGCCGCTAGAAGCCCCAGAAGCCCGCGTCCTGCTGGCGCGCCCACAGGGAGCCCGGCATCCAGCTTCCGTCCTTCCTCAGCCCCGGGAAGGGATTGCCGCTGGCGACCCGGGCGCGGTAGTGGCGCCAGGCGCTGAAGACGTTGACCGTGTAGGCCTCGGCGAGGGCGCGGTCGCCGCGGACGACGAGGAAATTCTCGTCGTTCTCGGTGCTGGCGCTTTCGGAGAAGTTGTGGCTGCCGGTGACGACGGTGGCTTTCGGCGAGAAGGGGTCGACCACGAGGACCTTGCTGTGGACGATCGCGAAGCCGATGTTGCCGGTGAACTGCTTGCGGGTCGCTTCCGCCGCCCACCAGGCGATCGGTTGCGGCCGGCCTTCGGGCTGGATCACTTCTTTGAGCCGGTGTTCCTCCGGCGGGCCGGAGCCGAAGAAGCTGACGTCCACTTTGGTCTCGTCGTCGGGCGAGGGGAGTTCGCTGACGACGCCGCGGACGAAGAGACCCGGATCGTCTTTCTGGCGTTTGCGGACGTGTTTGAGGACACCTTTGGCGCCCGGTTTGAACATCAGGAACAGCAGCCCGCTTTCGGCTTCGGCGACGATCTGCCCGAGGGCGTCGAGGTCGACTTCGCCGCTGGTGCGGCTGAACCAGAGGGTGGCTTTCGCTCGCGGTTCGCTCGGCTTGGAGTTGGCGTTGACCAGCGTTTTCGGGAACTCGCTCTTTGCTTTCCGCAGCCGTTCCCACTGCGCGAGATAGGCGGCGGCGACGTCCTTGTCGCGGATCAGCAGCGCGTTGTTGAGCTGGGTGCAGAGGCCGGTCGGGCTCCAGTTGGTGCTGCCGGTCCAGGCGTATTTGGGTTTGCCGGCGGCGTCGGTGAAGACGGCGAACTTGTTGTGGGCGAGGGCGCCGGGGGAGATGAAGCGGTCGTGCTCGGCGACGTCGACGGCGCCGGCGGTGAGGCGGGCGCGGGCGGTTGCGTTCTGGTCGCGTTCGCGCGCCACCGCGAGCGGTTCGCCTTTGTGCTGGGAGATCGAGCCGTTGGCGAGGACGACGTGGGCGCGGGGGCCGAGCGCCACCAGGGCGTCGATCAGCTCGGGGTCGCTGAGTTCGTAGAGCGCGGCGAACAGCTCCCCACCGCGTTCGCGGGTTTCGGCCAGCAGCGCCAGCAGTTGCACCCGGATGTCGCCGGCGAGAAATTGGCGGATCGTGTGGTCGTCCTCGTCGCTGATCGTGTCTTTGAACTGCGCCAGCGACTGCCCGGTCCGCTCGAGGTAATGGGCGATGAACTGCGACATCACGTAGCCGCGGTTGAAGTAGGGAAGGTAGGTGCTCGACGCCTTGCGACCTTCGGCCCACTCGCTGCGCTGGGCGTCGGCGCGGTGGAGCTTGCCGTCCTGTCCGCGCAGGACCGGCACCACCCGGTAGCGGGCGCTGTCGCCGGAGTCGAGGCCGTGGTCGGTCCAGGTGAACCCCTGGAAGGGCCATTCGGTCGAGGGACGGCATTCGCCATCGGCGTGTTTTTCCCCGGCGAAGCCGACATAGTTGTCGAGCCAGCTCGCCTTGGTCTTGCCTTCGTGGGTCAGCTCGCGGCGGATCGCGAAGCCGGCGCATTCGGAGATCGCCTCGGGCACGCTCCAGACGAGCAGCGCGTCGTCGGAGTTCTGCAGGACGGATAGCTGGACCGCCATCGGCGCAACCTAAACGACGAAATCTCTCCTGACTAGTACATCAGGGTTTGGTAATCGTCGATGGCCACCAGGCGCGCTCGCCGAGCCGGTAGGTGATCGCCGGGACCAGGAGGGCGCGGACGAGGAAGGTGTCGAGGAGGACGCCGAAGGCGACCGTGGCGCCGATCTGGGCCAGCTCCTCCAGCGGCAGCAGGGTGAGGGTGGCGAAGGTGCCGGCGAGGACGAGGCCGGCGCCGGTGACGACGCCGCCGGTGCTGACCAGGGCGGCGAGCGTGCCCTCGCGGGTGCCGCGCGCCCGCGCCTCCTCCCGCGCCCGGGTCATCAGGAAGATGTTGTAGTCGACGCCGAGGGCGACGAGGAAGATGAATGCCATCAGGGTGAGGTCGAAGGCGAGCCCCTCCATCGAGAGGACCTCGGTGAAGACGAAGGTGGCGAGGCCGAGGGTGGCGGCGAAGGAGGCGAGGACGGTCGCGATCAGGTAGGCGGGGGCGACCAGCGCCCGCAGCACCGCGATCAGGATCAGGCCGACGACGAGGAGGACGAGCGGGACGATCAGCCTGGTGTCGCGGGCGTTGGTCTGCTCGACGTCGAGGTTCTCGACGGGGATCCCGCCGAGCAGGCCGCCCGGCGCGATCTCGTGCAGCCGCGCGCGGACGTCCTTCACGGCTGCCGCGGCGTCGCTGCCGTAGGGGTCGCCGTGGAGGACGAGGACGGCGACCGCGTGCGCGGTGTCGCCGGGGATCGGGGCCGGCAGCGCGAGCTGGACGCTGTGCAGCGTCTTCATCCCGCTGATCACCGCCGGCACCTCGGCGGTCCGGACCACCGCCGTCAGCGGCGATCCCAGCCCCGCCGGGAAGTGCCGTTCCAGCACCTCGTTGCCTTCACTGGAGTTGGTCGGCTTCGTCACTCCCTGCCCGAACCCGAGCGTGGCGTGGTTCGTCAGGTTGCCCAGCGCGAGCACCGCCAGCAGCGCGAGGACGCCGACCACGATCCGCCCCGAGCGCCGCCGCACCAGCCCCGCCACGCGCTCCCAACCATCCCGTGGTTCCTTGCGGACGGTCCCGGTCCGTTTCGAACCACTCGATCCGACGCCGAGATTCCGTGGTTCCTTACGGACCGTATCCGTCCTAAAGGAACCACGGGAGGGCCAGAAGGCGCGATCGCCGAGCAGGGACAGCAGGGCGGGGAGGAGGGTGAAGGCGGCCGCCAGCATCACGGCGATGCCGATCGCGAGGATCGGGCCGAGCCAGCGAGTCGACTCGAGGTCGGCGAGCAGCAGGACCAGCATCGCCGCGATCACGGTGCCGCCGGAGGCGGCGATCGCCGGGCGGCTGGCGGCGAGCGCGGCGGGTAGCGCCGCGGACGCTGGCTGGCCGCGGCCGAGCTCTTCGCGGTAGCGGTGGACGAGCAGCAGCGAGTAGTCGGTGCCGGCGCCGAAGATCAGGACCAGCAGCAGCATCGTGCCCTCGGCGTTGACGACGATCCAGCCGGCCTTGATCAGCAGGTAGGCGATCCCGACCGCCACCAGGTAGGCGGCGCCGACGACCAGCAGCGGCAGTAGCGCCAGCAGCGGCGCCCGGTAGACGGCGAGGAGCAGCAACAGGACCAGGCCGAGGGTCGCGAACAGCAGCGTCCGGCTGGCGTCGGCGGCGACCGACTCGAGGTCGGCGGCGATCCCGGCCGGCCCGGTGACGTAGGCGCTCAGCCCGGGCCGCCGGTGCGCCGCGAGGTAGGCCCGGATCCGCTCGACCCCGGCGACGATCGCGCCGCGGTCGTCGGCGTCGATCGCGAGGAAGAGCAGGGCCGCTTCGCCGTCGCGGGAGATCGGCCCGACCCCGTTGGCGATCCGCGCCACCTCCGCCAGGGCCCGGCGGTGCCCGCCGGAGAAGGGGTCGATCGTCGGCGTCGCCCCGGTCAGGCGCAGCCGGTCGAGCCCGTCGCCGACCCGCCCGATCGCCCGCAGGTCGCCTCGGTGCAGCCCACCCGGGCGGTTGAAGACGATCACCACCGGGACCTCTTCGCCGCCGGCGGAGGCGCGCTGGAGCGCGTCCACCGCCCGCGTCGATTCCGAGTCCGCCGGCAGGAAGCTGGTCTGCCCGGCGGCGGTGACGTCGTCGATATGGGCTTTGGCGAGAAGCCCGGCGGCGGCGAGGAGCAGCCAGGCCGCGATCACCAGCCACCGTCCGCGTGGTCCGCTCAGCACCGCGGCAGCGTATTCGCGGGCGCCGACTGATTTGGGTCTGTGCCGAGCGGGTAAACGATCCCGCATGAGATCGAAGCCGCTGCTCGTCGCTGCCCTGGTCGCCCTCTCCCTCGGCCTTGTCGCCTGCGGGGGCAGCGGCTCCGACTCATCCTCCGGCGAAGCGGAAACCGTCGCGCCGAGCAGCGAAGAAACCGAACAAAGCGGCGGCGTTGCCAGCGGCACCGACGAAACGACCGAAAGCAAGCCCGCGCCCAGCGGCGAGGCGGCCAAGTCCGAAAAAGTCGAAATCGTCGAATTCAGCTACGGGCCGGACCCCGTGGTGGTCCAGGCCGGGGGCAAGGTCACCTGGCAGAACCAGGACACCGCTCCTCATACCGCCACCGCCGACGACGGCAGCTTCGACACCGGCACGATCGAGAAAGGCAAGCTCGGCTCCGCCACCTTCAAGGAAGCGGGGACCTTTGCCTACCACTGCGAGATCCACCCGACGATGCACGGCACCGTCGAAGTGGTCGGATAGCCTCGCCGCATGCCCTGGTGGCTGGCCGGCAAGGCGGTGCCCCGGATCTGGCGCCGGGTGCCATGGAAGACGGTCTGGGCCGCCGCGCTCTGGCTCGGCAACAAAGGCCGCGAGCGCGTCCAGCAGAACCTCACCCAGCACGAGCAGACCGAGTTCTGGAACCTGCTGAAGAAGTCGAAGGGCCGTCCGGGCAACCTCGCCCAGCGGGAGCGCACGCGGTTCAAGAACATCGTTGGCAAGGCGCTGCGCGGCTGAGCGGCGGCTAGGATCCGGCGCGTGAAGCCGGTCAGCACGTCGGTCACCGTCGCCCAGCCGCCGCGCGAAGTCTTCGAGTTCCTCGACGCCCTCGCCAACCACGAGCGCTTCCTCGACCACTACCTGACCGACTGGGATTTCTCGGGACCGCGCCGGGGCGTGGGTGCCAAGGCGCGGGCGCGCGCCAACTCCGTCGCCTCCCAGGACTGGTTCGAGTTCGAGGTGGTCGCCAGCGAGTCGCCGCGGCGGATCGTCGAGCAGGGCTCCTCGGCCGGGGGCAAGCGCAAGACCCGCGGCACCTATGTGCTGGAGACCGTCGCCGAAGGCGGCACCCGGATCAGGTTCGAGCTCGAGTTCCTCGAGCTGCCCCGCAGCGAGCGCCTCGCGCCCTTCCTCACCCGCGCCTTCGCCAAGCGGGTCAACGCCAAGGCGATGCGCCGCCTCGCCCGGCAGCTCGGCGGCTGAGCGTGCCCGAGGAGGAGCGAGACGACCTGGCGGAGCTGCTGGCGCGGCGGGCGCTGACCGAGGACGCGGCGCGCCCCGACGCGCTCGAGCGGCGCCACGCCGCCGGCGGCCGCAGCGCCCGCGAGAACCTCGCCGACCTGGTCGACTCCGGCTCCTTCGTCGAGTACGGGCGCTTCGCGATCGCCGCCCAGCGCGGCCGCCGCGAGCTCGAGGACCTGATCGCGCGCACCCCGGCCGACGGCCTCATCGCCGGCACCGCCCGCGTCAACGGCGACCTCTTCGACCCCGAGCGCGCCGCCTGCGCGGTGCTCTCCTACGACTACACGGTCCTCGCCGGCACCCAGGGGGCGCTCGGCCACCGCAAGAAGGACCGCCTCTTCGAGCTGATCGAGCGGATGCGGCTGCCGGTCGTCTTCTTCGCCGAGGGCGGGGGAGGGCGGCCGGGCGACACCGACTACCCGGTCGTCTCCGCCCTCGACACCCGCGCCTTCGCACTCTGGGCGAAGCTCTCCGGGCTGGTGCCGCGAATCGCCGTCGTCCACGGCCGCTGCTTCGCCGGCAACGCGGTGATCGCCGGCTGCGCCGATTTGATCGTCGCCACCGAAGGCAGCTCGCTGGGGATGGGCGGGCCGGCGATGATCGCCGGCGGCGGTCTCGGCGAGGTCCACCCCGACGAGGTCGGGCCGATCGAGATGCAGGCCCCGAACGGGGTGGTCGATCTGGTCGCCGCCGACGAGGCCGCGGCGACCGCCGCCGCCAAGAACCTGCTCGCTTACTTCCAGGGCGCCACCGCTCCCGGCCCCGAACCCGACCAGGCGCGCCTGCGCGACCTCGTCCCCGAGCGCCGGCGCCGCGCCTACGACCCGCGGCCGATCGTCGAGACCCTCGCCGACGAGGGCTCGGTCACCTTCCTGCGCGAGCGCTTCGCGCCGGAGATGGTGGTGGCGCTGGCGCGGATCGAGGGCCGGCCGCTGGGGGTGATCGCCAACGACACCCGCCACACCGCCGGCGCGATCACCAGCGACGCCGCCGACAAGGCCGCCCGCCACCTGCAGCTCTGCGACGCCTTCGGCCTCCCGGTCCTCTCCCTCGTCGACACCCCCGGCTACATGGTCGGGCCGCCGGCCGAGGCGACCGGCCTGGTCCGCCACGCCTCGCGGCTGCTGGTCGCCGGGGCGGCGCTGCGGGTGCCGCTGGTCGCCGTCGTCCTGCGGCGCGGCTACGGCCTCGGCGCCCAGGCGATGGTCGGCGGCAGCCTCCACGAGCCGCTGCTGACGGTCGCCTGGCCCGGCGCCCACCTCGGGCCGATGGGCCTGGAGGGGGCGGTGCGGCTGGCCCTGCGCAAGGAGCTCGAGGAGATCGCCGACGAGGCCGAGCGCGAGCAGCGGGTGCGCGACCTCACCGCGCAGGCCGAAGACAACGCGAAGGCGCTGAACTCGGCGGCGCTGTTCGAGCTGGACGATGTGATCGATCCGGCGGAGACGCGGGGGCTGATCGCCTCGACGCTCACCGCGGCGGGGGACGCTCGCCCGCCGGGTGCGCATCGGTTCGTTGATACCTGGTGAGGGGCCCCGCCTCGACAGTTTTCATCGATTCGTAAGAGGCGCCGTGAGAGACTCGCCGCGTGAGCCAGGATCTGCAGCCTCCGCCGGAACGGTTCAGCGAGACGGTTGCTGAGCTGCATCGGGTCGCCGAGGAGGTGGTGGCCCGGGAGCGGAAGCCGGACAACGAGATCGCTTTGGAAGCGACGGCGGGTGGGTTTGGGACGCCGGTGTTCGAGTGGGAGGGGGAGACGCGGCGGGTTCGGGTCGAGGGCGCCGACCTGGTTCGTGAAACCGATGGGAGGCAGGAGCGCGAGGCGCTTGGGGTCGACCCGGAGGCCGCCGCCGCGCTCGCCGCCTGGTTCGAGTTCGGGACCGCGGTGCTGGAGCGGTTGCGGGGGGAGGCGAACGTGAACGAAGCGCCGACCGAGCCGATCCTCTGGCCCGAGCACTTCGACGTCGCGATCGAGATGGGCCGCGAGGACCAGGGCCGCCGCGCCACCTACGGCTTCTCGCCCGGCGACGAGAACCACCCCGAGCCCTACGCCTACGTCGCCCCCTGGACCGCCCAGCCGCCCGGCGAGCTCTGGAACGCGCACGGCTTCGGCGGCGGCGAGCTCGGCTACGCGGAGCTGCTCGCCGGCGCCGAGCCGTGGCGGGCGGCGCTCGACTTCATGCGGACCAGGCGCGACGCCATCGTCGCCATCAAACCGACCCAGGAGGAGAAGTGACCGAGCTGACCCCGATGCAGGCCGAGCTGTGCGAGCAGAGCGAGACCGACTACTCGGACCTGAAGGCGTTCTTCATCAACTGCACGCTGAAGCGCAGCCCCGAGGTCTCCAACACCCAGGGTCTGATGGACATCTCGATGGAGATCATGCGGCGCAACGGGGTCGAGGTCGACTGCATCCGTTGGGTCGACCACGAGATCGCGATCGGCGTCTGGCCTGACATGACCGAGCACGGTTGGGAGCGCGACGAGTGGCCGGAGATCTACGAGCGGGTGATGGCGGCCGACATCCTCGTCCTCGGGATGCCGATCTGGCTGGGGGAGAAGTCCTCCGTCGCCACCCACGCGATCGAGCGCCTCTACGGCAACTCGCATCTGCTCAACGAGGACGGCCAGTGGGCCTACTACGGGCGGGTCGGCGGCTGCATCGTCACCGGCAACGAGGACGGGATCAAGCACTGCGCGATGAACACCCTCTACTCGCTGCAGCACCTCGGCTACACGATCCCGCCGCAGGCCGACTCCGGCTGGATCGGCGAGGCCGGCCCCGGCCCCTCCTATCTCGACGAGGGCTCGGGCGGCCGCGAGAACGACTTCACCAACCGCAACACCACCTTCGCCGCCTGGAACCTGATGCACATGGCGCGCATCCTCAAGGACGCCGGCGGCATCCCCGCCCACGGCAACCAGCCGGAGAAGTGGAGCGCCGGCTGCAACTTCGACTTCCCGAACCCGGAGTACCGGGTCTAGTGCGAGCCGGCGCTCACCAGAGCGCCTCGTGCTCCTCCATCACCCCGTAGCCCTCGGCGAGCTCGAAGCCGCCGAGGGAGCCGGTGAAGGCGCCGAAGCCGTGGCGGTAGCGGGAGCGGACGAGGAGGAAGTTGTCGTCTTTGGCGTGCTCGGACTCGGAGGCGAAGTGGAGGGCCTCGCCGCCGTCGAGGGCGACCGCCGCCATCCCCTCGAAGCGGACCGGCGGCGGCTCGGTCGGCTTGCCTTCGACCCAGATCGCCCGCTCGCTGCCGCTGGGCGGGTCGTTGATCCCCTCGACCAGGTTCCAGGCCAGGGCGCGGCCGTCGACCGACTCGCCGACCCCGGCCGACCAGTGCCAACTGGTTCGGCGCGCGTGGTAGCCGGCCGACTCGTCGTCGACCCCGCGGCCGGCGACCTCCCAGCGCCGCCCCGGTACCTCGACGGTCCCCTCGATCGGCAGCCCGGCCCGCTTGCGGGTCCAGGCCCAGGAGCGGCCGCTGGGGCAGGTGACCTCGACCGGCTCGGCCTCGCCGAGGCGCAGGCTCGCCCGCAGGTCGGCGGCCTCGATCTCCAGCCGCGGCCCGTCGAGCACGACCTCGCGGCTGCCGGGCCGCAGCGCCGTGTGGGTCCACTGCCGGCGCTGCTCGCGGTCCCAGAGGACCCAGAAAGACTGCCGGAAGGGGCCGACCTCGGCCCGCGCCGCGCAGAGCATCAGCTCCTCGGCAAAGAGTCCGACGTAGCGCCAGCGCTTGCGTAGCTGACCGTGATCGCGGAGAGGGAGGGTTGCCGGGTCCACCCGGCGACCGTACCCAACCGTGTCGCGTTTGTCCTCCATAGGGAGACAAACGCGACACCCCCACTAGGCTCGCCTCCGTGGACCAGCTCGTCCAGATCGTCGGCGCCCTGCTGATCCTCGCCGCCTTCGCCGCGGTCCAGTTCGACCGCATGCGCCCGGACTCGCGCCTCTACCTGACGCTGAACCTGTTCGGCTCGGCGATCCTCGCGGTGCTGGCGCTGCTCGCCGCGCAGTGGGGCTTCGTCTTGCTGGAGACGGTTTGGGCCGTGGTCTCGGCCTGGGGCCTGATCGCGGCTAAGAGTTAGCTTCGAGCCGCTCCGCGAGTTTGTTCATTCCCCGCTTGCGCGCCGCCTCGGCGGCGCCGTGCCAGTCGGTCTCGCGGTCCTTCGGCCGCTTCACCTTGGCGTCGCGCAGCGTCGCGATGTCCTTGAAGACGAGCAGGTCCTCGCGGCCGTCGATCAAGGCGCCGCGCAGCGCCGGGCGCCGCTCGCGGATCGCATTGTCGAGGATCGCCTCCAGCGAGCCGTGGGTCCGCAACAGCTCGGCCGCGGTCTTCGGGCCGACCCCCTTGGCGCCGGGCAGCCCGTCGGCGGGGTCGCCGCGGAGGGCGATGAAGTCGGGGACCAGCTCGGGGTCGATGCCATAGCGCTCGCGCACCTCCGCCGGCCCCACCTCTTCGGCGCCCCCGCTTTTGCCGCCGGTGCGGACGTAGAGCACGGTCACGTCCTCGCTCGCGCACTGGTACATGTCGCGGTCGCCGGTCAGCAGCAGCGCCCGGCCGCCGGCCTCGGCCTCGAGGCGCGCGTAGGTGCCGAGCAGGTCGTCGGCCTCGAGGTTCTCGCCGGTCGCGACCGTCCAGCCGAAGGCGCCGAAGAAGTCGCCGGCGTCGGCGAGCTGGTGCGGCAGCTCGGCGGGCATCGCCTCCTCGCGCTCGGCGTGGTAGGCGGGGTAGAGCTCGGTCCGGTAGGCGGCGGCGTCGGGGCCGAAGCAGAGAACCACCGCCCGCGGCCGGTGCATTTCGACCTCGCGGAGGGTCAGGTTGGCGGCGCCGAGCAGGGCGTTGACCGGCCGCTTGTCCGGCCCGACGATCGTCTTCGGCAGCGCGTAGAAGGCGCGGAAAAGCATCGAAGGCGCATCGACGGCAAGCAGCGGCGCGGGCACGAGTGCAGCCTATGGCTAGAGTCGTCCCTCGCGATGAACGCTCTCGCCATCAACGACCTGGAGAAGCGCTACCCGAACGGGGTGGAGGCGCTGCGCGGCGTCTCGATCGAGATCGAGGCCGGCGCCTTCTACGGCCTGCTCGGCCCCAACGGCGCCGGCAAGTCGACGCTGATCCATTGCACGACCGGCCTCGCGCAGCCGAGCGGCGGCACGATCGAGATCTTCGGCAACGACGCGATCGACAACTACGCCGCCGCCCGCCAGGCGGTCGGGCTGGCGCCGCAGGAGCCGAACCTTGACTGGTTCCTCACCGTCGAGGAGACGCTCGACTACCACGCCGGCTACTTCGGGATGCCGCGGCGCGAACGGCGCGAGCGGACCAAGGAGCTGCTGGAGACCTTCTCGCTGACCGAGAAGCGCGACGAGCGCACCCGCACCCTCTCCGGCGGGATGAAGCGGCGGCTGATCCTGGCGCGGGCGATGATGCACAAGCCGCCGCTGCTGATCCTCGACGAGCCGACCGCCGGCGTCGACGTCGAGCTGCGGCTCGAGCTCTGGCACTACGTCCAGAAAATCAACCAGGAGGGGACGACGATCCTGCTCACCACCCACTACCTGGAGGAGGCCGAGCAGCTCTGCGACCAGATCGCCTTCATCGCCGAGGGCCAGATCGTCGCCGAGGGCACCAGCTCCGAGCTGGCCGAGCGCTTCGGCGTCGCCAACCTCGAGGACGCCTACCTGGCATTGGTCGGGCGCAACGAGCTCTCGCGCTCGCACATCGAGGTCGAGGCGTGAGCGCCGCGCAGATCCGCTTCGCGACGCTCTGGCGCCGCGAGGTCAACCGCTTCCTGAAGATCAAGAAGCAGACGATCGGCGCGCCGCTGCTGGAAACCTTCCTCTACATCACGATCTTCGGCGCCGCCCTGGGCTCGCGGATCAAGCACCTGCACGGGATCGACTACGTCCTCTTCGTCATCCCCGGGCTGATCATGATGGCCTTCTCGATCAACGCCTTCACCAACAACTCCAGCTCGATCCTCCAGCAGAAGTTCCAGGGCGCGATCCAGGACCAGCTCTCCTCGCCCGCCTCGCCGGCGGAGCTGCTGCTCGCCTTCTCGCTCGGCGGGTTCATGCGCGGGCTGACGGTGGCGACGCTGACCTTCCTCGTCTCGGTCGTCCTCGTCGGGCTACCGGTCGAACACGTCTTCGTCCTCATCCCCTCGCTCTTCCTGGTCGGGTTCTTCTTCTCCCAACTGGGGGTGCTGATCGGCGTGCGCGCCGAGCAGTTCGACGACGTCGCCTTCGCCCAGACCTTCATCCTGCAGCCGCTGATCTTCCTCGGCGGCGTCTTCTACTCCGCGGCGCTGTTGCCGCAGCCGTGGGAGACGCTGACCCGCTTCGACCCGATCTTCTACATGATCAACCTGGTCCGCTACGGGTTCGTCGGCTACACCGAAGTCAGCATCGTCCTCTCGCTGCTGGCCCTGACCGCGGCCACCACGGCGCTCTTCTTCTTCAACCTCCGCCTCTTCGGCCGCGGCTACCGCCTCCGCGCCTAACCCCATCCGTCCCCGGCCAAAATTCAGCGTCCGCTGAAAAATGGACCCTGGGACGGCCAAAATTCAGCGTCCGCTGAAAATTGGCCCCAGGGCTGGAGGGTTAGCGGACGTTCTCCTCGATCCAGGCGAGGTAGCCGGGGGAGCCGGCGACGATCTCGGTGGCGATGATCTCCGGCTCCTCGTAGGAGTGCGCCTCGCGGATCGCCGCCTCGACCTGGGGGTAGGCAGCGAGGGTCGTCTTCGCCAGGCACTGCCACTCCCGCGCCTCCTCGACCTCCCCTTGCCAGCGATACCGACTGACGATCGGCCCCGCCACCTGCACGCAAGCAGCCAGCTCCCGCTCGACCAGCAGAGCGGCGATCCGCCCCGCCTCCTCCTCGGAGGCGACCGTGGTCAGCACCTGCACGCAAGCAGCCACTGCGCCCCCAGCGCCTAACCCGGATCGGCCACCGGCACGCCGACCTTGCCGTGGTCATCCGGCAAGAGCAAGATCGCCCCCTCGCCGGTGACGTAGGCCTCCTCGCCGTGCTGGACGACGTCCATCCCCATCGCCTCCTCCTTGTCGGAGGCCCGCAGCGGCATCAGCGCGCCGACCAGCTTCAGCAGCACGAAGGTCATCACGAAGGCATAGGCGGGACCCGCCAGCACCGCCAGCACCTGGTCCCAGAGCTGGCTCGCGTTGCCATAGAGGAGGCCGTCGGAGACCCCGTTCCAGGTTGCCTGCGCGAAGAAGCCGATGAAGAGGATTCCGCAGAGGCCGGCGGTGCCGTGGGCGGCGAGGACGTCGAGGGTCTCGTCGACCCGGGTCCGGGTCCGGTAGGCGATGACCGCGTAGCTCGGCAGCGCCCCCGCGAACCCGAGCAGCATCGCCCAGCCGGGGCTGATGTAGCCGCCGGCGGGGGTGATCAGGACGCAACCGACGACGATCGCCGTGGCGGCGCCGATCGCGGTCACCTTGCGGCCGCGGATCAGGTCGAGGGCGAACCAGGCGATCAGGGTGCAGGCCGGGCAGAGCAGGGTGTTGACGAAAGCGAGCACGCTCGGGTCGCCGGTCGAGAAGCCGCTGCCGCCGTTGAACCCGAACCAGCCGAACCACAGCAGCCCGGCGCCGAGCAGGACGTAGACGGCGTTGTGGGGGAGGAGCGCCTGGCGGCCATAGTCCTTGCGGGCGCCTACCACCAGCGCCGCCGCCAGCGCCGAGAACCCGGAGCCCATCTCGACCGGCACGCCGCCGGCGAAGTCGAGCGTCCCGCCCGACATCAGCCAGCCGTTGCCGAAGGCCCAGTGGGCGAGGACGGCGTAGACCAGCACCGACCACAGCGCCGCGAAGACGAGGAACGGCGCGAAGCGCATCCGCTCGACCACGGCGCCGGAGATCAGCGCCACGGTGATGATGCAGAAGGTCGCCTGGAAGGCGAAGAAGACGAGCTCGGGGATCGTCCCGCCCGCCCGCGGCGCGAAGTCGACGCCGCTGAGGAAGGCGTTGCCGAGGCCGCCGATGACCTTGCCGTCGCCGCCGTCGAAGGCGAGCGAGTAGCCGACCGCGGCCCAGGTGACGGCGGCGACCGCGATCGCGGCGACGCTCATCATGAAGGTGTTGAGGGTGTTCTTCGAGCGCACCAGCCCGGCGTAGAAGAGGCCCAGCGCCGGCGTCATCATCAGCACCAGCGCGGTGGCCACCAGCATCCAGGCGGTGTCCCCGGTGTCGATCGCGGCGATCATTTGCTCACCGGCGTCACGGCGCCTTCGTCGGTGTCTCCGGTGCGGATCCGCACCGCGTGCTCGAGCGGGATGACGAAGATCTTGCCGTCACCGACTTCACCGGTGCGGGCGCCTTCGCAGAGCGCCTCGACGGTGCGGTCGACGAAGCCGTCGGAGACGGCGACCTCGAAGCGCACCTTCTCCGAGAGGCCCATCTGCACGGTCGTGCCGCGGTAGGTCTCGACCCGATCCAGCTCGCCGCCGTGCCCCTGTACGCGACTGATCGAGAAGCCCCGGACCTCGGCCCGATAGAGCGCCTCGAGAACCTGGTTCGCCTGCTCAGGGCGAACGATCCCGATTACCAGTTTCACTTTTCCTCCCTCTCCCTTTAAGCCGCTGCGCCGCGAGCCTATCGGGATGGCAAGGCGGATTGCGGCGCGGCGGCGCGACCCGAGCCGGTCGCGGCGCCTCCCTACAATCGATGACGCATGGCGACGCGGGTCCGCAGGCGGCGACGCAAGCCGCACCATCCCATCTGGCACAAGGTCGCGATCCCGCTGGGGGTCGTCCTCGCGCTGGCCCTGGTCGCCTGCGGGATCGCCGCTGCCTGGGCGCTGAACGTCTACAACTCGGCCCCGCCGCTTTCCAAGCTGAAGCCGGTCCAGAAGGGGCGCTCCTCGGCGATCTACGCCGCCGACGGCAGCCTGATCGGCTTCATCCGCTCGGAAAACATCCGCCAGCCCGTACCGGAGAAGTCGCTGCCGCAGGTGCTGAAGGAGGCGACGGTCGCAATCGAGGACAAGAACTTCTTCAACCACGGCGCCCTCGACTACGAAGGCATCGTCCGCGCCGCCTGGAAGGACGCGCTGGCGGGCGGCAAGCCGGTCCAGGGGGCCTCGACGATCACCCAGCAGCTCGTCCGCAACCTCTACATCCACAACCCCCAGGAGACGATCAAGCGAAAGCTGATCGAAGCGCACCTGGCGGTCGAGCTCGAGGAAGCCCACGACAAGGACTGGATCCTCACCCAGTACCTCAACAGCGCCCCCTATGGGACGGTCGAAGGGCAGACCGCGGTGGGGGCGGAGGCGGCGGCGCAGACCTACTTCAGCAAACCGGCCAAGGACCTCAACCTGACCGAGGCGGCGCTGCTCGCGGGGCTGCCACAGGCGCCCTCCGAATACAACCCATTCCTCGACCCGAAGGCGGCGCTGAAGCGACGCAACGAGGTTCTGCAGGTGATGCACGAACAGGGCTACATCGACGGGGCGGAATACGCCAAGGCCCGCACCCACGGCATCGGTCTGGAACCGGGCGACAAGTACCAGGTGATCAAGGACCCCTTCCTCTTCGACCTGGTCCAGAACGAACTGATCGAGAAGTACGGCATCAACACGGTCCGCAAAGGCGGGCTGAAGGCTTACACGACGATCGACCCCAGCCTGCAGGAAAAGGCCGAATACGCGGTCAACACCTGCACCGAAAGCGGCTTCTGCTACCCGGAAGGAGGGCCGGCGGCGGGCCTCGCCTCAGTCGACCCGGATACCGGCGCGATCGTCGCCCTCGCCTCGACCGAAGGCGGCGCTGACGAAAGCGAATTCAACTACGCCTGGCAGGCGCATCGGCAGCCCGGCTCCTCGTTCAAGACCTTCGTCCTCACCACCGCGGTCAAGCAGGGGATCGACCCGGCGAGCACCTACTACAACGGCACCTCGCCGATGACGCTGGACATCCCCGGCGGCGGCACCTGGGAAGTCAACAACGCCGAGCCCGGCGGCGGCACGATGGACCTCGAAAGCGCCACCTGGGAGTCGGTCAACGTCATCTTCGCCCAGCTCGACCTCGACGTCGGGCCCGAAAACGTGACCGAGACCGCGCAGGAAATGGGGATCGAAGCGCCGCTGCAGTCGGTCCCGGCGGAGGCGATCGGCGGCCTCGCGATCGGCGTCACCCCGCTGGAAATGGCGGACGCCTACGCGACCCTGGCCAACGGCGGGATCCACCACGACCCGACGGCGGTCAGTCGCGTCGTCTTCCCCGACGGCAAGGAAGACAACTTCGAGGAGGACTCAGGCGAACGCGTCCTCACCCCCGGGCAGGCCTACGAGGTGACGAAGATCCTCGAGGGCGTGATCACCTCTGGCACGGGCGCCGGCTACACCTACATGGGCTGCTCCTCGGAGGCCGGCAAGACCGGCACCTCGGAGGGGCTCTCCGACGCCTGGTTCGTCGGCTACACCCCGAAGTTCTCGACCGCGGTCTGGGTCGGCCACCCGACCTCGCGCGAATACACCGGCTTCGGTGGCCCGACCGCGGGGCCGATCTGGCGCAGCTACATGGAATCGGCCCAGGAAGGCGACTGCCCCGAATTCGAAGTCCCCAGCTCGATGCCCGAACTCTCCGGCTTCGACAGCGGCCACACCACCGCCTCCAGCAGCTACAAGGGCTACGAAGAAGAAGAATTCGAATCCGAAGAATCGGAAGACGAAGGCAAGGAAAAGGAAAAGGGCGAAAAGGAAGCCGAAGGCGAAGAAGAAGCCGAACCGACTCCTGAACCCGAACCCACGCCCGAACCGACTCCGCCCCCGGCGCCCTCAGGCGGAGCCGGCGGCGGCATCGCCCCCGGTTAGTTGGTTGGTGGAGCCAGGTACACCCTCTGAAAACGGGGCTTCGCCCCTGGGAGTGTTTTCAGAGGGTGTACCTGGCTCCCATCCGAGCCGCAGCGGGGTGCCATGTCGCGTTTGTCTCGCATAGGGAGACAAACGCGACACTGCCCCGGCGTAGTTCGAAGTTCGCCGCGCTCCCGAAGATAAGAAGCTTCGACGGCGAGGAGCGAGCTGAATCTTCGAGAGGTTTGAGTAGGGGGCGTGGGATGCCCTCTCAAAACACTCAAGGGGCCGAAGGCCCCGTTTTGAGAGGGCATCCCACGCCCCCTCCCACCACACCGCTACTCGCCGATCAGCTCGATCCGGTAGCCGTCCGGGTCGCGGACGAAGCAGATGCGGTGGCCTTCGGTGCGGCCGCCCGGGCGGTAGGGGGGCTTTTCGGGGTCGATGCCGAGGCCAGCCAGATGCTCGAGGGTGGCGTCGAGGTCGTCGACGAGGAGGGCGATGTGGTTGTAGCCGGTGCCAAGGTCGTAGGAGTCGACGCCGTGGTTGTAGGTCAGCTCGAGGCGTGGTTCCTCGCCGGGGAGGGCCATGAAGACGTTGATCGCCTCGTCGCCGATCGGCATCCGGGCCGACTCCTCGAAGCCGAGCTTCTCGTAGAAGGCGACCGAGCGATCGATCTCGCCGATCCGATAGCAAGTGTGCAGAAAGCTGGGCATCGCTGAGCGCTAGAGCCTACCGAGGGTGCAAAACGACGAATAGCAGGTATTCCCCGGAATCGGGGATTGAAGTCATCCCGGCTCCCTACTACCGTGGTTCGGTCCGGCCCCTGGGGAGCCGGGTGACTCGCAATCCATTTCGAAGAAAGGGACGTCTTGCACAGCAAGCTTTCAAGCCGGGCGCGTCTGCGGGCGCTGGCTCTGGCAGTCGGTACCGCCGCGCTCACCGTCGTCGTCGCCGGGGCCGGTGCCGCCGGTGCCGCGGAAACCACCGGGACCACCGACGTGATCAAGATCGAGCTGACCAAGGGGAAGCTCAAGTTCGTCGGCCCGGAAACGGTCGCCCAGGGCGACCAGCTCGAAGTCGTCAACGAGACGAACCCGCACCAGGTCGGCCCGCACACCTTCTCCCTGGTCACTAAGGGCTCGCTGCCGAAGACGCCCAAGCAGCGTCAGAACTGCTTCACCCCGAAACACATCTGCCTGGCCGTCGCGATGTGGCACAAGTTCAACCCGAAAACCGAAGAGATCGGGTTGCAGCTGGCCAAGGCGGGTTCCGCCGGCTGGAGCACGATGGGGAACGCCACCGGCAAGAAGGGCGACTCCTGGTTCACCGAAAAGAAGGGTGAGAGCGTCAGCCAGGAAGTCAGCGCTGCCGCTGGGACCACGCTGTACTTCATGTGCGCCGTCCACCCGTGGATGCAGGGCCACGTGACGGTCACCACGCCGGTGCCCGCGCCGGTCACGCCCGTCGCGACCCCGTAGCGGTACGGCTGAGCAGCCCTCAGCCTCGTCCCGCCTGGGGCGCCGAGCATTCCTCGGCGCCCTCGGCGGCGGTGCCCTCGCCGTCCTCCTGCCCCTGCGGGGCAGGGGCGGCGGGCTGCCGCTGCTCGCCGACCCGCCGCCGGCCCTGGCCGCGGTTCCGTTCCGCGAGCGGCTGCCGATCCCGCCGGTCCTCAGCGACGACCACATCCGGATCCCGATCCGCGAGGCCGAGCAGCAGATCCTCCCGGGCCGCAAGACCAGGCTCTGGACCTTCGGCGGCAGCTTCCCCGGGCCGACGATCCGCCGCCGCGCCGGCCAGCGCACCCGGGTCACCTTCCACCACGAACTGCCGGAGAAGGTGGGGGAGCTCTCGATCCACCTCCACGGCGGCCACAACCGCACCCAGTTCGACGGCCAGCCCGGCGGCCTGACCGAGCGCCAGCCGCGCTCGCTCTTCTGCCAGATCCCCCGCGGCCTCTCGGCCAAGCAGTCCGGCAACGACACCCTGCTCGAGCCGGGGACGCACAAAACCTACGTCTACGACCTGGTCGAGGACGGCCGGCCCGAACGCGCCTCCTTCCAGTGGTACCACGACCACCGCCTCGACCGCACCGCGCCGCATAGCTGGAAGGGCCTGGCCGGGATGTTCATCGTCGACGATGACTTCGACTCCTCGCTGCCGCTGCCGAGCGGCGACCGCGACCTGCCGTTGATGATCACCGACCGCACCTTCGACCGCCGCAACCAGCTCACCGACCCGTTCAGCAACCGCCGCCCGCCGGCCGACGGGATCCTCGGCGAGACCGTCCTCGTCAACGGCGCCTACCTGCCGCACCACCGGGTCAGCCCCTGCCGCTACCGGCTGCGGGTCCTCAACGTCTCCGCTTTCCGCAGCTACAACCTGCGGCTCTCCAACGGCGCCCCGATGATCCAGATCGCGACCGAGAGCGGGCTGATGCCGAAGCCAATCCGCCGGCGCGAAATCCTCCTCGGCCCGGCCGAGCGGGTCGAGGTAATCGTCGACTTCGCCGACGCCGCCGGCGAGAACGTCGAGCTGCGCAGCAGCAAGCGACATGCCGGCCGCAACCCCGAGGGTGCCCACACCTACGGCGGCGCCCTGATGCAGTTCCGGGTCGACGCCGGGCGCCATCCCGACCACACCCGCGTGCCCCGCCACCTGCGCCCCCTGCCCGCCTGGGCCCGCCACGCCAAGCCCGAGCCAGACCACCGCTGGGCGATCACGATCGGCGGCTTCTTCAAGACCACCTGGCGGATCAACGGCCGCACCTTCAACCCCGCCTACGCCGACGCCCACCCCCGTCTCGATACCACCGAGACCTGGGAAATCCACAACAAGACCAGCGTCGCCCACGTCATCCATCTACACCACACCGACTGGTACCTGCTCGAGCGCGACGGCAAGCCGCCGCCGCCGTGGGAAGACTGCCTCAAGGAGACCTTCTTCGTCTATCCGGGCGAACGGATCCTCGTCGCCGGCCACTTTTCCGACCACACCGGGAAATTCGTCCTTCACTGCCATATGTTCGACCACGAGGACCACGGCTTGATGAGCCAGTTCGAGGTAGTCCGCTAAAGGAAACACCTGCGTTTGCCGATCCCTGCAGCATCGAGGGACTACCGAAAAAAGATGATGGTCCATTCGCCGTCGGCAGCTCCGAGGCGCGGGCGGCGGCGACGTTGCCGCTGGCCGGCGCCGGGCTCGTCTCCCTCTCCCTGGTCCTGCCGCACCCGAGCGGCGGCGACGAAACCGCGCTCGTCCTCACCGCCGCGGCGATGGCTTTGCCCGGCGTCCTCTGCACCGTTTTCGTCAGCCGCATCCGCACCGCCGCAGTTCACGCGATCCTCGTCGCCGTGGTCGCCGCCACCGGCCTGCTGATCTATGAGAGCGGCATCGCGGTTGGCCAGTACGGCTCGATCTTCGTCTGGTCGACCCTGGTCGCCTCCTATTACTTCCCCCGCCGCCTCGCCGCCCTCCACCTCGCCTGGCTCCTGCTCGTTTACGGGGTCGTCCTCGCCGACGTCGAAAGCACCGCCGGCTACTCGCCGCTGACCCGCTGGTTCTTCACCTTCGTCTCGCTGACCGTGGTGATGCTGCTGATCACCGAGATCGCCAGCCGCCAGGCACGGGCCGACAAGCGCGCCCGCCGCTTCTTCGAGCTCTCCCACGACATGCTCTGCACGATGGACGAGAGCGGCCGCTGCCGCGAGGTCAACGGCGCCTGGGCGGAGCTGCTCGGCTATAGCCCTGAGGAGCTGCAGGGCAGGCATCTGCTCGAGCTGACCCATCCCGACGACCACGAGCGGGCGCTGGCCGAGGCCGCGGTCCTGTACGAGAACGGCTCCTCGAATCGGCTGGAAACCCGGGTCCGGGCCAAAGACGGCAGCTGGCATTGGCTGCGGACGAGCTCGACCCTGGCCCGGGACGAGGGGTTGGTCTACGCCCGCTCGACCGACGTCACCGAGCTAAAACAGGTCGAGGGGGAACGCGAGCGGTTGCTCGGCGAGGTTCAGGACATGGCTCGCCGCGACGCCCTCACCGGCCTCCCCAACCGCCGCGCCCTGGAGGAGCTGCTGCCGCGCGAGATGGCCCGCTGCCGCCGCTCCGGCTCGCCGCTCTGCCTGGCGCTCGTCGACATCGACCGCTTCAAGGCCTACAACGACACCTATGGCCACCTCGCCGGCGACGAGGTTCTGCGCCAGGCGGCGATCGCCTGGGACTCGGCGCTGCGGGCCGAGGACGAGATCGTCCGCTTCGGCGGCGAGGAGTTCCTCGTGCTGCTGCCGGACACGCCGCCGGAGGAGGCCTGCGAGGTGGTCGAGCGGCTGCGGGCAGCGACCCCCTGCGAGCAGACCTGCTCCGCCGGCCTCGCCTGCTGGGACTTCGTCGAGAGCAGCGACGACCTCCTCGGCCGCGCGGACAAGGCGCTGTACCTGGCCAAGGCCGGCGGCAGGGACCAGCTGGCCGAGGCTCCGGTGCCCGCGTAATGATTGCCCGATGGGCCGTCAAGAGCACGAGCGCGCGGTGCGCTTCCGCACCGCGCGGCGCGATCCCGAGCTGACCGTCGTCGAGGGCTTCCACGCGCTCAAGCACGCGCTGCGCTTCGGGGCCGAGCTGGTCGAGGCGGTCGCGGTCGATCCCGAGGAGCTGGAGCGGCTCGCGGCCGAGCTCGCCCCCGACCTCGGCGGCGAGCTGGCTAACCGGGTCGAGCCGATCGACGGCGAGGCTCTCGCCGGGCTGGTTCCGCTGGTCCCGCGTACCGGGGTCGTCGCGATCGCCCGCCGCCCGCGGGTCGACCTCGCCGCCACCCTCGCCGACCCCGCCCCGAAGCCGGTGGTGCTGCTGGAGCAGCCGCGCAACATGGGCAACATCGGCGCCTGCATCCGCGTCGCCGCGGCGGCCGACGCCGCCGCCGTCCTCAGCACGGGCGAAAACGACCCCTGGTACCCCGACGCCGTCCGCGGTGCCGCCGGGCTCCACTTCGCGCTCCCGGTCGCCGGGATCGAGGCGCTGCCGCAGAGCGACCGTCCCCTGCTGGCGATCGACCCCGAGGGGGAGGACCTCGACCCGGCGCGGCTGCCGCCGCGGGCGATCCTCGCCTTCGGCACCGAGCGCCACGGCCTCAGCGACGACGTCTTCACCCGCGCCGACGGCCGCATCGCGATCCCGATGCGGCCGGGCGTCTCGAGCCTCAACCTCGCCACCTCGGTGGCGATCGTGCTCTTCGCGATGCGGCTCAACCGCAGATGAGCGTGGGGGAAACCACTTGCCCGCCGGCAGGGAGGCGAGTTAGCGTCCCGAAATAGGAACCGCGGGAGTGCCGCATCCCACTAATTGAATTGATCAGAAAGGGCCTTTATGCCGCTCGCAGACATCAGCTTCGGGGAACTCCTCCTCGTCGCGCTGGAGATTTTCTTCTTCGTGATCTGGATCTGGATCCTGATCACGATCCTCACCGACCTCTTCCGCGATCACGAGCTGTCGGGGTGGGCGAAGGCCGCGTGGGTGCTCTTCCTGGTCTTCATCCCGTTCCTGACCGCCCTGATCTACCTGATCGCGCGCGGGAGCGGGATGCGCGACCGCACGATCAAAGCCCAAGCGGACGCGAAAAAGCACTTCGACGAATACGTCCGCGAGCAGGCGCACGCCGCCTCCCCCGCCGACGAACTGCACAAACTGGCCGAGCTCAAGGACAAAGGCGCTCTCAGCCAGGAGGAGTTCGACCGGGCGAAGACCAAGCTGCTCGGCTAGCTGCTTCCGGTGTGCCTTATTCCCGTCTGGCGGGAATAAGGCACACCGCCTGTCGTCCGGGGGTCGACAGGGACCCCCGGACTCCTCCAAAATCCGCAATTTGCAAGGTAAGTTGCGGGTTATTAGCTACTTCTAGGGCGCCGACGCCGCTCCGCTAGCCTGCGCGGCCGTGCTGGTTGCCTCACCTACGAGCGCGGTTCGTCGCCGCGCCCTGATCTTCGGCCTGCTTCTCCTCACCGCCCTCAGCGCGGTCGCCTTGGCCTGGGCCGGGACGGCGCCGGCGGAGACGCCGCAGGAAAAGCTGGAAGCGACCCGCGACAAGCTCGAAGGCGTCCGCGGCCACAGCGAAGCGCTGGCGGCGACGATCGCCGAAGAAAACCGGGCGATCGATTCGATGATCGGCGAAGTCTCGGCGCTGCGCCAGAAGCAGGCGGCGGTCGCCGCCGAACTGGCCGAAAAGCAGGCGGAACTGGACCGGGCGACGGCGGAACTCGAAGCCGAAGAAGAGCACCTCGAACGGGTGCGGGACAAGCTCACCCGCGCCCTCGGCGTCCTCCGCGAGCGGCTGGTGGCGATCTACGAGGCCGGCTCGCCCGACGTCGTCAACGCCATCCTCGAAGCCGAAGACTGGTCGCAGATGGCGGCCCAGACCGAATACCTGAGCCGGATCCAGAGCTACGACGACTCGGTCGTGGAACGGGTGCAGACGCTGCGCGACCAGGTCCGCGGCGCCGTCGAGCGGCTCTCCGAGCAGCGGGCTGAAATCGAAGAAGCGCGCGACGAAGTCGCCGCGATCGAGGCCGAAGTCGCCGCCGCGCGCCGCGAAGCCGAGGCCCGCTTCGCCGAACTGAAGGCCGCCCAGGCGCAGCGGCGCGAAGCGCTCGAAGCGCTCGAGTCGCGCGAAGAAGCGCTCGGCAACAACCTCGCCTCGATCTCCGAACAGGTCGCCTCCGAAGGCGGTGACGCGACGACCGGGATGATGCCGGCGCCGCTCAACCCCGGCCAGGAAGCGCGGGTCCTGAACGAAAGCGAAGCCAGCGCCCCGGCCTCGGCGCCGGCCGCGGTCCAGGCGGTGATCTCCGCCGGCAACGCAATCGCCACCACTCCCTACATCTGGGGCGGCGGCCACGGCTCCTTCGAATCCTCCGGCTACGACTGCTCCGGCGCGGTCAGCTACGCCCTCCACGGCGGCGGCTTCCTCGAAAGCCCGCTCGACTCGACCGGCCTCGAGACCTGGGGCGAACCCGGCCCGGGGCAGTGGATCACCGTCTACGCCAACGCCGGCCACGCTTGGATGGTCGTCGCCGGCATCGCCTTCGACACCGTCGGCGGCCCCGGCCCGCGCTGGCATTACCCCTGGGTCGACTCGCCGGAAGGTTTCGTAGCCCGCCACCCCGCTGGCTTCTAAGGGCGCCTGGCACGGCGCATATCGGCGTCCTCGGTCGCTCACGTGCAGAGCACGCTTCGCTCCCTGCGTCCTTGTTCTGCTTGGCCAGGCACCCTTAGAAGGTTTTTAAATTCGGAAATAGGATCGCTCCTCTTTGGAACCGATCTCTTATCTCCAGGCGATCATCCTTGGTGCCCTCCAGGGGGTCGCCGAGCCGTTCCCGATCTCCAGCCTCGGCCACGCCGTGATCGTGCCCTCGCTGCTGGGCTGGGACATCCACCAGAACGACGAATTCTTCCTCTCCTTCCTCGTCGCCACCCACTGCGCCACCGCCCTCGTCCTCTTCCTCTTCTTCTGGGAGGACTGGAAGCGGATCCTCGCCGGGCTCTGGCGCTCCGTGCGGGGGCGCGCCACGACCGATGACGACGACGCCCGCCTCGGTTGGGTGATCGTCGCCGGCACGATCCCCGCCGGCATCCTCGGCCTCGCCCTCGAGCACAAGCTGCGCACCCTCTTCGCCTCGCCGACCGCGGCGGCGATCTTCCTCGTCGTCAACGGCGTCCTCCTGCTCGGCTTCGAGCGGCTGCGACGGCGGCCGCCGCGACCCGGCGACTACGAGGGCGACGCCGACCGGCGAATCGCGCGGATGCCGTTCAAACAGGCCTTCGCGATCGGCGGCGCTCAGGCGGCGGCGCTGATCCCGGGCATCTCGCGCTCGGGGATCACGATGGGCGGCGGCCTGCTCACCGGGCTCTCCAACGACGATTCCGCCCGCTACTCCTTCCTCCTGGCGACGCCGATCATCGGCGCCGCCGGGCTGCTGAAGCTGCCGGACCTGCTCGGCTCCGCCGGCGACGGCGTCCGCGGCCAGGCGCTGGTCGGGGCGATCGCCGCCGCCATCACCACCTACTTCGCGGTGAAGTTCCTGCTGCGCTACTTCGAGACCAACCGCCTCAGCCCCTTCGGGGTCTACTGCATCGCCGCCGGCCTCGTCTGCACGGCGGTCTTCGCCTTCTAGCGGCGGCAGTGGGACTGGCGGCAGCGGCCGTCGCTTGGTATTCATCCTTCGCTGCGGTTACGAACTCGACCTTCGGGCGGACGGTGCTGCCGGTCCGCTCGCTCAAACCCTGAAGAAGAGGAGCTGTCGGATGGCAACGGAGCGAGAAACGCCGGATCTGGAGCACGAGCTCGAGGCGATGCTGGAGGTCGAGCGCTTCGAGCCGCCGCAGGCGTTCCGCCAGCAGGCCAACTGGTCGGACCCGAAGGTCTACGAGGAGGCTGCCGCCGACCCCGAGGGTTGGTGGCTGCGCCAGGCGACCGAGCTCCTCGACTGGGACGTCGAGCCCTCGGAGGGGCTCGACGCCTCCAACCCGCCCTTCTACAAGTGGTTCGCCGACGGCCGCCTCAACGCCTCGGCCCAGTGCCTCGACCGCCACGTCGCCACCGGGCGCGGCGACCGCGTTGCCTACCACTGGCGCGGCGAGGAGGGCGAGCGACGCGACATCACCTACGCCGAGCTCCACGCCGACGTCCAGCGCTTCGCCAACGCGCTCAAGGACCTCGGGGTGGAGAAGGGCGACGTGGTCGGGATCTACCTGCCGATGATCCCCGAGGTCATCGTCGCGATGCTGGCCTGCGCCCGCATCGGCGCCCCCCACAACGTCGTCTTCGGCGGCTTCTCGGCGGAGTCGGTGAAGGAGCGGTTGGAGTTCTCCCACGCGAAGGCGTTGATCACCGTCGACGGCGCCCGCCGCAAGGGCAAGACGGCGCCGATCAAGCCCGCGGTCGACGAGCAGATGGGCGACCTGGCGACGCTGGAGAAGGTCGTCGTCGTCCGCCACACCGGGATCGACTGCCCGATGACCGACGGCCGCGACGTCTTCTACGACGAGGTGATGGCGGCGGCCGCGCCGGACTGCCCGGCCGAGCCGATGGAGGCCGAGCACCCGCTGTTCATCCTCTACACCTCGGGCTCGACCGCGAAGCCGAAGGGGATCCTCCACACCACCGGCGGCTACCTGACCGGGGTCACCGCCACCCACCGCTACGTCTTCGACCTCAAGCCCGAGTCCGACGTCTACTGGTGCGCGGCCGACGTCGGCTGGGTCACCGGCCACTCCTACATCGTCTACGGGCCGCTCTCCAACGGGGCGACCTCGGTGATGTGGGAGGGGGCGCCCGACTACCCGCACAAAGGGGTCTGGTGGGAGACCGTCCAGGAGACCAAGGCGACGATCCTCTACGCGGCGCCGACGGCAATCCGCACCTTCATCAAGTGGGGCGCGGACATCCCCGGCGAATTCGACCTCTCCTCGCTGCGCCTGCTGGGCTCGGTCGGCGAGCCGATCAACCCCAAGGCCTGGCTCTGGTACCACAAGGTCATCGGCGGCGAACGCTGCCCGATCGTCGACACCTGGTGGCAGACCGAGACCGGGGCGATCATGATCACGCCGCTGCCGGGGATCACCGCGACCAAGCCGGGCTCGGCGACGACGCCGTTCCCCGGGGTCGAGGCGCAGGTGGTCGACGAGTCCGAAGGCGAGCCGATCTCCGAGGGCCAGGGCCTGCTGGTCCTGGAGCGGCCGTGGCCCTCGATGCTGCGCGGCCTCTACAAGGAGGACGACCGCTTCATCGAGACCTACTTCTCGCGCTTCGGCAATGAGCGCTACCTGGTCGGCGACGCCGCCCGCCGCGACTCCGACGGCTACTTCTGGGTGATCGGCCGCATCGACGACGTCGTCAACGTCTCCGGCCACCGGCTCTCGACCGCCGAGGTCGAGTCGGCGATCGTCGCCCACGAGGCGGTCGCCGAGGCGGCGGTGATCGGCCAGCACGACGAGGACACCGGCCAGGCGATCTGCGCCTTCGTCACCCTCCGCGGCGGCGAGGAGGCGGGCGAGGAAACCGAAGAAGGGATCCGCGCCACCGTCGCCGAGCGGATCGGCAAATTCGCCCGCCCGAAACGGGTGATCTGGAGCGAAGACCTGCCGAAGACTCGCTCCGGCAAGATCATGCGCCGGCTGCTGCGCGACATCGCCGAGGGCCGGGCGCTGGGCGACGTCACCACGCTGAAAGACCCCGACGTGATGAAGGAGCTCGAGGCGAAGATCTCAGAGGAGCAGGCGAAGGCGGATTAGCGGCAATGCCGACGTTTGCCGTTCTCCACCCGCTCCCGGAGCCGGCCCTGCAGCTCCTGCGCGCGGCCGGTGAGGTGCGGATGGGCGAATCGACTGGCCCGCTTTCCGAGTCCGAGCTGGAGGCGCTGGTGCGGGGGGCCGACGCGGTGCTCGCGCTGCCGACCGACCGGATCGACGGGTGCCTGCTCGACGCCGCCGGCTCCGGCCTGCGCGTCGTCGCCAACGTCGCCGTCGGCTACGACAACGTCGACGTCTCGGAGCTCGCCAGCCGCGGCGTGGTCGTCACCAACACGCCGTCGGTGCTGGTCGACGCCACCGCCGATCTCGCGATTGCGCTGATGCTCGCCGTCACCCGTCGCGTCGGGGAGGGGGAGAGGCTGATTCGCCGCGGCACCGCGTGGTCCTGGTCGCTCGACTTCATGCTCGGCCATTCGTTGCGGGGGCGGACCCTGGGGATCATTGGGTTCGGCGAGATCGGCCGCGCCACCGCCGGCCGCGCTCGCGCCTTCGGGATGGAGGTCGCCTACTTCAGCCGCAGTGCCGCCGAGCCCGCGGTCGAGGCCGAGCTCGGGGCGCGCCGCCTCGAGCTCGACGAGCTCCTCGAATGCGCCGACGTGGTCAGTTTGCACTGCCCGCTGACCGCGGCAACCCGCCACCTGATCGATACGGCGGCGCTGGCGCGGATGCGGGAGAGCGCCTATCTCGTCAACACCGCCCGGGGCGCGATCGTCGACGAAGCGGCGCTGGTGGAGGCCCTCGATTCGGGTGCGGTCGCGGGTGCCGCGCTCGACGTCTACGAGCAGGAGCCGCGGGTCGATCCGCGGTTGGTCGAGATGGAGAACGTGGTCCTCCTGCCGCACCTCGGCTCGGCCACCGTCGAGACCCGCGAAGAGATGGCGCTGCTGGCCGCGCGCAACGCGATCGCGGTCGTCGAAGGGCGACCGCCGCTGACCCCGGTCACGGTTCCCGGGGCCCCGGGCTAGCGCTCGTCCCGCGCGGCCATCTTCTCGATCGCCAGCGAGAGCGACTGCAACTGTTCCTGGACGCTGCGCAGTTCGCGCAGCGCCAGGGCCTCGGCGGTGAGCTTCTCCTCTTCCAGCTCCTCCTCGATCTCGGCCAGTTCGGGGGCGAGGAAGCGCTGGGCGAAGCCGGCGGTGAGGAGGGCGACGAAGCCGATGCCGATGACCAGGATCACGGTGGAGACAACCTGGCCGCCGGTGGTGGTGGGGTAGATGTTGGAGCCGAGGGTGGTCATCGTCGTAATCGCCCAGTAGATCCCGTCCCAGAAGCTGAGGTCCTGTGCCCGCTCGAAGGCGTTGAAGAGGGCGCCGCCGCCGACCACGGTCAGCAGCGCCAGCAGCGCCGCGTAGCGCAAGCCCTCGAGGCTGAAGACCTCTCGCGAGAGCTGGGCCAGGCGCAGCAGCCGCAGGAGCCGCAGGAGCCGTAACACCCGCAGGCTCTGCAGCCCGGCGGGCAGGATCGGCGGGGTCAGCACGACGATGATCACGTCGAGCGGGTGGCGCCGCAGCCAGGTGCGGCGGTCGGGGACGACCGCCAGCATCACCACCAGCTCGACCAGGAAGGCGATCCAGGTGAACCAGTTGAGACCGATGGCGACGTCACGCAGGGTCCCGTGGGTCTGCGACTCGGTCAGCGCCACCGTCGGGATCGTCAGCGCCGCCGCGATCAGCATCGGGGTGTTCAGCACTTCCCGCACCCGCGTGCTGCGCGCGTCCATCCCCGGCTCGTATCGCACGGGCTGCGGCACCGGCTCTGCTGCCCGATCGCGGCTCACCGCGATTGATTCGACGCGCGTCCCATCACTCCCTTGCCAACCGCGGTGCAACTCCCTATTCCGTGGTTCCTTTTGGACGGTATCCGTCTGTAAGGAACCACGGAATGGGCCTCCGCGGGCACGCGTCAGTTCCGTGGTTCCTTTCAGACGACATGGGTCCGAAAGGAACCACGACTTGAATGGGTTGGTTTGCGCGCCGGGACGGGCCCGGACCTGGTTCGGCCCTCCGGAGTTCGCCTTCCCGCGGGTCTAGGAACTGGTCTCGGCTGCCGGTTCGCGGCCGATCTCCACGTGCGCGCGGCTGTCGGCGCTGCGGATCAGCAGCAGCGTCGCGACCAGGCCGAGGATGGCGAAGCCGGCGCCGACGAGGAAGGCGGTCTGGAAGCCTTCGGTGAGGACGGCGGGGTCGCTCGAGTCGCCGATCGTCGAGTTGGCGATCGCCGCGAGGACGGCGAGGCCGAGCGCACCGCCGACCTGCTGGGAGGTGTTGATCAGGCCGCTCGCCAGCCCCTGCTGGCGGTCCTCGACACCGCTGACGGCGGCGATCGTGCCGGGCACGAAGGCGAAGCCGAGGCCGACCGCGGCGAGCAGTGACGGTCCGAGGATGTCGGCGAGGAAGCTGCCGTGGACGTCGATCTGGGAGAACCAGAGCAGGCCGGTGGCGATCAGCAGCATCCCGATCGCGAGGATCGGCTTGAAGCCCACCTTGGTCACCAGGCTGGAGGCGACGCCGGCGCTGATGATGATCGAGACCGCCAGCGGCAGGTAGGAGAGGCCGGCGTGGATCGGGCTGTAGCCGAGCACCTGTTGCATGTAGAGGGAGATGAAGAAGAACATCGAGAAGAGCGAGGCGCCGACGAGGATGCCGACGACGTTGGCGCCGACGACGGTGCGGATGCGGAAGATCGAGAAAGGGACCAGCGGCGCCCGCGAGCGCCGCTCGACGGCGACGAAGGCGATCAGCAGGATGGCGGCGCCGGCCAGGGTGAGGATCGTCTGCGCCGAGCCCCAGCCGGCGTCTTCGGCGTCGAGCAGGGCGAAGACGAGGGCGGAGACGCCGAGGGTGATCGTCAGCGCCCCGGCAAGGTCGAAGTGGCGGACCTCGTCCTCGTTGCGGCTCTCGGCGATCAGCTTGGGGGCGATCGCCGCGGCGGCGATCCCGATCGGGACGTTGACCCAGAGCACCCATTCCCAGCCGAGGTATTCGGTGAGGACGCCGCCGAGGAGGACGCCAGCGGCGCCGCCGGACCCAGCCACCGCCCCCCAGACCCCGAGCGCTTTGTTGCGCTCGGCCCCGTCGGCGAAGGTGGTGGCGACGATCGAGAGCGCGGCGGGGGAGAGGATCGCGGCGCCGAGCCCCTGCACGGCGCGGGCGGCGATCAGCTGCCCGGAGGTGGCGGCGAGACCGCCGACCAGCGAGGCGAGCGCGAAGACGACGAGGCCGAACATGAAGACACGGCGGCGGCCGAGCAGGTCGGCGAGGCGGCCGCCCAGCAGGAGGAAGCCGCCGAAGGTGAGGACGTAGGCGTTGACCACCCAGGGCAGGCCGCTCTCGCTGAAGTCGAGTGCGTCGCCGATCGTCGGCAGCGCGACGTTGACGATCGAGGCGTCGAGCACCACCACGAACTGGGCGGTGCAGAGCAGAATCAGGGCGATCCAGCGCTTGTCTCGAGCTTCGCGGACGTCGGTCATGGACGAGGAACCCAACATACAGAGGGCCTAAGATCGGTCCCATGTGTAGAAACATTCGCACCCTCTACAACTTCGATCCACCCGCCAGCGAGGACGAGGTCCGCGCCGCCGCGCTGCAGTACGTGCGCAAGGTCAGCGGCTTCAACAAGCCGTCGCAGGCCAACGTCGAGGCCTTCGAGGAGGCCGTCGACGAGGTCGCGGCGATCTCGGCGAAGCTGCTCGACCGCCTGGTCACGACGGCGCCGCCGAAGGACCGCGAGGTCGAGGCGGCGAAGCGGCGGGCTCGCGCCGCCGAGCGCTACGCCGCCTGAGTCTTCGCCTCTCCGAGGCCGGCGAGGAACTCGAGCAGCAGGCGCTCGACGGTCGCGGGATCGTCGGCGTAGGGCCAGTGGCCGCTGGCGGCGAGGACGTGGACGTCGGCGGAGGGGAAGGCCTCGCGCTGGCGCGCCGCGTACTCGGAGGGCAGGTAGGCGTCGTGCTCGCCCCAGATCACCAGCGCCGGGATGTCGCGCGGCGCCATCAGCTTGCTGAACTCGACCGCCGCCGCGCCCGGGTCGTCGGTGTCGCGATAGAGCGCCAGCACCGCTTTGCGGGTGCGGCGGTCGAAGTGGTCGTACATCTCGTCGACGAACTCGCGCGGCAGCCCGCGCGGCTCGTTGCGGTTGAGCAGGAAGCGGAAGGCACCCCGCGTCGCGGTCGCCTGGAAGAGCTCGCCGACCACCGGCGTGCGCCAGACCCGCGCCAGTTTGTGCCAGCGGTAGCCGGGGAGGATGCCGGTGTCGATCAGGGTGATCGCGGCGAGCGCGTCGGGGTTCATCGCCGCCCAGACCAGCCCGATCGGGCCGCCGAAGTCGTGCAGGACGAGGCGGGCGCGCGCTACACCCAGCTCGCGCAGCGCTTCGCCGACGAAGGTCGCGTAGCCGAGGACGCCGTGTTCGAAGCCGTCGGGGGCGATCGTCTCGCCGAAGTCCGGCAGGTCGAAGGCGAGCGCCCGGTGCCCGCTGGCGCCCGCCGCGGCGATCAGCCGCTCCCAGTCGTCGGCCGAGCCCGGGTTACCGTGGACGAAGACGACCGCCTCCTCGGCCTCGGTCGGGCCCGCCTGGATCAGGCGGGTCCGGGTGCCGCCGGCGAGCAGGGTGGTGCGGGTGGCGCCGCTGTTCATCGGGCGAGGGCGTGGCGGACGTTGACGGCGACCGCCCGCGGCAGCGCCCGCGGCATCATCTCCTGCGGCCGCATCCGGCGGCTGCCGAACTCCTCGAAGAGGAGCGCCGACTTCGAGTCGCGGGCGGCGGCGGAGAAGAGCAGCCGCTCGGCCGGGTTGAGGCGGCGCCCGTTCGCGTAGTCGTGGATGAAGAAAGCGTGCGCGCCGAGCTCCTTCGCGTGGCGGCGGCGGTAGCGCTCGAGCCCCTCGTCGAGGCGGCCGTGCCCGCCGAGCGCCGGGACCACGCTCTCGGCGAGCCACTCGGAGGACTGGAAGGCCCAGCCGCAGCCGACCCCGAAGAGCGGGTCGGTGGCGAGGGCGGCGTCGCCGATCAGCGCCAGCCCCGGCGCGGTCACCTGGCGCTGGCGGTTGGTCATGTCGACCTTGCCGAGCACCGGCCCGACCAGCTTGCCGTCGCGGATCGGCGGCGCGTCGGGCATGTCGGCGAGGTAGCGGACCAGCGCCCCCTCGGGGTCGGCCTTGAATTCCGACAGCCGCGCCTTGGTCGGCATCGCCGCGTAGAAGGTGAGGCCGGAGTCGGTCGGGAAGGCGGCGCCCCAGTGGGGGTCGAGGAACCAGATGCTGGCGTCGGGGCTGTGCTTCGGCGCCCCGCCTTCGAAGTAGCCGCCGTAGGCGAAGCGGTCATGGGGGAAGGTCTTGACCTTGACCTCGGCGAGCTCGGCGATCGACGAGTCGCGGCCGTCGGCGCCGATCGTCAGGCGGCCGCGCAGCTCGCGCACCTCGCCCTCGCGGTTGCGGACCGCGACCCCGGCGAAGGCGGCTTCCTCGCGCAGTATCCGCTCGGCGCTCCAGCCCGCCAGCATCTCCACCCCGGGCGTTTCGGCCGCGATCCGGCGGACCATCGGGTCGAGGACCTCGCGGCGCAGGTTGACGCCGCGGGGAGCGTCCTCGGGCGGCGATTCGATCCAGCCCCACCTGGTCCAGGCGTGGAATCGCGGCCGCACAGCGCCGGCGGCTTCCATCTCCGCGAGCAGGCCGAGGCGTTCCAGGGTCGGCACCGCCGAGGCCTGGATGAAGTGGGAGCAGATTCGCTTGAACGCCGCCGGGTCCGGCTGCTTCTCGACCAGCGCCACCCGGGCCCCGGCGCGGCCGAGCTGGATCGCCGCGGAGCAACCGGCGAGGCTGCCGCCGACGATCACGGCGTCGTAGCTCGCGGACGCCGACTGGTTCTCGATGATGGGGATCTGGGGATCGGTGCTGGGCATCGCTGCCTCCCGCCTGTTCGCCGTTACCATTCGTCCCGTACTATACGACTCGGATTATGAAAAGCAAGTCGATCCGCATGACCGGCACCTCCTACGCGGTGCTCGCCCTGCTCGCCGAGTTCGGCGACTCGACCTCGTACGAGATCAAGCAGCGGCTGGAGATGTCGATCCAGAACTTCTGGCCGGTTCCGCACACCACCGCCTACGAGGAGCCGGCGCGGCTGGCCGAGGCCGGTTACCTCTCGGCCCGGCAGGAGGAGGGCGGCCGCCGCCGCCGGATCTACTCGCTGACCGAGGAGGGGCGCCGGGCTCTGGCCGAGTGGGCCGCGGCGCCGACGGCCTCGCCGCCGCAGCTGCGCGACGAAGCGGTGCTGAAAGTCTTCGCCGGGGCCGAGCCGGAGCCGATCCGGGCCGAGCGCGAGGCGTGGCACCGGATGAAGCTGGAGGAGCTGCAGGGGATGCTCGACGGCGTCCGGGATGCCGACGGGTTCGAGCGCTCCGAGCGGACGCTCAGGGCCGGCGTCGCCTACCACCAGATGTGGCTCGACGTCCTCAAGCGGCTCGGCGGGGGCGAGGAGGGATAGTTTGCTAAACTAATTATCAGAGCTAATCAATGACCCAGAGCGCCGAGGAAACCCCACTTACCGAGAAGGCGGCGAAGCTGCGCATCGCGATCGTGCGGACCGCGCGGGCGCTGCGCCAGGAGGCCGCGGCGGAGACCTCCGGCCTCACCCCGACCTCGGTGGCGGCGCTGGCGACGATCGAGCGCCACGGTCCGCTCACCCCGAGCGAGATCGCCGCGATCGAGCGGGTCAAGCGGCCGACGATCACCCGTACCCTCGGCTGCCTCGAACGCGAGGGCCTGATCGACCGGGCCACCGACCCCGCTGACGGCCGCAGCTCCCTGGTCAGGGTCAACGCCGCCGGCCGCGAGCGGTTGCGGCGTCTGCGCCGGCGCAAGAACGCCTACCTGGCGCGCCGCATGCGCGACCTCTCCCCGGAGGAGATCGAGACCCTGGAGCGGGCGACCGAGATCCTCGAGCGGATGCGGGAGGGCGAGCAGTCTTGACGGCTGCGATCCGCCACTCCTTCAACTCGCTCGAGGTCCCCAACTACCGCCGCTACTTCGCCGGCCAGCTGATCTCCCTCTCGGGGACCTGGATGCAGACCGTGGCCGCGGTCTGGGTCGTGCTCAGCCTCACCGGCTCCGGGCTCGCCGTCGGTCTCACCACCGCCCTGCAGTTCCTGCCGATGCTGCTGATCGGCGCCTGGGGTGGCCTGCTCGCCGACCGGATCCCGAAACGGCGGCTGTTGATCGCGACGCAGGCGCTGATGGCGATCCCGGCCCTCGGGCTCTTTGCGGTCACCGCCACCGGCGTCGTCACTCCCTGGATGGTCTACCTCGCGGTCTTCGCGATGGGTGCGGTCAACGCCGTCGACAACCCGACCCGGCAGAGCTTCGTGATCGAGATGGTCGGCCCCGACCGCGTCGTCAACGCGGTCAGCCTCAACAGCGTGATCGTGCAGGCGGCGCGGATCGTCGGCCCGGCGCTGGCGGGGATCCTGATCGCCACGGTCGGCGTCGTCCCCTGCTTCGCCCTCAACGCCCTCACCTTCGCGGCGATGATCCTCGCCCTCTGGCGGATGGACCCGGCGCGGCTGCACGCGGCGCCGCCCGCCGCCCCCGAGAAGGGGGCGATCCGCGCCGGCCTCCGCTACGTCTTCGCGACGCCGGAGCTGATGGTGCCGCTGGCGCTGATGGCCCTGGTCGGGACGCTCGGGTTCAACTTCCAAGTGGTGCTGCCGCTGCTCGCCAAGTTCAGCTTCGAATCGGGAGCGATGACCTACGCCGTCCTGGTCTCGGCGATGGCGGTCGGCTCGATCGCCGGCGCCCTCGTCAACGGCCACCGCGGCCGCACCGGCACCCGCCTGATCGCCGGCGGCGCCCTCGCCTTCGGCGTCGCGGCCCTGGGGGCGGCGGCGATGCCAAACCTCGCGCTCGAGGTGCCGGCGCTGATGCTGCTGGGCGGCGCCGCGGTGACCTTCGCGGCGACGATCAACTCGACCCTGCAGTTAGCGGTGGCGCCGGAGATGCGCGGCCGGGTGATGGCCCTCTACTCGGTCGTCTTCCTCGGCTCGACCCCGATCGGCGCCCCCCTCGCCGGCTGGCTGGCCCAGTCCTACGACCCCCGCGTCGCCCTCCTCCTCGCCGGGGTCTCCGGCTTGAGCGCTGCTTGGGCTGCTCACGTCTGCTTTACGCGACTGAGGACGGGAGAGCTCCGGCGGGCGGGTCCTGTCACGGCAGGGGCCCACCATCCCCCTTCCGGTAGCTAAAGCTTCCTCAGGGGGATGGTCCCCCCTACCGCGCCACCCGCCCGAGGAAGCTCCAAGCCCAGACGCCCGAGGTTCGGGAGCTTCCAGCAAAGAGAGCGGGTGCTCCGAGGGTCTCTTGCTTAAAGCTTCCGTACCTCGGTCGTCTAGCTAATTTTGGATCGGGAGAGGGGCCGGGGGTTCCTGTCAAAACACACAAACGCGAGCGCAGCGAGCGAGTTTTGACAGGGACCCCCGGCCCCTCCTTCAAGCAAACCTCGTCAGCTAGCCGATGTATCCGGCGCTTTCGAGGTACGCCTTGGCAGCCGCCTTCGGCGTTTCCTTTTCGAGTTCGACCCGAGCGTCGAGCTCCTGCATCACTTCCAGGGTCAGCCCTTCCTGGACCTGGAGGATCGTCTTTTCGTAGTCCGGCCCCGCTTCTTCGGCGGTCGACTTCTCGGTCACGAAGATGACGTTGCCAGCCGGGAAGACGTGCTTGTCGTCTTCGAGGATGACGAACTTGTCGCTCTCCGCCGAGAGCTGCGGGTCGGTGGTGAAGAGGATCGAGAGATCCGCCTGACCCTTTTCCAGCACCGTGTAGCGGAGGCTGATGTCGACCGGGGTGAATGACTTGAATTTCAGCCCGTACAGTTTTTCCAGGCCGGCCAGGCAGTCGATCCGCTGGCGGCACTCGGGGGAGCCGTAGAGGCTGAGCTTTTCGGAGACGCCTTCGAGGTCGGAGACATTTTCGAGGCCGTACTTTTCAGCCGTCTCGGTCGTCGTGCCGACCGCGTTGGCGCTGGCGAACGGCGTCGGTTCGAACGCCTCGAGGCCTTCCTTTTCGAATTCTTCGTTCGCCTTTTCCCAGGCTTCGTTGGCATCGGAGGGGACTTCTTCGGGTTCGAGGCCGAAGAACGAGGTCAGCGCCGTGCTCGCGTACTCGGGGTAGCCGGAGATCTGCCCGGACTTGACCGCCTTCAGGGCCACGGTTTCGGAGCCGAGGTTGAGTGCGCTCTTCACCTTGTAGCCGGCCGCGGTCAGCGCCTGCGCGTAGATTTCCCCGAGGATTTCCTGTTCGGGGAAGTTCTTCGAGCCGATCGTCAGGCTGACCTTGGCGTTGTCGGGATTCGACTTGATCGCCCCGGCCGCTTCGCCGCCTTCTTCGCCGGTGCTGCCGGTGGTGCTGTCGCTACCGCCGCAGGCGGCGACGCCGAGCGCCAGCGCGAGCGCAAGCAGCCCTGCCAGCGCCACTCGCAGTCTCGTTCGGTCGGTCCTCAATTGGTGCCTCCTCGTTTGGGTGTGTGAACAGGTCAGGCAGTCTCTAACTTCAGCCCGTCGGAAGTCAGACGCCGCTGCAGCAGGGCGAGCGAGCCCTCGATGATCAGCGCCAGCAACGCGACCAGGATCGCCCCGGCAAGCAGGCCGTTTTCGCCGTAGACGTTGCGGTTGATGATGAAGTCGCCGAGCGTTTCCACCCCGGCCAGCGGAGCGATCGTGGCGGTGGCGAGGATCACGATCGCAGCTCCTCTCACCCCGCCCATCACGGTTGGCACCGACAGCGGCAACTCGACCTTGCGAGCGATGGTGAGCTCGCTCATCCCCATCCCGCGGGCGGCTTCGACGGCTGCCCGGTCGACCTGGCGCACGCCGACGTAGGTGTTGACCAGGATTGGGGCGACGCCAAGGATCGCCAGCGCCGGGGCCACCGTCTGCAGGCCCACGCCGACGAGGACTGCCACAAGGGCGATCACGGCCAGCTCGGGGATCGCCCTGCCGGCGTTGCCGATCCCGACGGCGAAGAGTTCACCCTTGCCGCGGTGGCCCAGGTACAGCCCTAGCGGAAGCGCCACAATCAGCGCGATCGCAAGGGCGATCGCCGTCACCTCGAGGTGCTTCACCACCAGTTCCAGCGACTTGTCGAACCCGCCGACCTTGTTGCCACCGGTGACGTTGGAGCTCTGCGGCGTGAAGATGAATTCGATCGCCCCTCCGAACGAGGCCATCACCGGCTGAGCGAGGCTCACAGTGCCTTCACCCTTCGCCACGGGGTGGCCCACCTCTGCACCGTCAACAACATCAGGTCGAAGAGGAGCGCCATCGTCATCACGATCGCCATCGCGATGATGATGCTGGTCGGAAAGGTGAGGTTGCCGCTGCCGAGTATCTGGGTTCCGAGCCCGCCGGCGTTGATGAAGACGACCAGGGTCGCGATCGCGATCGTGCTCACTACCGCGACTCGGAGGCCGGCGATGATCTCCGGGATCGCCAGCGGCAGCTCCACCTTCCAGAGGATCTGACGGTCGGAGAAACCCATTCCCCGAGCGGCGTCTTTGGCCGACCCGGGAACGTTGGCGAGGCCGAGGATGGTGTTGCGGTAGATGATCTGCAGCGTGTAGGCAGCGAGGACGATGATCGCCGTGTCCCTGCCAAATCCCGTCAGCGGGATCAGGAGGAAGAAGAAGGCGATACTGGGGATCGTGTAGAGAACGCCGGTGGCGGCGAGCAGCGGGGGCTGTAGTCGGCGCCGACGATGAGCGAACAGCGCCAGCGCGAAGGCGACGACGAATCCAATCGCCACCGAAAAGAGGACGATTTCCAGGTGCTGCACCGTGGGCGTCCCGTAGCGGTCGATGTTTTCCCTCGCCCAGTCCCAGCAGAAGAGGTGGGTTTCCTGCGCCTGGCAGGGCAGCGTCCCCGAGCTGCGTTCTTTGAAGAACCCTTCGCCGACTTCACCGGCGGCGGCGAACAGCGCCGGGCTAACCATGCGGTCGCTCCACCGCCGAGTACTCGTCGCTCTTCGCCTCCGGCGAGGCGAGGAACTCGGAGATGATCTCGACCGAGAGGACGCCGACGATCTGGCCCCGGTGGTCGACCACCGGGGCGTACTGGGACTCGCCCTGGAGCAGGTCGGCGAGGGCGTCGCGCATGACGTCGTCGCGCTCGAGCACCGGGCCGAGCGGAACGTCGGCTCGGCTCGGCACCACCTCCGCCGCCAGGTCGCGCTGGCTCAGCCAGCCGAGCGGCCGGCGCTCGTCGTCGACCAGCAGCGGGTAGGGGACTTCGACGTCGGGCGCGGCCAGCTTCGCCCGCACCTCCGCGGTCGCCTGGCCGACGTGCGCCAGCGGCGCCTCCCAGAGATTGATGTCGGAGACCCGCATCAGCGCCAGCCGCTTCAGCGCCCGGTCGGCGCCGACGAAGTCCTCGACGAACTCGTTGGCCGGGGCCATCAACAGCTCCGCCGGGGTCGCGTACTGCTCGACCCGGCCGCCCTCGCGCATGATCGCGATCCGGTCGCCCATCTTGATCGCCTCGTCGATGTCGTGGGTGACGAAGAGGACCGTCTTGCGGATCTCCGCCTGGAGGCGGAGGAACTCGTTTTGCAGGCGCTCGCGGTTGATCGGGTCGATCGCCCCGAAGGGCTCGTCCATCAGCATCACCAGCGGGTCGGCGGCGAGGGCGCGGGCGACGCCGACGCGCTGTTGCTGGCCGCCGGAGAGCTGCGCCGGGTAGCGGTCGCCGAGTCCGGGGTCGAGGCCGATCAGCTCCAGCAGCTCGGCGCTGCGCTCGCGGATCCGCTCCTTCTTCCAGCCCAGCAGTTGCGGCACCGCGCCGATGTTCTCGGTGATCGTGCGGTGCGGGAAGAGGCCGATCTGCTGGATCACGTAGCCGATCTCCCGCCGCAGTTGGGCCGGCTCGCGGTCGCGGACCGACGAGTCGCCGACGAAGATGTCGCCGGAGGTGATCTCGACCATGCGGTTGACCATCCGCATCGCGGTGGTCTTGCCGCAGCCCGAGGGCCCGACGAGGACGCAGATCTCGCCGGCCGGGACTTCGAGGCTGAGGTCGTCCACCGCGGGGGACTCGGCCCCGGGATAGACCTTGGTCGCGTTCTCGTACCTGACCGAGGACGCTCCGGGCTGGTTACGCGCGTCGCTGGCCTGATCTCCACTAGGCACTGGGATCGAGCCTATACCCCCGGCGTCCCCTATTTACTCATCGCCGGCTCGTCGTGCGCGTGCCCGTGGTGCTCGCAGTGGGACATCGAGCTCTGGCCGCGGCTGACCCAGAAGAGGAGGGCGAAGATCGCCAGCCCGAGGATGTTGAGGACGAGCTTGTAGTCGAGCGCGATCTCCCCGAAGACGTCCTCGCGGGTGGGCCGGGGGCCGCTCGGGATCAGCCCGAAGATGCCGAAGAGCCCGTCGACGATGAGCGCCGCGACGACGATCGTGACGAACATCAGCGCCGTGATCCGCAGCGCGAAGGAGGTCCCGTAGTACTTGCGGTAGGCGAGCACGATCGGGATCACGATCAGGTCGGCGAAGATGAAGGCGACGACGCCGGCGAAGCTGATCCCGCCGGACCAGAGCACGGCCGCCAGCGGCACGTTGCCGACCGAGCAGACGAAGCTGAGGATGGCGATGATCGGGCCGACGATGACGTTCTCGAGCGTCTGCACCAGCGGCGGCGCGTCGGTGACGAAGAGGAAGTTGAAGAAGTCGTCGCCGAGCAGGCCGATGAAGCCGGCGAGCAGGAAGCCGAGGGTGATCTCCTTCCAGAGCATCTGCCAGTCGCCGCGGAAGTTGGCGCCGACGCCCGCCCAGGCGTCGCGGGAGGTGAGGCGCTGGCGCCAGCTCGGCTGCTCCTCGCTCTCCCCGCCGCCGCCGTGCTGATGATCGGCCTGGGCTTCCTGGGCGTGGCGGCGCGCCTGCTCCTCCAGCTTGGGGGAGACGAAGAAGCGCAGCAGCACCGCCATCAGCGCGATCAGGACGATGCCGCCGACGAACTCGGCGAGGGTGAACTGCCAGCCCATCAGCACCCAGAGCACGAGCCCCAGCTCCCAGACGAGGTTGGTCGAGGCGAACTGGAAGGAGAGCGCGGTGACCGCCGAGGCGCCCTTCTGGAAGAGCGACTTGGCGATCGCGATCGCCGCGTAGGAGCAGGAGGAGGAGGCGGCGCCGAGGCCGGTCGCCTTGGCGATCGGCTTGAAGCCTTCGCCGGAGAGCGCGCCTTCGATCCGGTGGCGCGGGACCCAGGCCTGGATCACGCCGGAGATCGCGAAGCCGAGTACCAGGGCCCACCAGACCTCGTAGGCCATCAGGAAGGACTGTTCGAAGCCCTCTCCGATCGTTCGCAGCACGTCGCTCATCGGCTCACGAACCTGCCCAGGGCGGCCATCAGCTCGTCGACCTTCTCCACCCGCTCGTCACCCTCGGCGTCGATCACGCAGTGGCGGGTGTGCTCGTCCAGCAGCCCCAGCGCCACCTTGTCGAGCGCCGCCTCGATCGCGCTGATCTGGGTCAGCACGTCGATGCAGTACCGCTCCTCCTCGACCATCTTCGAGACCCCGCGGACCTGCCCCTCGATCCGCGCCAGTCGCTTCAGCAGTTTCTTTTTGTCCTCTTGGTATCCGACCATGCGAGGACTGTAGCAAATACCCCTAGGGGGTATCAATACGCCCCCGCCGGGGCGAACGTAGAGGCGGTGTGCCTTATGCGCCAATGGGACGCCAAAGGAACACCGGGCAGCGGCGGGCACTTGCTGCCCTTGCCAGCAGGCAGCACGGCGTCGTCTCACGAAGCCAACTGAGACGCCTCGGCGTCAGCCGCGACGAAATCCGCCGCGCCGTGGAGTCCGGCCGCCTACACCGGGTCTTCCGCGCTGTCTATGCCGTCGGTCACGTGAGCATAGGCGTGAAAGGAACGCTGATGGCGGCGGTGCTCGCCTGCGGTTCGGGGGCCGTGATCTCCCACCGCAGCGCGGCTGCGCTCCTGGGGTTCCTCGACGAGGGCCCGGTCGTCATCGACGTCATCGCTCCGCCTGAGCGGGGGCGCAAGATCGACGGGATCCGCTTCCATCGGGTGCGGCCGCCGCGGCCGCAGGAGCAGGGAACGGTCGCGAGGATCCCTTGTACGAGCCCAGCGCGGACGATGGTGGATCTGGCCGGGACGGTTGGCACGCGGACTCTGCGCAGCTGCTTCGAGCGGGCGGCTCAGCGACGAGAGCTCGACATCGGCGCCATCGAGGCCTCGCTCGAGCCCAGGCGCCGCGGCGAGAAGGCGTTGCGGGCGCTGATCGACGAGTGGCGGCTGGCGGCGACTGTCTCCACTGAGCGCTGCCTCAAGAGCCCGCTGGAGGCGAAGGTTCTGCCGCTGGTTCTCGCCCGCGGTTTCTCCGCCCCGCTCGCCAACGCACCTGTTCAGCTCGCCACCGCCCGCATCGAGGTCGACTTCCTCTGGCCGGAGTGCTGCTTCGTGCTCGAGGCCGACAGCCGCGACTTCCACGGCACCGCGATCGCCTTCGAGCGTGACCGCTGGAGGGACCGCGAACTCTTGGCCGCTGGCTACACGAGCCTGCGCGTCACGTCCCTGCAAGCGGAAACCGAAGCCGAGTCGATTGCCCATGCGATTGCGGCGCGCCTTCACTAGCCGCCCTCACAACCCCAGCCGCTGCGCCCGCTCGGCAGCGCGGGCGACGATCTCCTCGAGCCCCTCGATCTCGCCGCCGCGCATGAGGATCCTGCCGGCGACGACGGTGGTGTCGACGACGCTGCCGGCGGCGGCGTAGACGAGGTTGGAGGTGAGCTCGCCGATCGCCAGCTCAGGGGCGTCGGGGCGCAGGAGGAGGAAGTCGGCCGGGGCGCCGACCTCCAGGCGGGTGGCGCCGAGGAACGGAGCGCGGGCGCCGGTGGCGATCTCCCAGGCATCTCCCGCCGCGATCGCGGTCGGGTCGCCGGCGGCGTGCTTCTGGGCGAGGGCGAAGGTCTTCAGGTCGGCGAGCAGGTCGAGCGAGTCGTTGGAGCCGGCGCCGTCGGTGCCGAGGCCGACGGCGACGCCGGCGGCGCGGGCGCCGGGGTAGGGGAAGACGCCGCCCACCGCGAGCTTCATGTTGGCCACCGGGTTGGCGACGACGGTGGCGCCGCGCGCGGCGATCAGCGCCAGCTCCCCGGGGTCGAGCCAGACACCGTGCGCGAGCAGGGTCCGCTCGTTCAGCATCCCGAGGCGGTCGAGATAGTGGGCCGGCCGCTCGCCGTGGGCGGCGATGCAGTCCTGGACCTCCTGCTCGGTCTCCGAGAGGTGGATGTGGATCGGCAGCCCGCGCTCCCCTCCGAGCTCGGCGATCCAGCGCAGCGAGGGTTCGCTGACGGTGTAGATCGCGTGCGGGGCGAGCGCGGGGGAGACCGCGGGGCCGAGCCCGGCGAGGGCGTCGAGGCTGCGCAGGGCGGAGGCCTTCATTTCCTCGACGTCGCCGTTGGCGTCGAACAGCGGCGCCCCGATCGTCGCCCGCAGGCCGGCGTCGGCCACCGCCCGCGCCGTCGCCTCCGGATGCCAGTACATGTCCCAGAAGCGGGTGGTGCCGCCGCGGATCATCTCCGCGCAGGCGAGCCGGGCGCCCCAGTAGACGTCCTCGTCGGTCAGCTTCGCCTCGACCGGCCAGATTTTCTCCCGCAGCCACGGCATCAGCGGCAGGTCGCCGCCGGAGCCGCGGAACAGCGTCATCGCCGCGTGGGTGTGTCCGTTTAGCAGCGGCGGCACCAGGTGGGCGCCGCCGGCGTCGAGGGTCTCATCGCCGGGCTCGGGGGCGACCTCGGGTCCCAGCGCCGCGATCTCCCCATCGGCGCAGCGGAGCCCGACGCGCTCGCCCTCCAAGAGGGCATCGGTGACCGTCAACACCATTCCGTGGTTCCTTTCGGACGTATGCCGTGCATAAGGAACCACAGAACTAGCGGCCCACCGCCCCCAGGCGCGGCAGCACCGCCGCCAGCCCCTCGCGCAGGCTCTCGGCGTTGACCAGGCGGTCGGCTTCCATCTCGGTGACGCTGACCTTGCCCTCGCCGAGGCCGTTGGCGAGGTTGTCGACGACGCAGAGAGCCGCGTAGTCGAGGCCGAGCTCGGCGGCGACGACGCACTCGCTGGCGATCGTCATCCCGACCACGTCGGCGTGCGCGGCCATCAGCCGGATCTCGGCCGGCGTCTCGAAGCGCGGCCCGGCCGCCTGCCAGTAGACGCCGCCGTCGCGCGGCGCCTGGCCGCCCTCGCTCCAGGCGGCGATCACTTCCCGCCGCCAGCGCTCGTCGAACCCCGGCGCCGAGTGGGCACGCGCGTCATCGAAGATCGAGCCGCCCTGGCCGAGGGCGATGAAGTCGTCGGGGCAGAGGAGGCTGCCGACCCCGAGCCCGGGGTCGAGCGAGCCGACCGAGCCGATCGCCAGCACCCGGTCGCAACCCTGCTCGGGCAGCGGCCGCAGGTTCGCCTCGTGGTCGATCGCGTGCGGCAGGACGAAGGCGCCGTCGGGGCCGCGGTGCCGCTGCACGATCGCCGCTCCCTGCTCCGCCGCCGCGGCCGCGATCTCCTCGCCGCCGGGGCCGAGCGCGTTGCTGCCGAGGATCACCGCCAGCCGTCCCATCCGCGCGATCCTACGCGCCCCACTCCGGGGTGTGGTTGAGCTTCGTTCCGCATAGCGGCTCAAAGCTCAACCACACTCATCGGCGCTCAGCCGCCGCGATGCGCTTTGAACGCCGCCGCGGCCTCGTCGTGATCGACGATCGGCTCGGGGTAGTCGAGGCGGTCGAAGCCTTCCATCAGCCAGGGGCGGAAGATCGCCTTGCCGCGGACCGGCTCCAGCTCGGGCAGGTAGCGGCGCACGTAGTGCCCGTCGGGGTCGAAGCGTTCGGCCTGTCGGACCGGGTTGAGGACGCGGTTGGGACGGGTGTCGTTGCCGGTCCCCGCGACCCACTGCCAGTTGCCGGCGTTGTTGGCGATCTCGCCGTCGCAGAGCAGGTCCCAGAAGTGCCAGGCGCCCTCGCGCCAGTCGACGTAGAGGTCCTTGCAGAGGAAGGAGGCGACGGTCATCCGCGCCCGGTTGTGCATGAAACCCTCCGCCGCAAGCTGCCGCATCGCCGCGTCGACCAGGGGGTAGCCGGTGCGCCCCTCGCGCCAGGCCTCCAGCGCCCGCCGCGAGCGGGACCAGCGGTCCCGCCGCGGCCGGTAGTCGCGGCGCGGCAGCGACGGCGTCGCCGCCAGTACCTGGTGGTGGAAGTCGCGCCAGCAGAGCTGCCGCACGAAGGGCGCGCCGCCGCGCTGACCCTCCGCTTCCCGCGCCAGCTCCAGCGGCGAGAGGCAGCCCCAGCGCAGGTAGGCGCTGAGCCGCGAGGTGCGGTCCCCGGACAGGTCGTCGTGACCGCCGTCGTAGCCGCCGAGGCCGTCGCGCAGGAACGCCCGCATCCGCTTGCGCCCCTCGGACTCGCCGCCCGGCGCCCGTCCCGGCGAGGGGTCGCCGCCAACCAGATCCCCGAGCCTGGGCAGCGTCCCGGCCCGCAGCTTCGCCGGCGTCGCCAGCCTGCGCGGAGCCCGCCGCGCCTGCCGCGGCCGCACCTGGCTCCAGGCCCGGTGGTAGGGACCGAAGACGCGGAAGTGGTCGCCGCCGCCGCTCGGCGTCAGCTCGCCCGGCGGGATGATCGTGATTCCCGGGTGCGCGGTGAACCCGATCCGCTCCTCCTCGCAGGCCCGCGCCAGCCGCTCCTCCCGCGCCCGCGCGTAGGCGCTCCAGTCGGCGCTGACGTGGATCTCCGCGGCGCCGCACTCGCGCGCCGCCGCGATCGCCTCGTGGACCGGGTCTCCCCGCCGCACGAACAGCCGCGCGCCCGCCCGGCGCAGCCGCTCGTCGAGGTCGGCCAGCGACTCCAGCATGAAGGCGACCCGGTTCGGGGCCGCGAAGCGCGAGCGCAGCAGCCGCTCGTCGAAGACGAACAGAGGCACCACCCGCTCCGCTGCGGCGGCCGCTGCCAGGGCGGGGTGGTTGTGGACCCGGAGGTCGCGGTTAAAGAGGACGAGCGCGGTCTCGATTGCCATATGGTGCTGCAATGGAGAACGGATCCGCCGGCGAGAAGGATCAACGCGAGCGCGAACCGGACCTCCACCCGGAGTCCGGCCGCGACGAGACCGAGGAGGAACGCCTCGACCGCAACCTCGGCGAGCTCCTGCAGGAGCTGCGCGTCGCCCTCCCCGGCGTCCAGGTCCTCTTCGCCTTCCTGCTCGCGGTCCCGTTCCAGCAGGGCTTCGAAAAAATCACCAGCTTCCAGCGGGACGTCTACTTTGGGACCCTGATCTGCACCGCCTTCGCAGCGGTGATGCTGATCTCGCCCTCCGCCTACCACCGGCTCACCTTCCGCTACCAGCAGAAGCGCAAGCTCGTCTTCTACGCGAACCGGTTCTCGATCGTCGGCCTCGTCTTCCTCGCCCTGGCGATGACCGGCGCGGTGACGCTGATCACCGACGTCCTCTTCGGGGCCACGGGGACGCTGATCGTCTCCAGCCTCACGGTGCTCGTCTTCGGCTTCTTCTGGTTCGCGCTGCCGTTGCAGCGGCGCCTCAGCCTGGCGGCTGGACAGGAGCCTCTAGGCAAGCCCGAAGGCGACTGAGCGCCTCCTCGAGCTGGTCGAGGAAGGGAAGGTCGGGGCCCTGTTCCCGCATCAGCGCCAGGTCGGCCTCCCAGATCTCGAGCTTCTCCTCCAGCGGCACCTTGAATTCCTCGCGCACGGCGTCGCCTTCCTCCTTGTAGGCGGTGCGCAGCGTGCTCGAGTTGGTCAGCTTGTCGGCGGCGTAGATCGCCATCGCGTCACCGGGGCTGGCGGCGACCCGTTCCCGGTGCTCGGCCTTGCGCTCGCGGTAGGACTCGATCGATTCGTCGTCGGTGAGGGCGCCGACGTAGCCGGCGACCGGGTCGCCGAACTCCGCCCGGACTTCGTCCAGCGTCACCTCGGAGTCCTCGATCACGTCGTGCAGGAGCGCCGCCGCGATCACCTCCTCGCCGAAGCCGTGCTCGTCGAGCAGCGCCGCGACCGCCACCGGGTGTTCGACGTAGGGCATGCCGCCGCTGCCGTTGCGGACCTGGCCGGCGTGCGCCGCGCGCGCCTTCGCCAGCGCCGCGCGGACCAGCGGCGAGCGCTCCGCGGCGGCTTCGATCCGGGTGGCCGGCTGCACGCGTCGCAGCCTAGACGATCGATTCCACGACCACGCCCACCTGGATGACGCGCCTGGCACACTGCGCGTCTCTGCGTCCTCGGCCTTGCCTTTGCCAACCGGCAAAGGCGGCGGCCTGCGTCCTTGATCCGCTTGGCCAGGCGCGCCCCCAGTCGCACCTGGCCGTGGAATCAATCATCTAGACGATCGATTTCCTCAGGCGGTCGCGGCGGGGGTGGTCCTGGCCGCTCGTACCGGCAACTCGTACTCCGCCCGCTCGGCGCCCAGCTCGACGGCCTCCGGCTCGCCCCCGAGCTCGACCCAGCGGCGCCCCGCCTCGGCGCCGAGGTCGTCGAGGAAGTCGTCGGAGTGGAGGGGGTCGTGGTGGAAGAGGACCGTGCGCTCGGCTCCGGTGCGGCGGGCGAAGCTGAGCGAGTGCGCCAGCGCCGAGTGGCCCCAGCCGATGTGCTCGGGGTACTCGGCGTCGGTGTACTGGCCGTCGTGGATCAGCAGCGAGCTTCCCTGGGCGAGGGCGAAGCCGGAGATCCAGTCCTCGTCGAGCTCGTCGATGTCGGCGCCGAGCGCCGGCTCGTGGTCGGGGATGTAGGTGAGGGAGGAATCGCCGTCGTCGATCCGGTAGCCGAGGGTGGGGCCGCGGTGGGCGACCGAGGCGGCGCGGATCCGCGCAGAGCCGATCTCCCACTCGGTCTCCGGGCAGTGGCGGAAGGAGACGTCGCAGGGGAGCTCGCGCACCTCGACCGGCGAGAGCGGGGCGGAGATGTAGCGGGCGATGCGGTCGCGCAGCGAGGCCTCGGGCGAGGCCGGCCCCCAGATCACGATCTCCGTATTGGGGCGGAAGGCGGGGGCGAAGAAGACGAGGCCCTGGATGTGGTCGAGGTGGAGGTGGGTGAGGAGGATGTGCAACCGGGTCGGTTCCTGCGGCAGGTCGAGGCCGAGGCAGCGGATGCCGGTGCCGGCGTCGAGCGCCAGCAGCGAGCCGTCCGAGAGGGTGACGCCGACGCAGGAGGTGTTGCCGCCGTAGCGGATCGTTTCCGGCCCCGGGGCCGGGATCGAACCCCGCGTTCCCCAAAGCTTGACCTTCACCGCGGGCCCGCCCCGTTGGTCTTTGCCAGCGAGGGCCAGAAGACGGCGATCGCGCCCTGCGAGCCGTGGGCGGTGAGGATCGGGAAGGCCGAGACCTCGACCTCGTGGTTGACCCCGTCGGTCGAGCGGACGGTCAGCTCGGCGTGGGCCGGCCGGCCGGCGCGGACCGCGGTCACCAGCGGCAGCTCGTCGTAGGGGATCGGTGCGCCGTCCTCGCCGAAGGGGCCGAACAGCGAGCCCCACTCCTGGGCGCCGACCGTCCCCAGCTCCTCGAAGCGTTTGCCGAGCAGCATCCCCGCCGCCTCGTTATAGAAGACGAGCAGGCCACCCTCGTCGACCAGGAAGGCAGGCGTCGAGAGCGCTGACATCAGGTTGCGCGCAAGGATCAGCTCGAGCGGTCTTTGTGACACGAATGACACTTTAGATCCCCGCTGCAAGCCCGCTTCGAAACCTCCGGATTTGCGCTGCGCAAGCCAAGATCCGGCAGCCTCCCGTGGCGGCGCCCGGGGGGAAGTGACATCGATCACTTAGCCCCTCCTATCTGGTGTGGGGCGGCGCGCGGTTACTGGGCCGGGACGACGATCGGCGCGCAGGGTTCTCCCGGCTTGTTCCGATCGGCGGTGTTGAGCACCGGTTTGCCTTCGATGTTCTTCAGGTTCACGGTCAGTTGCTGCTTGGAGACCGAGACCTGGGCGTAGCTGAATTCGTCGAGGCCCGAGCACCGCATGCCGACCCCGGTCGGCGGCGGCGGGTTGAAGAAGAGGGCGCGGATCTGGGAGGCGGCGCCGGGGCTGCCGACGGTGTCGTTGATCTCGCCGGCGTAGCTCTTGGTCGCCACCGGCCCGGTCGTCACCTCGGTGATGCCGCTGTTGACCGGGCCGCCGGGCTCCAGGGTCTGCAGGCGGGCGTCGTTGACCATGTTCGCGTGGACGTCGGTGGTGAGGAAGATCGCGTTCTTGACGTGGTCGCGGAGGAAGGTGAGGAGCTGCGTCCGTTCTGCCGCGTAGCCCTCCCAGCGGTCGTAGGGCAGCGCGTAGAACTGCTGGATCGGGACCTCGTTGACGATCACCTTGAAGGTCGCGGTCGACTTTTCGATCGCCTTCTCGAAGGCTTCGCGCTGGCGCTGGCCGAGCATCGTCCGGTTCGGGTCGTTGATCGCGGCGACGCAGGCGGGCGGCGCCGGCGCCGACAGTTGCGGGGCGATGATCGAGAAGAGTTTGCGGCTCAGTTCCGGCGCCGTCGGCGCCAGGTCGGGCTGGCCGCTGCCGGGCGGGTTGTCGCAGGCGCCGCCGTAGTCGGCGCGGGCGCTGCGGAAGGAGCGCTCGTCGAGGAAGAAGAGCTGCAGGTTCTTGCCCCAGCGGAAGGTGCGGTAGATCCCGTTCCGCTTCGAGTAGGTGACCGGGTTGTAGTCGCGGAACGCCTTGACCCCGTTTTCGTAGATCTTCTCGCCGCTGATTTCGACGTTGCCGTCGCCCTCCGGGAAGACGCTCTCGGAGCGGGCGAAGTCGTTGATGAACTCGTGGTCATCCCAGTGCGCGTAGTAGGAGGTGGCGCCGCGGACGCCGGTCCAAGGCTTCATCCCCAGATTGAGCCGGTACTTCGCCCACTTCTGCTTGACCGTGGTCGCGGTGCCGCCGACGCCGCCGACGCCGGGGACCTCGGAGTCGGAGTAGATCGTGTCGCCGAGGAGGACGTTGAAGTTGTTTTCCTCCCGCTTGATCTGGCGCCAGACACCGAAGTCGTTCCAGTAGGGCGTCTGCTGGCCCGGCAGGGGGGAGGCGTCCTGGTCGCCGGTGACCGCGAAGCGGATCGTCTTCGCCTGGCCGGGGGCCGGGGCGGTGTCGAAGTGGCCGACGGCGCTGCGGCCACCGCCTTCGGTGCACCAGCGGTACTTGTAGCGGCGGCCCGGCTTGAGACCGCCGACCTTCTTCTGCACGGTGAGGTCGTTGGCCTTGCTTGCCTTGGCGACGAACTTCTTCTTCGCCCCCTCGACGTCGCAGCCGCCGAAGCTGCCGCCGAGGCGCACCTGGACCAGCACCTCTCCTGGCTTGGTGGCCCGGGCCCAGAGGATCGCCGAGCCCTTGCTCACGTCGCCGGAGGAGACGCCGAACTTGAAGCCCTTGGGGGCGGCGCCGGCGCTGGCGGTCAAGAGGGCGGTTCCGAGCAGTGCAACGAGGGCAGCGGCGGCGCAGATGGTGGTGATGCGGCGCATTCACCGACCCTAGTCCCCGAACTGACAGCGGCGCAACCCTCGCTGTTGTTAGCGAAGCTTCCGAAGTGCGGTAGAGCTTTCCGGCTCTATGCGCGGAAAAGCTCTACCGCGCTCGGCTCTGGGTGAATCAGCCGGCGGCTTCGGCTCGCCGCAGGCCGCCCTGGGCCCAAAGCGCGAAGAGGATGGGGAGGACGAGGGCGATCGCGAAGGCGAGCGCGACCTGGGCCGGGTCGCCGGAGATGAAGCCGCGCCCCGCCTCCAGCAGCGCCGTCACCGGGTTGACCGAGGCGACGGCGTGGATCCAGCCGCTGAGCAGCGCCAGCGGTACGTAGACGGGGGCGAGGAAGAGGATCAGGAAGACCGGGAACTGCATTAGCGGTCCGCCCTGGATCGAGCGCACGCGCATCGCGATGCCGGCCGACCACAGCGTCGCCGCGACGTTGACCAGGACCGCCAGTCCGTAGAGCCCGAAGAGGTCGACGCCGCTGCCGTCGATGTTCATCCCGGCGACCAAGGCGACCGCGGTCAGCAGCGCCCAGGTGACGAAGGCGCGGACGATCGCGGCGATCCCGTAGCCGACGATGATGCCGCTGCGGTGGCTGGCGGCGAGAAGGTAGCGGCGGGCGAAGCCGGTCTCGAAGTCGCGGGCGATCCCGAAGCCGGTGAAGACGCCGCCGAAGGCCGCCGACTGGAGCAGGACGAAAACGAACTGGAAGGCGGTGTACCCGGTCGGGAAATTGAACCCGGGGACGTTGCTGATCGCCGAGAGGCCGCCGGCGAAGGAGGTGAAGAAGAAGAGCGGGAAGACCAGAGCCGGGACCAGGAAGGCCGGGTTGGTGAGGAAGTTGTGGATGCTGCGCCAGGCGACCGCGAGGGCGACCGCGCGCAGGCCGGCGGGTCGGGGCTCGCTCACGTCCTCACCAGCCTCGTCTTCAGAGCGGCGCTGGCCGCGTACATGCCGATCGCGAAGATCGCCAGGGCGATCCCGAAGCCGAGCGCCAGCTCGCCGAGGTTCCAGCCTTCGATCAGCAGCGAGCGGAACGCCTGCAGCAGGTAGGAGACCGGGTTGGCGGTGGCGATCGCGCGGTACCAGTCGGTCTGGATCAGGTCGAGGGGGAGCGCCATCGAGGAGAGGAAGAGGAAGACGAAGAAGACCGGGAAGAGCCCTTGGATCGCCTCGCCGGAGCCGGTCCGCAGGGCGGCGAAGAGGCCGATCGTGCCGAAGGCGACGGTGACGGTGACCGCGAGCAGGACGATCATCAGGGCGCCGCCGGCCCCGGCGGCCAGTTCGGCGCCGGCGACGAGGCCGACGATCAGGTAGGTGGCGCCCTGGACGAGGCCGAGGACGATCGTCCCCGCCAGCAGGCCGCCGAGCAGCGCCGCGCCGCGCAGGGGGGTCAGGGCGAGGCGGTTGAGGAAGCCGGTTTCGATGTCGCGGGCGAGGTCGGTGCCGGAGTTCATCACCGAGAAGAGGGCGCCCTGCATGAAGGGGACGGCGAGGGCAAAGGTGAGGTAGGAGTCGGTCGGGAAGCCCGGCAGGTTGGTCGCGTCTTTGAGCCCGCCGGAGTTGACGGCGAGGAGGAAGAGGGGGAAGACGAGCGCGGGGACGATCTGCGCCGGCTGGCGCAGGGTCCGCAGCACCGAGCGGTGGGCGAGCTGGCCGACCTGGGTGCGGAGGCTGGTGCTCACGCGGAGCCGACCTCGGCGACGGCCTCCTCTGCCGGCTCGGCCTCGTCGGCGCCCTCCAGCGAGCGGCCGGTCTTGGCCAGGAAGACGTCGTCGAGCGAGGGGGCGTGCAGCTGGAGGCGCTCGATCGCGATGTCGTCGGCGTCGAGCGCGCGCACTACCTCGGCCAGCTCGGCCTCGCCGCCGCGGAGGCGGACGGCAACGCCGCGGGGGGAAGCCCCGGCGTGCTCGCCGAAGCGCCCGAGCACGGCCGTCATGCGGTCCCGGTCGGCGGCCTCGCGGGGGACCGCTTCGACCGTGGGGCGGCCGATTTCGGCCTTCAGGTCGGTCGGAGTGCCCTCGGCGACGATGTGGCCGTGGTCGATGATCCCGACCCGGTTGGCGAGGGCGTCGGCCTCCTCCAGGTACTGGGTGGTGAGGAAGACGGTGACCCCGTCCTCGTCGGCGAGCCGCGCTACCTCCTCCCAGAGGGCGGTGCGGCTCTGGATGTCGAGGCCGGTGGTGGGCTCGTCGAGGAAGAGGATGCGGGGGCGGTGCGCCAGGGCGAGCGCCAGGTCGAGGCGGCGCTTCATCCCGCCCGAGTAGCCGCCGACCTTGCGGTCGGCAGCCTGCGAGAGCCCGACCCGCTCCAGCAGTTCGTCGCCCCGGGCTTCGCGCTCGCTCTTGCCGATGCCGTGGAGGGCGGTCTGCAGACGCATGTGCTCGCGGCCGCTGAGCAGCGGGTCGAGGGCGGCCTCCTGGAGGGCGGCGCCGATCGCCGTCCGCACCTGGGGGCCCTCTGCGACGACGTCGAAGCCGGCGACCCGCGCGGTGCCGGCGGTAGGCGGGAGGAGGGTGGTCAGCATCAGGACCGTGGTCGACTTGCCGGCGCCGTTGGGGCCGAGGAAGCCGTAGATCTCACCGGGGGCGACCCGCAGGTCGATCCCGTCCACCGCCCGCGGCCCGTTCTTGAACTCGCGGACGAGGCCTTCCACTTCGATGCCGTCGCTGCGCTGTCTGGTCTCCGTCATGGCCGTGCAAGCTAGCAAAGACCGTTCCACAAGTGAATATTTGAAAATCTCAAATTTTGAGATATACTAATTTCGTGGCGGCATCAGGAGCGGTGAAAAAAGACTCCCGCCTCGCGGCCGAGACCTGGGGACTGCTGGCGAGCCTCGTCTATCCGCCGCCTTTTCTCGCTATCGCCCGCGAATTCGACTTGCGGCCCGTCACCTTCGGCGCCCTGCGCGCGCTCGAGCGGCCGCGGACGATGAGCGAACTCGCGCAGCTGCTGTATTGCGACAACTCCAACGTCACCGCGATCGTCGACAACCTCGAAGAGAAGACCCTGGCGGTACGCAAACCGTCGGAGGACGACCGGCGGATCAAGGTGGTGGAGCTCTCCGGCCAGGGGGAGGCGCTGCTGAAGCGCCTCAGTCGCGAGGTGGCGAAGCCGCCGGACTGGGTGCGGGCGCTCTCCGCGGAGGACCAGGAAGCCCTGCGGGACCTCCTGCGGCGCGCCGTCGAAGCGCCTGCCGCCGCGAACGCATAGAACTCACCCCCGAATGTACGAGCGAACCCGCACCTACCGCCTGGCGATGAACGTCTGCAAGCCGGTCGCCTGGTGGGGCCGCATTCAGGTCGAGGGCCTCGAGGCGGTCCCCGCCGACGGCCCGCTGCTGATCGTCGGCAACCACGACAGCCACTGGGACCCGGTGATGGTCGGTATCGCTGCGCTCAAGCGCCGCCAGATTCGCGCCCTGGCCAAATCCGATCTCTGGAAGGTCCGTGGCCTTGCCCCGGTCCTCAACGGCATGGGCCAGATCCCGATCGAACGCGGCAAGGGCGACGCCGAGGCCCTGTCCCGAGCGATCGAGGCCCTCCGGGCCGGCGTCTGCATCGGCGTCTTCCCCGAGGGGACCCGCTCGCGTGGCGAGGTCCTGCGGGCCCGCAGCGGCGTCGGCCGCCTCGCCCTCGAGGTTCCGGAGGCGCACATCACCCTGGTCGCGATCGAAGGCACCAGCGACCTCACCGGCTTCCCCCGCCGCCCCCGGATCCGTCTCCGCTTCTTCGACCCGGCCGGCGGCCAGGCTCGCCCCGACGAGACCGCCGCCGACCTCTCCGCCCGGCTCCTCGCCGAGATCCGCGCCCTCGTCCCGCCATCCCTCGGTTACCGCAAGCGCAAGCACGCCGAGCTCAGCGGCGTCAGCGAGGACTGACCTCAACTCCCAGCGCCCGAGCGACACGGCGGAGCACCGCCTCGCGTTCGCCGTGCAGTTGGTCCCAGGTAACGCGCAGGACGCGGTAGCCGGCGGCCGCCAAGACTTGATCCCGACGGCGGTCGTCCTGGAAGGCGGTAGGGCTCTCGTGGGTCTCGCGGCCGTCCGTTTCGACGATGACCTTGCCGCGGTCCCAGAAGAAATCGACCAGGAAACGTTCACCGTCGAGGTGAAGCCAGACGTTGCAGCCCGGTCGCGGTAAGCCGGCCTCGATCAGATCCGGCAACACCAGCGTCTCGAAGTCGCTGCGGACGTCGGGCACCTTTCCGTCCTTTTCGCGGTATGGGACGAGCGCGAGCTGGAGTGCTTTGAGGCCGCGCCGGCCTGTGGCGGTGTCGATCGCCAGGTCCACGGCCTGGGGGTCGAGCTTCTTCAGGATTACCGCCCGACCCACGACCTTCCGCAGGCTCTTCAGGGTGAGGATGCCCGCTAGGTCGACCAGGGTTCTGGCCACGGTGGTGACCGCGACGCCGTTCACCGCCTCGACCTCCTCTGGCTCCGGGTAACGGCACCGCCTGCACCGAATCCCGTCGATCTTCCGCCCGGCCTCGACCGGAACCGTCACGTCGATCAGGACTGGCCACTTATCCCAAAGCCCATGAAACGCGGCCGCCGTCAGGTGGGAGACGACTGCCCCCTCACCGCAGGCAAGCACCGCCGCTCGCAGGTGCGTTTGCTGCGAGATCGACCGGTGCCCCACCGTGTAGACGCCGCGGTGGATCCGGTGAAGCCTGCCGCTGGTCGCCAGGTGGGACGCGTTGCGCGTCGACACTCCGGCGTCTCGTAGTTGACCCAGTGAGACCGCGCCCCCTTGCGCCGACGCAATCTCAGCGATCGGATCTCGCCGTCTCCCTGGCCCGCGGTTCTTTCCGGACGACATGCGTCCTTAAGGAACCACGCAACCGAGGTTCTCCCCCTACCTATGGATTCCGTGGTTCCTTCCGGACGAAATCCGTCCGAAAGGAACCACGGAACTGGACGGGCGCTGCTAGTCGCCGGCCTCCTCGCCGCTGCCCTTGAGGGCGTACCACTGGGCGCCGAAGGCGCTGACGTCGTTGCCGTTTGCTTCCCCGGGCTTCTGGTCCCCGGCGAAGAGGTAGAGCGGGTGGCCGGCGTAGGTGACCTGGGTCGTGCCGTCTTTGCGTTCGGTGGTGCCGAGCTTGCCGGCCGAGGCTCCGTTCCCGACCTGGGGTTCGCCTTCGGTCAGCACCGGTGGCCAGCCTTCGGCGCAGGCGCCGTAACAGGACGACGTCGTCCCCTTGTCTTTGTGGAAGTCGTAGACGGTCATGCCTTCGGAGTCGACCAAGATCATCCCCAGCTTCGGCGAGTTGCCGAGCGAAACGACCGCCGCCCCGGTTTCTTCCGGGCTGGCCGCGGTAGTCGTTTCGCCGCCGCCGTAGGCACCGCCGCCCTTGGCGCTGTAGGCGCCCCCCGACGCTTCTTCGCTGGTGCCGCCGCCGCTTTCACTGCTGGTGCTGCCGCCGCTGCTCCCGCAGCCGGCGATCGCCAGCGCCAGCACCGCCAGCAGTCCGATCGCCCAGGTCATCCGTCTCACGTCGCTTCCTCCTCGTTGATGGTGGTTGCCGCAGTCGACGCCCTCCCCAGCGGCGCGACGAAAGTTCGGTTGCCGGCGTCGACCTCGATCGCCCGCGTCCGCGAGAGGTCGAGCGCCGAGCTGAGGACGGCGTCGGAGTCGTCGCCCCAGCGGTAGCGGAAGGTGCCCGCCGGATAGGAGACGCCGCCGGGGCCGCGCAGCGAGACCGTGCAGAGCGTCCCCGAAGGCACCCCGTGGACGTACATGTGGATCTCGGTCCCGTAGGCGTGCGGCTCTAGCGTCGCGTCGATCGTCACGCCCCGCGGCAGCGAGGCGAAGCGCACGTGCTGCGCGGGCGTGCCGCCCCCGTCGCTCCCGAGCACGAAGAGCAGGAGGACGGCGGTCACCGCCGCCGCGGTCGCCCCGCCGAGGGCGAAGCCGCCGAAGGCGCGCCTCCGCCTCCGCCGTTTCACTTCCCCTCGCTCGGCCTCAATCGTCGCCTCGATCCGCGCCCCCAGCTCCGGCGGCGGTTGCGGTGCCGGCGCCGTGAACAGGGCCGGGTCGGCGTGGGGGAGCATCAGCGCCACCGGCTCCAGCAAGGCGAGCTCGGCCCGGCAGGCCTCGCAGCCGTCGAGGTGGGCCTCCAGCGCCACCCGCTCGTCGCCCGCCAGTTGCCCCAGCGCGTAGGCGCCGAGGGAATGGCGCCACTCCCTGCAGTTCCTAGTCTTCATAGCCCATCTCCTCGAGCGCGACCCGCAGGGCCCGCAGCCCGTAGTAGACGCGGCTCTTGATCGTCCCCTCCGGCACCCCGAGCTCGACCGCGACCTCCGAATAGGGCCGCCCCCGGTAGTAGGTCTCGACGATCACCCGCCGGTGGTCCTCGCCGATCCGCCGCATCGCCTCCTCCACCTGCCAGGCGAGCAGCGCCTCGTCGAGCGGCTCGACGCTCGGCTCGATCCCGCCCTCGGCCACCCCCGGCCGCACCGACCGCGCCCGACCCAGGTCGATGACGACGTTGCGGAGAATCGCGAACAGCCAGGTCCGCAGCGACCCGATCTTCGGGTCGAAGCGGTCGCCCGCGCGCCAGGCGCGGACGAAGGTCTCCTGGACGGCCTCTTCGGCCAGCCCGGAGTCCCCGAGCGAACGCACCGCGAAGCCGTAGAGCTCGCCGGAATGGGCGGCGTAGGCCTCGCGGACGTCGCGTTCGCGGCTGAGCGCACCCCGGGTCGAAGTTCCCAACTGGATCATTCGACCCGGCATACGCGCCCCGGCTCTGCCGGGTTCAGATGCCTCTCGACAAGGGCCCTATTCGAGTTTTCCGATCTTGAAGATTTTCGTCCCGCAGTCCGGGCAGACACCCTGGATCGCCGGGCGACCGTTCTTCATCGTTACCTGCTTGGCGTCTTTGATCTCGACCTTCTTACGCTCCTTGACGCAGTAACCCTCGGGCATGAAGGGGCCCTCCTTTCGTTGCCGCGAACGGCAGATCTCGCTTTCTTGGCGAGTTGGATTGAGGCGAATGTAACGGAGCTACCCGACAAAACCACCGAACTTCGTGTGAATACGCACAAACCGCCCGTTTGTCGGGTCAACTACCCTCCAGCCCGCACCGGTACCCGCAAGCTTCCAAGGAGAGACCCGAATGCCCGAGGCAGTAATCGTCGACACCATCCGCACGCCGATCGGCCGTGCCTTCAAGGGCTCGCTGGCCCCGCTGCGTCCCGATGAGATGGGCGCCTACGTGGTCGACCGCCTGCTCGAGCGCAACCCCGAGGTCGACCCGGCCCTGATCGAAGACGTCTTCTGCGGCGTCGGCATGCCGCAGGGCCTGCAGGCCTTCAACCTCGCCCGCATCGTCTCGCTGCTCTCCGAGAAGTTGCCGCAGGAGGTCAACGGGGTCACCGTCTCCCGCTACTGCTCCTCCAGCCTCGACGCGATCCGCCACGCCGGTAACGCGATCAAGGCCGGCGAGGGCGACGCCTACCTCGCCGTCGGCGTCGAGTGGGTGAGCCGCTACAACGAGCGCACCGAGCCCGCCGGTGAGGCCGACCAGAACGAGAACCTCAAAGGCAACAACGGCCAGCCCAACGCCTACATCGCGATGGGGGAGACCGCCGTCAACGTCGCCAAGAAGTACGAGGTCAGCCGCGCCGACATGGACAAGTTCGCGCAGCGCTCGCAGGAACTCGCCGTGCGCTCGCAGGAAGACGGCTTCTTCGACCGCGAGATCGTCCCGGTCAAGCTCGAGGACGGCACCGAGGTGGCCAAGGACGACGGCCCCCGCGCCTCCTCGACCCTGGAGAAGCTCTCCGAACTGCCGGAGGCCTTCGGCGGCGGCGGCGTCACCGCCGGCAACTCCTGCCCGCTCAACGACGGTGCCGCCGCGGTGCTGCTGATGAGCGACACCAAGGCCACGGAGCTGGGGCTGACCCCGCGGGCCCGGATCATCACCGCCGCCACCCACGGCAACGAGCCGGAGCTGATGGGCGTCGCCCCGATCGGCGCGATCAAGAAGGTGCTGGACCGCGCCGGGATGACGATTAGCGACGTCGACCGGGTCGAGCTCAACGAGGCCTTCGCCGCCCAGGTGATCCCGATCATGGCCGAATGCGGGATCGACGAAGACAAGCTCAACACCCACGGCGGCGCGATCGCCCTTGGCCACCCCTTCGGGATGACCGGCGCCCGCATCATGGGCACCCTGCTGAACGTGCTCGAGACCGACGACAAGCAGGTCGGCCTGGAGACCATGTGCGTCGCCGGCGGGCAGGGCAAGGCGATGCTCGTCGAAAGACTGAACTAGGCAGCGATTGGCGAGTTGACCTGCCTATAGCGAGGTCAACTCGCCAATCGCGAGTTAGGGTCGGCTCGTGGAGACGCTCCTGTACGAGACGGGCGACCGGGTCGCTCGCATCACCCTGAACCGGCCCGAGCGGGGGAACGGGATCACCCCCCGCATGCCGGTCGAGCTGGCCGAGTGCGTGGAGCGGGCCAACCTCGACCCCGAGGTCCACGCGATCGCGCTCGCCGGCAACGGCACCGGCTTCTGCGGCGGCTACGACCTCGTTGCCTCGGCCGAGGGCGACATGAGCGAGCTGGGCGCCGGCGCGCCCACCGGCTCGCCACTCGACCCGGCCGTGATCGGCAAGAACCACATTCCGAACACGAACTGGGACCCGGTCACCGACTACCAGTTCATGTCGCGCAACGTGCGCGGCTTCATGAGCCTCTTCCACTCCGAGAAGCCGGTCCTCTGCAAGGTCCACGGCTACTGCGTCGCCGGCGGCACCGACATGGCCCTCTGCTCCGACCTGCTGGTGATCGCCGAGGACGCCAAGATCGGCTACCCGCCGGCCCGGGTCTGGGGCTCGCCGACGACGGCGATGTGGGCGAGCCGCCTCGGGCCGATGCGGGCCAAGCGGCTGCTGCTCACGGGCGACTCGCTGACCGGCGCCGAGGCGGCGGAATGGGGGCTGGCGACCGAGGCGGCGCCGGCCGACCGGCTCGACGAGCGCTTCGAGCGCCTGCTCGAGCGGGTGGCGCGGATGCCGATCAACCAGCTGGTGATGATGAAGCTGCTCGTCAACCAGTCCGTCCACGCCCAGGGCCTCGCCCAGACCCAGGTGCTCGGCACCTTCTTCGACGGCATCGCCCGCCACACCGAGGAGGGCCACGGCTTCGTCCGCCGCGCCGCCGAATCCGGCTTCCGCGAGGCGGTCCGCGAGCGCGACGAGCCCTACAGCGACCACGGCCTCGAGGGCTTCGGCCTCGACCCCGAGCGTTAGGCTGCCGCCCCGATGAGCGACGCTCCCCACCCGAGCTCGGCGATCACCGCCGAGACGGTCCGCGACTTCCTCCCCGGCAGCTTCCCCGGCGACCTCGGGATCGAGCCGCTCGAGGTGGAGGACTCGCACGCCCGCGGCAGCATCGTCGTCGACCGCCGCCACCTGCACCCGGGCGGCTTCGTCCACGGCGGCGTCTGGACCGCCCTCGGCGACACCGTCGCCGCCTGGTCGACCTTCCGTTGCATCCCGCCCGGCCACAACTTCACGACGATCGAGCTGAAGCTGAACGTCTTCGCCGCCGGGATCCTCGGCGACGAGATCGAGGCCCGGGCCGAGCCGCTGCACGTCGGCAAAAGCACCGTCGTCATCGAGGTGCGGATCGAGCGCCGCCGCGAGGGCGCCGAGCCGCGCCTGGCGGCGAACCTGATCGTCAGCCAGTTCGTCCTGCCTGGCTCGAAGGGCCCAGAGGGCGACTGACCAAGCAGTTCAAGGACGCAGGAGCGAGCGTGCTTCGCACGTGAGCGACGAGGACGCCGAAATGCGCCGGTCAGGCGTCCGCTGGGACTTCGAGGCGTTCGATTTGGGGCAGTTTCCAGAGCACGCTGGCGATCGTCAGGCCGATCGCGACCGTGAGGAAGACGAGGAACCATTCGCCGGCCCCGAGCAGGACGAGGTCGAAGAAGTCGCGCAGCGCCGGCACCGCGAGGATCCCGGCGAAGACCCCGCCCAGGGCCAGCACCATCGCCAGCATGTTGCTCTGGATCGCGATGTGCTCGCGGCCGGGGCCGCGCTCGAGCAGGAGGATGAAGGCGAGCCCAAGGGCGATCAGGGTCGAGGTCGCCGCCGTCCGGCCATCTTCGAGGCTGCCGCCGGCGACGGTGTCGACGAGGAAGAAGGAGAGGATCGTGGCGAGGGCGGTGGCGATGCCGGCGGGCACGGCGAAGGCGGCCAGCGCCCGCAGCAGGCGGCCGCGGTAGAGCGGCCCCTCGGAGGGGAGCAGCGCCAGGGCGAAGGAAGGGATCCCGATCGTCAGCAGCGCCGCCACGGTGAGGTGGCGGGGGAGGAAGGGGAAGGCGAAGCCGGGCACGGCCACGAGCAGGATCAGCGCCGCCGCATAGACGGTCTTGGTCAGGTAGAGACGGCCGAGGCGGTGGATGTTGCGGGCGATCCGCCGGCCCTCGCCGACCGCCTCCGGCAGTCGCGAGAACTGGTCTTTGAGCAGGACGACGTCGGCCACCCCCTTCGTCACCTGCGTGCCCGAGCCCATCGCCACCGCCATCCGCGCCCGCTTCAGCGCCGGCACGTCGTTGACCCCGTCGCCGATCATCGCCACGTAGCGGCCGGCGGCGACCAGCGCCCCGACCAGGGCTTTCTTCTGCTCCGGCTTGATCCGGCAGAAGATCGTGTTCTCCAGCGCCGCCTTCTGCAGACCCTCCTCGTCCTCGGGCAGGTCGGTGCCCTCGATCACGCCGGCGTCGCGGGGGACGCCGACGGCGAAGGCGGCAGCGGTGACGGTCGCGGCGGCGTCGCCGGAGATCAGCTTCAGGTCGACTTCCTGCTCGCGCATAAAGGCGATCGTCTCGGCGGCGTCGGGGCGCAGGCTCTCCTCCAGCACCACCAGCGCCAGCGGCGTCAGCTTCGGCGCCCCGCCCGCCGGATCACTCGGCAGCGCCTCGCTCGCCTGACCGAAGGCGACGACCCGCCTGCCCGCCGCCGTCTCCTGCTCGAGCTTTTGGGCCAGGCGCGGCGGCAGCGCCAGCGCCCCCGACTCGGCGAGGACATCCGGCGCTCCCAGCACGTAGGTGCTGCCCCCTGAGCCGCCGTTGGCGCCCGCCAGCGAGACTCCGCTCCACTTCCACTCGGAGGAGAAGGGAACCTCGGCGCCGACCCGCCCCGGCTGCCCGGGGAACTTCTGGGCGATCGTCTCCAGGGTCTTGTTGCGGTCGCCGGCGCTCGCCGCGAAACGCCCCAGCGCCGCCGCCCCGGCGTCGGGTTCGACCCCGTCCGCGTACTCGACGCCGACCAGCCGCAGTTCGCCGGCGGTCAGGGTCCCGGTCTTGTCGACGCAGATCGTGTCGACCGCGGCGAGGCTCTCGGTCGCGCTCATCTGCTGGACCAGCGTGTCGCGTTTGGCGAGGCGCATCGCCGCGACCGCGAAGGTGACGCTCATCAGCAGCACCAGGCCCTCCGGGATCAGCGTCACAAGGCCCGCGGTCGCCGTCTGCGCGGCGCTTTCGAGGCCGACGCTGCGGACCTTGAGGCTGACGATCAGGACCGCGGCCAGCGGCAGCATCACGTAGGTGGAGGCGACGATCACCCGGTTGACCTCTTCCTGCAGCGGCGAGGGCGGGTGGCGGAAGGCGCGGGCCTCGCCGGCGACGCGGCCGGCGTAGCTGTCCTCGCGGACCGCGTCGACGACGTAGTGGCCGGACCCGGAGACGCAGAAGGAACCGGAGAGGACGCGGTCGCCCTCGCGCTTCTGGATCCCGTCGGCCTCGCCAGTCAGCAGCGACTCGTCGAGCGTCATCCCGCGGGAGGAGCTCACCTCGCCGTCGGCGACCAGCTGGTCGCCGGGGCCGACGTGGACGACGTCGCCGGGCACGACCTCGCTGGCGGTCAGCTTCTCCTCGGCGCCGTCGCGGAGCACCCGCGCGTGGGGGGCGACGAGGACGGCGATTTCGTCGAGCGTTTCCTTCGCCTTCTTCTCCTGGTAGATGCCGATCGAGGAGTTGACGACGGCGATCAGCCCGAAGATCGAGTCGGCGTAGAGCCCGAGCCCGAGGTCGAGGACGAAGAAGGCGCCGATGATCGCGTTGAAGAGCGTGAAGACGTTGCCGGCGACGATGCTCGACATCGAGCGCGACGAGTTCTCCGGCGGCGGGCCGAGCTTGCGCAGCCGCGCCGCCGCCTCGCTGCTGGAGAGGCCTTGCTCGGGGGAGGGTTGGCGGCGGCCTTGGTCCATAGGCGAGTATTCAATAGGGTGCGGATGCGATGGGGCTGAAGCTGGGAGTCAACCTCGGGTACTGGGGCATCGGGCCGGCTGGCGAGGAGGCAGCGGAGTTGGTGCTGGAGGCCGAGCGCCTCGGCTACGAGTCCGTCTGGGCGGCCGAGTCCTACGGCTCCGACGTCGTCAGCGTGCTCGCCTGGCTGGCGGCGCGGACCGAGAGGATCAACCTCGGCGCCGCGATCATGCAGGTGCCGGCGCGCCCACCCGCCGCGGCGGCGATGGCCGGCGCCACGATCGACAAGCTCTCCGGCGGCCGCTTCCTCTTCGGCTTCGGCCCCTCGGGGCCGCAGGTCTCCGAGGGCTGGTACGGAGTCTCCTACGCGAAGCCCTGGGGCCGCACCCGCGAGTACATCGAAGTGGTGCGGGAGATCATCGCCCGCGAAGGGCCGCTCGAGCACCAGGGCGAGCACTACACGCTGCCGCTCGCCGGCGGTGAGGGCAAGCCGCTGAAGCTCAACTTCCACCCGCTGCGCAATCAGATCCCGGTCTTCGTCGGCGCGATCGGGCGCAAATCGGTGGAGATGGCGGCGGAGGTCTGCGACGGCTGGATCCCGATCTTCTTCAGCGTCGACGCCTTCGAGCAGACCTGGGGCGAGCATCTGGAGGCCGGCTTCGCCAAGGGGGGCCGCCAGCGCTCCGACCTCGAGGTCAGCCCCTCGCTGCAGGTGGCGATCGACGGCGATCTCGAGGCGGCGAAGAACGTCGTCAAGGCCGGCCTCGTCCTCTACTTCGGCGGCATGGGCAGCCGCAAGACCAACTTCTACGTCGACCTCGCCCACCGCTTCGGTTTCGGCGAGGTCGCCGATGAGGTCCAGCGCCGCTTCCAGGACGGCGACCGCGCCGGCGCCTTCGAGGCGATGCCGGACGAGATCGTCGAGGCGACTTCGCTGGTCGGAACCGAGGCCGAGGTGGCGGAGCGGATCGAGCGCTTCCGCGGCGCCGGCATCGACCGTTTGATCTGCTCGCCGGTCCACGTCGAGCGCTCCGAGCAGCTCCACACCCTGCAGCGGCTGGCCGCGCTGGCGGGGGTCGGGACGCCCTCCTAAGCCGATTTGCATAACCTTCCGCGCCGCGGGATGAAGATTGGAGTGCCGAAAGAGACCGCCGAGGGGGAGCGCCGGGTCGCGCTCATCCCTGACGTGGTCAAATCGCTGAAGAAAAACGAGCACGTCGACGTCGTCGTCGAGAGCGGCGCCGGCGAGGCCGCGGGCCACACCGACGAGGCCTACCGGGAGGCGGGCGCCGAGGTCGGCAGCGCCGACGCCGCCTGGGGCGCCGAAGTCGTCCTTCACGTCGCCGTCCCGAGCGTCGACGCGATCGCCCGCCTCAGCGGCAACCAGGTGCTGATCTCCCACCTCAACCCGTGGGTCGCGGCCGACACCAACAAGGCGCTGGCCAGTGCCGGCGTCACCAGCTTCGCGATGGAGGCGATCCCGCGCACCACCCGCGCCCAGGCGATGGACGCGCTCTCCTCGCAGGCCGCCGCCGGCGGCTACGCGGCGACCCTGATCGCCGCCCAGGAGTCGGGCCGCTTCTTCGGGATGATGACCACCGCCGCCGGGACCGTGCCGCCGGCCAAGGTCCTCGTCCTCGGCGCCGGCGTCGCCGGCCTGCAGGCGGTCGCCACCGCCAAGCGCCTCGGCGCGATCGTCACCGGCTTCGACATCCGCCGCGCCGCCTGGGAGCAGATCGCCTCGCTCGGCGGCCGGCCGCTGGAACTCGACTTCATCCCCGACGCCGAGGGGGAGGGCGGTTACGCCCGGCCGCTGACCGAGGAGGAGAACGCGCAGGTGCGCGAGGCCCTTGCCGCGAACGCTGCCAAACAGGACATCATCGTCACCACCGCCGCGATCCCCGGTCGCCCGGCGCCGTTGCTAATCACCGCCGAGGCGGTGCGCAACATGGCTCCCGGCTCGGTGATCGTCGACCTCGCCGCCGAGACCGGCGGCAACTGCGAGCTGACCCAGCCGGGTGAGACCGTGGTCGAGGGCGGGGTGAAAGTGATCGGTGCCCGCAACCTCCCCTCGCGGATGCCGGCGCCGGCCTCCCAGCTCTACGCGAAGAACCTCGAGAACCTGCTCGGGCTGATCGTCAGCGAGGAGGGCGAGGTCAAGGTCGACACCACCGACGACATCATCGCCGCCGCGCTGATCACGCAGGGCGGCGAGATCAAGAACGAGAGGGCAGCCAAGTAGCCATGAGCCTGATGACTGAGATCACGATCTTCGTGCTCGCCGTCTTCGTCGGCTTCGAGGTGATCTCGAAGGTGCCGACGACCCTGCACACGCCGCTGATGTCGCAGACCAACGCGATCCACGGCATCGTCATGCTCGGCGGCCTGATCGTCGTCGGCTTCGCCAACGACGGCGTCGAGTACGTGATCGGCACGATCGCGATCGCCTTCGGCACGATCAACGTCGTCGGCGGCTTCATGGTCACCGACCGGATGCTGGGGATGTTCTCGCGCAAGCCGAAACCGAAGGCCGAGGCCGAGAGGAAATGATCGAGGCCGTGCTCAAGCCGGGCGGTGACGCTGCCACCGCCCTCTACATCGTCGCCTTCTCCCTCTTCATCATCGGGATCAAACAGGGCACCCACCCGACCACCGCCAAGCGCGGCAACCTGATCGCCGCCGGCGGCATGGCGATCGCCGTGGTCACCACCCTGCTGCTCGACGGGGTCGGCAACTGGGGCCTGATCGTGCTCGGGCTCGGGATCGGCACCGCGATCGGCGTGATCGCCTCGATCCGGGTGCAGATGACCGAGATGCCGCAGATGGTCGCCCTCTACAACGGCGTCGGCGGCGGCGCCGTGGCGCTGATCGCCTGGTCGGAGATCCGCCACGGGATCTCGATCGGGGAGGACTTCCCGCTCGACTCGCTGATCCCGATCATCTTCGCCGGCGTGATCGGCTCGGTCTCCTTCTGGGGCTCGAACATCGCCTTCGCCAAGCTCCAGGACCTGATCCCGACGCGACCGATCGCCGCCCCCGGGCAGCAGGTGATCAACGCCGTCCTGCTGATCGCGATCGTTGTCATCTGCGTCGTCCTCGCGGTCGACCACGAATCGCCCTCGCAGGGCCTCTTCATTCTCCTGCTGGTCCTCGCGGCGATCCTCGGCAACCTCGTCGTGCTGCCGATCGGCGGCGCCGACATGCCGGTCGTGATCTCGCTGCTGAACGCCTTCACCGGTCTCTCGGCCGCGGCCGCGGGATTCGCCCTCGACAACGTCGCCCTGATCGTCGCCGGCACCCTGGTCGGCTCCTCGGGAACGATCCTCACCCTGGAGATGGCGACGGCGATGAACCGCTCGGTCGCCAACATCCTCTTCTCCGGCTTCGGCGGCGCCCCGTCGGGCGGCGGTGGCGGGACCGGCGAGGAGCGGCCCCACATCTCGATCGGCGCCCAGGACGCGGCGATCAAGCTCGCCTATGCCGACACCGTCGTCTTCGTCCCCGGCTACGGCCTCGCCGTCGCCCAGGCCCAGCACGCGATCAAGGAGGTCGCCGACCAGCTGGAGAAGCGCGGCGTCACCGTCAACTACGCGATCCACCCCGTCGCCGGCCGCATGCCGGGGCACATGAACGTCCTCCTCGCCGAGGCCGACGTGCCCTACGAGCAGCTTAAGGAGATGGAGGAGATCAACCCGGAACTGCCGCGGACCGACGTCGCCGTCGTCGTAGGCGCCAACGACGTCACCAACCCGGCGGCGAAAAACGATCCCGACTCGCCGATCGCCGGGATGCCGATCATTGAAGTCTCCGAGGCAGGCGAGGTGATCGTGATCAAGCGCTCGCTCTCGCCTGGGTTCGCCGGGATCGACAACGATCTTTTCTACGAACCGAACACTTCGATGCTGTTTGCGGACGCCAAAGCGGCGGCTTCTGAAATCGCCGCGGCTATCGAGGGTTTGTAGAGAAGTCGGCTCGGTCGGCCCTCGCGGCCTCTGGCGGCGGCGGGCCTGCGCAATGCGGCGTCCTCAGTCGCCCGAATAGCGCTGCTATTCGGGCTCCCTGCGTCCTTGCCTTGCTTGGCCCGGCGCTCGCCAGAGCCTCGCGATCCCCTCCCTCCCCGACTTCAATGGGGCTGAGTACCACGGAAAAGCATGCACGCCTACTCGCAGAAGTTGGGGGCGGGGACGGATAGTTCGATGATCTTGTGGGTGCCGGGGTCGACGACGAAGGTCATCTTGGGGTGCTGGACGGAGTTGACCCAGAGGAAGCCTTGGGGGAACGGGTCGGCGGTGCCGGGTGGGTCGTATTCGGCTTTGGGGTAGGCCTGGCGGGCCGCTTTGGGCGTCGAGCCGATGCCGATCCCGCGGGCGGTCGCGGCGCCCTTGGTGACGGTGACGGCGGAGACGCGGTTGTTGGGGTGGCTGAAGATCGCAAAGCCGCGCAGGGGCGGGCGCAGGGGGGCGACGCGCTGGCCGGGGTCGAGTTCGCAGCCCGGGCGGAGGCGGCCGATCAGGTGCCTGCGGTGGAGGCTCTTGACGGTCGCGCCGAGCTGGATGGCGCCGACTCCCTGCGGGCTGACCACCGGGGCGGCGAGGCGGGAGCCGTCGCTGGCACCGGCGCTGGCGGCAACCGGGACGAGGAGGGCGAGGACGAGGGGGAGGGCGAGGGCTTTGCGCATGGCCGCAACCCTCTCACCTCAGGCGCGAACTCGCATGGATGGACTCAAGTCCCGGTATCCACACGAAGCCGTGTCACAACCGGCACCTCTGACACCCACCCGTAGATCACAGCCGCCTAGCGTCGGGCGGTGGCTTCGCAGCGGGGACAGGGGACGGTCGAGTGGATCGCGACCGTGCTGGTCGTCGCCCTCGCGATGCTGGGTCTGGTGGCGGGCGGGGTGCGCGTTCCAGGCGCCGACCTGGCCCGCTCGCTCGCCGGGCGGATCCTCTGCGCCGCCGCGATGGCCGACGGTTGCGGTGACGAGCCGACTCTGATCGCCGCCTACGGCAGCGAGGTCGGCGCGCTGGTGCGGAGGCACATGCCGATGATCGGGTTCGAGACCGGCTCGCGGGCGCTGCCCGTCGACTTCCGGCGCTGCCGCCGGGTCGTCTGCGCCGACGGCTGGGCGCGCGGCCTGGTTCACCGCACCGACAAGGGTCTCCCGGTCACCGCCTTCGTCCACGTCGTCGACTGCCGCGAGGGCCGCGGGGAGCGAAGCGAGGACACGGGGGCGGACTGCTCCGGCGAGCGCGCCGGCAGCCTCTACATCCAGTACTGGCTCTACTACGCGAACTCGGCGACCCTGCGCGGGGTCCCGGTCGCCGGCGAAGAGGGGTACCACCCCGACGACTGGGAAAGCGTCCAGATCCGCATCGGCCCCGACGGCGAGGCCGCCGAGCGGGCCTCCTCGCACAACGGCTACAGCTACGTGCGCAGCACTCGCAACTGGGGCTCCGACGCCGCCCTCGGCCCGCTGGGCGCCGCCGTCGACGCGCTCGGTCTGCGGCCGGCGAACGGCTGGGGCCCGGAGACGCACCTGCTGCTCGTCTCCGGCGGCAGCCACGCCGGCGCCGCCCTCGACACCCCCGAAGGGGTCGACCGCTACATCCCCGGCCGCCGCGTCCACCTGATCCCGCTCGAGCCGATCGCCGAGCAGACCCGCGCCTGGTTCGCGGTCTCGCCGCCGTGGCGCAAGCAGGTCTGGCGAGACCCGGAGGCGACGGGCACGTCCTAGGGACCGTGTCGCGTTTGTTACCCCAGGGGAGACAAACGCGACACGCCTACTTCGGCGCCATCCGCAGGGCCCCGTCGAGGCGGATCGTCTCGCCGTTCAGCATCGGGTTGCCGACGATGTCGCGGACCAGGCGCGCGAACTCCTCCGGCCGCCCGAGCCGGGAGGGGAAGGGGATGGTGGCGCCGAGCGACTCCCGCGCGGCCTCGGGCAGCGCCGCCAGCAGCGGCGTGTCGAAGAGGCCGGGGGCGATCGCCAGCACCCGCACGCCCTTGGAGGCCATGTCGCGGGCGGCCGGCAGGGTCATGCCGACGATGCCGCCCTTGGAGGCGGCGTAGGCGACCTGGCCTATCTGGCCGTCGAAGGCGGCGATCGAGGCGGTGCTGACGCAGACGCCGCGCTCGCCCTCCTCGTTCGGCTCGTTCTCGATCATCGCCGCCGCGGCGAGGCGAAGGACGTTGAAGCTGCCGATCAGGTTGACGCCGACGACGTTGGAGAAGTATTCGAGGTTGTGGGGGCCGCGGCTGCGGGCGAGGCGCTCGGCCCAGCCGATCCCGGCGCAGCAGACGGAGATCCGCAGCCCGCCCTCGGCCCCGGCGGCGCGCTCGACCGCGGCCGTGACGGCGGCTTCGTCGGTGACGTCGGCCGCGACGAACTCGGCGCCGATCTCGGCCGCCAGGGCCTCGCCGCGCTCGCTGTTGAGGTCGGCGATCACCACCTTCGCGCCCGCCTCGGCGAGCCCGCGCGAGGTCGCCTCCCCGAGCCCCGAGGCCCCTCCAGCAACCAGTGCGCCAGCTCCAGTGATCTCCATCCGCGGCACCCTACCGGCGCTGCCCGGCCGGCCGGATCGACAGCCGTCGCGCGAAACCTCGTGTGTCCGCGAAGTTCACAGCACTGTAAGGGTGCCCCTGTAAGGTCATGGCATCGCCACCGACGTGTCCTCAGAGTCGAAGGCAGCGATCAAGGGAGCCCTCGAGGAGGCGCGGCAGCGGACCCTGGCGCTGATCGAGCCACTCGACGACGCCCAGCTCAACACCGTCTACTCGGAGATCCTCAGCCCGCTGGCCTGGGACCTCGGCCACATCGCCAACTTCGAGGAGCTCTGGCTGGTGCAGACGATCGGCAGCCGGCCGCCGCTGAACGGCGAGCTCGGCCGCTTCTACGACGCGATCGAGAACCCGCGCAAGACCCGCGGCGAGCTGCCGATCCTCCGCGACGAGGAGCTGCGCGCCTACATGGCGGACGTCCGCGAGCGCACTCTCGACGTACTGGAGAGCGTGGAGATCGGAGCTGACTCCCCCGACCGCCTGCTGCGCGAAGGCTTCGTCTACGAGATGCTGCTTGCCCACGAGCTGCAGCACAACGAGACGATGCTGCAGTTGCTGCAGATGGTCGACGGCTACGAGCCGGTCCGGTCCGAGTTCGAGCCCCGCCGCGTCAACCTCACCGAGTCCCCGGAGGCCGTCCTCGTCACCGCCGGCACCCACGTGATCGGCGCCCCCTACCGCGGCTTCGCCTACGACAACGAGCGCCCCCGCCACACGGTCGAGCTGCCCGCCTTCGAAATCGATCGAACCCCCGTCAGCAACGCTGCGTACATCTCCTTCATCGAGGCCACCGACGCCGAGCCGCCGCTGTACTGGGAGCGCCGCGAGGGCGGCTGGGTCGACACCGCCCGCGGCCGCCAGGACCCGATCGACCCCGGCCGGCCGGTCCTCCACGTCTCCTGGCACCAGGCCGACGCCTTCGCCCGCTGGGCCGGCAAGCGCCTACCGAGCGAGTTCGAGTGGGAGGCCGCGCGGCCCGACCTGGAGGGCGTCGGCCACGGCTGGGAATGGACCGCCTCCGACTTCCGCGCCTACCCCGGGTTCGAGGCCTTCCCCTACCGCGAGTACTCCGAGGTCTTCTTCGGCGACACCTACAAGGTCTTGCGCGGCAGCTCCTGGGCGACCCACCCGCGGGTCGCCCGCCCCAGCTTTCGCAACTGGGACCTGCCGCGGCGCAGCCAGATCTTCGCCGGGGTTCGCTGCGCCAGGGATGCCGGGTAGGGGACGACGATGATCGCGATCGACGTTCACCTCGATTCCGACGCCGCCGCGAAGATGGCGCAGGACGTGCGCGAGGGTCTCTGCGCCTACCCGAAGGAGGTCGCGCCGAAATACTTCTACGACGAGCGCGGCTCGCTGCTGTTCGAGCAGATCACCGAGCTGCCCGAGTACTACCCGACGCGGGCCGAGCGGGAGATCCTCACCACCCGCTCCAGCGAGATCCACGACGCCGCCGGGTGCCCCCAGACCCTGATCGAGCTGGGGTCGGGGTCGGCGGCGAAGACGCGCCACCTGTTGAGCGCGATGCGCGACTGCGGCAGCCTCCGCACCTACGTCCCGGTCGACATCTCCGAGGAGATCACCCACCGCACCGCGACCGAACTCGTCGACGAGTACCCCGGACTCAACGTGCACGGCCTCGTCTGCGACTTCGAGCAGCACCTGGAGCGGGTCCCGCACGGCTCGGGCAACCGCCTGATCGCCTTCCTCGGCGGCACGATCGGCAACCTCTACCCGCGCGAGCGGCACGCCTTCCTGCAGCGGATTCGCGACTTACTCGACCCCGGTGACCACCTCCTGCTCGGCACCGACCTGATCAAGGACCGCGCTCGCCTCGAGGCCGCCTACGACGACGCCGCCGGCGTCACCGCCGAGTTCAACAAGAACGTCCTCGCCGTGCTCAACAACCAGCTCGGCGCCGACTTCGACCTCGACGCCTTCGAGCACGTCGCCCGCTACGACGAGGAGGCCGAGCGGATGGACATTCGCCTGCGCTCGCTCGCCGACCAGGACGTCCGCCTCGACGGCCTCGACCTCGAGATCCACTTCGAAGCCGACGAGGAGATGCGGACGGAGATCTCGACCAAGTTCACCCGCGAGCGGATCGAAGCCGCCTACGACGGGGTCGGCCTCGAGCTGGCCGGCTGGTTCACCGACGCCGCTGGCGATTTCGCCCTCTCCCTCGCCGGGCCGGCCGAGTAACGCCTCAGACCGCCGGCACCTGCTGGGTGATGCAGTGGATGTTGCCGCCGCCGAGGAGGATCTCCCGCGCCGGCACGCCGACGACCTCGCGCTCGGGGAGGACGCCGCGGAGGATCTCCGCCGCCTCGTCGTCATGGCGCTCGTCGAGCAGCGGGTAGACGACCCGTGAGTTGGCGAGGTAGAAGTTGACGTAGGAGGCGGCGAGGCGGTCGCCGGCCCGCCGCGGCAGCGTCCCCGCGATCGCGTCGACTCCCTCGGCCTCCGACTCGGTGACCGTCAGCGGCCCGGGGGAGGGGAGCGTGATCACCTCGAGCGAGCGTCCGCGAGCGTCCGTCTCCGCTTCCAGGCGCTTACGGGCGTCGCGTGAGATCTCGGACTGGGGATCGCCGTCGTCCTCGCTCCAGGTCAGCAGGACGACACCCGGTCGGGCGAAGCAGGCGATGTTGTCGACGTGGCCGTCGGTCTCGTCGTCGAAGACCCCCTGGCCGAGCCAGAGCACCTTCTCGGCGCCGAGGTAGTCGCGGAGGACCCGCTCGATCTCCTCACGCGAGCGGTCGGGGTTGCGGTTCGGGTTCAGCAGGCACTCTTCGGTGGTCAGTACCGTGCCCTCGCCGTCGACGTGGATCGACCCGCCCTCGAGCACGATCGGCGCCCGGTAGCGGTCGGCGCCCTCGATCTCCAGCACCTTCGCCGCCACCCGTTCGTCGCGGTCCCAGGGGAAGTAGAGCCCGCCCTCGAGACCGCCCCAGGCGTTGAAGCGCCAGTCGACCCCGCGCCGTCCGCCGCGGCCGTCGACGACGAAGCTCGGGCCCATGTCGCGGATCCAGGCGTCGTCGCTGGAGAGCTCGACCACCCGCACCGAGTCCGGCAGCAGCGAGCGGGCGTGCTCGAATTGGGCGTCGGAGACCGCCATCGTCACCGGTTCGGCGGCGGCGATCGCCGCCGCCACCGCGGCGTATGCCCGCTGCGCCGGCTTCGCCCCCCAGCGCCAGTTGTCGCTCCGCTCCGGCCAGGCCATCCAGCAGCCGTCGTGGGGCTCGAACTCCCCGGGCATCCGGTAGCCGTCGGCCGCCGGCGTGGTCTTGAGGGTGACGCTCACCGACCTCTATCTTCCTCCCATGGAGGAGGTTCGCCTAATCCGTGCCGCGGAGCCGCCGGAGTCGCTCGCCCGGACTCGCGAGCCGGAGCGGGCGCCGTTGCGGATCGCCGCCGTCCAGCACCGCTGGCACGCCGACCCGGCCGAGCACGAGGACGCCCTCGCCGCCGGGATCCGGGTCGCCGCGGGAGAGGGGGCGAAGCTGATCTGCCTGCAGGAGCTGACGCTGAGCCGCTACTTCGCCGTCGACCCGAGCGGCCCGCGGGCGGCGGGCGCCGAGCCCGAGGAGCTGCCCGGCGGCCGCACCTTCGGGTTCGCCGCGCGGATGGCGGCCGAGACCGGTGCCCATGTCCACGCTTCGCTCTACGAGCGGGCCGACGGCCCCGACGGCCTCGGCTTCAACACCGCGATCGTCGTCTCGCCCACCGGGGACCTCGTCGCCCGCACCCGCAAGCTGCATATCCCAGTCACCGCCGGCTACCACGAGGACCGCTACTTCCGGCCCGGCCCCGGCGGCTCGGAGGCCTTCCCCCTGGTCGGTCTCGAGGGGGCCCATCTGGGCCTGCCGACCTGCTGGGATCAGTGGTTCCCCGAGGTCGCCCGCGCCTACAGCCTCGAGGGCGCCGACGTCCTCGTCTACCCGACCGCGATCGGCTCCGAGCCCGACCACCCGGAGTTCGACACCCAGCCGCTCTGGGAGCGGGTGATCGTCGGCAACGGGATCGCCAACGGCGTCTTCATGGTCGCCGTCAACCGGATCGGCTCCGAGCCGCCGCTGACCTTCTACGGCTCCTCCTTCATCTCCGACCCCTACGGACGCATTCTCGCCAAGGCCCCCCGCGACGAACCCGCCGTCCTCGTCGCCGACCTCGACCTCGACCAGCGCCGCGACTGGCTGGAGCTCTTCCCCTTCCTCACCACCCGCCGGCCTGATGCCTACGCGCGGCTGGCCGAAGAGGAGGCGGAGTTGATGAACCGCGAGCGCCGGTAGGGAGCCGCGCCGTCATTTCGCGAGACCGCGAAAGACCGTCGTATAGGCAGTTTTCTGCGGTTTCGCGAAATTCAAGCTCTCCGAGTCCTGAAAGCTCCCGAACCTCGGGCGTCGGGGCGAGGCGTACCTCGGACGGGTGGCGCGGTAGGGGGGACCATCCCCCTGAGGAAGCTTTAGCTACCGGAAGGGGGATGGTGGGCCCCTGCCGTGACAGGACCCGTCCGCCGAAGACCCAACGTCCCTTTCAGGCAGGCGCCAGCGCCTCGATCGTCTCCGCCAGCTTGTCCGGCGTCACGATCGGGGTGAGGATCGGCAGGGTGATGCCGCCCTCGACGAAGGCCGCGAGGCGCTCCTTCATCTGCTCCGGCGTGCCGAAGACGAACATGTCCTCGATCGCCTCCCACGGCGCCGCCGCGGCGGCGGCCTGGCGGTCGCCCGCCTGCCAGGCCTCGACCATCGGCTCGATCTGCTCGCCGTAGCCGAGCCAGCGGTAGAACTCGGTGTAGACCGGGACGGTGATGTAGGAGGAGAACATGAAGCGGGCCAGCGGCTCGACCTGCTCGCGCTCGCCGGGGATGCAGAAGAAGCGGCAGAGCAGCTCGAACCCCGCCGGCGCCTCGGCGAGCTGGGCGGTCACCTTCGGCAGCCCCGCCAGCGGCAGGAAGTTGGTGAAGGCGCCGTCGGCCTGCTCCACCGCCAGCTCGAGCATCTTGCCCCGCAGCGCCGCCAGCACGATCGGGACCTCGTGCGCGGGCTTGGTTTCCAGCTTGAAGCCGGTCTCGGTCCGCTCGCCGGCCAGCGCCGTGCGCAGGAACCCCAGCGTCTCGCGCACCTTGCTCAGCGGTCGCTGGAAGGGGATCCCGTTCCAACCTTCGACGATCCGGTCCGAGGAGGAGCCGATGCCGAGGACGAAGCGCCCGTTGGAGGCATCGGCGAGCGCCGCCGCCTCCTGCGCCAGCAGCGCTGGCCCGCGCTGGAAGACGCCGACGATCCCGGTCCCCAGCCGCGCCCGCTCGGTCCAGGCGGCGCTCAGCGCCAGCGGCGTGAAGCCGTCCGGCCCGCTCGTCTCGCCGGTCCAGAGGTCGGTGTAGCCGACAGCCTCTGCCCGCTGCACCAGCTCCCGGTGACCTCCCAGCGCCACTCCCGCAAGTGGCAGGGTCAAACCCCAACGCTCCATGCGCGGACCCTATCCGTTCAATAGGGTTCGGGCTCGATGGAGGCCACCCCAGCCACCAAGCCGGACCGCAACCTCGCGCTGGAGCTCGTCCGGGTCACCGAGGCGGCGGCCCTCGCCTCCGCCCGCTGGGTCGGCCGCGGCGACAAGATCGCAGCCGATCAGGCGGCGGTCGACGCGATGCGCCACGTCCTCGACTCGGTCTCGATGGACGGCACCGTCGTCATCGGCGAGGGCGAGAAGGACGAGGCGCCGATGCTCTACAACGGCGAGAACATCGGCGACGGCACGCCGCCGGTGGTCGACATCGCCGTCGACCCGCTCGAGGGCACGCGCCTCTGCGCCCTCGGGATGCCGAGCGCGATCGCGGTGATCGCCCTCGCCGAGCGCGGAACCATGTTCGATCCCGGCCCCTGCGTCTACATGGAGAAGATGGCCGGTGGTGAAGAGATCGCCGACCTCTTGGACCTCGACCGGCCGCTACCGGAGACGCTGAAGCTGATCGCCGAGCGCAAGGGCGGCTCGGTCGGCGACGTCACCGTCGTCATGCTCGACCGCCCCCGTCACGAGGAGGCGATGCGCGAAGTGCGCGAGGTCGGGGGACGGATCCGCTTGATCACCGACGGCGACGTCTCGGCGGCGCTGCTGGCGGTCAGCGAACGCTCCCCGGTCGACCTGCTCTGGGGGATCGGCGGCACGCCCGAGGGTGTGATCTCGGCCGCCGCCCTGAAGTCGATGGGCGGGCAGCTAATCGGCCGTCTCTGGCCGCGCAACGACGAGGAGCGCTCGGAAGCGGTCAACGCCGGCTACGACCTCGACCAGGTGCTCAGCGCCAACGACCTCTGCTCCGGCGAAGACGTCTTCTTCTCGGCCACCGGCGTCACCGACGGCGACGTCCTCCAGGGCGTCCGCTACCGCGGCCCCGGCGCCACCACCGAGTCATTGGTAATGCGCTCGCGCTCCGGCACCGTGCGCCGGGTCCACGCCCGCCACGACCGTAGTAAGTTGCGTGCAGTAACTGGTGAGCGGTACGGCTGAATCGCGAGTGCCAAGCCTGTCAAGGACGCAGGGAGTGTGGCGTGCTCTGCACGCGAGCGACCGAGGACGCCGGCAGGCGCCGGCAATCACGATTCAGTGATCGCGGTTGCCGGAGCCACCGGCTACATCGGAGGCCAGCTCTGCCGGCGCCTGCGCGAGGAAGGCCGCGAGGTGCGGGCGTTGGCGCGCAATCCCGATCGCGCCGGGGACCTGAAGGGCATCGGCTGCGAGGTGCGGCGGGCCGACGTGCTGGCGCCGGAGACGCTGGCCGAGGCTCTGGACGGGGTCGACGTCGCCTATTACCTGGTCCACTCGATGGGCCGGGGCGGGGACGGCGACTTCGCCGAGCGCGACAAGCGGGCCGCGCGCAACTTCGCCGATGCGGCAGCCGCTGCCGGGGTGAAGCGCATCGTCTATCTCGGTGGCCTCGGCGAGGGCTCCAAGCACCTCGACAGCCGCCACGCGACCGGCGAGGTCCTGAGCGCGGGCTCGGTGCCGGTGACCTACTTCCGCGCCGCCGCGGTGATCGGCGCCGGCAGCGAGTCCTTCCGCACGGTCTACTACCTGGTCCGGCGCCTGCCGGCGATGGTGACTCCGCGCTGGGTGGAGACCCGCACCCAGCCGATCGCGATCGGCGACGTTCTCGCCTACCTGGCGGCGGCGTCCGACCTCGCGCTCCCCTGCGACCGCGAGATCCAGATCGGCGGGCCCGACGTCACCACCTACGGCGGCATGATCGACGAGCTGGCGCGGGCGATGGGTCGCCGGCCGCCGCTGCGGGTGACGGTGCCGGTCCTGACCCCGACCCTCTCCTCCCTCTGGATCGGCCTCGTCACTCCGGTCGACGCCGGCGTCGCCCGGCCGCTGATCGAGGGGTTGACGGCGACGACCGTCGTCGACGATCCCTCCGGCATGGAGATCTTCCCGGCGATCGAGCGAACGCCATTGGGAGCGGCGCTGCGCCAGGCCGTCGCCGACGACCCGGCGAGCGGTTAGGGCCTCAAGCGGCTGCCCGCTTCTGCTCGGCGCGGGCCTCGTCTTCGCCGACGAACGGCACCAGCAGGCCATAGGTGAGATCGGGGAGCAGCCGCGGCAGCGCCTCGGCCCGTTCGAGGACGACCTCCTCGTAGATGCGCGCCATCGTCGCCCCGACGGCGAGTTCGGTGGCGCGGGGGAGAGCGACGTCAGACGGGTTCTTCTCGAGGCCCTCATCGAGGAGCTCGGTGAAGCGTTTGAACTCCGCCTGGAAGGTGGGCTTGAAGGCGGGCCCGACGGCGCTGAGCTCGACCAGCGTGAAGCGCGCGGCGTCGGGGTCGCTGGCGAACCAGTTCAGGGTCGCCGCCAGGGCCTTCCGCATCCGGGCCGGCCAGGGCCCGGGCGTGCAGTAGGCCTCGCGCACGCACTGCTCGAGGTTGTCGACGAGGATCTTGTGGGCCGCCAGCGTGCAGTCGAGCTTGTCGTCGAACAGTTCGTAGAAGCTCTCGCGGCCGACCCCGGCCTCGCCGAGGATGTCGCCCACGGTCGTTTCCTCGTAGCCGTTCTCGGCGGTCACCCGGACGACCGCCGCGAGCAGACGCTCGCGCTGGGAGCGGGTCACCAGCTCGCGAGGGAGACCGTGGCGGCCCCTCGGCAGGCGCCAGCGACGCAGATCCTCAGGGCCCTCGGTCACCGGCTCGGCGCCCCGCTCGGCACCCCTTGCCGCGCCAGGCCCGCCTGCTTGATCGCCTCCCCGTGGCCGCCAAACGGGCTGACTGCCAGGTAGACGAGCTCGGGGAGCAGCTCGGGCAGGCGATCGGGGCGCCCGGTGGCGAGCTCGTTGAGGATCAGTACCTGCGCCTGCCCGAAGGCGAGCCGGGGGTCGAGGTGCCGCACCGGCGCGACGCCGTCGTCGGCCCAGAGCGCTTCCAGGGCGGGGATGGTGGCGGCGCGATAGCGCTCGACCGCCGCCGGATCGACGGCGATCGCGTCCACGGCCATCAGCTGCGCCAGGCCAGGCCGGTCCGCCATCGCCTCCAGCACGGCCGCGCAGGCCTTGCGGACCGCGTCCCCCGGTGGCTCGTCGGGGGTGTGCGCGGTCCCCCCCGCCTCGCGCAGCAGGTCGAGGCAGTGGGCGACGGCGGCGTCGAAGCACTCGCGCTTGTCGTCGAACTGCTTGTAGAAGGTGGTGCGGGAGATCCGCGCGCCGGCGACGATGTCGGTGATCGTCGTCGCCGCATAGGTCTTGGCGGCGCAGCTCTCGATCATCGCGTCGACGATCCGCTCGCGCTGGTTGCCTTGTCCAGCCGGCGCGGGGGTTGATTGATGCAAAACGCTCCGCGAACTTTCAGAACTCCTATGTTTTTGCATCAGCGACGATTCTCCCACCCGACGCGGCGCGCCCCCCTGCGGGGCGCGCTAACTGGTTCGTGCTCCCCAGCACAAATATATGCAAGTTTTTATTACTGGGTGGAAGCGCGGCTTGCTGAAGCCTTCTGCTCGCCGCCGCAGCCCTCGCACGGCGAGGCCTTGCGGTAGGGCAGTTCGCCGGTGTCGTGCAGCTCAAAGCGCAGCGAGTTGATCACTGCCCCGACCATCAGCGCCAGGCTGAGGACGTAGAACCAGAGCAGGGCGATGAGGATGAAACCGAGGGTGTTGCCAAAGCGCGAGAGACTGGAGATGTTGGCCAAATAGATGGGGAAGAGCCAGTTGGCGAGGCCGGCGCCGACGGTGACGAAGAGGGCGCCGGGCCAGACCGCCCGCCAGGGCATGTGGCCTTTGGGGACCGCCCAGAAGATCACGCAGCAGATCCCGAAGGTGACCAGCAGCGCCGCCGCGAGGATCAGCGCGGTATCGATCGCCTTGATGTCGGAGAGGCCGAAGGGCAGGCGGTCGGTGCTGGAGAGGACGCCGCTCTCGATCGCCGGCGCGAAGATGCTGGCGGCGATGAAGAGGAGGACGACGCCGAGCATCGCGAAGGAGAACCGCTTCTGCTCGACCCAGCCGCGGCATTCGACGTGGTAGATCCGGCAGAAGGCGGTGTCCATCGCCCCCCAGAAGGAGGCGCCGATCCAGAGCGATCCGGCGAAAGCGGCGATCCCGATCGTGGTCGAGTTGTCCTCGATCCGCTTGAGGACGTCGGTCAGGGTCTGCTGCTCGACGTTGGGGAAGAGCCGCTGGAGGTCGGCGAGAACGCTGCTCTCGACCCCTTCGATCTTCAATACCTGGCCGAAGACGAACAGCACGAGCAGAGCAAACGGGAAGACCGCGAGCATCAAGTTGTAGGCGACCATCGCCGAGAGCCCGGTGACGTTCTCCTGGTACGCGCGCTGCCAAAAGGCGCTGAGCCAGGATTTGGGGTTGGGCATCGGGCTGGGCATTGACTTCACAAACTGAAGCGACTACCATGCGAACAGGCGTTTGAGCGATTTCAGACGCCTGCCCTTAGGGCACAATGACGATGTAGACGCTACTTCGCGGACCAAGCCACGGGTCCGCTTTTTTGGCGGCTCGGCGCGACTTTCGAATCGCGACGGTATTTCATCGCTCAGAACTAAACATCTAGCGCAAGGGAAACGAGTAAGAACGGATGCTGGTAGCAGAGCTTCAGGAACTGGACGAGGTCAAAAACCTCATTAATCGCGGGCAGCAGCTCGGGGTTCTCACCTTCGGCGACATCGCCTCCGCCGTCTCCGAGGTCGATCTCGACGAGTCTGACGTCGAGGACCTCTACGGCCACCTCGAGAAGTCGGGGATCGAGCTCGTCGAGGACATGGACCCGGCGCAGAAAGCCGCCGCCGAAGCGCTCCCCGCCGACACCGGCAAAAAAGGCCGCCGGCGCCAGAAACAGGCGCTCGACCTGAAACCGGACATGACCACCGACTCCTTGCAGTTGTTCCTCAAGGACATCGGCAAAGTTCGCCTCCTGACCGCCCAGGAGGAGGTCGAACTCGCGAAACGGATCGAGCGCGGCGACCTCGACGCGAAGCAGAAAATGGTCGAGTCGAACCTGCGACTGGTCGTCTCGATCGCGAAAAACTACCGAAACCAGGGTCTGCCCTTCCTCGATCTGATCCAGGAGGGAACGCTGGGCCTGGTCCGCGCGGCGGAGAAGTTCGACTACCGCAAGGGGTTCAAGTTCTCCACCTACGCGACCTGGTGGATTCGCCAGGCGATTGCCCGCGCGCTCGCTGACAAGGCGCGGACGATCCGGATCCCGGTCCACGTGGTCGAGAAGCTGAACAAGATCGGCCGTGCCGAGCGCAAGCTGGTCACCGAGCTGGGTCGCGAGCCGACCCCGGAGGAGATCGCCGACGTAACGGGCATCGATCCCGAGGAGGTCGATTCGATCAAGCGCTCCGCGCAGGCCCCGGTCTCGCTCGAGAAGCCGGT
>DASSHE010000009.1:0-16147 GCA_035693065.1 Solirubrobacterales bacterium
GGCGATCGCGCTGCTGCCCTCCTCCGGCTTGATCCCGGCGTGCGCCTCGACGCCGATGAAGTCGGCGAGGATCTTCTGCTGGGTCGGAGTCGAGACGATCACCTCGCCCACCGGCCCGGCGTGGTCGAGGACGAAACCGGCGCTCGACCGCAGCTGCGAGACGTCGAAAGCCTTGGCCCCGCGCAAGCCCTGCTCCTCGGCCACGGTCAGCACCAGCTCGACGCCCACCGGGCCGGGCCGTTCGACGTGGCGGGCGATCAGCTCCATGAAGACGGCGACCGCAGCCTTGTTGTCGGCGCCGAGGATCGTCTCGCCGCGGCTGCGGAAGACGCCCTCGTCGTCGACGACCTCGATCTGGCCGGGGTGCGGCACGGTGTCGACGTGGGCGCAGAACATCACGAAGCCCTCCCCCGTCCCCGGCGCCCGCGCCAGCAGGTTCCCGGCCCCGGCTTCCGCCGGCCCGGCGGCGTCGTCCTCGCTCACCTCGAGGCCGAGCGCGCGCAGCTCCGCCGCGAGCGTGTCGACCACCTCGCGCTCCTCCCCGGTGGGACTGCGGATCTCGCAGTACCGGACAAACCTTTCCCGCAGTCGCGCTCCCTCCACCAACGGGAGGCTATCCGGGAGCCGGGTCCGAGGGTGGCTCAGCCGGACCGGCGGACGCCGACGTCGCCGTCGACCGCTTCCTCGGTGCTCTCCACCTCGGCGCCGGCGGCCGGCCGCTCGCCGGCGTGGCGCACGGCGGCGCCGACGAACTCGCGGAACAGCGGCTCGGGCCGGTTCGGGCGCGAGTTGAACTCCGGGTGGTACTGGGAGGCGACGAAGAACGGGTGGTCGGGGAGCTCGATCATCTCGACCAGGCGCTCGTCCGGCGAGGTGCCGCCGCAGACCAGGCCCTCGTCTTCGAGCCGGCGACGCAACTGGTTGTTGACCTCGTAACGGTGGCGGTGGCGCTTGTAGATGACGGCCTCGCCGAAGATCTCGCGCGCCCGCGTCCCCTCGTGCAGTTTCACCGGGTCGGCGCCGAGGCGCATCGTCCCGCCCATGTCGGAGATCTCCTTCTGCTCGGGCAGCAGGTCGACGACCGGGAACGGCGTCTCGGGGTCGAACTCGGCCGAGTTGGCGCCGTCCATGCCGCAGACGTGGCGGGCGAACTCGACCACCGCGATCTGCATCCCCAGGCAGATGCCGAGGTAGGGAATCGAGCGCTCGCGGGCGATCCGCGCCGCTTCGACCTTGCCCTCGATCCCACGCTCGCCGAAGCCGCCGGGGATCAGGATCCCGTCGCATCCCTCCAGCTTCTCCGGATCGAAGTCCTCCGAGTCGACCAGCTCGATCTTGACCCCGGCGCCGTGGTGGATGCCACCGTGCTCGATCGCCTCGATCACCGACTTGTAGGCGTCGGCGAGCTGGACGTACTTGCCGACGACCGCGATCCGCACCTCGCCGCTGGCGGAATCGGCGCGGCGGACCATCGCCTCCCACTCGGCGAGGTCGGGAGAGGGCGCCTCCATCCCGAAGTGGTCGAGGACGAGGTCGTCGACGCCCTCGGCGCGGAAGACCAGCGGCACCTTGTAGATGTTGTCGACGTCGTGGGCGGAGATCACCGCGTCGACGGGAAGGCTGGCGAAGAGGGCGATCTTGCTGCGGATCTCGCGGTCGAGGCGGCCTTCGGAGCGGCAGACCAGCGCGTGGGGCTGGATCCCGATCCGCCGCAGCTCGTTGACCGAGTGCTGGGTCGGCTTCGTCTTCAGTTCGCCCGCGTGGCCGACGTAGGGGACCAGGGTCAGGTGGACGAACATCGCCCGCTTCGGCCCGAGGTCGGTGTAGAGCTGGCGGATCGACTCGAGGAACGGCAGCGACTCGATGTCGCCGACGGTGCCCCCGATCTCGGTGATCACGAAGTCGACCGACTGGCTCTCGGCGACGATGAGGATTTTCTGCTTGATCTCGTTGGTGATGTGCGGGATCACCTGCACGGTGGCGCCGAGGTAGTCCCCGCGGCGCTCACGCCGGATCACCGAGTTGTAGACGGCGCCGGCGGTGACGTTCGAGGCCCGCGAGGTGTTCTCGTCGGTGAAGCGCTCGTAGTGACCGAGGTCGAGGTCGGTCTCCGCCCCGTCCTCGGTGACGAACACCTCGCCGTGCTGGAACGGGCTCATCGTCCCCGGATCGACGTTGATGTAGGGGTCGAACTTCTGTAGCTGCACGCGGAAGCCGCGCGAGACCAGCAGCCGTCCGATCGACGCCGCGGTGATCCCCTTGCCGAGAGCCGAAACGACACCTCCGGTGACGAAGATGAACCGGGTGTCGCCTTTGTTGGAGGGACTCATGCTCTGCCGAGCGAGTCTAGCCAGCGCAAAGGCGGAACCGAATCGATGGTCCCGGAAATTGAGCGAATCTCTCCATAAACCGTCAGCGCCAGGACGACCGCGAGCGCGATCAACCGCCCGTTCCCTCCGAGCGTCGTCAGCAACCAGACCCCGGCGACCGCCCCGATCAGGTTGGAGCCGGTGTCGCCCAGCATCGCCCGCTCGCCGAGGGTCAGCCACGCCCCCGCCAGCACCGGCCCGGCGAAGATCCCGAGCAGTTCCAGCGGCCCGAAGGTCCAGGCGCCAAGGCAGAGCCCGGCGCCGAGCAGCGCCAGCCCCTTCTCGGCCCGCCCGGGGCGCAGGTCGAGCAGGTTGAAGAGGTTGGTGGCGAGGACCAGCAGGGCGATGTCGGCGACGTAGCGCCACGATTCGAGCCCGCGCCCGGAGACCACGTAGGCGGCGAGCGCCAGCGCCCCCACCGCCTTGATCGCCCCGGTCGAGAGGGTGCCCGACCGCAGCGCCGCCCAGTGCCCGCGCCAGCCGCGCGGCGTCGCCGCCGCCTGCCCCTGACCAAGGGCGTCGTCGAGGAAGCCGAGGAAGGCGATCCCCAGCAGGTAGGGCAGCCACTGCCGCAGCCCCGGCTCGAGCAGGTCGAGGTCGCCGCGGTCGTTGAGGAAGGCGAGCGGCGCCAGGGTCACCAGCGCCGCCGTCGCCAGCACCGCCCCCAGCGGGAAGGCGAGCAGCGCCCCGCGGTAGTTCTCCCGCACCAGACCGGCGTCGCGCAGCCCCCGGGCCCCGGCCGGGACGAGGAAGACCGAGATCGCGATCGCCAGCGGGAAGCCGACCCAGTACACGCTAGGAAGCCCTCATTTCCCTTCGGTCAGCAGGTCCGGCAGCAGACGGTCGGCGCTGCTCTTGACGCCGAAGCTGCCCTCGGCGCCGAGCAGGGCGAAGACCATCGCCAGCTGCCCCGCCGGGTCCTCGACGTCGTCGACGCTGGCGAGGTCGCTCCCCTGGAAGAAGGAGATCGAGGACGGTTCGGCGGTCGTCGTCTCGACCCCGACCACCGGCGTCCGGGTCCCGCTCATCCCGCTCAGCAGGCCGGCCTCGAGCTGATTTGCCTGGGATCGCTGGGCCGGCCCCATCTCCTGCGGCTGTTCGCGGACGACGATCACCCCGTCGAGGGCCCCGAAGGTGCCGCTGGCGCGGGAGAAGAGCTGGCCGCGGACGAATTCCGGCAGGGTGCCGCCGAGGACCATCTGCCGCCCGAGCCCGGTGCCGAGTTCGGTCAGCCCGTCGGGGTTCGTCCGCAGGGTCGCGAAGCGGGTCTTCGCGAGGTCGTCGGCGAGCCCGGCGACGTCGACCGGCTCGCGCACCACGCCGACCCCGACCAGCCGCGCCCCCGTCGGCCCCAGCGCGTCCTCGACCGCGCCGGCGACGCCGCTCGGCAGCCCGCCGAGGGCGACGATCGCCAGCCGCCGCCCGTCCAGGCGATCCCGCGTCAGCACCGGGTAGACGCGTTCGGCGAACTCGTTGGAGCGGCCGAGTTCGCCGCTCAGCTCGTCGGCCCGCGCGCGCTCGTCCTGGAGGTTGCCGACGAGGCTGTGCTCGAGGTCCCGCCGGGTGTTGGTCAGGGCGTCGCCGCCGAACTCGGCGCCGACGAGGATCCCCACGGCAAGGGCGAGGAAGACCGCGATCAGCGAGGCGGCGTGGTAGCGGGCGCTGTACCCCATCAGCGTGCCAAGGCTAGATCAAACCGCCCAAATCTCGGTTGTCGCCGCTCAGATCCCGAGCCAGATCCGGATCTTCAGCCAGACGAGTTCGAAGACGTCGTTGAGGGCTGGAGAGGTGATGATCAGGATCGTCAGCAGGACCAGGAAGGCGACCCCGAAGAGGGCCAGCGGGGCGAGCGCCGAGCTCGGCTGATAGAGCCGGCTGACGCCCTTGGCGTCGACCAGCCGCTCGCCGATCCGCAGGCGCGTGAGGAAGGTCGACGACATCCCCCCGCGCTTGCGATCGAGGAACTCGATCAGGTTGAAGTGGGCGCCGACGCTGACGATCAGCGCCGCCCCCTTCTCGTGCGCCATCAGCATCGCCACGTCCTCGCTGGTGCCGGCGGCGGGAACCACCTGGTGCGGCAGGCCCGCCTCGACCAGCCGCTCGCGCCCGGGGGCGCGGCCGTCGGGATAGGCGTGGACGATCAGCTCGGCGCCGCAGGCGAGGGCCTGGTCGCTGGCCGAGTCCATGTCGCCGAGGATCAGGTCGGGCTTCAGCCCCGCCTCGAGGACGCCGTCGGCGCCGCCGTCGACGGCGACGATCAGCGGTCGCATGTCGCGAATGTAGGCGCGCAGGGCTTTGAGGTCGCGGCGGTGGCGCTCGCCGCGGACGACGATGAGGACGTGCCGGTCCCGGAACGAGGCCCGGGTCGGTGGGAAGTCGATCGCGCCGGTCAGCAGGTCGGTCTCTTCGCGCACGTGGGCGACGGTGTTCTCGGCGAATTCCCCCAGCGCCTGGTCGATCCGCTGGCGGTGTTCCTGTAGCTGCTGCTCCAGTTCGGCGACGCCGAGCAGGCGTCCGCGCAGGACCTCGCGATCGCCGACGAGGACGGCGTCGCCGACGATCCGCACCCGATCGCCGTCGTTCAGGAGCTCGAAGAGGCCGGCTTCGGGGGCGTCGATCAGCCGCACCCCGGCCCGCGCCAGCATCAGCGGCCCCGCGTTCGGATAGCGGCCCTGCGAGGAGGGCGAAGCGTTGAGCACGGCGACGACGCCGGCTTCGATCAGCTCCTCGGCGGCGATGCGGTCGATGTCGACGTGGTCGATCACCGCGATGTCCCCCGGCCGCAGCCGCTTGACGAGGTGCTTGGTCCGCTCGCCGAGACGGACGGTCCCTTCGACCGGCGCCCCCTCCCGCGCCCCGTTGCGCCGCCCTAGGAGCGAGGGAAGGCGACGGCGGGCAGTGGTGGCCACGCGCCCAGACTACCCGCAAACCTCAAGATGGAGCCAAATCTCCGGAGCGCTCACCTCAGGCCGCGGCCAATAGCTCCCGCGCGTGGCGGGTGGCCGCCTCGTCGGAGCTGCCGCCGCCGAGCATGCGGCGGATCTCGACCACGACCTCCTCGCCGTCGAGCCGCGTCACCGTCGCCACCGCCTGCTCGGCCTCGACGTCCTTTTCGAGCCGGAAGTGGACGTCGGCGAGCGAGGCGACCTGCGGCAGGTGGGTGATGCAGACGATCTGGCGGTCGCGCCCGAGCGCCCGCAGCCGCTCGCCGACCACGCGGGCGGTGTTGCCGCCCACCCCAGCGTCGATCTCGTCGAAGACCATCGTCTCGGCGCTCGCCGCCTCGCCGAGGCCGCTCAGCGCCAGCATCACCCGCGACAGCTCGCCGCCGGAGGCCGCGTCGCGCAGCGGCGCCGGCTCGATCCCGGGGTTCGGGGCGACGCGCAGCTCGACGGTCTCCCGGCCGGAGGCGCCGTAGCCATCCGGATGGGGCTCCAGCACCACCCGCAGGGTCGCTCCGGGCATCGAGAGGCGGTCGAGCTCGGCGGCGACCCGCTCCTGAAGCGGCTCCACCGCGGCGGCGCGCCCGGCGCTGAGCGCCTCGCCCAGCTCCGCCCGCCGCGCCTCGGCTGCCGCCAGCGCCGCCTCGGCCTCGGCGTTGCGCTCCTCGGCACCCTCTAGCCGGGCGATCTCCTCACGGCAGCGCTCGGCGTGGGCGAGCACGGACTCGACGCTGCCGCCGTGCTTGCGCTCGAGCCGGTCGATCGCCTCCAGCCGTTCCTCGACGGCCAGGAGCTGGGCCGGATCGCCCTCGACCCCCTCGCCGTAATCGCGTAGCTGCGCGGCGACGTCGTCCAGCTCCAGCCCCAGCGAGGCGAGGCGCTCGGCGATCGCGTCCAGCCCCGGATCGAGTCCGGCGGCGCCCCGCAGCGCAGCCTCGGCCTGAGCCAGCGCCGCGGCGGCGCCACCACCATCCTCTTCGGCACCAGCGAGGCCGCCATGAGCGATGGTCGCCGCTTCCCGCAGCCCCTCGGCGTGGCGCAGCCGCTCCCGCTCACCGGCGAGCGCCTCGCGCTCCTCCGGCTCCGGCGCCACCTCCTCGATCTCGGAGAGCTCGTAGCGGTAGAGGTCGAGGTCGCGCTCACGCGAGCCCTCGCGCTCACGCAGCTCCGCCAGCTCGGCGCCGAGCCTGGCGCACTCGCGGTGGACGTCGCGGTAGGCCCGCCGCGTCTCCAGGTGCTCGGCCCCGGCGAAGCCGTCAAGGATCTCCAGTTGAGCCGAGGCGATCGTCAGCCGCCGGTGCTCGTGTTGCCCGAAGAAGGCGAGCAGCCGCCCGCCGAGCAGCTTCAGGTCCGAGGCGCTGGCCGACCGCCCGGCGACGAAGGCGCTGGTGCGCCCGCTCGCCGAGACCCGGCGCCCGAGCACGACCTCCTCGGCACCCTCGGGCAGCCGCTCCGCCAGCTCGGCCAACTCCGGCTCGTCGAGCAGCCCCGGCGGCAGGTCGAAGACCCCCTCGACCCAGGCCTCGGCGGCGCCGGGGCGGACGATCTGCGCCCGCGCCTTGCCACCCATCAGCAGGTCGAGCGAGTGGGCGAGAACGGTCTTGCCGGCGCCGGTCTCCCCGGTGATCGCGTTCAGCCCCTCCCCCAGCCGCAGCTCGGCCCGCTCGATCAGCAGCAGGTTCTCGATTCGCAGCTCGCGCAGCATGGAACTTGTGTAGCAACGAGGCCGGACCGACTTGACTTTCGATTCCGCTGCTTGCGAGCCTTTAGAGCTGGGTCGCGATCAAGCCGCCGATGACGCTGGCGCTCATGCTCACGAAACCAAGGATCAACGTCCGTTGCATCGAGTCGAACCGGGAGCTCATCTCCGTCTGCTGGGCATCGAACCGGGAGTTCATCTCCGTCTGCTGGGCAGCGAATCCATCCTCGACCCGTTCGAATCCCTTCTTGAGGTCGGCTCGGAGTTCGCGGACGTCGCCTTCGATCCGGTCGAATCGTTGGTTCACCTCGTCGAACCGCTGGTCGACGTGTTGCCTGAAGTCATCCAAGCGCTCGTCGGTCCACGCCTCTCTTGCCGTCACGGTCATGAGCCAAGCATACGAAGCTTGTTGTCTACGATGGCACGCAGAAAGTAAAAAGAGTCAGCAGACTCCTGCGCGGAAGGCGGTCAACGGGCCGCGGGCTCGGCAGTGGGATCCCCGGCGGGTTCGGTCGGGCCTCCGGTCGGCTGGACGAAGTCCTTCGACCTGACCAGCCAGAAGCCGAGCGCGGCGCCGGCGAAGGAGATCAGGGCGGCGATCAGCAGGATCGAGTTCATGCCGCCGACGAAGGCGACGTCGGCGGCGTGGACCGCTTTCGCGTGGATCGCCGGCGGCAGCGGCAGTTCGGCCACCGCCCGCGAGCCCCCGGAGGCGACCGCTTCGCCCAGGCCCGAAGGCGCCTTCGGCAGCAGTTGGCTCAGCTTCGAGTCGACTTCGCCCTGGAAGACGGCGCCGAGGCCCGCGACGCCGGTGGCGATACCCACCTGGCGGAAAGTCGTGTTGATCCCCGAGCCCATCCCCGACCGCTCCACCGGCACGACTGCGATCGCCGCCTGCCCGATCCCCGGGTTGGTCGTCCCGATCCCGATCCCGGCGACGACGAACCCTGCCAGCAGCGTCGTCCACTCCGAGCTGGGGGTGATCCCGCGCATCAGCAGCAGGCCGACCCCGACCAGGGTCAGGCCGCAGCCGAGCAGGACCCGGATCGGCACTCGGTGCGAAAGCGCCCCGGAGATCGGGGCGACGATGAAGCCGAGCACGGTCAGCGGCAGGAAGCGCAGGCCCGCCTCCAAGGGCGAGAAGTCGAGGACGCCCTGCATGTAGATCGTCAGGTAGAGGAACATCGCGAACATCCCGGCCGAGAGGGCGAAGGCGACCGCCGAGACCCCGTTGAAGGCTGGTTTGCGGAACAGCTTCAGATCCAGCATCGGGTGGGGCGTCCGCCGCTCGATCGCGATGAAGGCGGCGAGCAGGACCGCCGCTCCGACCAGGCAGGCGAGGATCACGGTGCTCCCCCAGCCCTCGGGGTTGCCCCTGATCAGGCCGAAGATGAGCAGGAAGAGCGCCGAGGAGAAGGTGACGAGCCCGGCCACGTCGACCGGCTCGGGGTGCTCGGCGAAGACGTTGACGATCTTGCGCTCGGTCAGCACCATCGCCCCGATCCCGATCGGGACGTTGACGAAGAAGATCCACTCCCAGCCCAGGCTCTCGGTGATCACCCCGCCGATCAACGGACCGACTGCGACGGCTCCGCCGACCACCGCTCCCCAGACCCCGAAGGCGGTGGCCCGGTCTTTGCCGTGGAACTCCTGGCCGATCAGCGCCAGCGAGGTGGCGAACATGCCGGCGCCGCCGATTCCCTGCAGCCCGCGGGCGAGGTTGAGCAGGGTCGGGTCGCCGGAGATGCCGCAGAGGAACGAGGCGAAGGTGAAGACCCCGAAGCCGATCGTGAAGACCCGCCGCCGCCCGAGCCGGTCGCCGAGCGAGCCGGCCGTCAGCAGGAAGGCGGCGAGCATCAGCGAGTAGGCGTCGACCACCCACTGCAGGCTGGAGAGGCTGGCGTCCAGTTCACGCTGGATGTCCGGCAGAGCGACGTTGACGACGGTGACGTCGAGCAGCAACATGAACGTCGCGATCGAGACCAGCAGCAGGGTCCACCATTTGCGCTCCATCGACGCAACACCCTAAAGAACCGACCTCGCCGTCTGACCAAGCAGATCAAGGACCCAGGGAGCGAAGCGTGCTCTGCACGTGAGCGAGCGAGGACGCCGATATGCGCCGGTCAGACGGCGAGGTGGCCGAACTTCTCGCGGATGCGGCCGTAGAAACTCGTCCCCGGGAGCTGGGCCAGCAGGCCCACCGATTCGAGGAAGCGGACCTCGAGCTCGGCGCCGGCGGCGAGGTCGGCGACGTGGCCGCCGTCGACCGCGACTTCGACCGGCTCGCGTTCGGGGGCGTTGCCGACGTGGAGAACGTCGCCGGGGGCGACGACCAGCGCCCGCGCGGTCAGCGAGTGCGGCGAGATGTAGCTGACGACGTAGCCCTTAACCCCCCAGGCGAGGATCGGGCCGTTGTTGGCGAGGTTGTAGCCGGTGGACCCAGCCGGGGTCGCGGCGACGAGGCCGTCGCAGCGGACGTGGCCGACCTCCTGATCGGCAATCCGGTAGCTCAGCTCGGCGACCCGGTCGTGGGGCCGGCGGGTGAGGGTGATGTCGTTGAGGCCGATCCCGCTCTTGCCGTCGACCTTGACCTCGAGCCCCGGCAGCCGCACCGTCTCGATCTCGCCCGAGAGCGCGCGCCGGATCCCGGCGGCGGCTTCCCCGCGCTCGACCGCGGCGAGGAAGCCGACGGTCCCGAAGTTGACCCCGAAGACCGGCACGTCGGTCCCCGCGTAGCGGCGCAGCGCGTGGAGGATCGAGCCGTCGCCGCCGAGGACGAGGCAGATGTCGGGGCGCGTGTGTTCGGCGGTGACGTCGATCCCCACCGCCGCCTCTCCGTGCTTGGCCAGCTCCTCCTCGCTGGCGGCCAGGCGCCAGCCCATTTCCCCGGCGACTTCGGCGGCGATCTTCACCGCTTCGGAGGCCGCCGGCGGATGCGAGTGGGTGATCAGCGCCGCGGTCTTCACTCGTCCCCCTCCACCGCCAGCACAGCCGCCTCCAGGTCGGGCAGGGGCGCGCCGCCGCCGCACCAGACGAAGGTCTCGCGGTTGCCCTTCGGCCCCGGCAGGCCCGAGGAGGCGAAGCCGCGCACGGCGAGCCCGAGCTCTTCGGCGGCGCAGGCGACGACGAGGATCGCCTCGCGGCGGTCGCCGGCGTCGCGGACGACTCCGCGCCCGACCCGCTCGCGCCCGAGCTCGAACTGGGGCTTGACCATGGCCAGGACTTCGCCGCCGGGCTCCAGGCACCTGGCCGCCGCCGGCAGCACCTTAGTCAGCGAGATGAAGGAGACGTCGAGAACCGCCAGCGAGGGGACGAACGGGAGGTCGACCGGTTCCAGGGCGCGGGCGTTGACCCGCTCGATCACGTGCACCCGCGGGTCTTCCCGCAGGCGCACGTCGAGCTGGCCGTAGGCGACGTCGACCGCGGCGACCCGCGCGGCCCCGCGCTGCAGTAAGCAGTCGGTGAAGCCGCCGGTGGAGGCGCCGACGTCGAGGCAGTCGCGCCCCTCGACCTCGATGCCGAGCGCCTCGAGCGCGTTGTCGAGCTTGATGCCCCCGCGGGAGACGTAGCGCGGCCCCTCCTCGAGGACGAAGTCCGCGTCGGGTTCGACGAGCTGGCTCGGCCGCAGGGCGACGGCGCCGTCGCGCCCTCCGATCCGGACTTCTCCCGCCCGTACCGCCCCCGCGGCCGCCGAGCGCGAGGGGAACAGGCCGCGGTCGGCAAGAACCGCGTCTATCCGGGTCTTTTTCACCGCCCGAAAGCTACAGCCAGGTCCTTTCCCTGGCCGTTTATCCGATCTTCAATCTCGATTGCAACATTTTGTTGACCACTGGCCGATGCCGATCTGGTCTTCTGAAGGAGAAGCGGGTGGCCAGAGCCGAAAGTTCCCCCCATGCAGGGGGATACAAGCAGACTCTGTGACCGGCCTCACACACAAATCGCACATACGTTCGTACTCTGGTCAAGCAGTCAAGAGCGATTCGAAGGAGCAGCAGGAACAAGACTTTTTGGTTGGGCCCCGCGTCGAAAATATGGCCTCAGTGCTTCCCACATTGACGCCCTCGACACAAACCGGACTCACCTACCTCCCACGGATCCACATATATAGAGATACATATCTCTCCTCCCTGTAGTAACCCCAGAAGCGCCCCGCCTCCCCGGCGGGGCGTTTTCTGTTGTGGGGGCTCTAGCAAGCGAAAGCGGAAGCGCGGACGGACCCGCTCAGCCCGGGTCCTTGACCCCGCCAAAGATCTCGTGCCACAGTCGATGGCACAGTGAAGAACCCGGCATCCAGACTGCGTCGAGCGCGGACTGCCCTTTCGGGGCGGCCTGGATGTGCAAGGAAGCACCCGGCGCAGGAGCCCGAGTGTCCACGACAAAGAGCAGTTCGGTGAAGACCAGCGTCGACAAGTGCGAGCGTCGTCCAGAATTGCGCCTGATTGCGAATGCCGAGTCATCGCCGGCACCACGGACGCCGCCTTTACCGTCGCTGGCGTCCGCGCCCTTCCGTCCTGGCGAGCTTCCCACTACCTTCTGGATTCCGCTCGATCGCGCGACTCGCGATCTGCTTTGCGACCGCGCGAGAGAGGCTGCCCTGCCCCCGGAGCTATGGGTACGGATAGCGGTCGAGGCAGCGCGCGTCGCGGGCGAGATTTCGTTGCTCACCGCTTGTCCGCGCCGGGAGGTCGTCGCTCGCCTCGACCAGGCAGCGACGTGGAACGCAGACGAGTTTCAGCTTCTTGGAGCCTCGGAATTGCGGCGCTATGCGGCTGCTCTTCGAAAGGCCCATCCGACGCCCGAGGCTGGCGAGGTGCTCACGCTCCGCCTTCCCGAAGAGATCAGCGGCGCTTGGAATGCAGAGGCGAGCGCAGCTCGCCTTGACCTGCCCCGCTGGATTGCCTCAGCTCTGGAGAGCGCTCCATCCCAATGCGTTGCCTGGGAGGTCGCCGCAGCCGCGACGTGCCGATCGCTTGGCGAGTGGGCCTACGCTTCCTGGCTCCGCGCTTCGGCTAGCGCCAGCGCCTGAGCGAACTCCCGCAGATGTTTCAGCGACGCGTCGCGCCACAACTGGCGTAGGCGCACAGCGCCAAGGCTCTCGGCCCGGCGAATCGCATCCCTCATCTCGTGGGACGCATGGAGACGGACGAGCACGTTGTCTCGCTTCCCAGCGTTGACCGCATCGCACTCTTTTGGGGCGTGACGGCAGCCGAGCTTGCCCCTCCTGGCTCGCCCTTTAGCGTCCTCGCGATCAACTTTTCGCAAACGCTCGCCATCGAAGTAGCGCAACTTGATCGCGGGGTTGAACGGGTTGTCCCAGATTGGGCTAGCGGGCGCCGTCCGATAGATCCGGTTACCCACCATGCAACCCGCAGCACCGCCAGCAATCGCGGCAACTGAAATCTCACTGCCGCGGTCCGCGATCACATGGAAGCCATGGGTCCGAAACGCGTCGATGCCTTCGAGGTAGGTCGCAATTTCCTCCGGCGTTCGCTCTCCCGTGCGAATGTCGCTGACAGTAAGGACGACGATGCTGCCCGTCGGGAGCGCCTGGCGATAGCGATCAGCGAGATAGGGCAGGAGCCCTCCATTCATCGCCTCAACGTCAACGTAAACCCAGGCGGCGAGGGGCTGGCGAGGGGCGATCCGGCGCATCTCGACGAGCGCGCGAAGATTCACTTCCAGCCAGGGGTCGTCGAGGGCCGTAACACGAAAGTACGGCGCAAAGGTGTAGAGAGCGCCCACTTGGGCCTGTGCCGCGGCGCGAACAAGGGCTTCGAGAGGAGCCCCATCCTCAAGGGCTTCCGGCCCGAGCGGAAGCGTAACCGCAGCCGCCAACGGGGTGTCGATGTCCGAGCCGAAGGACTCGTCATCCGGACCGGAGAGGAAAGGCAGACGCCACGTCTCGATGTCGATTACGAACGGAAGGCGCTTCTCGATCGCCGCGCGCTTGAGGCGGCCGTGCCTGGGCGGGGAGTCGAAGCGAAGGTTGATGACGACTCCATCGGTATCCCCGTTGCATCGCTCGATGAACTTGTGCTCGTTGTGCTCAAGCCGGGTCAGGAAGAGGGGCTTTGATTTTCCAGGTAATAACGCCATCGTCTCCAAGTTTGGCGAGCGAACCGGATGCTCTTCCTTCTGCAAGACCGAACCGCCGGCAGTTGCCGCGCTCCGCTGCTCGGAACGACCTCTAGACAGCGGACGGCCAGGTAGCCGCGGCCGACCAGATGAAGCAACAGCACCGCCTCCGACCACGACCCCGTAGACCGAGCCGTACCAATGCGACCGAACCCAGTCGTAGAGTCCTCTCACTCATGGAACCAATGACCATTCGGAAAATTACCGAGGGGATTATTAACGGCCAGATCCGTATTCCGGCATTTCAACGAGAGTTCGTCTGGGAGCCCGAACGGGTGGCGCTGTTCATCGACAGCATCTACAAGCAATACCCATTCGGATCGCTCCTCTTCTGGAGGGCTGGCGAGCTGCTGAATCACGAGAAGCAACTCGGCCCGTATGCCCTTCCCGAGCTGCAAGACGACTATCCAATCGACTACGTGCTGGATGGCCAGCAGCGCGTGACCTCGATCTTTGCGTCTTTCCAGACCGAGCTACAACGGCCTGCTGAGGACGAATGGGCGGATATCTATTTCGATTACCGTACGACCGTCGATCCGCAGGACTCGAGCTTCTTCGCGCTGCCAGCGGCTGAGGCCGATCCGGCGCAGTTCTTCCCCGTGAGTGTGCTCTTCGACAGCGCGGCCTACCGTCAAGCAACCGAGGGGGTCGATGAGGAGCTCTTGAGCGTTATCGACGAGCTTCAAACCAGAATCAAGGAGGCGTTGATTCCGGTTGAACTACTTCGCACCGACGACCAGGCCAAAGTAGCGATCGTCTTTGAGCGGATCAACCATCAGGGAGTTCCCCTTGACACGTTGCAGCTCCTGACTGCGTGGACCTGGAGCGATGACTTCGACTTGCAGCAGCGGTTCGAGGACCTGCGAGAGGCGCTTGAGGAGCACGGGTTTGCGGGGGTCGGCGAGGACACGAGCTTGGTGCTCCGTTGCTGTGCAGCCATATTGGTGAACCAGCCCACCTCTGATCACCTAATCCAGCTCAACGGCAGTGAGGTACGCGACAACTTCGAGCGCATCGAAAATGGCATTAAGGGTGCGATCGACTTTCTTCGCGCTCAGCTGGGAGTGGAGACGCTGCGAAACATGCCCTACCCAGCCATGTTGATCCCGCTCTCGGCTTACTTCGCCTCAGACGGAAGCGAGCAGATCGTTCTGTCGGATGCCGATCGCGAGACGCTTCAGCGCTGGTTCTGGAGATCGTGCTTCTCAGAGCGCTACAGCGGACAAACGAACCGGGTGGCGCGGAACGACATCGCCGAGATGGTCAAATTGCGAGCCGGAGACGCGAACAGCCTTGGCGACTTCGGGGTAGAGATCGGCCCCGAATTTTTCAGAGACACCGTTTTCCGACTCGGGTCGGCTCGCTCGGCCACGTTTGTCTTGCTACTGGCGTCGAAAAAGCCTCGGAGCTTTATCTCAGGAAACCTCGTGGACCTCGAGGGGGTTCTGCAGGCATACAACCGGCATGAGTTCCATCACATGTATCCGCGCAAGATGCTGCGAGAGGATGGCCTTGCGCCGGGCGAGATCAGCTGCCTCGCCAACATGTGCATCCTGAGTCGCGCCGATAACAATGCGATCAAGGCGAAACCACCCAGCGAGTACAAAGACCTGATGCCCGAAGGCGCGCCTCTTGACGCAATCCTGGAAAGTTCGGTCGCGACTTCGACGCTGTTCAGTGACGATTTCTATGCATTCCGCGATGAGCGAGCAGAGGCGCTCGCCGCGATAGCCGCGGGATTGATCTCATAGGGTTTGCCCTCCGACAGGGTTCGCCGTGGTTCGCGCCCGAGCCCCCAACGGAACAGCCTTTCACTCGCATCAACAAGCACTCTCAGCGCGAGCCCTATGACAAAGCAGGCGGAAAACCTGGCACCGCAGGTGCTGCCGGCTGGCCCCTGAGCCCCCCATGCGCACAGGTGCAACAGTCAGGCACAAAATCGGCCGGCTCCAGCCGGAAATCAGCCGGACGGATCCCGCTCCAGCGAGCTAAATCTGCTTTGCGACTCGGCGTCTGCCGCTCGCTCCTCCCTGTAGTAAGCCCAGAAGCGCCCTGCCTCCCGGTGGGCCGTTTTCTGTGGTGGAACCACTCTCTCGCCCCATTTGACGACAAGCGATTCCTAATCGCCGCGGCGGTAACAGATGTGCGTCGCCAGCGGGGAATGGAGGACCTCGACGGGCTCGAAATCGAACTCGGCGACGCCGTCGAATAGACACTCTCCGGAGCCGAGCAGAATGGGGGCGATGTCGAGCCAGAGCTCGTCGATGACGCCGGCCTGCAGCGCTTGGCGGACGGTCGAGGCGCCGCCGGCGATGTCGATGCCGTCTTCGCCGGCGGCCTCGCGGGCTTGGGCGTAGGCGGCGTCGAAGCCGTCGGTGACGAAGTGGAACGTCGTCCCGCCCTCCATCTCGATCGGCGCGTGGGCGTGATGGGTGAGGACGAAGACGGGCGCGTGGTACGGGGGCTCGGGTCCCCACCAGCCCGACCACTCCTCGTCCCACTCGCCGCGGATCGGGCCGAACATGTTGCGCCCCATCACGTACGCGCCCATCGGCCGCATCAGCTCGTCCCGGGCCGGGATGCCCGCCTCGAACCCGGGATCGTCCGCCCGCAGGTGCCAGTGGTGCAGCTCGATCCCGTCGCGGCCGAGCGGTTGGTCCGCCGACTGGTCCGGTCCGGCGACGAACCCGTCGAGCGACATGGACATATGGGACGTGACGCGCGGCATTTCCCGACCCTAGCCGCTGCCCCATCGTTGAGTGGTCGAGGTTAGCGGTCGGGCGAGCGCTCGATCTGCAGCTGGACTTCGGTGCCCGCGAAGCCGAGCGCGCGGTAGATCCGGATCGCCTCGGCGTCGGGGTCGGCGACCATGACCAGGGTGCGCGCGCCGAGCTCGTCCAGTCCGTAGCGCGCGGCGTAGTGCACGAGGGTGCCGGCCAGGCCGCGGCGGCGGAAACTCGGGTCGGTCTCCACCGTCTGGTACCGGGCCAGGTCACCGTCAG
>DASSHE010000010.1:0-7003 GCA_035693065.1 Solirubrobacterales bacterium
TTCGGAGGCGCCTTCGAGGGTGCCGCTGCCGGTGTGGGTCGCGCATTCGACGGAGCTGCTGTCCAAGGTCAGTTTGTGAACTGCAGATTCAAGCTGGCTCGCTGTGAGGGTCGTGGGGTAGGTATTGGAGCGCAGGGTCGCCCCCGAGGCGGTCGGCGCTGCTAGGCAGGTCGCCGCCAGGGCAGCAAGCGCTGCGGCGCACCAGATACGCGAAAGCATCGACTTCGGGCGGGCCTGCATGGGCCAGATCTATGCCCAACGGTCAAAAAAGTCAAGAATATTTGAGTTTGTTAGGAGGCGACGCCGGTTTGCCGCAGCAGGACCGAGGTCGTCTGCTCTAGAACGCGGCGCCAGGCGGATGCTGGCTCTGCCTCTTCTTCGGAGGCCTTTTCGACCACGCGGCGGACGCGGCGCTCGGAGATCTCGAGGCCGTGGCGCTGGGCGATCTCCTCATAGCGCTCGTAATCCTGCGCGAGCGCGGCGGTGACGGTTTCGAAGCCGTGGCGGGCGATTCGGAGGCGGCGGGAGTAGTCCATGATCGGCGTGCCGAACATCAGCTCGTCGTTGGGCTCGGGCTCGAGCAGGATGATGTCGACGCCGGGATAGCGCTCCTGCCACTGCTCGACCGCCTGGTGCAGGCGGGCGTGGGCGATCAGGCGGAAGGTCTGGTTGGCGATCGCCGGCAGGCCCATGTCGGAGACGCGGCGCACGCGGCGGCCGAAGACGGTCGGGATCGTCTTCTCGAAGTCGTTGACGTAAGGGACGAGGGGGTTTACGACGACGATGAACTTGGCGCCCTTTTCGACCGCGATGTCGACGTTGGTGGTCGAACGGATGCCGCCGTCGACCATCTGGCGCCCTTTGAGGTCGACCGGCTTGTAGACGATTGGCAGGCAGGTCGAGCACTGCACCGCCTTGGAGATCGGGACGTCGGTCCAGCCGTCTTCGCCGAAGACGATCCGCTCGCAGGTGTCGAGGTCGGTCGCGGTCAGGTAAAGCTCTCGATCGAGGAGCCGGAAGTCGTTGACCCGGCCGCCACCGCTGAGCACGTCCCCGACGTAATCGTTGACCCCAGAGCCCGAGTAGATGCCAGTCGGCAGCGCCTCCGCCAGGCCGACGCCGATGTCGATCGCCGAGAGCTCGCCGATCCGGGTCAGCTGGCCCAGCAACTGGGCCGTGCGCAGCGGCAGCGCCGCCGCTTTGCTGAGGAAGCCCAGGTAGTTGGGCTTGAGGACCCGGTCGAGGTCGAGATCTTCGAGTTCGGAGGGGACCCGGGAGTTGATCACCTGCATCATCTCGTCGGGGGTGATGCCGTTGGCGAGCATCGAGGCGACGAAGGAGCCGGCCGAGGTGCCGACATAGACGTCGAAGTTGTTGACGGTGCTGTTGACCGCCAGAAGGTCGAGAGCGCGCAGGGCGCCGATCTCGTAGACCCCACCGGTGAAACCGCCCCCACCGAGGACCAGCGCGGTCTTCGATGGCCTTTTCCGGCCTCGCGACCGCCGCCGGGGCTTGGACTCGATGTCTACGACTTTGCCCATGGGAACATGAAGTATTCCAGGGGCGACGGTCGGGCCCGGCCGCTACCTTCCAGTCCGCATGTGTTGGAACCGACGATGAGACGCAGCGCCACGTTGCTGGCCACCGCTCTAGCGGCTGTTTTCCTCCTAGTCGGGGCCGCCCAGGCAAGCCAAACCTGCGACCAGATGCGCGCCTGGCTGCACCAGGGGGGCGGCGGTGCCAGCGGTCTCCTCGTCGCCGACGCCGAAACCGGCGAAGTCGTCTGCGCCAGCGCCGCCAATCGCTCCCGCTCGCTGGCTTCGAACATGAAGCTCTTCACCACCGCCACCGTCCTTTCGCGGCTCGGCCCGCAGACGCGGATCCCCACCAAGGTCTTCCGCGACGGGCCGGTCGACGCCAACGGCATCCTCCACGGCAGCCTCTACCTGCAGGGCGGCGGCGACCCGGCCCTCGGCACCCCCACCTTCTACGACAGCTACCTGGGCGGCCTCGGCACCAACCTCTTCTCCCTTGCCCCGCAGGTGAAGGCGGCGGGAATCGAACGCGTCACCGGCCGCCTCTATGCCGACGACTCGATCTTCGACCGCCGCCGCGGCGTCGCCGACTCCGGCTACGCCACCAGCTCCTACATCGGCCCGCTCTCCGGCCTCGCCTTCAACTCCGGCTTCCGCGGCTCGACCAGCGCCAGCGGCTTCTCCTCCGACCCGGCCAAGCTGGCCGCCTCGAAGCTCGCCCGGTCGCTGCAGAGCGCCGGCGTCTCCGTGCCTGGCCAGGTGGCGCTGGCGCCGACGCCGCCGGACGCCGACCGGGTCGCGCTCGTCCGCTCCCCCACCCTCGACCGCATCGTCGACACCACCGACGTCTACTCCGACAACTTCTTCGCCGAGACCCTGATCAAGCTGCTCGGCGCCCGCCTCGGCGGCGGCGGCACCACCGCCGCTGGCGCCGCGGTGGTCGAGGCCTTCGCCCGCTCCCACGGATCGGGCGTGCACGCGGTCGACGGCTCCGGCCTCACCCGCTCCAACCGCGCCAGCCCGCGCCAGGTGGTCAACCTGCTGCTGGCGATGCGGACCGACCCTGCCGGCGACCAGTTCATCCAGGACCTGGCCCTGGCCGGCCACGAGGGCACCGTCGCCAGCCGCATGCGCGGCACCGCCGCCTACGGCCGCTGCCGGACCAAGACCGGCACGATCACCGGCGTCAGCAACCTCTCCGGCTACTGCTTCAACCCCAGCGGCCGGGTAATGGTCTTCTCGGTGCTGATGAACGGGGTGCGCAACCTGAGCGTTGCCCATCTCGACCAGGACCGGATCGCCGGCGCGGTCGCCGGCTACTAGAGCTAGACAAAGCGCAGTCGGTATGGAGGGCGGGTAACCCTCTTCGCTCGCCTACCTGGCTGAATCGGAAGCAGCCTTCCGAGATTGGAGTCGGGCCAGCGGCGCAAAACGCGTAGAGGGTCACCCGCCCTCCCCACCACACACAGTTCCGAGACCACCAAGGGCCAGCAGCTTTCTCAAGGAAGGTGCAATGGAAGCCTTGCTTTTTGAGCTTCCGAACCTTGGGCGTCTAGCTGAGCTCGTTGGAAGGAGGGCCGGTACTCCCCCGGAAGAATGTTCGGCGATATGCAATCTGTCTCTTGCGCGGCGAAGCCGCGCTCCAAGTTCTCCCCGTAGCGAAGCGAAGGGGAGGTCAATTCTGGAGGGGGAGTACCGGCCCTCCCCCTACCGCGAAACCAGCTTCCGCAGCCCCGCCTCGTCCAGAATCTCCGTCCCGAATTTTTCGGCTTTCGCCAGCTTCGACCCCGGGCTCTCGCCGGCCACCACGTAGTCGGTTTTTTTCGAAACCGAGCTGGTGACCTTGCCGCCGGCGGCCTTGACGAGGGCGGCGGCCTCCTCGCGGGTCAGCTCCGGCAGGGTGCCGGTGAGGACGACAGTCTTGCCTTCGAGCGGGCCGCCCTGCTGGCGCCGTTCCGAGGCGTCGGCCTCCAGTCGCACGCCCTTCGTGCGCAGCTTCTCGATCAGCGCCCAGGTGGCGTCGTCGGTCAGCGACTCGGCGATCTGCACCGCCATGATCGGCCCCACCCCCTCGACCTCCTCAATCGCCTCCGGGTCGGCCTCGTGGAGGGCGTCGATCGAGCCGAAGTGGTCGGCCAGCGCCTCCGCGGTGACGGCGCCGACGCCCGGCAGCCCAAGCGCGTAGAGCACGCGTTTGAACGGGCGCTGCTTGGAGGCCTCGATCGAGGCGACGAGGTTGGCGGCCGAGGTCTCGCCGAAGCGCTCGACCTCGACCAGCCGCTCCTCGGTCAGGTCATAGATGTCGGCGACGTCGGAGATCAGTCCTTCTTTGAGGAACTGGCTCGCCCGCTCTTCCCCCAGGCCCTCGATGTCCATCGCGCCCTTGCTGACGAAGTGCTTGACATGCTGGAAAGACTGCCCGGGGCAGCCGGCGCGGTTGGGGCAGATCGTGAATACCGAATCCTCGGGTTTGACCGTCTCGGTCCCGCAAGCCGGGCATTTCTTCGGCGGTTTCGCCCGGCGCGCGCCTTTCTGCTTGCGTGGCAGCTTCGGCGAAACGACCTGTGGGATCACGTCGCCGGCCCTCATCACCACCACCTCGTCGCCCTCGCGCACGTCCTTGCGGGCCAGGTCCTCCTCGTTGTGGAGGGTGGCGGTGGTGACGGTGACGCCGCCGACGTGTACGGGCTCCAGCATCGCGAAGGGGACGAGGTGACCGGTGCGGCCAACGTTCCAGACGACCTTCTTCAGCTTCGTCGTCGCCGTCGTCGGCGGGAACTTCCAGGCGATCGCCCAACGCGGCTCGCGGCCGACCACGCCGAGCTCGCGCCAGAGCGCCTTCTCGTCAACCTTGACGACGACGCCGTCGATCTCGTAGTCGAGCTCGTCGCGGCGCTCCTCCCACCAGTGGCAGCGCTTCACCACCCCCTCCACCCCCTGATGGTGGTCGGTATCGGGGTTGACCTTGAAGCCACGGTCGCCGAGCCATTCGACCTCGTCCATGTGGGTGGGGAGCTCGAGCCCGCGGACGGCGCCGATCCCATAGAACCAGGTCGAGAGCGGGCGTTCGGCGGCCAGCTTCGGGTCGAGCTGGCGGATCGAGCCGGCGGCCGAGTTGCGGGGGTTGGCGAAGGTCGGCTCGCCGGCCTCGGCCCGGCGCTCGTTCAGCGCTTTGAAGGCGGCGATCGGCAGGTAGATCTCGCCGCGGACTTCGATCAGCTCGGGGGCCGCGCCCTCGATCCGCAGCGGCACCGAGCCGATCGTGCGCAGGTTCTGGGTCACGTCCTCCCCCACCCGGCCGTCTCCCCTGGTGGCGCCGCGGACCAGCACCCCGTCCTCGTAGGTGAGGGTGACGGCGAGGCCGTCGATCTTCGGCTCGGTCGTGTAGCTGAACTCCGAAGCGGTGATGTCGAGCCGCTTCAGGTGGTTGGCGATGCGGTTCTCCCAGGCCCGCAGCTCCTCCTCGTTGCGGGCGTTGCCGAGCGAGAGCATCGCCTCGACGTGCTCCACCTGCTCAAAGCGCTCCAGCGGCGGCGCCCCGACCCGCTGCGTCGGCGAGTCCGGCGTCCGCAGCTCCGGATGGTTGGCCTCCAGCTCCCGCAGCTCGTCGAGCATCGCGTCGTAGACGTCGTCGCCGATCTCCGGCTCGTCGTGGACGTAGTAGAGGCGGTTGTGGCGCTCGAGAAGCCGCCGCAGCTCCTCGGCGCGCTGCTCGACGGAGGCGCTCACGCGGTCGTCGCGCTGGCGGCGAGCATCTCCTCGAAGCCCCAGCCCTGGAGCCGCTCGATTCCGCCGTGGTCGGTGAGGTCGAAGTGGATCGGGGTAACCGCGATCCGCCCCTGGGAGACGGCGTAGAGGTCAGTGCCCTCGATCTCCTCGTAGCCGGGCTGCCAGCCGTAAATCTCGTAGTGGCGGCGGCCGTCGCGCTCGTCGACCAGCTTCAGCTCGTCGTTGTAGATGCGCTTGCCCAGCTTCGTCACCTCGATCCCGGTTGGCTCCCGGTTCGGACAGTTGACGTTGATCAGGGTCGCCTCGGGCATCGCCTCCTCGCGCAACCGCGAGACGAGCTGGGCGACGAAGGCAGCGGCGACGGTGAAGTCGAAACTGCCGCTGACGTAGCCGAGGCCTCCCGCCGAGGACTGCTGGGAAACCGCCACCGCGGGAATGCCGAGGACGATTCCCTCCAGGGCCGCGGCGACGGTGCCCGAGTAGGTGATGTCGTCGCCGAGGTTGGCGCCGTGGTTGATCCCGGAGACGATCAGGTCGGGGCGGCCGCCGACCAGGCCGAGCTCGGCGAAGCGGACGCAGTCGACCGGGGTGCCGTCGGTCGCATAACCGACGCGGCCGTCGCCGAACTCCACCTCCTCGACGCTGAGCGGGGCCCGCGTGGTGATGCCGCGGCCGGTGGCGCTGCGGTTGGAGTCCGGGGCGACGACCTCGACCTCCACCCCGTCGAGCGCGCTGAGGGCGCGCCGAGCGGCCTGCAGGCCGGGCGCTGAGATCCCGTCGTCGTTGGTGAGGAGGATTCGCATCTGATCGATTCTAGGTGGGCGCTTCCCGGCACCGCCCATTCCTCCTGGGGTCCGGAATACTGCCCCGGTGCCCACGGTGCGGCTCGACATCGAATACGACGGCGCCGGCTTCCGGGGCTGGGCCAAGCAGCCAGGCTTGCGGACCGTGCAGGGGGAGCTGGAGACGACGCTGGCGACCGTTCTGCGCGAACCGGTCGACCTCACCGTCGCCGGCCGCACCGACACCGGTGTCCACGCTCTGGGCCAGGTAGCGAGCTTTACGACGCCACAGGAGCCCACCGAGGACCTCAGCCGGCGCCTCAACGGCCTCGGCCCCGACGACGTCGCCGTCACCGCCGCCAACGTCGTCGCCGACGGCTTCGACGCTCGCCGCGACGCCCGCGCCCGCAGCTACCGCTACCGCCTCCTCGCCCGCTCCTCCCCTAGCCCCTTCGAGGTCGGAAGGTCTCTCTGGTGGCCCCACCGCGTCGACCGCAAGGCGCTCGAAGCGTGTGCCGCCGCCCTCCCCGGAACCCACGACTTCACCGCCTTCACCCCGACCCAGACCGATCACGTCCGCTTCGAGCGCGACGTCCTCGCCGCCTCCTGGACCGACGAAGGAGACATCCTCACCTTCCGCGTCACCGCCGACGCCTTCATGCGCAACATGGTCCGCGTCCTAGTCGGCACCCAACTGGAAGTAGCCAGCGGCCGCCGCACCGTAGAGAGCTTCAGGAAGCTCCTCAAGGGAGCCTCCCGCACCGAGGCCGGCGACACCGCCCCACCCCACGGCCTCTACCTGGAGTCCGTCACCTACGACTAACGAAGCTCGTAGCGGCTCGATCCGGGGGTGGGGACACCCTCGAACTGGCGGATACTCAAAGTCGCAGTGCTAATTAGCACTGCGACTTGTCAGGGCGAGGGTGTGCCCACCCCCGTCCCGGCCGAAACCAGCGC
>DASSHE010000011.1:0-80732 GCA_035693065.1 Solirubrobacterales bacterium
GACCGGGTCGGCGGAGCGGCGGCTGCGGCCGATCGTGAGGTGGAAGCCGGCGAGGCTGTCGGCGAGCTCGCGGGCGAGGCCGGCGGCGGCGCGAGCGAGGCGCTCGTCGTCCTCGGCCGGGACGATCACCGCGACCTCGGCGGCGGCCTCGGCGTCCTCGGTGGCGGCGAGGGCGCCGGGCGCGAGCGAGCGCAGCGCGCGCATGGCCAAGGTGAGGACGCGGCCGCGCCACTCGCCGGCCTGGGCGGCGCGCGGGGCGGCGCGGAGGACGAGGACGCCGGCGCCGCGGTCGAGGTCGGCGCCCAGCTCGGCGCCGCGGGCGACGATGTCGCCGCGGTCGGTCACCTCACGGCTGAGCACCGCGGTGACGAAGGCGCCAGCGGCCTCCTCGCTCTCCCACTCGGGCGAGCGCGAGCGCTCCAGCTCCAGGGCCAGCAGCGTCGTCACCATCCGCGCGATCGCCGCGTCCGGCGCCGCCTTGGCCCGGTAGCGCAGCTCGCCGACCACCGTGTCCGCCACCCGCAGCTCCACCCTGGTCACGCCCTCCCCTCCCGAGAGCAGTTTCTGCTCCTGGTCGGAGGAAGCCCCGGCGACCGCGAGGACGGCGCTGGAGCGGTCGATCAGGGCGACGCTGGCGTCGAGCAGCCGCGCCGCGGCCCGCGCCACCGCCGGCAGCCCCGCCCCCGATTCGACCGCATCTGAGAGCGCCTCCAGCAAGGCCCCTCGGTCCACGTTCACGGGGCTCTCCGCCCCCTGTTTAGAGCTCGCCGCCATCCGAACCGCCAATTATCCCGGCTTGACACTGGCTCGCTGACCCAGCGGCCACGCGCGAGAAATCGGGCCGCCGTCAGATCCCAGTGGAGTTGGCGATGTCGGTCCAGTAGTAGACGACCACGAGGCCGATCACGACGCCGCCGAGGACGAGGGCGGCGAGGACGAAGAGAGAGAGGAAGCCGGCGGCCGCCTTCTCCCAGAGCCGCCCGTAGGCGCTCAGCGCCGGGGTGAGGATCAGGGTGACGAAGACCAGGAGGCAGATCAGGGCGGCGGTCCCGTAGAGGAGCCACTGATCGCCGAGCTTGGCGAGGGCGAAAGCGGTCACTGAGGTGAATTCTGGCGCAAACCCGAGACGACCACGCCGATCGCCGCGCAGAAGGAGAAGGCCGCCGCCCCCAGGGCCCAGCCGCCGCTGACGTCGCTGAGGTAGTGGACTTCGAGGTAGACGCGCGAGAGCCCAACCAAGGCGGTAAGCGCGATCCCCGTCACGACGACCAGCGTCGCCCGCGCCATCCCCGGCCGCAGCCGCATCACGATCGTCACCGCCAGCCAGACGTAGATCACCGAGTGGGCGGCGTAGCCGCTCGGGTAGGAGGAGCCCGAGGTCGAGACCAGCCCGCCCTCGGGCCGCGGCCGGTCGACCATGTCCGCGATCGCGACGATCCCGACCTGGGTGATCGCCATCCCCGCCAGCAGGACCCAGAACTCGGCCCAGCGCCGCCGCCAGGCCAGCAGCGCCGCGCAGACCACGGCCAGGGCCCAGGTGAAGCCGCCCGAGCCGAGCCAGGTGACCGCCTTGGCGAGGTGGGTGAGGAACGCGCTCTGCAGGTGGCCGACGACTTCCATCGCCGTTTCGTCGCCCGGCGTCGGCCCCGGGTTTTCGCCGAGGACGACGCCGTAGGCGGTGACGACGAAGGAGGCGACGGCGAGCGTGGCCAGCAGCGTGGTGACTTCGAGCCCGAAGGTCCCACCCGGAGTGACCCGGTCCCAGAGGAACCGCAGTTGCGGCCGGTAGCGCCGGCCGAGGGCGACGATCCAGGCGGTGGCTCGATGCCCCTCCATCCGCCGCACCGCCGCCTCGCGGTTCTCCTCGACCCGGAAGTGGCGGTAGAGGAAGATCGACCCGGCGACGATGGCGATCAGCGTGCCGAGCAGGAAGGCGCCTTTGGCCGCGTACTTGCCAGCGGTCTCGATGCTGCGCGAGAAGAAGTAGCCGACCAGGATGTGGGCGGTGGCCCAGAGGCCGGTGCCGAGGATCGAGTAGGGGACGAAGGCGCGGTAGCGCATCCCCGAGCTGCCGGCGATGAACGGGGCGAAGGCGCGGACGAGGCTGACGAAGCGGCCGATGAAGATCGTCTTGCCGCCGTGGCGGTCGAAGTAGTCCTCGACCTTTTCGAAGCGCTCGTGGCTGATCCCGACCCGGGGTCCATGCTGCAGCACGAAGCCGCGGCCGAGCCGCCGGCCGAGGAAGAAGCTGGTCGTGTCGCCGAGCCAAGCGGCGAACCAGGCGACGGCGATCAGCACGTAGATGCTGATCGCGCCCTGGCCGGCGACGGCGCCGCCGAGCAGCATCACCGTCTCGCCCGGGACGACGAGGCCGACGAAGGCGCCGGTCTCGGCGAAGGCGAAGACGCCGACCAGCAGGTAGGTCCAGGCGCCGAGCGTTTCCGAGACGTCTTCGAGCAGGTTCTGCAGGTCGAGGCTGCCGAGCTCGCGGCTGAGGAAGTAGTAGCCGACGGCGATCGCCGCGACCACGGCGCCGATCACCAGCCGTTTGCGTCGGCTGGCGCCGCCCTCGCCCTCGCCGGGGAGCCTCATCCCGTAAGCCTCGCGTGTCCGGCGGCGCAGACGATGGCTTCCTCGTACCCGGTCGCGGCGGCGGCCTCCCGCGCCGCCGCGAGGTCCGGGAAGAGCCCGACCGCGGTCGGGCCGGAGCCGCTGAGGATCGCCACCGGCGCGCCGGCCGCGCGCAGCGCCCGCAGCGCCTCGCCGATCTCGGGGCGCAGCGAGAGCGCCGCCGGCTCGAGGTCGTTGACCAGCAGCTCGGGGTAGGCGAGCGGCGAGGCGCCGGCGCCCGCCGCCCGCCGCAGCCGCGCCGCCAGCTCCTCCAGCTCGGCGCCGTCGCGGCCGAGCCCGAGCCGGTCGGCCTCGGCGAAGACCGCGGCGGTGCTGAGACCGCCGCCGCCGGGCAGCAGCACGGCGGCGTGCTCGACCGGCTCCGGCAGCGGCTCGACCCGCTCGCCGGCGCCGCCGACCAGGGCCAGCTCCGGGCGCAACTGCGAGGGCACGTCGGCGCCGAGGGCGGCCGCCAGCCGCGGCAGGTCCGGCACCGCGCCGGCGGCGAGCCGCAGGATCGCGGCGGCGTCGCCGCTGCCGCCGCCGAGGCCCGCCGCCACCGGCACCCGCTTCTCGATCTCGACCCGCAACCGCCCCCCCTCCCAGCCCTCCTGGCGCAGCGCCGCCAGCGCCCGCGCCGCCAGGTTCTCGCCCTCGACCCCCGGGCAGACGACTTCGTCAGCGGCGGCCGGCGAGACCTCGATCAGGTCGGCCAGCTCGAGCGGCTCGAACAGCGAGCAGAGCTCGTGCAGCCCATCCTCGCGGCGCCCGCCGAGGTAGAGGCAGAGGTTGAGCTTGGCGGGGGCGCGCAGCAGCATCAGGCCGACAGCTTCTCCGCCAGGGCGGCGAACTCCTGGGGGGCGAGGGACTCGGCGCGGGCGTCCTGCGGCAAGCCCATCTCCGCCAGCGCCGCCCGCGCCGGCGCCAGCGAGCCTGGCCGCGCGTGCTCGAGCGAGCGGGCCAGGGACTTGCGGCGGTGGGCGAAGGCGGCGCGGATCAGCTCGCGGGTGGCGGCGTCGGCCGCGGGGCCGGTGCGCCGCAGGCGCAGGATCGCCGACTCGACCCGCGGCCGCGGCTTGAAGACCGCCGGGTCGACCGCCCGCACCAGTTCGATCTCGCAGGCCAATTGGGCGACCGCGCTCGGCGACCCGTAGACGCGGCTCCCCGGCGCCGCCCGCAGCCGCTCGGCGATCTCCCGCTGCACCATCACCACCCACCTCGCGAGCGAGGGCAGCTCCTCGATCGTCCGCAGGATCAGCGGCGTCGCCACCGAGTAGGGGAGGTTGGCGACCATCGCCGTCGGCGCCGGCTCCAGCGCCGCCAGGTCGAGCTTCATCGCGTCGCCCCAGTGCAGGTCGACGTTGGGCAGGGCGGCGACCGGCGCCAGCGCCGGCTCCAGCCGGCGGTCGATCTCGACCGTGTGGAGGTGGGCGGCGGCGGCCGCCAGGCGCTCGCTCAGCACCCCTTCGCCGGCGCCGACCTCGAGCACCACGTCCGCTGGCGCCAGCTCGGCGTCACGGACGATCGCCTCCAGCAGGTTGGGGTCGGCGAGGAAGTTCTGACCGAGACGGACCAAGCCGCGTTACCAGCCGAAGACGGCGCGGGCGTTGGCCTCCACGGTCCGCTCCAGCTCCTCGTAGGTGACGCCGCGCACGGCGGCGATCTCCCGCGCCGTCTCGACCACGAAGGCGGGCTGGTTGCGCTTGCCGCGCAGCGGCTGCGGCGAGAGGAAGGGGGCGTCGGTCTCGACCAGGATCCGGTCCTCGGGGACCTTGGCGGCGGCGAAGCGGAGCTCCTTGGCACTCGGGTAGGTGGCGTTGCCGGCGAAGGAGCAGTACCAGCCGCGGTCGGCCGCGTCCTGCACCCGCTGGGGCGCCGAGAAGCAGTGGAGGATCACGGCCTGGCCGCTGGCGCGCGCGTCCAGCGTCGCGAAGATCTCGTCGATCGCGCTCGTCTCCCCCTCGCGGTCGCGGGCGTGGATGACGATCGGCAGATCGAGCTCGGCGGCGATCTCGATCTGCGCCGCGAAGGCCCGCCGCTGCTCGTCCGGGGTCGCGGTGTCGCGGTAGAAGTCGAGCCCGGTCTCGCCGATCGCCCGCACCTTCTCGTGCGCCGCCAGCTCAGCGACGTCGGCCGCCGCCGCCTCGTCGAAGCCGCCGGCGTCGTTGGGGTGGCGGCCGACCGAGGCGAAGACCTCCGGGTGGCGCTCGGCGCTGGCGATCGCGGTCCGGTTCGACTCCTCGTCGAGGCCGATCGTCAGCATCCGCCCGACCCCGGCCTCGCGGGCCGCGGCGACGAGCTCGTCCTCGCCGCCCTCACAGAGGAAGAGGTGGGTGTGGGAGTCGATCATCGGCCGGGTCAGCCTATCCTCGCCCGGTGAGGATCAGTCTCTGCCTGACGCTGCTCGCATTGCTCCTCGGCGCGGCGGGCACGAGCGAAACCGCCGCGCAGGCGCGGCGACCGGCGCCCGTCTTCGTCATCGTCCTCGAGAACCACGAGCTGCCGGAAGTGATCGGCAACCCGGAAGCGCCCTTCCTCAACCGGCTCGCCCGGCGCGGCGCCCTCGCTGTCCGCTACCACGCCGTCGCCCATCCCTCGCTGCCCAATTACCTCGCGCTGGTCGCCGGCTCCACCTTCGGGATCACCGAAGACTGCCTCGACTGCACCGTGACGGGGCCCAACCTCGCGACCCAGCTCTCCCGCGCCGGAATCTCCTGGAAGGCCTACATGGGTGGCCTCCCCCGTCCCTGCTTCACCCGCGGGGACAGCGGCAGCTACGCCAAACGGCACAACCCCTTCGCCTACTTCCCCGCGATCACGACGGTGCCGCGACGCTGCGCCCGCATCGTCCCCGCGACGCGCCTCCGAGCCGACCTGGCGGCGCACCGGCTGCCGGCGTTCGGCTGGCTCTCGCCGAACCTCTGCCAGGCCGCCCACGACTGCCCCCTGGGCGCCGCCGACGTCTACCTATCCCGGATCGTGCCTTCGATCAGGCGGCGGCTCGGTCCGCACGGGCTCCTGATCGTCACCTTCGACGAGGGGGTCGGCAATGCCGGCGGCGGCGGCCGGGTCGCGACCGTCCTCGCCGGGCCCGACGTTCCCCCCGGCCTCCGGGTCCGCCGGGCCGTCAACCACTACTCGTTGCTGGCCGCGCTGGAGCGGCGCTTCGGGCTGCCCTTCCTCGGCGCTGCGGCAAACGCGCCGCCGCTCGTGCCCTGGCTGTTCGGCCAGAGCCATTAGCCTTCGCCAGATGGCGGACCTCGCCGACTACTACCGCGAGATCTACCTCCGCGGGCTCGGCGGGGAGACGCCGGCGATCCCGGTCGCGGTGGCCGAGCTGGAGGAGCGGGCGATCGCGGCGATGGAGCCGCGGGCGGCCGCCTACGTCACCGCCGGCGCCGGCAGCGAGGAGACGATCCGCGCCAACCTCGAGGCCTTCCGCCGCCGCCGGATCGTGCCGCGGATGCTGCGCGACGTCTCCCGCCGCGACCTGCGGACGAGGCTGATGGGGACCGAGATGACGGCGCCGCTGCTGCTCGCCCCGGTCGGCGTGCAGAAGATCCTCCACCCCGAGGGCGAGCTCGCCACCGCCCGCGCCGCCGCCGCGGTCGGGGTGCCGATGATCGCCAGCACCGCCTCCCACTTCACGCTCGAGGCGATCGCCGAGGCGAGCGGCTACGGGCCGCGCTGGTTCCAGCTCTACTGGCCCAACGACCCGGGCCTCGCCCGCAGCCTCGTCGAGCGGGCCGAGCGGGCCGGCTACGCGGCGATCGTCCTCACCGTCGACACCTTCATCCCCGGCTGGAAGCCCCGCGACCTGCAGCAGGCCTGGCTGCCCTTCCTCAACGGCATGGGGGTCGCCAACTACTTCGAGGACCCGGTCTTCCGGGCGGCGCTGGAGAAGCCGCCGGAGGAGGACCAGGGAATGGCGACCGGTCACTTCCTCGGCGTCCAGGCGAACCCGTCGCTGAGCTGGGATGACCTCGCGGAGCTGCGCGAAATGACCGAGCTGCCGATCCTGGTCAAGGGGATCCAGCACGTCGAGGACGCCCGCGAGGCGCTCCGCCGTGAGGTCGACGGCATCGTCGTCTCCAACCACGGCGGCCGCCAGGTCGACGGCGCGATCGCCTCGCTCGACGCGCTGCCGCCGATCGCCGAAGCGGTCGGCGACGAGCTCGCGATCCTCTTCGACAGCGGCGTCCGCGGCGGTGCCGACGTGCTGAAGGCGCTGGCCCTGGGCGCCGACGCCGTCTGCCTCGGGCGCCCCTACGTCTGGGGCCTCGCCCTCGGCGGCCAGGAGGGCGTCGAAGCGGTGCTGAAGATGGTCCTCGCCGAGCTCGACCTGACGATGGCGCTCTGCGGGTTGACCCGGCCCGAGGAGATCGGCCCCGGCCTGCTCGCCTAGTTAGCGGTGTTCCTTTTGGGCGTCATAGCGCCCAAAAGGAACACCGCTAGAAGGTGGGGCAGGTGTACGACGGTAGGGCGGCCGGCACTTCCGGCAGCCCGAGCAGGGTGAGGGTGTCGACGACGGCGCTGAGACCGCCGAGCGCCGTCCCGAGCGCGGTCGTCTGGCCGTTCAGCGCTTCGGTTTGGGAGCAGAGCGAGGAGACGGTGGCTTCGAGCGCACCGAGGTTGGCGATCGCGCTTTCGAGGTTCGTGACTTTCGTCAGCAGTTCGTCGACTTTGCCTTCGAGTTCGCTGACGACGACGTTGCCGGCGGTACCGGGGAGGCCGCGCTCACCGGCGGCGCCGGCGGCACCCGTTTCGCCGCGCGGGCCGGGGACGGCGCGCACCGACCAGGCGACTTTGCGCCACTTCTTCGCGCAGCGGACCTTGGCGCTGCGAACGACCCGCAGGGTCCCGCGGTGCTTGCCCTTGGCTTTGTAACAAGCGTGGACCTTGCCGTCCTTGCCGACCACTAGCCGGGCGGCATCGGCGGCGGGGCTGGCGCTCAGCGCGCAAGCGACAAGGGCGAGCAACACCAGCCCGAAGGCAGTCGCTCCCCTGGTCCGCCCTCTCCACGACGCACTGGCCATTGGCGCGACCGTATCCCGCGTTTTCGCATTTCGTAGGAGGGAAGGCAAACGTTCTACGGATTTTGAGTATGCACGGATACCTGCCAGGGATCCGTGCACGCGGTCAGAGATCCCGGCGCGAGAAGACGAAGGCGGCGAGCGCGAGGACGCCCAGCAGGTAGACGAAGGACCAGGCGATGAGGTCGGGGCCGGCGGCCTCCGAGCCGCCGAACGGGCCGAGCTGCAGGACGACGCCGGTGAGGCCGCTGGTCTCCGAGATCAGGGCGTGGAGCCCTGCCGCGTAGAGGCCCTCGAAGGGTAGCGCCCAGCTTGCCACCCGGCCGATCGTGTGCAGGGAGTCGGAGTTGATCGCGTTGCCGATCTGGGCCAGCAGGCCAGCCGTCAGGCCCGCCCCGAAGACCATGAAGACGACGATCCCCTGCGCGGTGACGGAGAGGACGGCCGAGGCGAGCAGGGACATCGCGGCGATGATCGCCACCCCCAGCACCAGGCTCAGCGCCGGCCCCAGCAGATGGTCGGGGCTCCAGTGGCCGGTCGCCGCGGTGATCGCGACGGCGGCGAAGTAGACGGCCAGCACGTAGACGCCCGAGAGCGCCGCGGCGCCGCCGAAGCGGGCGAGCAGCATCGTCGTGCGGCCGATCGGGCGGACGACGATCGGTTGCAGCAGGCCCGACTCGGCGTCGCCGCGGACGACGCCGAGGGTGAGGAAGACCGCCAGCACGGCGCCGAGGAAGAGGGTCGCGAACATCGCCATGCCGAAGATCGTCGCCCCGGTGAAGGCCTTGGGGTCGAGGATGTCCGCTTCACCGGCGGCGAACCCGGCGGCGTCGCGGAAGGCGAAGTGGGCGCCGAGCGCGTAGAGCGCCAGGAAGGCGGCGGTCAGCACGAGCACCGCGAGGAAGACGCGCTTGCGCACCCCTTCCCGCATCGAGAGCGCCACCACGGTGGCGGCCGAGGCCAGCGGCGATGGCATCACCCGGTCTCCCCTCCGACCGCCTCCAGGTAGACGTCTTCGAGCGAGCTGTGGCGCACCTCCACCCGGTAGACGCGCTCGCCGGCGGCGACCAGCTCGGCGACGATGCCGGGCGCGTCCTCGCGGGTCGCGCCCTCGAAGCTCTTCACCCCGGAGCCGGTCTCGACCTCGACCGCCGCCGGCCCCGCCAGCGCCTCCGGGGTCCCCGCCTTGACGAGCCGCCCGCCGGCGATGATCGCGACGTGGTCGCAAACCAGCTCGACCTCGCTGAGCAGGTGCGAGTTGAGCAGGACCGCGACCCCGCGCCCGCGCAGTTCCTCGAGCAGCCCGCGGACGATCCGCCGGCCGACCGGGTCGAGGGCGCTGGTCGGCTCGTCGAGGAGGAGCAGCCGCGGCGAGCCGACCAGCGCCTGGGCGATGCCGAGCCGTTGCTGCATCCCCTTCGACATCGCCTCGATCCGCTTGCCTGCAGCCTCCCTGAGCCCGACCAGCTCCAACAGCTCCGCCCGCTCCCGCCCGCCGCCGGCGGAGCCGGTCAGCCGCTGGTGCAGAGCCAGCAGCTCATCGGCGCTGAGCCAGCCGGGAAAGCGGAACAGCTCCGCCAGGTACCCGAGCGCGGCCCGTGCCGCGGTCGACCCCGCCCGCTCGCCGAGCACCTCGACCCGGCCGCCGCTGGGACGGACCAGGCCGCAGACGATCTTCGTCAGCGTCGACTTGCCGGCGCCGTTGGGGCCGAGCAGACCGACAAGCTGCCCGGCCTCGACCTCGAGGTCGACCCCGGCGAGCGCCTGCTGTCCCCCGTCGCGTTTCTGCAGCTCCGAGACCGCGAGGACCGGAGCCGGCATCAAACGGGGGACTCGATCTTCGGGAAGAGCGGCGCCACCCGCTCCACCTTCTGGCCGCCCTCACGGGAGCCGAGCTCGGCCAGCGCCCGTCCCTCTTCGGCGAGGGCGGCGAGCAGCGTCTCGCTGCTCTGAGGCAGGTAGGGGACCAGGAGCAGCGTCGTCACCCGCAGCCCCTCGACCAGGTTGTAGAGGACTTCGTCGAGGCGCTCGGGGTCGGCCTCGTCCTTGGCCAGCTCCCACGGCTTCGTCTCCTCGACGAAGCGGTTGAGGCGGCGGACCAGGGTCCAGACGACGTCGAGCGCCTGGCTCAGCTCGGCGGTGTCGAGCAGGTCGCCGAAGCGCGCCACCTTGCCTTCGAAGTCCTCGGCGAGGGTGGCATCGACCTGCGCCGCCGGGACGACGCCGTCGCGGTAGCGGTCGACCATCGCCAGCACGCGGCTGGCGAGGTTGCCGTAGTCGTTGGCGAGCTCGGCCTCGTAGCGCTGCTCGAAGCCGGCGGTGGAGATCGAGCCGTCCTGGCCGAAGCTGACCTCGCGGAAGAGGTAGAAGCGCAGCGCGTCGGCGCCGAAGCGCTCGATCACCGCGAAGGGGTCGAGCACGTTGCCGAGGCTCTTCGACATCTTTTTCTCGCCCATCAGCAGGAAGCCGTGGATCACCATCCGCCGCGGCGGCTCGAGGTCGGCGGCGAAGCAGAGTGCCGGCCAGATCACCGCGTGGAACTTGAGGATGTCCTTCGCCATCACGTGCAGGTCGGCGGGCCAGTAGCGGCTGCTCAGGTCCTCCCCGTCGCGGGCGAAGGTCAGCGCCGTCACGTAGTTGAGGAGGGCGTCGAACCAGACGTACATCCGCTGGCGGGGATCCCACGGCAGCGGCAGCCCCCACTTCAGGTTCGGCCGCGAGAGCGAGACGTCTTCGAGCCCGCCCTTGATGAACGAGAGCGCCTCGTTGCGGCGGAAGTCGGGGACGACGAAGTCGGGCCGCTCCTCATAGAGACCTTCAAGCTGGGCCTGAAAGGCGGAGAGGCGGAAGAACCAGTTTTCCTCGCGCTCCCGCTCGAGCGGGATCTCGTGGATCGGGCAGGTGTTGCCGGGGCCGAGCTCACGCTCGGTTTTGAAGTCGGCGCAGCGGGGGCAGTACCAGCCCTCGTAGGCACCTTTGCTGACCCAGCCGTTGTCGTAGACCCGCTGCATGATCTCGGCGACCTTCGCTTCGTGCCGCGGGTCGCTGGTCCTGATGAAGAAGTCGTTGCTGGCGTCGATCGTCGGCATCAGCCCCTGGAACTTGGCCGCGTTGGTGTCGGCCAGCTCCTGCGGCGTCACCCCCGCCTTCTTCGCTGCGTTCTCCACCGGCTCCCCGTGCTCGTCGGTGCCGGTGAGGAAGAAGACGTCGTCCCCGCGCTGGCGGTGATGCCGCGCCAGCACGTCAGCGGCCATCGTCGAGTACGCGTGCCCGAGGTGGGGCTCAGCGTTGACGTAGTAGATCGGGGTGGTGACGTAATAGGTCGGGCCGCTCATCCCGCCCAACCTAACAGCGACTCTTGAGGAGAAGACCGCGAGTCCGCGTCAACCGTCGCCATACGACGCCTGACGCGGACTCGCGGATCTAGCGGCGGGCCTCGCGACCCGTCAGCGCCTTGTAGAGGTCGTTGGCGCGGGTGCCGGTGAGGGCGGCGACGACGGAGGCGGCGGCGCGGGGGCGGGCGCCGGACTGGACGAGGTGGCGGAGGGCGTCGACGGCGAAACCGACGTCCTGGTCGTGCTCGGCCGAGGCGGCGGGGCCGATGACGAGGACGATCTCGCCCTTGACGTCGCCGCGGAAGCGGCGGGCGAGCTCGCCGAGGGTGCCGCGGGCGACCTCCTCGTGGACCTTGGAGAGCTCGCGGCAGACGGCGGCGGGCCGGTCCGGCGCCAGCGAGGCGAGGGCGGCGAGGGACTCGCCGACCCGGCGCGGCGACTCGAAGGCGACGACGGTCTCGGTCGCCCGCAGGACCCGCTCCATCTCCCCCGCCCGGCGCGGCAGGAAGCCCTCGAAGCGCCACTTGTCGGTCGGCAGGCCGGAGGCGACCAGGGCAACCGGCACCACCGACGGTCCCGGCAGCACGGTCACCTCGAGGTCGCGGTCGATGCAGCGGCGGATCAGCTTGTAGCCGGGGTCGGAGATCCCCGGCATGCCGGCGTCGGAGACGAGGGCAACGACGTCGCCCCGCTCGATCCGCTGCGCCAGCTCGACGGCGCGGCTCGATTCGTTGCCCTCGTGGAAGGAGACGAGCCGCGGCGCCGGGCGGATCCGCAGCCGCTCCAGCAGCGACCCGGTTTTGCGGGTGTCCTCGCAGGCGATGAAGTCGGCGCTGACCAGCGCCTCGCGGACGCGGGTCGAGACGTCGTCGATGTTGCCGATCGGCGTCGGGCAGACGACCAGGCAGCCGGGCATCAGCCCGCGCCTCCCTCGAGTTCGGTCCGAGCCAGCGCCGCGGCGCCGATCATGCCGGCGTCGTTGCCCAGGGTGGCCTCGAGGATGGGGGTCTCGTTCATCGGCTTCAGCGCCCGCTCGCGCACTTCGCGCCGGGCCGGCTCCAGCAGCAGGTCGCCAGCGGCGATCACCCCGCCGCCGACCACGATCGCGTTCGGTTGGAAGATGTTGGCAAAGCTCGAGCAGGCGACGCCGAGCCTGCTGCCGATCAGCTCGAAGACTCCCTTGGCGGCCTCGTCGCCGGCCAGCGCCGCTTCGGTGACCGCGTGGCCGTCGATCTTCTCGCCAGCGGCCAGCAGCTTCCCCAGGGCCGAGTCGGGGGTGCTTTCGGCGGCGGCGCGTCCCTCGCGCCCGAGGGCGGTCCCGGAGGCGAGCGCCTCGACGCAGCCGTGGTTCGGGCAGTTGCCCTGGCAGGGCGGCCCGTCGACCTGGATCACGACGTGGCCGAGCTCGGCCCCGGCGCCGCTGGAGCCGCGGTAGATCTCGCCGCCGAGGATGAGGCCGCCGCCGATCCCGGTGCCGACCGTCAGCATCACGATGTGCGGCATCCCCTGGGCGGCGCCGTAGAGGTGCTCGGCGAAGGCGGCGACGTTGCCGTCGTTGTCGACGAAGACGGGCAGGTCGACCCGCTCGCTGACGATGTCGCGGATCGCCAGGTCCGCCAGCGGCAGGTTGACGGCGGAGACGGCGACGCCGCGGTCGTGGTCGATCGTCGCCGGAATCCCAAGCCCGACGCCGACGACGCCGGGCCGGGCGTCCCGCGCCTCTGTGACCTCGCGGACCAGCAGCTCGACCAGCTCGTCCTCGGTCTGGCCGGTCGAAGCCTCGCGCTGCTCGTAGAGCGGCTCGGTGCCGGAGAGCACCCCGACGAGCATCTTCGTGCCCCCGAGATCGACCCCGATCGTCTCGCTAGCGCTCACGAGGAGCTGGAGGCTGGAAGGCGAAGGACCGCATGCATCGCCATGATTTCTAGCCCTTCATGAGCCCCGACGGCGAGCAGCGGCCCCCCGAGCCGCCCGAATACAACGTTTACCGCTCCCGCAAGGGGCTGTTTTCGCGCTTGAAATCGCCGGATCTGGGCTCCCTGCGGGACCGTGCAAAGCTCCCTTCACGGCGCCGCGACAAAGACGAGGAGTCGCGTCGGCCCGGCTCGCCGCGCGCCCCCTTCGACGTCAAGCGCATCCTCAAATGGGTTGGGCTGGCGGCCCTGGGATGGATCTTGCTGAGCTTCCTCGCCTTCGCCGTCTCCGCCCAACTGCAGTCGTTCAAGCTCTCCGGCGAAGCCCGCGACACCCTCCACGGCAACCCCTTCCTGCTGCCGAGCGCGCAGACGATCCTCGTCCTCGGCACCGACGCGCGTCCCCCCGGCGCCAGCGACGGCAACACCTCCGAGGAGTGCTTCGAACAGCAGGCGCACGGCGATAAGCCGCACAAGCCCTGTTACGAAGGCGAATTCCGCGCCGACACGCTGATGCTGATCCGCGCCGGCGGCGGCGCCTTCCGCAAACTCTCGATCCCCCGCGACACCTTCGCCGAAATCCCCGGCCACACGCCGACGAAAATCAACGCCGCCTATGCCTACGGCGGCGCCGCCCTGCAGATCAAGACGATCGAAGGGTTCCTCGGGATCCAGATCGACCACGTCGCGATCGTCGACTTCACCGGCTTCGAAGACCTGATCGACTCCGTCGGCGGGGTCAAGGTCGACCTCCCCCACAAGCTCTGCGCCGACGTCTCCGGCGGCGCCGGCGGCGGCCAGGGTGGCGTCACGCTGCGACTGAAGAAGGGTGAGAACACCCTCGACGGAGAAAAGGCGCTGGCCTACTCACGGGTCCGCGAGCCGGTCGAATGCCCGGGCCCCGGCAAGAGCGCCTACACCCTCGGCTACAGCGACTACGACCGCGCCCAGGCGCAGCAGATTGTGATCAACGGCGTCAAGGATCGGCTCACCGACCCGCTCCGCCTCCCCTACAACTTCATCCACGGCCCGATCATCGGCTGGGAGGCGCCGAAAGCCTTCGTCAGCGACATGGGTTTCTTCACGATGCCGCAGCTGATCCTCGCAGCCGCGATCGGCGGCGGCTCCACCGCCGAAGTCTTCTGCGCCAAGGAACTGAGTGGCTGCGAAGAAGGCCCCGACGGGGCGATCGAAATCCCCGAGGAACTTCGCAAGCGCGCCGTGCACCGCCTGATCGACGGCTGATCAGCGCCGTCCAATCGACGGCCAAAATTCAGCGTCCGCTGCATTTTGGCCCCTATCGGGGTGTCTTTTCAGCGGTCGCTGACTTTTGCCCCGACCAGCGCCGAGACGATCAGGGCGGTGAAGCCGGCGGCGAGCGAGCCGGCGGTGTTCTTCAGGTCGCCGCTGGAGGAGTGGCCGGTGGCGAGGACTTCAACCGCGATCCACTCGCCGAGGCCGAGGACGAGGAGGACGACGAGCGCGTAGGCCCGCGCCGCCAGGGTGTACCAGCGCGCCATCGCCCGGTCGTCGAGCCGCCTCCCCGCCAGCTCGAGCTGCAGCGGCGACTCCGGTGCCCGCTCGCGGCCGGCCCGGGTGAAGTAGCGCTGCTCGATCGCCAGCGCCAGCAGCAGCACCGGCAGGATCTGGGAGACGGCTTCGAAGTACTCCTTCTTCGCGTGGCCGTCGACGGCAAGCGCGGTGATCACGTAGGCGGCGACCGGAGCGGCGATTGCCCCGACGCCGAAGGCAAAGCGCCAGATCAGGTTGACCCGCACCTCGCTGGACATGGCCGCGGTCAGTCCGAGGTCGAGGCGGCCGGCTTCGACTCGCTCTTGCCCGATGACGAGCTCGAGTCAGAGGACGAACTCGAGCCCGAGTCGCCCTTCGACTCCGACGAGCCCTCGGAGGACGGGGAGGCGCCGTTGCCGCCGCCGCCCTTCTTCTTGCCGTAGTCGGTGTTGTAGAAGCCGGAGCCCTTGAAATGGACCGCGGGCGAGTAGAGGACGCGGGCCGCGGGGGCGCCGCACTCCTCGCACTTGGTCAGCGACTCCTCGGTGATCTTCTGGATCACCTCGAAGACGTGGCCGTTCTCGCATTTGTACTCGTAGATGGGCATGGCGGTGCGTGATTATCGCAGCCGCTACGGTTCCGGCCATGGCAACCGAGCAGGGCACCCGCCCGACCGAGGTAACGATGGAGGAGATCGTCGCGCTCTGCAAACGGCGCGGCTTCGTCTTCCCCTCCTCCGAGATCTACGGCGGCCTCGGGTCGACTTACGACTACGGCCACTACGGCGTCCTGCTGAAGAACAACGTCAAGGCCGAGTGGTGGCGGGCGATGCTGCAGGAGCGCGACGACATCGTCGCCCTCGACTCGGCGATCCTCCAGCACCCGCGGGTCTGGGAGGCCTCGGGCCACCTCGCCGGCTTCACCGACCCGCTGGTCCAGTGCCTCGGCAAGTGCAAGCGGCGCTGGCGCGAGGATCACCTGCGCGAGGCGGTCGAAGCCGAAGGCGGCGACCCCACGGCCGAGCTGCGCTGCCCCGAGTGCGGCGGCGAGCTCTCCGAGCCGCGCCAGTTCAACCTGATGTTCGAAACCCACGTCGGCCCCGTTGCCGAGGAGGGCTCGACCGTCTACCTGCGCCCGGAGACCGCCCAGGGCATCTTCATCAACTTCAAGAACGTGATGGCCTTCGCCCGCAAGAAGCCGCCGTTCGGAATCGCCCAGGTCGGCAAGTCCTTCCGCAACGAGATCACCCCGGGCAACTTCATCTTCCGCACCCGCGAGTTCGAGCAGATGGAGATGGAGTTCTTCGTCCCCCCGACCGAAGCGCAGAAGTGGCACCAGCACTGGATGGACGAGCGCGAGCGCTGGTACACCGAGCTCGGCATCCGCCCCGACCACCTGCGGGTCCGCGCCCACGGCGAGGACGAGCTCTCCCACTACTCCTCGGCAACCAGCGACATCGAGTACCTCTTCCCGATCGGCTGGTCGGAGCTGGAGGGGATCGCCGACCGCGGCGACTTCGACCTCACCCAGCACGCCAAGTTCTCCGGCGAGAAGCTCGAGTACTTCGACCAGCAGACCAAAGAGCGCTACGTCCCCCACGTGATCGAGCCCGCCGCCGGCGCCGACCGCGCCACCCTCGCCTTCCTCGTCGACGCCTACGAGGTCGAGGAAGTGGAGGGCCGCCAGCGCACCGTCCTGCGCCTGCACCCGCGCCTGGCGCCGGTCAAGGTCGCCGTCCTCCCCCTCGTCTCCCGCGACGGCATGCCGGAGAAGGCCCGCGAGATCTTCGGAGACCTACGCCGCCGCCTCCCGACCGAGTTCGACGAGGGCGGCTCGATCGGCAAGCGTTACCGCCGCCAGGACGAGATCGGCACCCCCTGGGGGATCACCGTCGACGGCCAGACGATGGAGGACGACACCGTCACCCTCCGCGACCGCGACTCCCTGGAGCAGGTCCGCGTCCCGGTCGAGGGCCTCGGCGACGAGCTACTCCGCCGCCTGCACGCGCCCTGGAAAAGCCCGAAGCTCGCCGGTTAGGTTAAGCGGCGGGCCGGTCCCGCCGACAAGGGTTCTCGAGCCCACCATCCAGCGAACGGAGAGACATGGCGTACGAGATGAAAATTCGCGGTACCGAGCATGAGGTGAAGGTGCGCAACCCCTGGGCCGTGGCCCTGCTGCCGATCATCACGCTCGGGATCTACCACTTGGTCTGGTGGTACAAGATCAACAAGGAGCTGAAGGCCTACGGCGAAGCCAAGGGCTACGACCTCGGCCAGAACCCGACCAACTCGGTGCTGGCGCTCTTTCCCGGCGGGATCATCATCGTCCCGGCGCTGGTCAGCTACTGGCGCGGCACCAAGCGCGTGATGGGCGCCTCGAAAATCGCCGGCCGTGAACCGGTTAGCGGCTGGATCGCCCTGATCCTCTACCTGCTGCTCTCGCCCGGCTTCTGGGCTTACCTGCAGGTCTCCCTCAACAACATCTGGGAGCAGGAGGCAGAGGCGCTGCCGGGTCAGGCCGCCCCGCCGGCGCGTGGCGACGACATGCCCCCGCGCGTCGACGAGCAGTAGGGACTGTTGACTCGCAGCCGGCTTTGAGCCCACCCTGGTGTGCAAAAAGCCGGCTGCGTTAACCCTTGTTACCGGTCGAGCTCTGGGCTCCCTTCATCGGGTTTCCATGAACTCGAGGACGGCCTGCGCTTCGGCTTCGAGCGCGGCCGTGTCCTTCTTCGTCACCTTCTCCAGATGCTCGATCGTCAGCTTCCCGGCTGACAGCTTCCAGAGGCTCACCGCCCGACCCTTGACCAGCGCGAAGGGCCGGAAGATGCCGTTCATCGTCGCCACCGTCTTGTGCGGGCCGACGACTTCCTCGCGCGAGGTCCAGCCGAGCAGCAGCGGGTCGAAGGCGCCGAGCAGGCGCGGCGGCGGCACCGGCTCCGGAGGCGGAGTCTTCTTCAGCTCGAGCAGGCCGTCCTCCCGCTCGACCAGCTCGGAGGCGATCGCCGCCAGCCCGGCGCGGGCGTCGCGCAGCGGCAGCCCCGCCCAGCGGGCGAGGTCGCGGTCGTCGGCCGGCGCGTGGCCGACCAGGTAGCGGCGGGCCAGCTCGGCGAGGGCGGCGTCGCGATCGACGGGCGCCGGCTTCCCGAGCCAGTCCCGGGTGAGGACGTAGGCGTGGTCCTTGCCGACCATGGGACCCCGGATCACGAGTCCGCGCACAGCGGAGAGGAAGAGGAGGTGGATCAGGGCCTGGCCGGCGGTAGGGACGTCGGCGCGCTCGAGCCGCTCGCGCAGTTGCGCCCGCGTCAGCGGGCCCTCCTCGGCCAGCGCCCGCTCCACCGTCTCCACCCCGCGCTCGGCGGCCTCGGCGCTGACGTACTCCTGGCGCAGCCGCCGCGTCGCCGAGGTCAGCAGCGGCGGCGTCGTCAGCGCCTGCAGCCACGGGTAGTCCTCGCTGCGGACGAGGTGCAGCGTTCCCCGGTTGAGCCAGGTGATCAGCAGCGAGCGTTCATCGGTCAGCGCCCGGTCGACGTCGGCGGCGCTGAGGCCGCTGGTCCGCGCCCGCACCGCCAGCCGCGCCCCGCGCGGGTCCTGTCCCTGCACGGCGAGCAACCGCTCGGCCACCTGCTCGGGCGTGCGCAGCGGCTCGCCCGCCAGCCCCTGGGCGGTGAGTCGTTCGGGGAGCGGAGCGCGCGCCACGCCCCGGATCATGCCTCTCTTCTCTACTGGACGCCGACGAGGTCGACGACGAAGATCAGCGTTTCGTTCGGACCGATCGCCGGCGGAGCGCCGGCGGGCCCGTAGGCGAGTTCGGGCGGGATGATCAGTTCGCGACGGCCGCCGACCTTCATCCCTTCCACGCCCTGATCCCAGCCGGGGATCACTTCGCCGGCGCCGAGGGTGAAGCTGAACGGTTCGCCGCGGTCCCAGGAGGCGTCGAACTCTTCCTTGCTTTCGTAGCCGACGCCGACGTACTGAACCGTGACCTGGTCGCCGGCCTTGGCGGTCGCGCCGGAGCCCGTCTTCAAGTCCTTGGTCACCAACTGCTTCGGCGGCGGGCCACTCGGCACCTTCACCGTCGGCTTCGTCGCCGCCGCTTCTGGCTGCTGCGCGCTCGTCGATTCTTCCTGCGGCGCGCTGGCGCTGGTGCCGGAGGTCGAAGACGAGTCGCCGCCGCAACCGGCGACGAGCAGCGCCAAGCAGGCGACAATGGTCAGAAGCGCTCCCCGCATCGGCCGCGGATCGTAGTCGAAGCGCGCGCGAGCTGCGTCAGAGGCGGCCGAAGAGCCCGGCCTTAGGCAGCGACTCCGCCTCGGCGGCGTCGATCCTCAGCACGACGCCGCGCTCGTAGATCTCGCCGACCTCGGGCGCGTCGACGAACCTGTTGCCGCCCGGGCCGGCGCTGGTGTCGAAGACGATCCCGTCGAAGATGTGGGCCTTGCGGTCGCCGCTGACGCGGACGACCCGGCCGAGCCGCTCACCCTCGCGCGAGAACACCGGCACGCCCTTCTTCAGCACGAGGTAGGAGACCTGGTTGCCGAGATCCTCCATCGCCGGCGAGCCTAGCGAACCCGAATCGGCGCTCCCCGGCCTAGACTGGCCCGGGAGACTTCTGACTGGGAGGGAAGATGGGTCTGAATCTGGCATCGATCGTCACCGAGAGCGCCGGCAGGGCGCCCGAGACCACCGCCGTCCGCCTCGGGCGGGCCGAGCTGAGCTACGCCGAGCTCGACGATCGCAGCGCCCGCCTCGCCACCATGCTGCGGGAGAAAGGGCTGCGGCAGGGCGACCGGGTCGGGCTGATGCTGCCGAACGTGCTCGAGTTCCCCATCGCCTACTACGGGATCCTCCGCGCCGGCGGCGTCGTGGTCCCGATGAACGTGCTGCTGAAGCAGCGCGAGATCGCCTTCTACCTCGAGGACTCCGGGGCCAAGCTGCTGCTCGCCTGGCACGGCTTCTGCGAGGAGGCCCGCGGGGGCGCGGCCGAGGCTGGCGCCGAGCTGATCGAGGTCGAGCCGGAGAGCTTCGCCGAGCTGCTCGCCGACTGCGAGCCGACCTCCGAGCTTGCCCCCACCGAGGAGGAGGACACCGCGGTGATCCTCTACACCTCCGGCACCACCGGCAAGCCCAAGGGCGCCGAGCTGACCCACTTCAACCTCTCGCGCAACTCGGACATCGCGGCGCGGACGACCTGCGATATCAGCGCCGGCGATGTCGTCCTCGGCGCCCTGCCGCTGTTCCACTCCTTCGGCCAGACGGTCGGGATGAACGCCTCGCTGCGGGTCGGCGCCACCCTCGTGCTGCTGCCGAAATTCGACCCCGCCGAGGCGCTGGAGATCATGCAGCGCGAAGGCGTCACCAACTTCTACGGGGTGCCGACGATGTACGGGGCGCTGCTCCACCACCCCGGGCGCGAGGACTTCGACGTCTCGACCCTGCGGATCTGCATCACCGGCGGCGCCTCGATGCCAGTTGAGGTCCTGCGCGGGTTCGAGGAGGCCTTCGGCTGCGAACTGCTGGAGGGCTACGGCCTCTCCGAGACCTCTCCCGTCTCCAGCACCAACCATCCCGGCCGCCCCCGCAAGGCGGGATCGATCGGCACCCCCCTCGAAGAAGTCGAAATGAGGGTCTTCGACGAGGAGGACAACGAGGTGGGGCAGGGCGAGGTCGGGGAGATCGTGATCCGCGGCCACAACGTGATGAAGGGCTACTGGCAGCGCCCGGACGCGACCGCGGAGGCGATGCGCGGCGGCTGGTTCCACACCGGCGACATGGCGCGGGTCGACGAGGACGGCTACTTCTTCATCGTCGACCGCAAGAAGGACATGATCATCCGCGGCGGCTACAACGTCTACCCGCGCGAGGTCGAGGAGGTCCTCTACGAGCACCCGAAGATCCGCGAAGCGGCGGTGCTCGGCGTCCCCCACGACCAGTGGGGGGAGGAGATCGGCGCCGCCGTCGTCCTCCACGAGGGCGAGAAGCTGACTCCCGAGGAAGTCAGCGAGTACGTGAAGGAGCGGATCGCCGCCTACAAGTACCCGCGGATCGTCTGGTTCCTGGACGAGCTGCCGAAAGGCCCGACCGGGAAGATCCTCAAGCGCGAGATCGAGGCGCCGGCGGCCGCCTAACCGGAGTCCCCGGAAGCAGTCCTTTATACTCAGCGTCCTCCGAGTACTTAGCCAGTCTGCTCGGGCACGTACAGCGGTGCGCTAGGGAGGCGCCCGCGATTCGAAAAGGAGAAACGATGTTGAGCAGACGCCTGGCGGCGTTCGCCGCCGCTGTTGCCCTCTGCGTGGGTGTTGCCGCACCCGCGACGGCCTCGGCACAGGACCCGATCCTGTTCGTCCACGGCTGGTCGGAGAGCGCTTCGCTGTGGAACACGATGATCAAAAACTTCGAAAACGACGGCTACCCGAAATCGTATTTGAGCGCCTACAGCTACAGCAGCAATACGTCGAACAAAACGCTGGCTGAAACCGAAGTCAAATCCCGCGTCGAAGCCCTGAAGAAAGCGACCGGCGCCAGCAAGGTCGACATCATCGCCCACTCGATGGGCAGCCTCAACACCCGCTGGTACATCAAGTTCGTCGCCGGCGGGGAAGCGAACGTCGACGACTGGGTCTCGCTGGGCGGGCCGAACCACGGCACCAATACGGCGAAACTCTGCTTCAGCGTCGCCTGCGAAGAGATGCGGGTCGGCTCGAAATTCCTCGCGGAACTGAACGCGACCGATGAGACGCCGGGGGCGGTCAACTACGGCACCTGGTGGTCACCCTGCGACGAAATCATCAATCCGGTCGAAAGCGTGATTCTCAGCGGTGCGACGAACACCAAAACCGCGTGCATGTCGCACACGGCGCTGACGACGGACAAAACCGTCTACGAACAGGTCCGCGAATTCGTCAAATAGCGGTCTAAGTCAGCGCGGCCCCGGCTCCGGCCGGGGCCGCTTCTCTTTGCAGACAAAGGAGCAACCATGATTCGCAAGCGACTGACGGCGTTCGTCACCGCGATCGCCATCTGCGTCACCGGCGCGGCGTTCTCGCCCGCCTCCTCGATGGCCCTCGACCCGATCCTCTTCGTGCACGGGTGGAATGGGAGCGCCTCGAACTGGAGCACGATGATCGGCCGCTTCGAAAAAGACGGCTACCCGAGCTCCTATTTGAGCGCCTACACCTACAACACCAGTACCTCGAACAAAACGCTGGCGGAAACCGAAGTCAAATCGCACGTCGAAAGCCTGCTGAAAGCAACCGGCGCCAGCAAGGTCGACATCATCGCCCACTCGATGGGCTCGCTGAACACCCGCTGGTACGTCAAGTTCGTCGCCGGCGGGCAGGAAAAGGTCGACGACTGGGTCTCGCTCGGCGGCCCCAACCACGGCACGACCGCGGCCAATCTCTGCTTCGGCACCACCTGCACCGAGATGCGGCCGGGATCGACGTTCCTGAACGAACTCAACGCGGGCGACGAGACTCCGGGCACCGTCAACTACGGCACCTGGTGGTCGCCCTGCGACGAATTCATCAACCCCGACGAAAGCGTGATTCTCAGCGGCGCGACGAACACGAAAACCGCGTGCATGTCCCATCTCTCGCTGGTAAGCGACGAAACTGTCTACAAACAGGTTCGCGAATTCGTCAAATAGCAGGTAGTTCTGCGCGATCCTGGCTGGCTGGCCAGGATCGCGCTAGTCTCCCGGTGCCCTCGATGAGACACCAAAAGGAGACACGATGAGCGTCGCCGCCCAGCGTCTGATGGACAACATCACCTATGAGGACCTCTACCGCCGCTGGGAGCACGGGAACTGGAGCGCCTACGACATCGACTTCTCCAAGGACCGCGAGGGCTGGGCGGGGCTGAGCGACCTCCAGCGCAGCTCGGCGATGTGGATCTACTCGATGTTCTATTACGGCGAGGACCGGGTCGCCGACACCCTCGCCCCCTACATCACCGCCGCCCCGACCGAGGAGCAGTCCTACTTCCTCGCTACCCAGCAGGTCGACGAGGTCCGGCACTCGATCTTCTTCCACCGCTTCTTCAAGGAGGTGATCGGCGTCGGCGGCGAGTCGGTCCAGCAGACGCTCGCCTCCACCCTGCCGCAACTGAACTGGGGCTACCGCGGGATCTTCGACCGCCTCGACCGGATGGCGGAGGAGCTGCGCAAGGACCGCTCGCTGCCGAAGTACGCGCAGGCGATCACCCTCTACCACCTGATCGTCGAGGGCAGCCTGGCGCAGCCGGGCCAGCACTTCATCGAGGACTTCTTCGCCTCCGAGGAGACGATGCCCGGCTTCAGCGAGGGGATGGGGAACGTCTCCCAGGACGAGCAGCGCCACATCGGCTTCGGCGTCAAAGTCCTCTCCGAGCTGCTGGCCGAAGGAGCGCCCGGCTGGGAGGAGAACCGCGCCGCCGTGGTCGAGCTACTGCGGGAAACGCTCCCGTACGGCCCGGCCGTCTTCACCCCGCCGAACATGGACCGCGCCTACACCGAGTGCTACGGCTTCTCGCTCGAGGACATCTTCGCCTTCGGCCTCAAACTGATCCGCCAGCGCTGGCGCACGATCGGCTACCCGACCGAGGAGATGCCGCCCGGCGTCTTCCCCTTCCCGCCCGAGGACGACGAGATGGATCTGGCGAAGCGGCAGGTCCAGATGATGATGGCGGGGGTGATCGGCTCCCCCGAAGGGCCGCCGCCGAGCTCGGACCCGGAGATCCAGCGCCTCTACTTCGACCTGATCAGCCGCGTCGCCGACCCGGCCGCGGCAAACGGCGAGCCGTTCGTCCTGCAGTGGCGCTTCAGCGACGCCGACCCCTGGCACCTGGTGCTCGACAACGGCTCGACCCGGGCCGAACCGGGCGAGGCGCCGACGGCCAACGTCACGATCGAGGCCAGTTGGAGCGACTGGATCGCCGCCGGCAAACCCGACGCCAACCAACTGAAGATGATGCTGGAACGCCGGCTGCGCCCCCGTGGCAAGGTCCGCGACCTGGTGCGCTTCCGCAAGGTCTTCAACTAACCGGCGCTCACACCTCATAGCAACCCTGCTATACATAGCAGGGTTGCTATGTCTGATCCTGACGATCGAGAGCTGTTCGGCCTGATCGCCGAACGCGTCGCGGAGCGGCGAATCGCCTGGGGAATTTCCCAGCGCGAGCTGGCCGAGCTCTGCGGCACCACCCAGTCGGCGATCGCCCGGGTGGAGCGAGGGGCCAGACCCCCCCGCATCGACACCCTGGCGCGGATCGCCGCTGCCCTCGATTGCGAGCTCATCGTCGAGCTCCGACCCAGGACGAACCCGCCCCAGGGCGGCAGGAAGGAGATACGGGATGAGCGAGAGCAGGGGCCGCTTCCGAGCCGCAGGCAGTCGGGGCGACGGCGAGATCGAGACCAGCACCGCTGAGAAGGTCCTCGCCCTCGTCCTGGCCGTTTTCATCGTCATCGGTGCGATCTGGACCTACGACAAGCTCGACGAGGTCGCGCAACCGGATGTGAGCACCCACCAGCCCAACGCGGCACTCCGCGACCGGGCAGAACAAGCGGCGATCGACCGGCACCGCGAAGCGATCGGGGAGGTCAGGGCCGCTCGGCACGACGGCCAGGCGGCGACGCGACAACTGGAACTCCGTCGCGAGGCCTACCGGACGGCCCTCGACGCCGGCGAACCGTCTGCCGAACTCCAGGCCGGATACGAAGCGGCTCAGGTCAAGGTGGCTGCGGCCTCGCGAGACCTGAAGGTCGCGAGCGCGATCGAGGAGCGCACCCAGCCGGCGGCGGTAGCCGCGGAAGCCCGGACGGAAGAAAGGCGAAAGGACGTCCTTGCCGAACGGAACGACGAAGAAACCACGCACGACCGCATCGTCTTCCTCCTCCGCCTGGCGCTGCTGATCGGAATGCTGGCGGCGTCATACCGGTTGCTGATCCGCCTGCGCTCGCGGAACTCGCGCTACCTCCCCGCGGCGCTCGCCCTGATCGGGGCGACGGCGGTGATGGCGATCGTCATGGCCGGGGACTACACCGGCAGCTACCTCGAGTTCGACGCGGTCGGGCCCTTGGCGATCTCGATCGCCGGCATCGCCCTAACCCTGGCGGCATTCGTCGCCCTGCAGCGTTTCCTCGCCAAGCGCATCCCCGCAAGACGGGTCCGCCGTGGGGAGTGCCCCTTCTGCGGCTTTCCCCAGCGCGGCACGCCTCACTGCGAGGGGTGCGGGCGGGCGGCGATCGCCAGTTGCTCGAGCTGTCAGCGTGACCGCCGAGTCGGCACTCCGCGCTGCGGCTTCTGCGGCAGCGCTTAGTCGGCGGTTTAGGAGATCGGGGGCGTGCGGTCCGCCCAGGGCCGCTCGGCCTCGATCTGGGCGGCCAGCGAGAGCAGCGTCGCCTCGGCTCCGTGGCGGGCGATGACCTGGATCGCCAGCGGCATCCCCTCGGGCGAAAAGCCGGCGGGAACCGACATCGCCGGGTTGCCGAGGTGGTTCCAGGGCACGCAGTAGGGATAGAAGCGGCTCATCCCGAGCACCGTCTGCAGGGCGCCCTTGCCCTCCCAGCGCCGCACCGGCAGGGCGGTCCCGCCCATCACCGGCGTCACCAGCACGTCGTGGTCGTCGAAGATCGCGTTGACGCGCGCCTGCTCGGCCGGGCGCCGCGCCATCGCCGCCTCGTAGAGGCGCTCGGGGAGGATGCCGCCGAGGCGGCCGAAGCCGCGGGTGCGCCTTTCCAGGCGCTCCGGATGGGGCACTTCCTCCACGGTTTCCGACACTCCCTTCAGGAAGCGCGCGGTGATCGTGTTGCCGATGTCGCCCCAGTCCGGGTCGCGGGGCGCGACCTCGTGGCCGAGCGAGCGCAGTAGGTCCGCCGCGTCGGCCACCGCCTGCTTCGCCTCCGCGGAAACGGTGGGCGGCGCCGCCGCTCGCGGCGCCAGGGCCGAGTAGGCGACGCGAAGCTTGCCGGGGGCGGACTTCGCGGCCTCGACGAAGGGCCGCTCCGGGGGCGCCGGGGCTTCGTCCTCGGCGGAGCCGCCGGAGACGACGTCGAGGTAGAGCGCGGTGTCGAGGACCGAGCGGCTGAGGCAGCCGAGGACCGCCAGCCCGCGCCAGCCCTCGCTCAGCGGCGCCAGCGATACGCGGCCGCGGCTGGGCTTCAGCCCGAACAGCCCGCATGAGGCGGCCGGGATCCGGATCGAGCCGGCGCCGTCGCCGCCCAAGGCGATCGGCACCAGGCCGGCGGCGACCGCGGCACCGGAGCCGCCGCTCGAGCCGCCCGGCGTCCGCTGCGGGTTCCAGGGGTTGCGGGTGACGCCGTAGGTCGCCGACTCGGTGAAGCCGCAGATCGCCATCTCCGGCAGCAGGGTGAGGCCGAGGACGATCGCCCCCGCCTCGCGCAGCCGCCGGACTATCTCCGAGTCCGCCTTCGCGGGCTCGGTGAAGCCGTCGGTGCCGTGGGTGTTGACCTCGCCGGCGACGTCGACTTCGTCCTTGATCGCGATCGGCACGCCGAGCAGCGGCCGGGTGTCCCCTGCCTTCAGCCGCGCCTCGGCCTGCTCGGCTTCGAGCATCGCCTTTTCCGCGAGGACGACGCGGAACGAGTTGAGCTGCGGGTCGAGCCGCCCGATCCGGTCGAGGAAGTAGCCGACGAGCTCGGTCGGCGAGACCTCGTGCGCGCGCACCATCTCCGCCAGCCGCGCCGCCCCGGCCCAAGCAAGCTCGTCTCCACCCCTCGTCACGCAACCATCCTATTGGCCAGTCAGCCAGCCCGCGACTTCGTGGTTCCTTTCGGACGTATTTCGTCCGAAAGGAACCACGGAAGCCCTCACCTACGCCTTGGCCGGCTCGGGCTCGGGCTCGGACCCGCCGCCCTCGAAGCTGAGGTCGGGCAGCAACCGGTCGAGCCAGGCCGGCATCCACCAGTTCCAGTCGCCGAGCAGCTTCATCGCCGCGGGCACGAGGATGAGGCGGACGAGGGTGGCGTCGAGGGCGATCGCGACGGCGCAGCCGAGGCCGAGCTCCTTGATCGAGGGGACGCCGGTGAGGACGAAGACGGCGAAGACCGCGGTCATGATCAGCGCCGCCGAGGAGATCGTGCGGGCGCTCGAGGAGAGGCCCTCGGCCACGGCGCGTTCGTTGTCGCCGTGGACCATGTAGCGCTCGCGGATGCGCGACATCAGGAACACCTCGTAGTCCATCGAGAGGCCGAAGACGACGGCGAAGATCAGCGGCACGTTGATCGTGTCCAGCGCCCCCTGGCTTTCGAAGCCGAGGAAGCCGTCGAGCCAGCCCCACTGGAAGATCGCGATGAGGACGCCGAAGGCCGCGCCGATCGAGAGCAGGTTCATCAGCACCGCCTTCAGCGGCAGCAGCAGCGAGCGCAGCATCACCATCAGGACGACGAAGCTGAGCGCGAGGACGAAGAGGACGATCTTCCACATCGAGCCGCCGATCTGGTTGCGGACGTCGTGGCTGCGAGCGGTCTCGCCGCCGACGTTGACTTCCGCCCGAGCGGCGATCGGCGCCGCCGGCACGACGCTGTCGCGGAGCCGCTCGACCAGGGCCGCGGCGGCGTCGGACTCGCTGCCGGCGCTCGGCGTCGCCTGGACCAGGGCGCTGTCGCCGGCGAAGGCCGGCGGCGCCACCGAGCTGACTCCCGGCGTCGCTTCGACTTCCCTGGCGAAGCCCGCGACCGCCGCCCTGTCGACGCTGCCGCCTTCGAAGCTGGCGACGATCTGGATCGGGTCGGTGCCGCCGCCGAGCTGGTCGGAGGCGATTTCGCTGCCGACCCGGACGTCGCTGTCCTTCGGGAACTGGCTCAGCGCTTCGGTCCCCGTCTGGGTCGCCAGGATCGGGCTGGCGAGGACGAGGAGGACGGTGGAGACGCCGATGATCGCCGTCCACGGCCGCGCCATCACCCGCGTGGTCCAGGCGCGCCAGAAGCGGTTTTTCTCTTCCGCGTACTCGGCGGCGGTGCGGCGGCGGTAGAAGCGACGGCGGAAGAACCGCGCGACCCGGCCAACGACCCCGCCCGGCAGCACCCGGTCGCCGAGGATCGCGATCAGCGCCGGCAGCAGCGTGGTCGCGGTGAGGATCGAAACCGCGACCACGGTCATCGCCCCCAGCGCCATCGAGCGCAGCGCCTGGTTGTCGACCATCCAGAGCCCGGCGAGGGAGATGATCACCGCCAGCCCGGAGAAGGTGACGGCGAGGCCGGAGGTCGAGAGCGCCTGCGCGCGGGCCGCCTCCCGGTCGCGTCCGGCCTCGCGCTCCTCCCGGTAGCGGGCGAGGATGAAGAGCGAGTAGTCGACGGCGACGCCGATCCCGATCATCGAGGCCATGTTGGTGACGAAGACCGAGGTCGTCATCTGCAGGGAGATGAAGTAGATGAGGGCGCCGGTGACGAGGACGCTGACGAAGCCGAGCGCCAGCGGCAGGGCCGCCGCGGCGAGCGAGCCGAAGACGACGAGGAGGATCAGCGCGACGATCGGGAAGCCGCTCGACTCCGCCTTCGCTAGGTCTTCCTTGGAGATTTCCTGCATGCCCGCCCAGATCGTCGGCTGGCCGACGAGGTAGGGGGTGACCGCGCCGACAGCGTCGCCCGGTTCGAGGTCTTCGCGCAGGGTCGCGGCCGGGTCGATCAGCTCATCGGAGGAGAGGCTGCTGCGCAGCGGCACAACCACCACGTCGCGCGTCGCGAGTTCCCGGCGCGCCTGCCTCGCCGCGGCCGCCGGCAGGGTGACGTCTTCGAGCGTCGCCACCTGCGAACGCACCCGCGCCACGGCTTCGTCCCGCGCCGCCGCACTCGCCCCCGCATCTGCTTTCAGCACCACCGAAATTCCGTCGGCCTGCGAACCGAACGTGTCCTGCACCGCTTCGCTCACCTTCATCGACTGACTGCCCGGGACGTCGAACCCGCCCCCGGTCAGGTGGTCGGTCTGTTTGGCGGCAAACGGCAGCGCCAAGGCGACGATCAGGACCCAGGCCGCGAGCACCCAGCGGCGGCGGCGCCCCAGGAACCCGGCGAGTTTCCTCATCGCGGCTTTCATCGCGAGCAGCCTCTCGCGCAACGGTAGGCACGGTCTGTGAGGGGCGTCACTACGTGAGCGCCGTCACGCCTATCCCTTCTATGTAGAAGCCACCTCGATCGCGAGCTAAGGTCCGGGGCAGGCATTGGAAGGCCACGACCCTTCACTGCTCAGGCCGGGATCGCTGTTAGCGCAGCGGTCCCGGTCGTTAACTGGCGTTACTCGGAGACGAGCAGGTAGCGCGCCGAGGCGATGCCGACGTCGAAGGCGCCGCTGCTGTCGCGCGAGGCGTCGGAGAGGGACTGCAGGGCAAAGCCGTCGCCGAGGGCGAAGAGGTAGGAGACGACGTCCTCGGCGGCGAAGCGGAGGCTCAGCACGCCCTCGTCTTCCTTCGCCCGCAGGACGTCGGCGACGTGGGAGCGGGTGCGCTCGAAGAGCTGGCCGACCTCGTGCTGAATGTCGGGGTTGCGGCGGCCGGCGCTGAACAGCTCGAAGAGGAGGAGGAAGAAGCCCGGCTCGTTTTCGATCATGTCGGTGAGGCTGGCGACGAGGGCCTCGAGCACGTCGTCGACCGTCTTCGCCGGCGCCAGCCGCTCGTCGAGCCGGGCCACGCGCAGCTCGGTGTCGCGGCGGACCACCTCGACCAGGAGCCGCTCCTTGGTCCCGAAGTAGTAGTGGAGGAGACCGCGGCTGACGCCGGCCTCGCGGGCGACGTGCTCAAAGGTTGAGCCGGCCGCGCCGCGTTTGGCCACCGACTCGCGCATCGCGTCGACGATGCGCTTCGCCTTGTCGCCGCTGAGCTGGCGCTCTTTGACCGCAGCCTCCATCCGGCTAGGAGCCGTTGATGCTGGTGGTGCTGGTGTACTCGAACTCCTCTTCAGCCCCGAAGAGGGCGTCGAGCACAGCCTTGCGCGCACCCTCGCTGACGGCCAGCGCGATGACGGCGCCGACGATCGCGATCAGCAGCAGCCGGCCAAGGCCGCCCTTGCGCTTCTTCGGCTTGTGCAGGCGCTCGTTCGCCTCCTGGAGGCTTTCCGCGGCCTTGCGCATTTCCTTCTGGAACTTCTTGTCGCTGGTCGCGACCTTGACCGCGCCCTTGCCATTGCCGGTAGCGCGGGTGTAAGCGGTGCGGGCGGATTCGAAGGCGTCCTTGAGGTTTTCGCGCAGGTCTTCGTCCTCGATCAGCCGCTGCACGTAGGGGTTCTCGCGGGCGCTTTCGTAGATATCGCCGGCTCGCTCGACCTTCGTCTTACTCATGCCTTCTCCTCGCTGGGTTCCGTGGCCATCTGCAGGATATCCCCAGACCACTACCCGCGCATAACCAGCTCTACCCGCGGGAACGCCCGTCCAGGGGGATTACCGGCAATCAGTTGGTCTGCCCCGGCCCGACCCCGTCGAGCAGAACGCCGTTGTTGCGGAAGTCGAGGCGGGCGTGGCGCAACAGCCGCAGGCGCAGGCGGGCGAGCCCAGGGCCAGGCAGGCTGTAGCTGCGGATGAAGAGCCCGCCGGCGTCTTCGCGGCCGCTTTCGCGAAAGCGCGGGCCGAGCAGATGCGGGGAGAGCGGCGGCACCCTGCCCTGGGAGACGACGTCGATTTCGCCGACCAGCCAGGGGGTCTCTTCCGCCGACTTGACCTGGATCGCCCCGGTCGAGAGGTAGTAGCGCAGCGGCGCCTCGCCGAGCGCCCAGGTGACGGTCGCGCGCGGCGTCTCGGGCTCGCCCATGTGTTCGGCCACGGCAGTCCAGTCGGGCCGCTGCAGGTCGGGGGCGACGCTGGCCCAGACGCAGAAGCCGAGCGAGTAGGCAAGCAGCAGGGCGGCGACCGCGTTGCCGAGCCGGCGGGCGCGGGGAAGCGTCAAGCCGATCGCGACGACCGCCAGCAGCGGCACCAGCGCCGGCAGCAGGTTGCGCGCCAGGACGTAGTCCTTGCTGGTCGAGATCAGCGCCAGCAACAGCGGGATCCCAACTCCGACCAGGCCGACGGTCAGCGGCAGCGAGGCGGCGCGCCGCTCGTCGCGGCCGCCGCGCCAGGCGAGCAGGCCGAAGGCGAAGAGGCTCAGGGCCAGCGGTACGAAGGCGAGCGTCGGCCGCTCCGGCTGGCCGATGATGTCGCCGGTCTCGCCGGTGAGGAAGGTCGCCGCGGTTTCCCAGAGCCGGTGGCCGAGACTGAACTTGCCGATCCATTCGGCGTGGCCGTAGGACATCTGGTGGATCGCCAGCGGCGCCAGCAGGGCGGCGGCGAGGGCAACGAGCCAGAGGCCCGCCAGCGTTGCTCGGCCGCGCCGCCGCCAGAGGACGAGGATCTCGGCAAGCAGGGGGAAGACGGCGAAGTAGTGGGTGGCGAGGGCGAGGGCCGCGGCCAGCCCCCAGATGGTGAAGTCGCGCCGGCGGCCGTAGCGCAGCGCCCGCACGCAGTAGAGCAGGGCGATCACGGAGAACAGCGACAGCAGCGCGTAGGCCCGCGCCTCCTGCGAGTACCAGACCAGCATCGGGTTGACCGCGACCAGCGCCGCGGTCAGCAGGCCGGCGCGGCGGCCGCGCAGTTCGCGCCCGACGAGGTAGGCGACCGGGACGGTGGCGACGCCCGCCGCCGCCGAGAGCGAGCGCAGGCCCCACTCCCCGGTCCCCGTCGCCTGCGTCCAGACCCAGGCCAGCGCGTAGTAGAGCGGGGGCGCCGACTCGCTGAACCCGACCGCGCTCATCGCGTGGCCGAAGCCTTCCCGCAGCACCCGGCTGGCGGTGACGATCTCGTCGTGGTGGTAGCTCTGGACGCCGAGGGTGGCGAAGCGCAGCAGCGCCGCCACCGCGGTCAGCCCGGCGACGATCCAGAAGGCGCGCGAGCGGGCACGCGCCGCCTCGGCCACCGACTGCACCAGGGAGCCGGCGCCGCTGCGGCGAAGACTTGCGGCCTCCATCGAGGCCCCTACGAGAGGGCCACGTCGAGAGCCTGGGAGACCTCGTCGACGTAGACGAACTCCAGGTTCCCGAGCTCGTGCTCGGGGATCTCCGCGACGTCCCCTTTGTTGCGCTCCGGGACGATGACTCTCTTGATACCCGCTCGCTGGGCGGCCAAAGACTTCTCCTTGAGACCGCCGATCGGCAGCACCTGCCCGGTCAGCGTCACCTCGCCGGTCATCGCCACATCGTTGCGAACCGGCCGGCCGCTGACCAGCGAGGCAAGGGCGACGGTCATCGCCACGCCCGCCGAGGGACCGTCCTTCGGCACCGCCCCCGCCGGCACATGGACGTGCAGGTCGTGCTCGGCGAACCACTGCTCGCCCAGCTTCGGATCGATCTCCGCCCAGTTGCCGCGCACCCAGGAGAGCGCCGCCTGCGCCGACTCTTTCATCACGTCGCCGAGCTGGCCGGTGATCGTCAGCTTGCCCGAGCCCGGCATCGCCGTCGCCTCGATGAAGAGGACGTCGCCGCCGGTCGGGGTCCAGGCGAGGCCGGTGGCGACGCCGGGGTGCTTGGTGCGGCGGCGCTGCTCGGCGAAGACGCGGCGGCGCCCGAGCAGCTCGCGAGCTTTCTTGCCGGAGATCCGCACCTTCCCCTTCGCCTTCCCCTCGGCGACCTGGCGGGCGACTTTGCGGCAGACCGTGCCGATCTGGCGCTCGAGGTTGCGGACCCCCGCCTCGCGGGTGTACTCCTCGATGATCGCCGTCAGCGCCGCGTCGGAGAACTCGATCTGGGAGGGCTTCAGCCCGTTGGCCTTGATCTGGCGACCGACCAGGTAGCGGCGGGCGATGTGGCGCTTCTCTTCCAGCGTGTAGCCGGCGAGCTCGATCGTCTCCATCCGGTCCAGCAGCGGCCCCGGAATCGTGTCGAGCACGTTCGCGGTAGCGATGAAGACGACGTTGGAGAGGTCGAACTCGAGGTCGAGGTAGTGGTCGCGGAAGCTGTCGTGCTGAGCCGGGTCGAGCACCTCCAGCATCGCCGAGGCGGGGTCGCCGCGGAAGTCGGCGCCCATCTTGTCGAGCTCGTCGATCATGAAGACGGGGTTGCGGGAGCCGGCGTCGCGCAGGGCGCGGATGATCGTCCCGGGCATCGCCCCGATGTAGGTGCGGCGGTGGCCGCGGATCTCCGCCTCGTCGCGGACCCCGCCAACGGAGATGCGCTCGAATTCGCGGCCGAGGGCGCGGGCGATCGAGCGGCCGAGGCTGGTCTTGCCGACTCCCGGCGGGCCGACGAAGCAGAGGATCGGCCCCGGCGAATCGGGGTTCAGCTTGCGCACCGCCAGGTACTCGAGGATCCGGTCCTTGACCTTCTCGAGGTCGTAGTGGTCCACGTCGAGGACCTCGCGGGCGTGGCCGATGTCGAGGTTGTCCTCGGTCTGCCGCGACCAGGGCAGCTCGGTCAGCCACTCCAGGTAAGTGCGGATGACGCCGTGCTCGGCGGCGGCGGGCGGCAGTTTCTCCAGCCGCGAGAGCTCGCGGTCGGCGGCTTTGCGGGCCTGCTCGGGGAGCTCGGCGGCGTCGATCCTCTCGCGCAATTCGTTGACTTCGGCCTGCTGCTCATCGCCTTCGCCGAGCTCGTCCTGAATCGCTTTTAGCTGCTGGCGGAGGAAGAACTCGCGCTGGCCTTTGTCGATCTCCGACTGGACCTGGGTCTGAATCTGGGTCCCGAGCTGGACCACCTCGAGCTCGCGGGCGAGGATTTTCGAGAGGTGGCGAAGCCGCTTGGCGACGTCGGTCTCTTCCAGCAGCTCCTGCTTCTCGGCCGTCTCGATCCGCAGCGCCCCGGCGATCAGGTGCCCGAGCGCGGCCGGGTCCTCGATGTTGGCGACAGCGAGCTGCAGCTCCTCCGGCAGGTAGGGAATCTGCTCGATGATCTCCGAGAAGGTGCGCTGGACGTTGCGGCTCAGCGCCTCGAGCTCCTGGCTCGGCTCGAAGACGTCGGGCAGCTCGGCGACACGCGCCACCAGGTAGGGCTGCTCGGCGACGTAGGCACCCAGCTTCACCCGCTGCATCCCCTGCACGAGGATCCGCAGCGAGCCGTCGGGGATCTTCACCATCCGGGCGACGGCGCCGACGACGCCGACGTCGTAGAGCTCGCTCGGGCCGGGCTCCTCGACCTCGGGGTCGCGGGAGGCGACCATTGCCAGCATCCGGTTCGTCCCCAGCACGTCGTTAACAAGCTGGACCGAGCGCGGCTGGCCGACCGCGAGCGGGGTCAGCGTCTCCGGGAAGGTGACGGTGTCGCGCAGGGGCAGGATCGGCAGCGCCTCGGGCAGCGGCTGGTGCGCCAGGAGCGCGTCTTCCGCCTCGAGCGGAGAGTCGACCACTTCGAGGACCGGCGCCCCCTCCATCACTTGCGCCCGATCGGGACCGTGCGGGTGTTCTGGGTCGGATCCCGCAGCGGCAGCTCGATCCGCATGATCCCGTCTTCATAGGTGGCGCTGGCGTTCTCGGCATCGACCTCGACCTGCAGCTCGATCACCCGCCGGAACTGGCCCGAGGGAATCTCGACCTGCTGGTAGACCCGCCCCTCGCTCTCCTGGATCTGGCGTTCGCCGGCGATCGCCAGATGGCGCCCGCTGACCTCGATCCCGACCTCGCTCAGCTTCACCCCGGCGAGGTCCACCTTGACGATCGCCCGCTGCGGTTCGCCGCAGTAGTAGACGTCGACGTTGGGTGAAAAGCCGCTGGAGCGGCGGCTCACGTAACGCATGCGCGCAAGGTCGACGAACAGGTCGCGTTGAGGCATCGACACAAAATAGTGCGCTCCGGCGGGGCGGGTCCTGCCCGAGGAATGGATTTAGCCAGACGCCCGTCAGCGGGAAGCTTGCAATAAGCCCGGCTGCCCGTTCGCCTTCGTTGAGCTTTCCGCCCTTGTAGGTCGGCCGTCTGCCGAGTGCGCATCTGCCGGGGGGTGGCGTCGTAGGGGGGACCACCCCCCTGAGGAAGCTTTAGCTACCGGAAGGGGGGTGGTGGGTCCCCTACGACGACAGGACCCGCCGGCCCGGAGCTCCTACTGCCGGTACTTGCTTCTCTTCCGCGGCTGGGTGCGGAAGGCGTAGTCCCAAATCGGCGAGGAGACGCCGTAGCCGTAGCGGTGGTCCTGGAAGTGGTGGCGCATGTGGTGTTCGCGCAGCCGCTTGCCGAACTCGGTCTTGGGGACGAAGTGGTGCACGTAGTAGTGCGTGTAGTCGTAGAAGAGGTAGCCGCCGATGAAGCCGGCGAAGAGCGGGAAGGCGGCGTTGCCGAGCAGCAGCCAGAAGCCGAAGAAGAAGAGGGCGGCGAGTGGAATCGAGACCGCGGGGGGCATCACCAGCCGCAGCTTGTCATTGGGGTGGTCGTGGTGGATGCCGTGGATGATGAAATGCATCCGCCGGCCGAAGGCGTTTTCGGGCTCCCAGTGGAAGACGAGGCGGTGCAGCCAGTACTCCGTCAGCGTCCAGACGCCGACGCCGCCCAGGGTCAGCAGCGCCAACTGCCAGACCGCCCAGCCTCGATCGGCCCCGATCCACTCCATCGCGACGATCACCGGGACGAAGACGACAGCCGGGATCGCCGGGTGGACGCGGGAGAAGAAGTTGAGGAATTCGCTCTTGAAGAGCTGCGGAGAAGCGGAGAGCTTCTCGGACCTTGAATGACTCTCCATCCGGACGGATATTAGCGGCGTCGGCCCGCCTTCCCGCAAGACGCAGGCAACCTGTGACGAAGTCGTTTCAAAGAGGTAGCGATTTGCGGAATCGCGACTCGCGGGAGGCTGGAGACGGTGCTTAGATGCCCGCCGGATGCCGCGCAAGCCCAAGCCCCCCACCTGCGAGGACTGCTACTTCCGCAAGAACCTCCTCTGCGCCCTCGAGCTGAACGAGACCTGCACGACCTTTCGGCCGAACCGGCCCGAGGGTCTCGTTCCGCCCCGCCAGCCGGTCCTCTTAATGCGCGCCCCCCGCTGGCAGTCCCGCCCCGCCTGACCGCAGGGCCAGCTCCAGCTCGAAGCGCGCGTCGGGGTCGTCCAGGTCATCGCCGAAGAGCTCGCGCAGGCGGGCGATGCGGTAGCGGGCGGTCTGGGGATGGACGTGGAGCTCGGCCGCCATCGCGACGGCGTTGCCGTGGTGGCGCACGTGGGCGAGGGCGGTCTCGGCCATTCGCTGACGGCCGCGAGGGGTGAGGCCCTCGAGCGGGGCGAGCCGCCGCGCCGCGATCCTGGCGACGAGGCGACGGTTCTCGAACAGGAGCAGCTCGGTCAGGTGATCCTCGGCCCGGCGGAGCCCGCCGCCCGCGGTGAAGCCCGAGCCCACCGCCCGCAGCAACGCTGAGGCAAGCCGCCAGGAGCCGCCCACCCCCGGCGCCTCGGTGGTCGGGCCGAGGGCCACCGTCGCCGCCCCGGCGGCCCGGGTCAGCTCCTCGAGCCGACCGGGACCCTCCGGGTCCGGCAGCAGCAGGCAGCCGACCCCGTCGACCAGGGTGACCAGGGCCTCCGGGGGCAGGCGCCCGGCGACGGGCCCGAGGTCGCCATCAGCGCAGGCGGCGGCGGCCACCCGGGCCGGCACCCGCCAGCCGGCGGCCTGGGCCGCAGCGGCGAGGTCTTCCGGGTCGGCCGCCGGCTCCCGCAGCAGCAGGACCGCGAGCTCCTGGCGGCGGCGGCGGCGCAGGTCGTCGACCGCCGCCTGCGCCTCGGCGTAGCCCTCGACGGAGTCGGCGGAGAGCTCGTCGATGTAGGCGAAGATCGCGTCGGCGAGAACGGTCAGGGCCTCCGGCTCCAGACCAGCCTCGCTGCCGACTTCGGCAAAGCGCCGCCAGGCCACCCGCGCGCCGAGGCGGTAGGCGGCCTGGAGAGAGTCGAGGTTGCGGCCCACCCGCTGCTCGCCCCGACCGAGCTCGACGTAGACCCCGCGTCCGTGCTCGCGCCCGGCGTCCGGATCGCGGATCAGGGCGAGGAACTGCCGCAGCGCTTCCTCGACCCCACGCCGCAGCCCCCGCCCGAAGCGTCCCTCCAGGGGACGGGCGTACTCGGGCACCTCGCGGCCGATCGTCGTGAGGATGTCCTCGGCGATCGCCGGCAGGCCCGGCTCGAGCATGTCGGCGACCGAGGTCGGCAGCCCACGCCAGGGGTCGGAGTCCAAGGTATTTGTCATTCAAATGACAACTCTAGCTTCTAATTCGTGCTCTATGCACCAATACATGTGCGCTAGCTCCGCATATCTTCCAACCATGGGTGAAATGAGCCGTACTGAGAAACTGGTCAACCTGGGCGCCGTGGTGCTCCCCTTCGCGGCCACCCTGGTCGCCATCGTCCTGCTTTGGAACAGCCTCGTCAGCGCCACCGACCTGGCGATCGCCGCGGTGATGTACCTGCTGACGGCGATCGGGATCACGGTCGGCTTCCACCGCCTCCTCACCCACCGCTCGTTCCAGACCTCGAAGCCGCTCGAGTACCTGTTCGCGATCCTCGGCTCGATGGCCGTGCAGGGCCCGGTGATCGCCTGGGTCGCCGACCACCGCAAGCACCATGCCCACACCGACGAAGAGGGCGACCCCCACAGCCCCCACGTCGGCCACGAGGGCGGCGTCAAGGGTGTCCTCGGCGGCCTCTGGCATGCCCACTCCGGCTGGTTGATGTCGACCCAGGGCCGCGCCGACTGGAAGCGCTATGCCCGCGACCTCTACGAGGACCGCGGCATGCGCACGATCAGCCGCCGCTTTCCGCTCTTCGTCCTGGCGACGCTGGTGATCCCGGCGCTCGCCGGCTACCTCCTCACCGGCACCCTCCTCGGCGCCCTCACCGGGTTCCTCTGGGGTGGCCTGGTGCGGATCTTCTTCGTCCACCACGTGACCTGGAGCGTCAACTCCGTCTGCCACTTCCTCGGCAGCCGCCGTTTCGACACCGACGACCGCTCCACCAATGTCTTCTGGCTGGCGCTCCCGTCATTGGGCGAGTCCTGGCACCACAACCATCATGCCTTCCCGCGCTCCGCCGTTCACGGTCTGAAACGGTGGGAGCCCGATCCCTCGGCGATGATCATCGGCGCGATGGAGAAACTGGGCCTCGCGCGCAACGTGGTTCGCATTTCACCTGAGCGCCAGGCTGAACGCACCTCTTAAGAGGTTCGGTGCCCGAACTTTCTTAGACACACATCACCTGTTTGTCCAGCCGCCGCTCGTTTAATTGGCCACGTGGCCAGTGCAAAGGGTGGATTTCTCTGCATACAGACGTCACTGTGTGTAAATCTCTGTGAAACGGCCACCGAAACGGTCCCCCCGTTTCATCCGGATGGAAAGGAACTAGATGCCCCCCACCAGCAACGTCCTCGATGAGGCGCGGCAGCTACTGCACCAGCGCCTCGCCGACCTCGACGAGGAGCGCAAGCGTCTCGAGCGGGCCTTGGCCGAGCTCGGCGGCAAAATAACCCGTCGTCCCGGTCGGCCCCGTGGCGCCGCCACCGGTGCCACCGCCAGCAAAGCCAGCAGCGGCGGCGGAGCCCCGCGCCGGCGTAAACGCCGCGGCGGCACCCGCGCCGACCAGGCGGTGAAACTGATCGAGGACAAACCTGGGATCAGCGCCTCCGACGTCGCCAAGACGATGAAGATCAAGCCGAACTACCTCTACCGCGTGCTCGGGGACCTCGAGAAAGAGGGCCGCGTGAAAAAGGACGGGCGTCAGTACTACCCGGCCGGCGGCTGAGCGGCTTACTCCTTACTTCAAAAAAAGAGGCCGGCTATCCGCCGGCCTCTTTTTTGTAGCTCTTTCGAATGGCGGCTAGATCAGGCCGAGCTGGCTGACGGCGTCGCGCTCCTCCTGCAGCTCCATCACGCTCTTGTCGATCCGCTCGCGGGAGAACTCCGGGACCTCGAGCCCCTGGACGACGCTCCACTCACCACCGGTGCAGGCGCAGGGCATCCCGCAGATGATCCCCTCGCCGATCCCGTAGGAGCCGTCGGCGGGGACACCCATCGAAACCCAGTCGCCCTCGGCCGTCCCCAACACCCAGTCGTGGACGTGGTCGATCGCCGCGTTCGCCGCCGAGGCCGCGCTGGAAGCGCCGCGCGCGTCGATGATCTCCGCTCCGCGTTTCGCCACCCGCGGGATGAACTCGTCGGCGATCCAGGCCTCGTCGTCGACCGCGTCCCAGGCCGGCTTACCATCGATTCGGGCGTTGACCAGGTCGGGGTACTGGGTCACCGAGTGGTTGCCCCAGGCAGTCATGTTCGTAACCGCGGAGACGGGCTTGCCGAGCTTGTTGGCTAGCTGGGTCTTCGCCCGGTTGTGGTCGAGCCGCATCATCGCCGTGAACCGCTCCCGCGGCACGTCCGGAGCGTTCGACATCGCGATCAGGCAGTTGGTGTTGGCGGGGTTGCCGACCACCAGCACCCGGATGTCATCGGCCGCACCGGCGTTTATCGCTTCGCCCTGGGGCTTGAAGATGCCGCCGTTGGCCTCCAGCAGGTCCGACCGTTCCATGCCCGGGCCACGGGGACGGGCGCCGACCAGAAGGCCGACGTTGCAGCCGCCGAACGCCTGCTTGGGATCGTCGGTGATGTCGACTCGGCTCAGCAGGGGGAAGGCGCAGTCGTCGAGCTCCATCGCGGTTCCCTCGGCGGCTTTGATCGCCGGCGGGATCTCCAGCAGGCTGAGCTCGACCGGGGTGTCGGGCCCGAGCATCTGTCCGCTGGCGATGCGGAACAGGAGCGCGTACCCGATCTGACCGGCGGCGCCGGTGACGGTGACCTTGACAGGGGTGGTGCTCACGAAATGTCTCCTCTGTTCGAAGTTGGTGACGCTCAGGCCATCGCGCGCTGGAGGTTCTCGTCAATCGAGGCGAGGAACTCCTGCGTGGTCTGGTACTCGTGGCCGCCGCCGACGAGCAGGGCCAGGTCTTTGGTCATCTTCCCGCTTTCGACCGTCTCGACGCAGACCCGCTCGAGGGTTTCGGCGAACCGCGTCACCTCCGGGGTCTCGTCCATACGACCGCGGGCGGCGAGCCCGCGGGTCCAGGCGAAGATCGAGGCGATCGGGTTAGTGGAAGTCGGGTTGCCCTGCTGGTGCTGGCGGTAGTGGCGGGTAACGGTGCCGTGGGCGGCCTCCGCCTCGACGGTCTTGCCGTCGGCGCTCATCAGGACGCTGGTCATCAGCCCCAGGGAGCCGAAGCCCTGGGCGACGGTGTCCGACTGAACGTCGCCGTCGTAGTTTTTGCACGCCCACACGTAACCGCCCTCCCACTTCATCGCGGCAGCCACCATGTCGTCGATCAGCCGGTGTTCGTAGATGAGGCCGGCGGCCTCGAACTGGTCCTTGAACTCGGCCTCGTAGATCTCGGCGAAGAGGTCCTTGAAGCGGCCGTCGTAGCGCTTGAGGATCGTGTTCTTGGTCGACATGTAGACGGGGAAGCCGCGGTCGAGGCCGTAACGCAGCGAAGCCCGCGCGAACTCCTTGATCGACTCGTCGAGGTTGTACATCGACATCGCGATGCCGCCGCCGGGAAAGTCGTAGACGTCGAGCTCGACCGGCTCGGAACCGTCTTTCGGCGTGTAGGTGAGGGTCAGCTTTCCCTCCCCGGGCACGACCAGGTCGGTGGCGCGGTACTGGTCGCCGAAGGCGTGACGGCCGATCACGATCGGCTTCGTCCACCCCGGCACCAGGCGCGGGACGTTGGAGATCACGATCGGCTCGCGGAAGATGACGCCGCCGAGGATGTTTCGGATGGTGCCGTTCGGCGAGCGGTACATCTCCTTCAGTCCGAACTCCTCCACCCGGGCCTCGTCGGGAGTGATCGTCGCGCACTTGACGCCCACACCGTGCCGTTTGATCGCTTCCGCGGCTTCGACCGTGATCCGGTCTTCACTGGCGTCGCGGCTCTCGATCCCGAGGTCGTAGTACTCGAGTTCGACCTCGAGGTAGGGGAGGATCAGCTGCTCTTTGATGAACGACCAGATGATCCGCGTCATCTCGTCGCCGTCGAGCTCGACTACCGGGTTCTTGACCGTGATCTTGGCCACCGGGGGGCGATGCTATCGATGCGGCCCTTCCAGCAGAGCGGCGACGAGCGCGGGTACTTTCTGGCTGCACGGCCAGGGTCATGGCACAATCGGGGACCCGATGGCAACCGCCGAGCGCCCCAGCGCCGCCACCCACGAGGTCTTCAACCAGGCCTCTCCTCTCGTCGACTACAACGTCTTCGAGGCCGACCGGCCGCTGGTCGAGGCGGTGCACCGCGAGGGCGCCGACTGGGACCTCGAGCGGATCGTCGCCGTCGGCGCCTACGCCGGCAGCGAGCGGGCCCAGGAGCTGGGGCGGCTGGCGAACGAGAACCCGCCGAAGCTGCGCACCCACGACCGCTACGGCAACCGCGTCGACGTCCCCGACTTCCACCCCGCCTGGCACGAGCTGATGGAGGCCGCCGTGGGGTTCGAGCTGCACGGCTCCCCCTGGAAGGACCCGCGGCCCGGCGCCCACGTCGCCCGTGGCGCCGCCTTTATGTGCATGTCGCAGGCGGAGGCCGGGATCGGCTGCCCGATCTCGATGACCTACTCGGTGATCCCGGCGCTGCGGACCCAGCCGGAGCTGGCCGAGCGGTGGGAGCCGCACTTCCTCTCCTCCACCTACGACCCGCGCAACGTCCCGGTCGGCGGGAAGGCCGGGGCCCTGGCCGGGATGGGCATGACCGAGAAGCAGGGCGGCACCGACGTCCGCGCCAACACCACGGTGGCGCGGCCGGTCAACGGCGGCGGCCCGGGCGCCGAGTACGAGCTGAGCGGGCACAAGTGGTTCATGTCGGCGCCCCAGTGCGACGCCTTCCTCGTCCTCGCCCAGGCCGACGGCGGCATCTCCTGCTTCCTCTTCCCGCGCTGGACGCCGGACGGCGAGCGCAACCGCTTCCGGCTGCAGAGGTTGAAGGACAAGCTCGGCAACCGCTCCAACGCCTCCAGCGAGGTCGAGTTCGACGCCGCCTCGGCCTGGCTCGTCGGCGAGGAGGGCGCCGGGGTGCGGACGATCATCGAGATGGTCAACCACACCCGGCTCGACTGCGTCCTCGGCGGCGCCACCGGGATGCGCGTTGGCGTCGCCCAGGCGATCAACCACGCGAGCCAGCGTTCGGTCTTCGGCCGCGAGCTGCTCGAGCAGCCGCTGATGCGCAACGTCCTCGCCGACCTGGCGATCGAGTCGGAGGCGGCGACGGTCTCGGCGATGCGGCTCGCCCGCGCCTACGACGAGGCGATCGGCGGCGACGAGGAGGCGGCCAGCTTCAAGCGCGTCGCCAACGCCGTCCTCAAGTACTGGATCTGCAAGCGGGCGCCGATGCACGCGGGCGAGGCGCTGGAGTGTCTCGGCGGCAACGGCTACGTCGAGGAGTCCGGGATGCCGCGGCTCTTCCGCGAGAGCCCGCTCAACTCGATCTGGGAGGGCTCGGGGAACGTCCAGTGCCTCGACGTCCTGCGGGCGATGGTGAAGAGCCCGGCCTCGGTCGAGGCCTTCTTCGCCGAGGTGGCGGAGGGCGCGGCGGGGGAGCCGCGGCTGGCGGAGTACGCGGGCGCGCTCAAGGACGAGTTCCCGGGCGACCTGGAGACGATCGAGGCGCGGGCCCGTCGCCTGGTCGAGCGCATGGCCCTCGCCCTGCAGGCCTCGCTTTTGGTCCGCTACGGCGACGAAGCCGTGGCCGACGCCTTCTGCGCCTCCCGCCTCGGCGGCGAGTGGGGCCAGGCCTTCGGGACCCTGCCCGCCGGCACCGACTTCGGCCGCATCATCGAGCGGCACCAGCCGGTGGCTTAGAACCCGCCGCGAAGCTGTCGACGACGCTGCTCGAGGAGGCGGCGGATCCGCTCGACCACAACCTCAGGTTTGCGTTCGAAGCGATGGGCCGTGACACGGGTCAGCTCGATGCCGGCGAGCTTCAGGTCCTCGTCGCGGAGCCGGTCCTCCTCGAAAGGCTCGTGCCCGCCATGGGTTGCGTAGACGTCGAGTTCGACTGCGAAGCGAAGCTCGGGCCAGTAGACGTCCAGCTCGTGCCCGGCGACGACGAGGTTCGTGCTCGGTCGCGGCAGCCCCGCCGCTTCGACCGCGGCGACGAATTCCCGCTCGAACTCCGAGCGGGTGAAGCGCGGGGGCTCGTAGGTCGCAAGCGCCCGGCGGAGAGGCATCGCGCCGTGGTGGCCGCGGTTGCGGGCGAGCACGGAGCGAAAGGCGTCGAGGTCGAAGGCTTCCAGCTCCTCCGCGCGCCTGACGATCCGGCGCAGGCTGCGAAACCGGACGCCGGCGGCGAGGTCAAGCGCGGTGCGGGCAATCGAGGTGACCGGTATCCCCTGCTCGAGCGCGCGATCGGCATCGGTGAGGGTCCCGGAACGATGAATGCGGACCCCCTCTCGCGCCTTCCGAGGCACCGGCGTCGTCACGTGCACGGGGATCGGGCTCGTCGTGGTCAAACCCAGCAGCCAGCCCGCCGAGTAGTGACTGAGCAGCGCCCGCGGTCCTGAACCCAATACCGCAGCCAGACACCGCCCTTGCCGGGTGAGGTTGGTGTGTCCCACGGCGAGAACGCCCTGATGGAGGCGATGAAGCCGGCCGGCCGCCACAGCTCTCTCGGCCGAGTCGTAGGAGTAACCCAGCCGCCGCAACTGACGAATCGAGACCACACCATGCTGACGGCTGGCGAGAGCTGCCAGCGCCTGACCCCGCCGTAGAGCTTTTCCGCGCATACCGAGGAAAAGCTCTACGGCCGGTCCGTTCTCCCCCTCCTACCTCGCTGTGGGCGTTGGGTTAGCTGCTGGCGGTGGCGTCGCGCAGCGCCCGGCCGACTTGCTCGATCGTGATCACGCCGCTGAGGCGGCCATCGGAGTCGACCGCCATCAGCGCCCCAAGGTGGCGCAGGTTCTGGTTCGAGAGGAGCGCGTCGAGGGGGGTGTCGTCGCGGACGAAGAGGCGCTGGTCGCGGTCGACCAGATCCGAGACGGAGGAGCTGGAGCGGGAGACCTCGGGCACCTCGTCGGCACGTTCGCGCTGGATGAGGCCGAGGAAGCGGTGGGCGGCATCGACGACCGGGAACCAAGGCCAGCGGTAGCGAAGGAAGTACTCGTCGAGGGCGCGCTCGACGCTGATGTCACCGGGAATCGCCACCGGCTCGCGGTCCATCACGTCGGCGACGCGGACGTTGTGGATGCCGCGGGTGAGGGCGGTCTGCATCGCGGCGCCGCGGGCGGAGCCGTTGATCACCATCCCGATCAGCACCAGCCAGACGCCGCCGAAGGTGCCGAAGATCGAATCGGTCAGCGCCATGTAGGCGCCGGCGGCGATGAAGAAGTAGCCGAAGAGGCGGCCGAGGTTGGCCGCGAAGCGGGTCGCCCCGTTGCGGTCGCCGGTCCGCCACCAGGCGATCGCGCGGGCGACGCGGCCGCCGTCCATCGGGAAGGCGGGCAGCAGGTTGAAGACGAGGACGAGGAGGTTGATCATCGCCAGCCAGGCGATCAGCGCCATCGCCCCGGAGGCGTTGGAGCGCGTTTCCTGCACCGCCGCCTCGCGGAACTCGCCCCAGCCGACCGCGACGGTACCCGCGAGGGTGAGGAGGACGACGATCGCGAAGGTCACCGCCGGACCGGCCAGAGCCACCTTCAGCTCGGTCGCCGGGGAGTCGGCTTCGCGGTCCATCTTCGCCATCCCGCCGAAGATCCAGAGCTGGATCCCGGTGATGCCGATGCCGTTGCGGCGGGCTGCCGCGGCGTGCCCGAACTCGTGCAGGAGGATCGAGCCGAAGAAGCCGACCGCGCTCAGCACCGCCAGCAGGAAGGGCATCGTCCCCGATTCCCCCAGCAACCGTTCGAAGAAGTCGGCCATGTAGAGGATGACCAGGAAGAGGACGAGGAACCAGGACCAGTCGACGGTGACCTTGATCCCGCGGAAGTGGAAAAGGGTGATCGAGCCACCGCCAAACATGTCTCCATGGTAAGCGGCTACGGTGCTGGCCCTATGGCGGGTGAAGCGAATTGGCTGCGGGAGCGGCTCGAGGAGCTGGAGCAGATCGACCGTCCGTCCGCCTCGGAAGGCGAGCGGACCGCCGCCGAATGGCTGGTCGCCCGCTTCGCCGAGCTGGGGGCCGAGGCGAGAATCGAGGCCGAGCCCGCCCACGGCACCTACTGGTGGCCGCTCGGCCTCGGCGCCGCGCTCGGCGCCGCCGGCGCCCTGGCGTCGCTGCGCGGGCGCCGCGTCCTCGGCGCCGCCCTGGCGGCCATCGGAGCGGCGGGGATCGCCGACGACTTCCCCCCGGGCCAGCGGCGACTGCGCCGGGTGCTGCCGCGGCGGACCACCTACAACGTCGTCTGCGAGCTCGGCGACCCCGCGGCCGAGCGAACGGTCGTCCTCGTCGCCCACCATGACGCCCCCCACTCCGGCCTCGTCTTCCACCCCGCCCTGCCGGTGATCGCCGACCGGCTCGGCCTGATCGAGCACAGCGACACCAGCCCGCCGCTGATGGCCCCGGTCGTCGGGGGACCGGTCCTGGCTGCCCTCGGCGCCCTTACCGGCAAGCGCCTGCTGAGCAAGCTCGGCCTCCTCTTCGGGCTCGGCACGGTCGCGGCGATGACCGACGTCGGCGTCCGCCGGGTCGTGCCCGGGGCCAACGACAACGGCACCGCCGTCGTCGCCTTGTTGGCGCTGGCCCGCCGCCTGCGGGAGGATCCACCGCAGGACCTCCGCGTGATCCTCCTCTCCACCGGCTCGGAGGAGTCCTTCAGCGAGGGAATCAAGGCCTGGGGAGAACGCCACTTTCCCTCGCTGCCGCGAGAGAGCACCTTCTTCCTCACCCTCGAGTCGCTCGGCTCCGACCACCTGCTGGTCCTCCGCGGCGAGGGCTTCCTGAAGATGCGCGAGTACCCGCCGCGCGCGCTCGATTTCATGGACGGACTCGCCGCTGAGCGCGGCCAGTGGCTCTACCCCAACCTGCGGATCCGCAACGGCACCGACGGCCTCGAGCCCGCCGCCGCCGGCTACGAGACCGCGGTCCTCTGTAGCTGCAACGACCTCAAGCAGGCCGGCCACTACCACTGGCCCGACGACGTCGCCGCCAACGTCAACTTCGACACCCTCGAGCGCGCGATCGACCTCTCCCACGCAGCGATCGAGCGGCTGGCCGCGCGCTGGCTCTGAGCCCCTAACTGTGTGACGAATCCCGACTACGCACTAGGGTTTCGCGTGTATAGGCTTTCGCGCCGTGCCTACTCATGACGTTCTCGTAATCGGGGCCGGCCTCGCCGGCCAAAGGGCGGCGCTAGCGGCCGCTGAGGAAGGGGTATCGGTAGGGATCATCAGCAAGGTCCACCCGGTTCGCTCCCATTCCAACGCCGCCCAGGGCGGCATCAACGCGGCGCTGAACCCAGGTGACTCCTGGGAGTCGCACGCCTTCGACACGATCAAGGGCTCCGACTACCTCGGGGACCAGGACGCGATCGAAATCATGACCCGCGAGGCGCCGGAGGAAATCCTCCACCTCGAGCACCTCGGCGTCACCTTCCACCGCAACGAGGAAGGGAAGCTGGGGACCCGCGCCTTCGGCGGCGCCTCCGCCGCCCGCACGTACTACGTCGCTGACATCACCGGCCAGGCGATCATGCACGTGCTCTACGAGCAGTTGATGAAGTACTCGGAGCAGATCGCCCGCTACGAGGAGTGGTTCTGCAGCTCGCTGGCGATCGACGAGAACGGCGAGTGCTGCGGCGTCGTCACCCGCAACGTCGCCGACGGCTCGATGGAGCTGTTCACCGCCAAGTCGGTGATCCTCTGCACCGGTGGCAACGGCCAGGTCTGGCGGCCGACCACCAACGCCCTGATCTGCACCGGCGACGGCATCGCGATGGCCTACCGGGTCGGCGCCAAGCTGATGGACATGGAGATGATCCAGTACCACCCGACGACGCTGGCGGGCAAGGGTTTCCTGATCACCGAGGGTGCCCGCGGCGAGGGCGCCCACCTGCTCAACGCCAAGGGCGAACGCTTTATGGAGAAGTACGCACCGAACAAGATGGAGCTCGCCTCGCGCGACGTCGTCTCCCGCGCCGAGCAGACCGAGATCAACGAGGGCCGCGGCTTCCCCGACGGCACCGTCGCCCTCGACATCACCGTGGTCCCGAAGAAGCGCGTCCACGAGGCGCTGCGCGAGATCGTCCTCGTCGGCCGCGACTTCGCCGGCGTCGACATCACCCGCGAACCGATCCACATCAAGCCGGGCAACCACTACACGATGGGCGGCGTCAAGACCGACGTCGACGGCCGCACCGACATCCCCGGCCTCTACTCGGCCGGCGAGACCGCCTGCGTCTCGGTCCACGGCGGCAACCGGCTCGGCGCCAACTCGCTGCTGGACACGCTGATCTTCGGCAAGCGCAGCGGCCGCGACGCCGCCGCCCGCGCCAAGCGGATGGACTTCGCGCGGCCCTCGAAGCAGGTGTTGGAGGACGAGGAGGCGCTGATCGCCGACATCGTCTCCCGCGAGAAGGGCTCCGGCCGCCGCATCTCCGAGATCAAGCTGGAGCTGGGCGAGACGATGGACTCCAAGGTCGCCGTCTTCCGCGACGAGGCCGGGATCCAGGAAGCGCTGGAGGTCGTCCGCCGGCTCAAGGAGGAGGCGAAGACCGCCTACATCGACGACCACGGCAGCGTCTTCAACCAGGACCTGCTTGGCGCGATCGAGCTCGGGTACATGCTCGACAACGCCGAGTGCACCTGCGTCGCGGCCCTCGAGCGCAAGGAGAGCCGCGGCGCCCAGTACCGGACCGACTACCCGGAGCGAAACGACGAGGAGTGGCTCAAGCACATCGACCTCGAGCGGACCGACGACGGCCCGCAGATCTCCTACTCCGAGGTCACCATCACCCAGTGGGAACCGCAAGAGAGGACGTACTAGCGATGGCCGAGTACACGATCAAAGTCCGCCGGTTCCAGCCCGAGAGCGGCAAGGGCCCCTACTGGGAGGAGTTCAACGTCGACCTCGAGCCCTCGCTCTCGGTCCTCGACGGGCTGCTGCAGGCGAAGGACCGCGAGGACGGCTCGCTGGCCGTGCGCTGCTCCTGCCGCGCCGCGATCTGCGGCTCCTGCGGGATGAAGATCAACGGCCAGTCCGGGCTCGGCTGCAAGACCCAGATCGGCGAGGCCCAGGAGCTGGCCGAGAAGCAGGCGAGCGCCATCGGCGCCGACGCCGCCAAGCCCGCGATCGTGATCGAGCCGATGGGCAACATGCCGGTGGTCAAGGACCTGGTGACCGACATGGAGTCGACCCACTGGACCAAGATCCGCCGCGTCACCCCCTGGCTGCTGCCGCACGGCGAGCCGCCCGAGCGCGAGTACATCGTCGAGCCGGAGTCGATGATCGACATCACCCAGTCGATGGCCTGCATCCAGTGCGGCGCCTGCGTCTCCTCCTGCCTCTCGATGGAAGCCGACCCCGGCTTCATCGGCCCGGCGGCGCTGGCCAAGGCCTACCGCTTCGTCGGCGACCCGCGCGACGCCGAGACCAAAGAGCGCCTGCACGACCTGGCCGAGGACCCGCAGGGGATCTACGACTGCACCCACTGCTTTAGCTGCGTCGACGCCTGCCCCAAGGGCGTGGCGCCGATGGACCAGATCATGCGGCTGCGGCGCAAAGCCGGCGAAGAGGGGATCGAAGACCCCAACAGCGGCCACGACCACGAGATCGCCTTCGTCAAGATCATCGAGAAGAAGGGGACCCTGGACGAGTCGCTGCTGCTGCAGGAGTCATTCGCGCCGGGCGTCAAGGGCAAGCTGAAACCGAGCAAACGGGCGATCAAGGAAATGATCGGCTCGCTGCCGACCGCGATCCGCGGGATCAAAACCGGCAAGATGCGCTCGCTTCCGAAGCTGATCCCCGGCGTCCACCACAAACTCCCCGGCGGCGCCCAGGACGACGTCAAGGCGATCTACAAGCACGCCGAGGAGCACAACGAGGAATTCAACCTGTACATCAAGGGCGAGGAGGGTGAGCTGGCCGACGAGCCGGACATCGAGAAGGGCGCCGAGCGCTCTACCTCTCCCGACAACGCGGAGGCGAAATGATGGCCGATCAGATCAAGGTCGCCTACTGGCCCGGCTGCGTCTCGCGCGGCTTCACCCCGGAGTTGCACGGCTCGATGGCCCTGGTCGCCGAGCGGCTCGGGATCGAGCTGGTCGAACTCGACCGTGCCAACTGCTGCGGGGCCGGCGTCATCGCCGAGCACAACCAGGAGCTGGCCGACACGCTGAACGCCCGCACCTTCGCCCTCGCCCAGCAGACCGGGCTCTCGATGATGAACATCTGCTCGACCTGCCAGGGCGCCCAGTCGGAGTGCCAGCAGCGGCTCGACGCCGACTCCGCCTACCGCGCCCACGTCAACGAGGCGCTCTCCGGCCAGGGCCTCTCCTACGAGCGCTCCGAGGACGGTAGCTGGAACAACAAAAACTTCCTCTGGCTGCTGGTCGAGGACTACGGGCTCGACCGCCTCGCCGCGCAGGTGAAGCGGCCGCTGACCGGCCTCCGCGTCGGCCCCTTCTACGGCTGCTACATCGTGCGGCCGAAGGAAAGGCTCGGCTACGGCCAGTACCCCGATCGCGACGTCTACCTGGAGAAGGTGATCGAGGTGCTCGGCGGTGAGATCGTCTCCTACGACGGCGCCCGCAAGTGCTGCGGCTTCCCGGTGATCACGATGAACCGCGAGACCTCGCTGCGCCAGGCCGGCACCCACGTCGGCGACGCGATCGACGCCGGGGCTGACTGCCTGGTGACGCCGTGCCCGCTCTGCCACCTCAACCTCGACATGCAGCAGCCGGAGGCGGCCAAGGTCGTCAACCGCGACCTCGGCCTCGCCGTGCTCCACCTGCCGCAGCTGGTCGGCCTCGCCCTCGGCGCCTCGCCGAAGGAGCTGGGGATGGGCAAGCACATCGCTTCGACCAACTGGGTCGAAGAGCGCCTCAGCGCCGGCGTCGCCGCCTAGCGCCCGAGGCACAGGGATTTCAAAGGGGCCGCGCCGAGGCGCGGCCCCTTTCGTTGCCTATTGGCCGGCGATGTAGAGCGGCCCTTCGGCCCATTGCAGGGTCGTCTGCGCGGACTCCTGCAGGGCAAGGGGGCAGACTTCTTCGGCCCCTCCGTTCAGCTCCCAAGTGCCCTGGATGACCAAGCGGCTGGGGGTGCCGTTGACCATCTGGCTGCTGAGGAAGGTCGCTCGGTAGGAGCATGCTTCTTCGCCGAGGCCCTGCAGGACCAAGAAGACGTCGCCGCCTCCCTGCCGAGCCAGGGCGAGGGCCCCCTGGGGGGCAAGACCTCCGATATAGACGAACCTCGCCGCGTCATAGGGAGTGCCCTCCAGGTAGAGATACGCTTCCGGACTTTCGGGGAGGCTGGTTTCGCAGCCTTTGAAGGCCATGCCTGCCAGGCCTCCCCCGACGGTCGTGCCGTCGGCTTTGAACGTCCCGGCGACCCATCCGTCGTTGCAGGTCACCGTCAATTTCGGCCCGCTCGTCGACTGGAACGTCGAGGGTTCGATGACGGAGCCCCAGATTTCCTGGCTGGTGAACTGCTGCCCCCCGGGGCAGGCCAGCGTCCCCGCGGTGTATTCCGGCTGAACGTTGCAGAGGACGGTCCCGGTGCTGGAGAGCGGCGGTTCTTCTTCTTTTTCTTCTTCTTCTTCGGGTTTTTCTTCGCCGCCGATCTGGTTGATCGCGATCGCGCCGGCTTCGGCGACGTAGCCCGGCAGGTCCTGGTAGCCGATCGATCTGACGCCGGCGCCACCGCCTTCGGGGAATACGAGGAACCTCAGGTAGTCCCGCAGGGTCGTCGCGACTTTGCCGCCGAACAGCCCTGCCGCGTTGGCCGGGACGACGTCCCAAGTCAGGGTGCAGATCGGGTAAGCGGCTGCGGCCGCTTCACCGATTTTCGGGTTCGACCCGTAGACCTGCGACCAGTCGACGTTGATGCCTTTTTCGAACCCTTCCGGCAGCGGGTATTTGGCGGCGCCGCAGTTGGCGGCGCCGGATTCGGTCTCCGGCGAGACGAATTTGGCGCCGTTGTGCAATTCGATGATCTGTTTCGGCGCCTTGTCCTCCGCTTCCGGCAGGCTGGCGTAGGTGATCGTCCCGTGGTTGTTGGCGACGAACTGCAGCGGACCAGCTTCGCCTTCGCCGCCTTTGGCGACCGTGGTGACGGGTCCTTCGCCTTCCTGGCAGCCGGCGCTGCGTGGCCATTCGGTGTTGGCCGGGGCTTCGCCGTCGAACGGCGCCTGCAGCTGTGACCAGGTCCTCTGGGTTTTGCCGGTGCACGGCAACGGCGCCGGGTTGACCTGGTCGAGGTAGTGCTTGAACTGGTAGGTGGTGCCGGCGCTTTCTTCGCGGGCCACGCGGGTGATCGCCTGGTCGCAGTCGCCCCCCAGGTTCGAGTCGGAGGCGGCGCTGAGCTGGCGCCAGTTCTTGATTTCACCGCTGAACACTTTCTGCAGCTGCGTCGCGTTGATCCGCGGCACCGCGCAGGCGGCATGGCCCGGCAACGCCGGTGGGTTGGAGACGATCGCGATCGCGGTCTGGGTGACCGGGACGACGACCACGTCCGAGCCGAGGGCGCTGTGCATCTTGTTCAGCATCGACCCTTCTTCGCCGACGGGCCCGGCGGGCGCGATGTCGGTTCCGAGGAAGCGAACCGGGAACCCGAACGCTTCTTCGTGCCGGGCGCCGTCTTGCGCCCCCCAGGCACGAAGCGCCGTGGCGCTGTCGGTGGGCGTGTATGAGACTTCAGGTTTCCCACCGGCGCCCTGCGAGCCGTTGCATGCATACGGGCTCGACGAGCCGTTGAAGCCGAGTTCGTTGCTCGACCCCCACCTGACCTGAGCCCGGTACTGGAGGAAGGCACCGAGGCCCCTGACGTTGCTGCCGGAACACTGTTCGCCGAGCGCCGCGGCACTGCCAGCGCTCACCGCCATGACCGCGACGATTAGAACAACCGCGGAGGCGAGCAACGCCCCGCGCCGGCGGACCGCACGGGTCCGCCCCCTATCGAGCATGAACATGTCTTCTCCCATCTCCCTTGGTTGGCACGACGAGGTCGTGCGAATGTCGCCTCCCGTTAAGCGGGAAGACGCCCTAGTACTCAGGAGGCTATGGGTGAGACCGGACCCGTTCCTCAACCGCTTGGCCCGCGCCGGTCAGGCCGACGCGGCGGGCGAGCCATTTGGCGCCGACCGTGTCGGTGAGGCCGTGGGCGGTGATCGAGGCGATGATCGCGATCGCGGCGACGTCGAAGATCAGGGCGTTGTTGCCGACGTCGGACTTGAGGACGAAGAGGGCAAAGAGCATCGAGGCCACGCCCTTGGGCCCGAACCAGGCCATGAACAGCTTCTCCGAGCGGGGGATGCCGGTGCGCAGGAAGGAGATCATCACGGCGGCGGGGCGCGCGACGAGCAGGGCGAAGACGACGAAGACGACCAGGGGCGGTACGTCGTGGTGGAAGCCGGTCGCCCAGATCAGGCCGCCGAAGACGAAGAAGGTGAGGACCTGGAGGATCGCGCTGGCGTTCTCGGCGAACTCGACGAAGCCCTCGGGCACGTCGCGCTCGCTCGCCCCCATCGCGATCCCGCAGACGAAGGCGGCGATCAGGCCGTTGCCGATCGTCGCTTCGGCGAGGCCGAAGGCGACGAGGGCGAAGCCGACGGCGTAGATGCCCTCGTAGCGCTGGGTGATGCCGCCGCCCGGCAGGTGCTTGTGCAGCCGGCCGGCCGCGACCCCGAGGGCGACGCCGATGGCGGCGCCCGCCGCCGCCTCACCGACCAGCTTCAGCCCTTCGCTCGCGGCGTCGCCGCCGGGGGAGGCGAGGACGAGGAAGAAGAGGACGAAGGGCAGCGCCAGGCCGTCGTTCAGTCCGGACTCGAGGTTGAGCGTGTGGCGGACCTTGCTCGGCACGAGCCGCGAGGTGACGACCGCCGAGGTGACGACCGGGTCGGTCGGCGAGAGCACCGCCGCCAGCAGGAAAGCCTCGGCCCAGGTCAGGTCGGGGAAGAGCCCCTTGCCGGCCAGCGCCAGCAGCCCCATCGTGATCGGCATCGCGATGATCAGCGCCCGCGCCGTCGGGCCCCAGTGGCTGCGCAGCAGCTCCCGCTCGACGAACATCCCGTCGGAGAAGAGGGTGAGGATCAGCGCCAGCTCGACCAGCTCGACGATCGCCCTGTCGGTCGCGTCGATGTGGACCACACCGGCGGCGGCGAGCGCGAACCCGACCGCGACCGAGAGCACCGAGGCCGATAGCACGGTGCCCTTGATCACCCCCGAGAGCGCCGCGACAACTGCCAGCAGCCCCCCGAACAGCAGCAGGCCCTCGGCGAAGCCGATGTCCACCCGCTAGACCCTGGCTCCGACGAGGTTGCGCTCGACCAGGAGCTCGGCGAGCTGGACCGCGTTGGTGGCGGCGCCCTTGCGCAGGTTGTCGGCGACGATCCAGAGGTCGAGGGCGCGGTCGTTGCCGGCGTCGCGGCGGATCCGGCCGACGAAGACGTCGTCCTTGCCGGCGGCGTCGACCGCCATCGGGTAGCGGCCCCCGGCCGGGTCGTCGACGACCGTCACCCCCGGCGCCGCCGCCAGCAGCTCGCGGGCCCGCTCGGGATCGAGCGGCTCGCGGGTTTCGACGTTGACCGCCTCCGAGTGGCCGGTCACCACCGGCACCCGGATGCAGGTGGCGCTGACCTTGATCTCCGGGTCGCCGAGGATCTTGCGGGTCTCGTTGATCAGCTTGCGCTCCTCGTCGGTGTGGTCGTCGCCGTCCTTGAAGCTGCCGGCCTGGGCGAGCACGTTGAAGGCGATCTGGTGCGGGTAGATCTGCGGCTCCGGCACCTCGTAGCCGCCGACGACGGCCCGCGCCTGCGCCCGCAGCTCGTCGATCGCCGCCTTGCCGGTGCCGGACACGGCCTGGTAGGTGGAGACGACCAGGCGCTCGATCCCGGCCGCGTCGTAGAGCGGCTTCAGGGCGACGACCATCTGCATCGTCGAGCAGTTGGGGTTGGCGATGATCCCGCCGTGTCCCTCGAGCGCCTCGGGGTTGACCTCGGAGACGACCAGGGGGACGTCGTCGTGCATCCGCCAGTAGCTGGTGTTGTCGACGACGACGGCGCCAGCGGCGACCAGCTTCGGCGTCCACTCGGCGCTGACCGAGCCGCCGGCCGAGGAGAGGACGATGTCGAGGTCCTCGATCGAGTCCTCACCGACCGCCTGCACGGTCACCGCCTCTCCGCGCCACTCGATCGTCTTCCCGGCCGAGCGGGCCGAGGCCAGCGGTCGCAGCTCGGCCACCGGGAAGTCGCGGGCGGCCAGCAGCTCGAGGATCGTCGTCCCGACGAGCCCCGTCGCGCCCAGCACCCCGACCCGGTATCCGTTGGCCGCCATCGCGCGCTCCCGGCCGGCCTCAGCCGGCGACCGTGGGCCGGTGCCCGGGGCCGGTCGGATCCTCGGCGTGAACCGCGCCGGCGCCGAGCTCGAAGGCCGCGTGCAGGGCCTTGACGGCGTCGGCGACGCGGTCGGCGGAAATGACGCACGAGATCTTGATCGGCGAGGTGGAGATCATCTCGATGTTGATCCCTTCTTCGCCGAGCACGCCGAAGACTTTGGCGGCGACGCCGGGGTGCGAGCGCATGCCGGCGCCGACGATCGAGACCTTGCCGATCCGCTCGTCGGTGAGGACTTTGAGGGAGACGTCGCCCAGCGCCTCGATCGTCTCGATCGCGGTCGGCAGGTCGGCGCGCTCGACGGTGAAGGAGAGGTCGGCTAGCTGATCGCCGCCGACCGGCTCGTTCTGGATGATCACGTCGACGTTGACATTGGCGTCGGCGAGGGCGCCGAAGACGCGGCCGGCGACGCCGGGCTCGTCGCGGAGCCCGTTGAGGGTCACGCGCGCCTCGGCGTCGGAATGCGTCACTGCGGTTACGAAAGGCTGCTCCATCGTCTCTTCCTCTGAAACGACGAGGGTACCGGGACCGTCCTCGAAACTGCTGCGGCAGTGGATCCGGACCCCGTGGTTGCGGGCGTACTCGACCGAGCGGAGCTGCAGCACACGGGCGCCGGAGGCCGCCATCTCCAGCATCTCCTCGAAGGAGACGGCCGGGAGCATGCGGGCGTCGGGGACGATCCGCGGGTCGGCGCTGTAGACGCCGGAGACGTCGGTGTAGATCTCGCAGACCTGCGCCCGCAGCGCCGCCGCCAGCGCCACCGCGGTGGTGTCGGAGCCGCCGCGGCCGAGGGTGGTGACGTCGCGGCTGTCGGTGGAGACGCCCTGGAAGCCGGCGACGAGGACGATCCGGTCCTCCTGCAGCGCCTCGCTGATGCGGTCGGCGCGGACGTCGATGATCCGCGCCTTGGTGTGGGAGGAGTCGGTGACGATCCCCGCCTGGGAGCCGGTCAGCGAGATCGCCTCGTGGCCCATGTCGTGGATCGCCATCGCGCAGAGCGCGCAGGAGATGCGCTCGCCGGTGGAGAGCAGCATGTCCATCTCGCGGGCGACCGGGCGGGCGGAGATCTCGTGCGCCTGGCTGACCAGCTCGTCGGTCGTCTTGCCGCGCGCCGAGAGCACCGCGACGACGCGGTTGCCCGCTTCGCGGGCGGCGACGATCCGCCCCGCGGCGCGCTTGATCTGGTCGGCGCCGGCGACGGAGGTGCCGCCGAACTTCATCACGACGATGTCGGATTGGCTCCCGGTCATGGACCGCTGAGGATAGACGGAGAGCCGCCGCCGGAAGCTCCTGCTGAGCGCAGGCTCCCTGCTACTGAGAGCCGCCTCCGAGATTGCCGAGCATCGCCTGTTCGGCCATCCTGATCAGGCCGAGGCCGCTGTGCGGGCGCATGTCGCTGCTGCGCACGCGGACGTGCGAGCCATGCGGCCCGACCACCTCGACGATCGTGCAGACGTCGCCGATTTCGCAATCGTCGCCGTAGTCGTTTTCGATCGCCTCCATCTGCTCCGCGACGACCCGGCCGATCTTGCTCTGGTCAAGCGACATTGAGTGGCTCCTTCCCGCGCATCCTCCGTTGACTGGCTCGGTGACCATAAGCCATCTTCGCTATCTAGCTTGCGGATATATCGACCTGATATATAGTCCGCGACATGGAGCTGAGCGCGACCGCCTACGTGATCCTCGGCATGGTTCGCTGGGAGCCGCGCTCCGGCTACGAGATCAAGGCGGCGGTCGACGGGACCACGCGTTTCTTCTGGGCCGCCAGCTACGGGCAGATCTACCCGGAGCTGAAGCGGCTCTCCGAGGCCGGGCTGATCGCCGGCTCCGACTCCCCCACCGGCGGCCGCCGGCGGACCGTCTACGAGATCACCGCCGACGGCGAGGCTGAGCTGACGGCCTGGCTGCGGCAGCCGCCGCAGACCTCCGAGATGCGGGAAGAAGGGCTGCTGAAGCTGTTCTTCGCCGGGGCGCTGCCCCCTGGCGAGGCGGTGGAGATCGTGCGGGCGATGCGCGCGGACCGGCTCGCCACCAACGCCCGGCTGCGGGCGATCGAGAGCGCGATAGAGGGGACGGTGGAGGACCCGTTCCCGATGATCGTGCTGCGCAGCGGGATCGAGTTCACGCAATGGTTTGCCGACTGGTGCGAGCGGACCGAGGCCGAGATCCTCGCCGCCGCGAAGAAAGGGAGGGGCTGATGTTCGACGCACTGGCAAGGCTGGCGGAAGGGCGGGCGAAACGGATCGGCATCTGCGCGATCGCCTTCCTGATCCTCGCCGGCGCGCTCGGCGGCTCGGTCGCCAACCGGCTCGATCCCTACGGCGCCGATGACCCCGCGACCGAGACGGTGCGGGCGATGGACCGGCTCGAGGGGGCGGGGCTGCGGGTGCCGGCGGTGATCGCCGTGGTCGAAGGTGCCCCGGTCGCGAAGCAGGCGACGCGGGCGCGGGTCGAAGCGCTCGAGGACGAGGTCCGCGCCCGCGGCGATGTCGCCTCGGTCAGCGGCTACTACGACACCGGCTCGCGCGCCTTCGTCTCCCGCGACGGACGCTCCACCTACTTCGCCGTGGCGCTGAAGACGACCGACGACAAGCAGGCCCAGGAAGCCGGCGCCGACATCGCCGAGCAGCTCTCCGCCCGGCCCGGCGTCCTCGTCGGCGGCCCGGCAGTCGCCCAGGAGCAGGTCAACAAGCAGGTCGAGAAGGACCTGCGAACGGCGGAGATGCTGGCCTTCCCCCTCCTCTTCCTGCTCTCGCTGCTCTTCTTCCGCAGCCTCGTCGCCTCGCTGCTGCCGCTGATGATCGGCGGCCTGGCGATCGTCGGCACCTTCCTGATCCTGCGGCTGGCCAGCGAATTCGCCTCGATCTCGATTTTCGCGCTGAACCTGACGACGGCGCTGGGGCTGGGGCTGGCGATCGACTACAGCCTCTTCATCGTCTCCCGCTACCGCGAGGAGATCGCGAAGGACGGGCCGGGGCTGGCGGCGATGCGGCGCGTGCTGGCGACCTCGGGGCGGACCGTCTTCTTCTCCTCGCTGACGGTGGCGGCGGCGCTCGCCTCGTTGCTGGTCTTCCCCCAGCGCTTCCTCTACTCGATGGGCCTGGGAGGCTCGCTGGTGGCCCTGTTTGCGGCGCTGATCTCGCTGACCGTGCTACCGGCGGTGCTGACGCTGCTGGGGAAGCGCGTCAACGCCGGCGCCCCGAGGTTCCTGCAGCGGCGGGCGGAGACCGACGCGCGGCCGGCGCAGACGGGCTTCTGGTACCGGCTCTCGCGCTTCGTGATGCGGCGGCCACTGCCGGTGGCGACCTGCAGCGCCCTCTTCCTGATCGTCCTCGGCCTGCCCTTCCTGGGGATCAAGTTCAACACCGTCGACCCGACCGTGCTGCCGGAGTCGGCCAGCGCCCGGCAGGCCTACGACGTCGTCAGCGAAGAGTTCCCGCCCTACCACGACACGCCGATCTGGATCGACCTCGAAGGCGGCGGGCCGGGAGCGGCGCGGCGGCTCGCGGCGGAGGTCCGGGGCGTCGACGGGGTCGCCCAGGTGCTGCCGCCCCAGCGCCTGACGCCGGAGGTGACGGCGCTGCAGGTCGTCTCCGCCAACCCCTTCGCCTCCGAGGCCAGCCAGAGCACGGTGCGGGCGATTCGCGGGCTGCCGACGCCGGCGGGAAGCACCGTCCTCGTCAGCGGCGCCACCGCCGATTTCGTCGATTTCCAGGGCAGCCTCACCCGCCACCTGCCGATCGCCCTGGCGATCATCGTCGTCGCGACCCTGGTGATCCTCTTCCTGATGACCGGCTCGGTGGTGCTGCCGGTGAAGTCGCTGATCATGAACTTCCTCAACCTCAGTGCCGTCTTCGGCCTGCTGGTGCTGATCTTCCAGGACGGCCGCCTCGAAGGGACCCTCGACTACACCAGCCCGGGGGCGCTCGAGCAGACGATGCCGATCCTCCTCTTCGCGGTCGCCTTCGGACTCTCGACCGACTACGCCGTCTTCCTGCTCTCGCGGATCAAGGAGGCCCGCGACAACGGCGCCTCCGACTCCGAGGCGGTGGCGATCGGGCTCGAGCGGACCGGCCGGATCGTCACCGCCGCCGCCCTCCTCTTCGCCGTCGCGATGGGCGCCTTCGCCACCTCGAAGATCATCTTCATCAAGGAGAACGGGGTCGGCACGGCGCTGGCGGTCCTGATCGACGCCAGCATCGTCCGCGCCCTCCTCGTCCCCTCGCTGATGGAGCTGCTGGGGAAGTGGAACTGGTGGGCGCCGGCCCCGCTGCGCCGCCTGCACGAGCGCTGGGGGATCAGCGAGGCCGGGGTGATACAACCAGCGGCAGATGCCGGACCAGTCCACTAAGCCCGATCCCAACCCGGCGAACCTCGTCGACGCGACCCGGCGCACCTATATGGCCGGCGAGCGCACGCAGCTAGCGTGGTGGCGGACCGGGCTGACGGCGCTGGCGGTGGCGCTCGGGGTCGGGCGGGTGGTTCCCGAGCTCGCCGGCTCCGGCTCGCGCTGGCCCTACGTGGTCGCCGGCGTCGGCTTCGCCCTCTGGGGCGTCGTCGCCCTCGCCTACGGGACCAGCAGCCGCCAGGCGATGGAAAAGGCGCTCAGCGAAGGGCGCTTCCACGAGGGCTCGCGCTGGGCGTTGCGAGCCCTGACTCTTGCCGGCATCGTCCTCGGCCTGCTGACCGCGCTGCTGATCCTGCTCGACTGACCGCGAGACCGCAAAATTGTCTCTTGAGGAGACAATTTTGCGGTCTCGCGTTAGCTGGAGGCGTTGAAGATCGATTCGTCGAAGCCGGTGATCGCCGGTTCGGCGGCGTAGCCGAGCTTTTCCAGCCCGAACAGTTCCTCGATCGTCGCCAGCAGCGAGAAGTGGTTGAAGTACGTTTCGCTCGTCGTCCCGGGTTCGACGAAGGGCGAGATCAGCAGCAGGCCGACCTGGCCGCCGCCGCCCGTTTCGCGCACCGGCCCGGTCACCGCTTCTTCGGGCGCGGGCGGCAGGTTCGGGTAGGCGGGGGCGATGCAGCAGGACCGCGGGTCCGGTTTTTCGCCGCCCTGCCGCGCCTGGGCCGAGGTGATCACGATCATGCCGCCGTCCTTGTAGGCGAGCGATTCCTTGATCTGCCCGACCACGGTTTTGAGGAATTCTTCGGTCGCGGCCGGCCCGGCCGGCTGGCTCGGGTCGCAGGGCACTTCGCCGCCCTTGTGGCAGGCGTCGGCGACGATGTAGGCGAGGGCCGGGAACTTTTCCGCTTTCAGCTTCAGGTCGGCGGTCAACTGCGGCAGGCCGACGTCGGCTTTGGCGCATTCCGGGCTGTCGACGATCGCATGGAAGTAGACGAAGGGGTTACGCCAGGTCAGATACGGGTCCGCGGCGGTGGCGACGTGACTTGGGTCGGGGGTGCCGAGCAGCGGGTGGCGGCAGCTCGTCGCCTGACCGGTTGCTGCTCCGGCTTCGATCCCCTCGACGTAGGCGCGCCAGGAGAGGTCCTTTTCGGTCAGCTGCCCCGGCAGGGTCTTCGTCGTCGCGGGATAGACGCAGCCGTTGCCTTCGACCTGACCCGCCGCCGATTCGGTGGCGGGCAGGACGTCGGCGAAGGTGGGGCAGCCGGCGGTGGTTTCCGGCGTCGGGCCCTGGCCGCTGAGGAGGGCGATCTGGTTCGCCAGCTCACCACCGGTGACGGCGAAGTAGTTCGGCAACAACTCTCCCTGCGCCGGCAGTTCTTCTTTCAGGAAGCTCGATTGCGAGGTCGCGCCGAAGGTTTCTTCATAGCCGTTTTCCCCCAGCATCACGACGAAGACGTGTTTCACTTCCGGCAGGCCGGTGGTGAATTCTTCTTCGGGGATTTCGAGTTCGGGCGCCGGTTCTTCGGGGAGTGGTTCTTCGGGCAGCGGCGCTTCTTCGACGATCGGCGGCGGCGCCGCGGACGGAGTCGCTTCTTCGGCGAATTCTTCGGGTTCGGGTTCGGCGGCCGCTGGTTCCGGCGCTTCTTCCGGGGCGGGGGGCGGGACTTCCAGCAGGATCGTGCCGAGCCCGGCGCTCTGGGCGAATTCGCTGGTCGCCGAGCCGAGGGCGACCCCGAGCGCCAGCATCCCGATCACCGCGGCCGCGGCCGCGCGTGGCGACGGCATGAAGTCCGAGCGTTCGAACGGCCAGCCCTTTTTTCCGCCCTCCGCTTTCTTCGCCGGCGCGGCCGGAGCCTTGACGGCTGGGATGCGACCGGTGGCGAACCTGCGGGCGCGGTCGATCTGGACGGCGATCGCGGCCGGCAGCGACCCCAGGCGGGCGCCGCATTTGAGGCAATAGCGCTGGTCGGGAGCCCGGCCGGCCCCACACTCGGAGCATTTCCTGCGAGTCACGTGCGCCCGATTCTCGGTTGCGCGTGTGTACCACTTGTGAAGATCCTGCTACCGCCCGCGGACCACACTTTTTTCACAACTCTTCAACACCCCGGGGATCCTCCGCGCCAACAATGCCCGCGTGACGCCACCTCCCCCGGAGCTGCACAATCCACTCGCGGGTGGCGGCGACAACTGCCCAAGCTGCGGCGCCAACTTGGCGCCGGACCAGCGTTACTGCCTGCACTGCGGCCAGCGGCGCGGGGATCCCCGCCTTCCCTTCATGGACGCGGTGGTCTTCATGGACGCCGCCAAGCAGCCACAGCAGCAGGCAGCCGCCGCGGCGGCTGCGCCGACCCCCACTGACCACCGCCCGCTGCTGTCGGCCAACGCCTCGCTCGTTGCCGGCGTCGCGACGTTGGTGCTGGCGATCGGGGTCGGCGTCCTGATCGGGCGCACCGGCGACAGCGGTTCTTCCAACGCCGCCAACACCTCCCCGCAGGTGATCAGAGTCGAAGGCGGAGGCGGCGGCACCGAAGCGGCAGTCGCCTCGACGGGTGGGAGCGCTGGCGGCGCCAAGGCGAAAGGCTCCGGCAAGTCGAAGGGGAAGGCGACGAAGAAGCTCGAGACGGGATCGAGCGGCACCACCAAGGCGGCCGAAGAAGTGCTGAAGCCGGCTGGCGACGTGAAGTTGCCCCCGCCCACCACGAAGGTCGGCGACGAATGCGAAAAGGGAACCGCTGGCTGCAGCGACAGCGGTGAATTCAACGGCAGTTTCTTCGGCGAATGAGACTTTCGCGTCCAAAGCTGAGGTCACGCGCCGCGACGCCGTCCGTCCCGTCGAACAACGGCTCGGCTCCGCACGGGAACGAGACCCTCAACTCTGCCTATGGCGAGGAGTTCATCGTCGACCTGCGGCGGCGGCGAGAGCAGCTCGTTGCCCGCGTCGCCGAGCTGCAGTGGGACCTCGGCGGCCTCGTCTACGAGATGGTGGTCCGCAACAGCGTCGACGTCGAGGTGATCATCAAGCGAGCGGTGCCGCTACAGGACGCCGACGCCGAGTTGAGCGAGGTAGAACGGATCCTGCGCATGGAGGAGTCCGGAACCGCCGGCGTCTGCACCGGCTGCGGCGCCCCCCATTCGACCGGAGCGACCTTCTGCTGGCAGTGCGGCAAACCCCTGCTCGCGCAGGTCTCGGGGGACGAGATTCTGAAGCGGTAGGACGCTCGGAGTGCCCCAGGGTCGGCTGACCTAGGAGCTCCGGCGGGCGGGTCCTGTCGCGGGAGGGGACCCACCACCCCCCTTCCGGTAGCTAAAGCTTCCTCAGGGGGGCGGTCCCCCCTCCCACGCCACCCGCCCGAGAACCCGCAGACCCAGACGCCCAGGGTTCGGAAGCTTTCACTAAAGAAGCCGGGTCCCGGGGGCCTTTCTCTCACACAAGCTTCCGGTTCTCGGGCGGATGTCTGAGCTCGTTGGAAGGAGGGGGTTGGTACCTCTCCGGAAGAATGTTCGGCGATATGCAATCTGGTTATTGCGCGGCGAAGCCGCGCTCCAGGTTCTCCCCGGAGCGAAGCGAAGGGGAGGTCAATTCTGGAGGAGAGGTACCAACCCCCTCCCCCCACCGACCCAAGACTCAGCCGAAGCGGCCGTTGACGTAGTCGCGCGTCCGCGGGTCCCGCGGGTCGCCGAAGATGCGCGTGGTGTCGTCGAACTCGATCAGGGTCCCGACCGCGCCGACCTGGCTCGACTCGAGCGAGAAGAAGGCGGTGCGGTCGGCGACGCGCGCCGCCTGCTGCATGTTGTGAGTGACGATGACGATCGTGAAGCGGCCTTTGAGAGTGTGGACGAGCTCCTCGATCGCGCCGGTGGCGATCGGATCGAGCGCCGAGGCCGGCTCGTCGAGGAGGAGGACGTCGGGTTCGATCGCGATCGCGCGGGCGATGCAGAGCCGCTGTTGCTGACCGCCGGAGAGCCCGAGGGCGCTGTCCTTGATCCGGTCTTTGACCTCGTCCCAGAGGGCCGCCCCGCGCAGCGCCTTCTCGACACGCTCGTCGAGGCCAGCGCGCATGCCGAGGTTGCGCGGTGCCCAGGCGACGTTGTCGTAGATCGACTTCGGGAACGGGTTCGGCTTCTGGAAGACCATGCCGATCCGCCGCCGCACCTCGACCTGGTCGACGCCGCTGCCGTAGATGTCGTGACCGTGGTAGAGGATCTGGCCCTCGATGCGGAACGCCGGGACCGAGTCGTTCATCCGGTTGAGGCTGCGCAGGAAGGTCGTCTTGCCACAACCCGAGGGTCCGATCAGCGCCGTCACCTGGCCCCGCCTGATCGCGAGGTTGACGCCGGTCAGAGCCTGCTTTGGGCCGTAGAAGACCGAAACGTCCTGGGAGTCGAAGACGATCTCCGGAGCAACCTGCCAGTGCCCGTTCGAGCTCTCGGTAAGGGCGTCGGCAAGGCCCGGCAGCGGCTCGGTGCGGAGACGCACCCGCTGCGGCGGCGCGGACGTATCGAGGGGCGGCAGGGAGTCGAGATCGGTCATGAGGCCATCTTTCTTTTGCTGCGGGCTAGCAGGGCGCGGGCCCCGAGGCTGGCGAAGAGAATGAACGAGATCAGGATCATCGAAAGGCCCCAGGCTTCGGTGAAGCCTTCCGGGTTCGCTTCTTCGGAGAGGGAGTAGATCCGGACGGAGACGTTGGGCAGCGCTTCGAACGGGTTCATGTAGTAGCTCCCAGGGTCGAAGACCGAGCTGGCGAAGATCAGCGGCGCGGTCTCGCCGGCGGCGCGGGCGACCGAGAGGACGGTGGCGGTGGCGATCCCGCCGATCGCGTTCGGGAGGACGACTCCAACGACCGCCCGCCAGCGGCTCACCCCGAGCGCGTCGGCGGCTTCCCGCTGGTGGACTGGAACCAGTTGGAGGACCTCCTGGGTGCCGCGGGCGATCAAGGGCAGCATGATGATCGCCAGGGCCACCGAGCCGGCAAAGCCCGATTGTTTGTGGTGGTTGACCATCAGGCCGAAGATGAAGAGGCCGATGATGATCGAGGGCAGCCCGTTCATCACGTCCATCGTCAGCTTCACCAGATGCGCGGCGCGGTTGCCGGCGTACTCGGTCAGGTAGAGAGCGATCAGGACCCCGACCGGCATCGCCATCGCGGTCGCAATGGCGACGATGATCGCGGTGCCGACCAGCTCCGGCCCGATCCCGTCGGGAGCGCCCTTGATGAGAAAGTCGAGGTCGAGGGCGGCCGCGCCGCGGGTGAAGACGGTGTAGGTGACGATCGCCAGGACACCGACGGCGATCACCGCGGCCGCCGTCGCCCCGTACTCGGCGAGCTTGCTGAAGAGCTGCCGGCGCCGGAGGTTCCCGGTCGGCGTCAGCGGAGTTGCCGGGTCGAACTCGGCCCCCTGCTTCATCGCGCGCCTCCCGCGTCAAAACTGAACCGCCGACCGATCCAGTGGGCGATCAGGTTGGAGGCGATACCGATCACCAGCAGGATCGCCCCTAGGTAGAAGAGCGATGCTTTGTGCAGTTCGGTCAGGGCCCCGGGGAACTGGTTGGCGATCCGCGCCGCCAGCGTGTCTCCGGTTTTGAACAGCGAGGTCTGGATTTCCGAGCCGGCGCCGATCACCTGGGCCACCGCGATCGCCTCCCCCAGGGCCCTGCCGAGGCCGAGCAGGGAGGCGGCGACGATGCCCGAGGCCGTCGACGGCAGGACGACTCCGCGGACGACCTCCCAGCGAGTCGCGCCCAGAGCGCTGGCGCCGTCCTGAACGTCGCGCGGGACCGCGAGGAAGAGGTCGCGCGAAATCGAGGCGATGATCGGGATCACCATGATCGTGAGGATCAGGCTTGCCGTGAAGACGCTCGAGCCGGTGGTTTCCGGCGGTCCGAAGATCGGGATGAAGCCCAGCGTGTCGTGGAGGAACGGCTCGATGTGTTCATGCGCGAACGGCGCCAGGATCAGGACTCCCCAGAAGCCGAGGATGACGCTGGGGATGGCAGCCAGCATCTCGACCAGCGGAGAGACGATGCCGCGAACGCCCTTCGGCGCCAGCAAGCTCAGGTAGAGGCCGATCGAGATCGCCAGCGGCGCCCCCAGCAGCAGCGCGAAGAACGAGCTGACGAGAGTCCCGAACAGCAGCGGCCCGGCGCCGAATTCGCCGAAGTTGGGCTGCCAGTCGTTGCTGAGCACGAATCCGAAGCCGAACTTCGAGAAGGCCGGCGCCGCCCCATGGACGACTTGGTAGGCGATCGCGAGGATCGTGACGGCCCCGAGCAGCGCCGCCGCGAGACAGATGCCGTAGAGGAACCCGTCGCCGATCCGATCGGCCTTCCTCCGCCAAGCGCCGGAGCGGGCAGCGCGATGCCGGCGAACCGCAACCGGAGTGGCGGTGGAGCTCATGGGGCGGCAGCGTAGAGGAGAACCTCATGCTTGCAGCCGGTGAGCACACAATTTTCACAGAATTGAAACAAGTCACAATTTTGTTACATGTTTTTCCACACCTCTTTCACGAGATTGACACAAATCTCTAGCCGTTCGCCCGCGAATCTACCGCCGGTTTAAGTACGACAACACATTGAAAGGATTGCCTTGATTCGCAAAAGGTTGCTTACGCTCTTTCTCGCGATCGCGGCCACGGTTGGAGGTACGGCAGCCGTTTCGACCGCGACCGCGTCGGCCGCCGGTCTCACCGGTGCCGGCTCGACCCTGGTCGCGCCACTGATGGCGAACTGGATCAACGGATTCGAAATCAAAGAAGGGATCCCGGTCAAATACGGCTCGGTCGGCTCGGGAGCGGGCATCGCCCAGATCACCGCCCGGACCGTCGACTTCGGTGCCTCGGACGCTCCCCTGACTCCCGAACAGGCTGCTGCCTGCAACGGCTGCGTGCAGATCCCCTGGGGGCTCTCGGCGGTCGGGATCGGCTACAACCTGCCCGGCATCAAAAAGGGCTCCCTGAAACTGTCCGGCAAGCTCCTGGCCGCGATCTACTTCGGCAGGATCACGAAGTGGAACGACCCCAAGATCAAGGCGCTTAACCCGGGGTTGAAACTGCCGGGGCTGACGATTACGCCGGTGTTCCGCACCGATGGGTCCGGAACCACCTACGCCTTCGTCCGCTACCTGTCGAAGATCAGCTCCGCCTGGCGGAACGAAGTCGGCTATGCCACGACCGTGCGGTTCCCAACCGGCGTCGGCGGCAAAGGCAACGCGGGCGTGACCTCCGTCGTCACCAAGACTCCGGGCTCGATCGGCTACATCGAGGCCTCCTACATCATCGCCGCGGGCATCGGCGCGGCTGCGGTGCAGAACAAGGCCGGGAACTTCGTCTACCCGAACCTGAAGAACATCGAAGAAGCCGCCTCCGTGGTCAAGAGCGTCCCGGCGAACAACGAACTGACGATTTCGGACCCGCCGAAGCGGGCTGCGAAGGCCTACCCGATCTCGACGTTCACCTACGCCATCGTCCCGCACAACGCCCCGCAGAAGGGCTTCCTGCAGCAGTTCGTCAAGTACTGCGTGACGATCGGTCAGAAATACGGACCGCCGCTTGACTTCGTCCCGCTCCCCAAGATCGTCAAGCAAGCAGCGCTGAAGTCGATCGCCTCGCTCTAGAGCTGGCGATTCCGACAATCAAGTTGTGCGACTCGAGGCCCCGCTGGGGCCTCGAGTCGTTAGCCGTCGAGAAAACCCCTAGGCGAAAGCCTGGGCGGCGCGGCGGCGCAGATCCGAGTTCAGCATCCCGGTGACCTCGCTCGGCCTGCTGCCGGCGGAGGGCACCGCGGCGCCGATCAGGCCGTCGGCGCGGAAGCCGTAGAGCGGGGCGACAAAGCCGAGCTCGCGGATCTTGCGGACCAGGCGGACGGCGCTCTGGGTGTCGGCGCCGGGGCCGCAGAGGACGATCGCGGTCGGGTCGAGCGCCCCGAGGGCGCGGCCGAGGCGCTCGTCGCCAAGCTCGTTGGAGAGAACCAGGACGCGGAAGCCGGCGCGGCGCAGGGCGAGGTCGAGCGCCTGCGTGTAGACCTCCTCGGCGTCCTGCCCGTGGCTCGAGTCGAGCAGCAGGATGCCGGCCGGGCGCGCGGCGGCGGAGGCGAGGCGGCGGGCACCGTGCAGCCAGCCCGTCGCCCAGCGGGCGGCGAACTCGAGCTCGGCCTCGCGCTCGGGGTCGGCGGCGAGCTTGTCGATCGCCGGCAGCAGCAGCTCCTCCACCGTGCGCTCGAGCGAGCGCAGGGCGAGGCTTTCCTCGATCGCGCGGTCGGCAGCGGCCTCGTCGAAGCTCTCGAAGGCGGCGAGCAGGCTGCCGTCGGAGGCCGGCGCCGCCTGACGCTGGCGCGCCAGCTCGATCGCGGAGGAGATGTTGCCGGTCTCCGCCAGCGCCTCGCGCAGCGCCTGCAGCTCGACCAGCTCGTAGTTGCGGTGGTTGCCCACGGTCCGCTTCGGCGTCGGGTAGCCGTAGCGGCGCTCCCAGCTTCGCAGGGTGTTGGGGCTCACGCCGAGGACTTCGGCGGCGGCGTTGGTGCGTATTCCTGGCATCAGTTCAAGTGGCGGGGGTGGCGGTGGGTGTGCGTCTGTTTCGACACCCGGCGGTGATCTTCCCACCAAACATCAGGTTTTTGGACAGATTTACGGGGATCTGTCAGCGATCTTGCAAAGCGCCGACGCCCACCGGCTGGCCGACCGCGCGGGCCCGCCACATCGCCGCGTCGGCCTTGTGGAGCAGTTCTTCGGCCTCGGTGCCGTGCTCAGGACAGGCGACGACGCCGGCGGTGACGCAGATCCGCAGGCCCCCGGCGCGCTCGAGCTCGTCGAGCTGGCCGAGCAGCCGCTCCGCCATCTGCACCCCTTCGACCGTGCGCAGGTTCGGCGCCAGTACGCAGATCGCGTCCTCTTCCAGGCGGAAGGCTTCGTCGACGATCCGGATGCTGTCGCGCAGGGCGGCGCCGACGATCGAGAGCACCGTCTCCTGACCGGCACCGACATCGCCGGGTTTGGTGTCTGGGCCGGTAGCGTCGAAGACGGCGAGCCCGAACGGGTGCCCGTAGCGGCGGTTGGTCTCCAGCAGTTGCTCGAGCCGGCGGCGCATGTGCCCGGGCCGGTAGAGGCTGGGAAGTTCGTGGTGGTCCTCGGGGACCGGCCGGGCAGGCGCCTCGCCGGGGATCGGAAGGACAGAGGCGTCCGCCGGTGCCGGCGATGGCGCCGCCTGCGCCGCGTCGAGCGCGGCGGCGGTCACCGCGCCGAACTCGCCGGCCAGCCGCTGCGCCGCATCCGCGAAGCGGGCCCCATTAGATCCAATCTCCTCGCGCAAACTGCCTAGAAGATCGGCTTGCATCGCCGAGACCTTGAGGGCGATCCGCCCCGCGGCCGACCGCTCGTCCACCACGCCCTCGATTCCAGTCTGGTCCGCCACGCTCCGACCTTGGCGAAAGCGGCGGACGGTGGAGTTGCGAAATATCGCTATTTGCGGACCGACGCTCGTCCAGGACGAATGTCGGTTCCCGCTTATTCCAGGCTTCTGCGCCCGGCCAAAGCCTTGCCGAGGGTCACCTCGTCGGCGTGCTCGAGGTCGGCGCCGACCGGCAGGCCGCTGGCAAGGCGGGTGACCTTGACCTGGCCGCGCAGCTTCTCGGCGATGTGGAGCGCGGTCGCCTCCCCGGTGGTGGTCGGGTTGGTGGCCAGCACGACCTCGTCGATGCCGCCCCGCTCGACCCGCCGCAGCAGCTCCCCGATCTTCAGGTCTTCGGCGTCGATGCCGTCGATCGGCGAGAGGGCGCCGCCGAGCACGTGGTAGAGGCCGCGGTATTCGTGGGTGCGCTCGATCGGGATCACGTCGGCCGGCTCCTCGACGACGCAGATCGAGGTCCGGTCGCGGTTCTGGTCGGCGCAGATCCGGCAGAGCGGCCCCTCGGCGAGGTTGAAGCATTCTTCGCAGAGGCCGACCTTCTCCTTCACTTCGCGGATCGCTTCGCCGAGGGCGAAGGCCTCCTCGTCGGGGGCGCGCAGGAGGTGGAAGGCGAGCCGCTGCGCGGTCCGCTGGCCGATGCCCGGCAACCGCGAGAGCTCGGCGACCAGGCGCGCCAGCGGTGCCGGGCCCTCGCTCAACCGAGCAGGCCCCCCATGCCGCCGCCGAGGTCGCCGGCGATCCCACCCATTTTCGAGCTGGCCAGCTCCTGGGCGGCGCGCAGGCCCTCGTTGACCGCCGCCTGGACCATCTCCTGCAGCAGCTCGGCCTCCTCGGGGTCGATCGCTTCGGGGTCGATGACGATCGCCCGCAGGGTCAGGTCGCCGCCCATGGTCACCTTGACCATGCCGCCGCCGGCGCTGGCCTCGACGGTCTCGTCTTTGAGTTTCTCCTGCGCCTCCAGCATCTCGGCCTGCATCTGCTGGGCCTGTTTCATCAGGGCGTTGACGTCGAAACCGCCTGGTCCTCCTCGTGCCACCTAACTGACCTCCTCCGCGTCGAACTCGCTCTTCAGCCGCTCCAGCAGCTCTTCCTCGTCGATCTCCTCGCTACCCGGCGCCGGCGTGTCCGGCGGCGGGGTCTCATCCCCCTCCAGCAATACGAAGGAGGGGCGCAGGTTCTGGCCGACCACGGCCTCGAAGGCCGCCGCCGCGGCATCCCGCCGCTCGGGGCCCTCGGCCTTGCGTTTGTTGAAGGCCATCCCCGCGGGGAACCCGATCACCAGCCCCTCCGCGCCGAACTCCACCGGCCGCGCCCCGTCAAAGGTCGCCGCCAGCGCCGGCGCCGTCTCGGAAAGCTTCTGGAGTACGGCCGGCCAGGCCTGCTGAATTTCCGCAAGGGACAAAGCGCCCGGGCTCGCGGCAGCTTCAGCGGAAGGAGGGGGCTCTGCTTCCGCCTCTTCCTCTTCGGCCGCCGGGGGATCAGCTTCGGCCGGAACCTCGTCAGTTTGCGGGGCTGCTGCCGCGGGTGGCGCGGGGGTGGGGTCTTCGCCCGCAGCTTGCGAGGACGAGGACCCCACCCCCGGGACAGGACCCGCGGCCCGACCCCCCTCCGTCAACAGCTTCTCCACGCGCTCCAAGCGGCGCAGCACGCCGGCAGTTCGGGGATCCAAGTCAGGTCGGGCAGCCTTAAGGAGCGCGATCTCCACGGCCATGCGGGCGTCGTCGCCCTCTCGTACTGCAGTTAAAGCGTCGGCGAGCTCGTCGATCGTGCGGATCAGGGTCGCGGCGCCGATCGTCCTCGCCTGCGCCTGGAGGCGCTCGGTGTCGGTCGCCGTCACCACAAAGGTGGTCGAGACTTCGCCGGTCGTCTGCGTCACCAGCAGGTGGCGCAGGTGGGCGAGCAGGTCGCGGGCGTACTGGGAGGGGTCGCGGCCGGAGCGGGCCATCTTCTCGACCCCGAGCAAAACTCCCTTGGGGTCTTCGGCGATCACCGCGTCGACCGCCTCGAAGAGGAGATCGGCGTCGGCGGCGCCGAGCATCTCCAGCACGTCCCCCAGCTCGACGTGGTTGCCGCCGAAGGCGACGAGCTGGTCGAGGGTGCCGAGGGCGTCGCGGAAGCTGCCGGAGGCGGAGCGGGCGATCAGCGCCACCGCCCCCTCGTCGACCTCGATCGACTCCGCGGCGGCAACCCGGTTCAGCACCTCGGAGATCTGCTCCAGCGACGGTCGCTGGAAGTCGAAGCGCTGGCAGCGGTCGGCGATCGTCGCCATCACCTTGTGCGACTCGGTGGTGGCGAGGACGAAGACGGTGTTCGGCGGCGGCTCCTCGAGCGTCTTCAGGAAGGCGTTCCAGGCCTCTTTGGTCAGCATGTGGGCCTCGTCGAGGATGTAGACCTTCCAGTGGCCGCCGGCGGGGGCGTAGGCGACGCGCTCGCGAAGGTCGCGGACGTCGTCGACGGAACGGTTCGAGGCGGCGTCCATCTCGATCACGTCGACCGAGGTGCCAGTGGCGATCGTCAGGCAGGACTCGCACTCGCCGCAGGGGTGGACGGTGGGGCCTCCTCGCTCGCAGTTGAGAGAGCGGGCGAGGATCTTCGCCATCGAGGTCTTGCCGGTCCCGCGGGAGCCGACGAAGAGGTAGGCGTGGTGGACCTTGCCCTGCTCGACCGCGTTGCGCAGGGTGCGGACGACATGGGTCTGTCCGACGACCTCGTCGAAGGAGCCCGGGCGGTGGCGGCGGTAGAGGGAAGTCGACTCGCTCATCGCAGTCGAGCCAGTGTATCCACGGGCTGCGGGCACCCCCGGGGGCGGCACCGATACCGTGCGCGCGTGCCGAAGGGGACCCGCAACTGGCTGACGCCCGCCGCCTGGGTCGCCGCGGTGAGCGCGGCGCTGCTGCTGCTCTTCCCCGCCGGCTTCCCCAACTACGACACGATCTACGCGCTGGTCTGGGGACGGGAACTGGCGCACGGCCTCAGCCCCGACTACGGCGCCGCGCTGCCGCCGACCCCGCACCCGCTGGCCGACCTGCTCGGCCTGGTGACGACGCCGCTCGGCGACGGCGCGATCACGGTGACGATGGTCCTCGCCTACGTCTCTCTCGCTCTTTGCGGCTACCTCGTCTACCGGCTGGGGACGATCTGGTTCGACCGCTGGATCGGCGCCGTCGCCGCAGCGATCGTCCTCACCCGCGCCCCCTTCCTCTCCAACGGGCTGCGCGCCTACGTCGACCTCCCTTACATCGCCCTCTGCCTCGGGGCGCTGACGATCGAGGCCAAGCGCCCCCGCGCCGGCTGGCCCGTCCTGGCGCTACTCGCCAGCGCCGGCCTCCTCCGCCCCGAGGCCTGGGGCTTCGCGATCGCCTACTGGCTCTGGCTGGCGCTCGATTACCAGGGAGGGCTGCGCTGGCGGCGGGAGCGGACGCAGCGCGAGCTCGGCTGGCTGGCGCTGCTCGCCCTCGCCGGGCCGCTGCTCTGGGTGGCGTTCGACGCGGTCACCACCGGCGAACCGCTCTACTCGCTGACCGGCACCCAGGAAACCGTCGACACCCTGAAGCGCCATACCGGCCCGGTCGACCTCGTCCTCTACGGGCCGCGGGCGCTCGGCGAAGTGATGCAGTGGCCGGGGATGGTCGGCGCCCTCGGGGGCGTCGTCCTCGGCTTCGCCTTCCTCCGCCGCCGCTCGGCCCTCGGCCTCGCCGCAGCCTTCCTCGCCCTGCTCGCCTTCGCGTTGCTCGGCGCGGCGGGCCTGGCGATCATCGCCCGCTACACGATGCTCGCCGGGGCGATCCTCTCGATCTTCGTCGCCGTCGGCCTGCTCGGCTGGCGCCTGCTCGAGCCGGGCCACCCCTGGCGCCGGCGCTGGCAGGTCTTCGCCGGGCTGGTCCTGCTGATGTTCGTCGTCTGGCTCCCCAACCAGTGGGACCTCGACTCGACCGTCGACACCGACCTCACCAACCAGGGGAAGATCGAGAACGACCTCTCAGACCTCGTCGACGCCGGCGCCTTCGAGCCGCTCTGCGGCAAGATCGCCGTCCCCAACCACCGCGCCGTCCCCCGCCTCGCCTTCGGCCTCGACATCGAGCCGACCGACGTCGTCAGCGCCAGCGAGGAAGGGATCCCGAAGCGCGGCTACTTCGTCGGGCCCGCCAGCGATTTCGTCATCCACAACTTCATCCTCGACCCCAACGACAAGACCAGCTTCGAGCTGTCGCCGCCGGCGGGGTTCGAAGAAGTCGCCCGCAACGAGTCCTGGCGCGTCTACCGGCGCTGCTGACGCTCGACCGCGGCGACCGCGGCGTGGGTCTCGCTCGCCAGGTCCGGATCCCCGAGCTCGACCCGCGGCGGCAGCTCGACGTGGAGGTTGTTCGAAGGGTCGAGCCGAGCCCGCAGCGCCCCCGTGCGGGAGTCGAGGACGTGCCCCCCGCGCCGACGGTCGGCGCTGATGAAGTGCAGGTGGTAGCCGCCGACCTCGATCCCCTCCGCGAAGGCGGGGAAGCGGAAACCGAGCATCGTCCCCTCGACATCCGCGAGGTCGAAGACGTGCTGGTCGGCGACGACCTCGGTGAGGGGACGGTAGGGCGGGCTCTGAGCCGGGACCGAGCGCGCCCGCACCAGCTCGAAGCTGCCGTCGAGGCGAACCGCGCAGGAGACCGCCCCCGCCGGCAGCAGCCCGTCCAGCACCGCCAACAGCTCCTCGTGCGATCGCGGCGCCTCGGGCAGGCGCGCATCGACGATCGCTTCGAACTCGGTGACGACCGCGAAGGGCGTCTTCTCCTCCGGCGCAACCGGGTGCGCGTTGCCGTCGACGTCGGCACGGAAGAAATCGCCGTCGAGGGCGATCATCTCGCCGTCGAGCCGGTTGAGGGTGCCGAGGCCGAGGTCGCCGTGCTCGGCCAGCTCGGCGAAGCTGAGGTCGCCCTCGTAGGCACCCTCGAGCAGCGCCCCGATCGTCGAGGCCTGGAAGAGCACGTGCGGCTCGTGCCCGCCGTGGAGGTCGGCACGGCGCATCGACTCGACGTGCAGCGACCGGATCCAGCGCTCGTCCAGCATCGGCGCCAGTCTCGCAGGGTGTGGTTGAGCTTTGAGCCGGTATCCGGAACGAAGCTCGACCACACCCGGTGCGGGTAGGCTGCCGCCGTGTCCGGGGGCTTCAAGCGCTCGTCTCGATTCGGCCTGATCGGGGTCTTCGTGGTGATGGCGGTGGTCGCCGTGATCGGGCTGACGATGGGCTCCGGCGAAGCGAACCCGAAGCTGGCCCTGGGGTTGATCTTCGGCGTCGTCGCCGTCTTCGTCGTGGTCCTGCTGACGCTGCAGCGCGCCGACCTGGAGCGGGCGGCCGGCGGCGATGCGGCGAAGGGCGCCCGCGCCGCGGCCGAAGCCGGCGCGCCGGTCGAGGACCCGACCAAGCTGGGGGAAGAGGAGCTCTGGGCGGCGATGGCGGTGGGGCCGATCGACGCCGACGCGATCAAGGCGCGAAGCGAGATGTGGGACGTCGGCCGCCGCGGGATCAAGCTCGGCGGCGTCATCTTCCTCCTGATCTTCCTCACCGTGCCCTCCATCTACCTCTTCGAATCCTTCGTGCCGCTGCTGATCGGCGGGCCGCTGATCGCGATCGCCGCCGTCTACGGCGCCTACCGGGCGATCGGCCCCGGCGGCGACGTCGACTCCGGCTTCGACCGGCTCGACCGGGCGATGCGCCCGCTCGGCCTGCAGGTGACCGAGCGGCCCAGCGGCGGCTTCGAGCCGCGGGCGCCGACGATGCCCGGCTTCGACTACCGGCTGCGCGGCGCCACTGTCCTCAGCGGCGAGCGCCACGGCCGGCGCGCCACCGTCAGCTTCGGCGGCCACGAAGAAGCCGGAGTCAGCCAGGTCACCGTCGCCTCCCCCGGGCTGAAATGGAGCGCCCGCTCTCGTGAAGGGTCGATCAAGCCCTCTGAGAACGCGCCCGACGCCATCGTCTCCACCCTGCGCCAACTTCAGAACTCGACCCGCTGGAGCAACCTGCAGCTCGAGGCCGGACCAGAAGGGGTCACGATCACTCGCAAGACAGCAGGGCGCGGCGATTGGTTATGCGACCTCTGGCTGGCTGAACGCTTAGCCGGCCATTAACCCTTCAATGCCATTCGGAGAGAAGCTCGCGCACGGCACTACTGCTCGATGGCAGTCCGTCACACCTCTCAAGTGCCCGCATCACGAACGGGGCCGCCGCGCTCGGTTGCCGCTGCCGCCACGGTCGGTCCATCTCGGCGATCCCCCAAATCGTCTGTGCTGCATTCCGGCATAGCTCGCCAAGCCGCGAGGCTGCAGCCGACAAGCGCAGCCCATCGCGGGAGACCAAGCTTCCAGGCGATATCGGTTGGGCCACGTCGAGCGCCGCGAGACGGGCGCGAGCATCATCCTCCCAAAAAACGCCGCTCTCGAAGCACAGGATTCTGCACTCCGCGGCAAGAGCCTCGGCCACAGCCGATCCACTGGCCTTCGTCAACAACGCCCTCGATTTCAGCAGTGCCTCGTGGATGTCAATCGCCGAGCTGGCGAACTGAAGTTCATCGAAAGCCCCGCGCAACGCCCCTTCCCACCGTTCCATTGCGGCTGGGTCCCCCGTGAACACGATGGCCGCCTCCAAGCCATGGACATGAGCTAGCTCTCTCGCCAAGACACTCGCCGTGTCGAAAGCCCAGCTTCCGTGGCCTGCGTTGATGGCCAGCACCGCCTCCTCAGCTCGCCTCGGCGCCAGTTGAAACGGGATCCTCACAGGAACACCCGTTGGCCACGTCCGGGCACGATCGATAGGGCGCGCCGCGGCGGTAAGTACTCCACCGACGTACGCATCGACCCCTATGCCGGTCAACAGCGGCATCGGGAACGGCGTGAACTCACCATGACAGTCGAGCAGACGCGGCGAATCATTGTCCAGCTGGAGTTCTTTAGCGCAGATGGCAGTAGACCACGGGTGGGTGGAGATGATCACATCGAAGCCATCCGGCGAAAGTAAGCCTCGTAGATCCCGTGCGAGAGCGGAACTCAACCTGCCGTCGTCCATCAACAGCGACAAGTCTGGCTCCCCCGCTTCCGCACCCAAGCGGTGCAAGTGAAATATCGGGTGGTCCAAGTCACCGATTCGCTCGGCCCACAACCAGAGCTCGACTTCGTTGCCCAAGCGACGACCAGCCTCCACCAGAGCAGCCGTGAGACTGTCGTGGCCGGACGGCTCGAAGCCGCCAATGACCAGCCCGTTTAGCGCCCCGGCACTCACTCAGGTGGCCGACCCATCGTCCACATCACACCGATCAAGCTCAGCGTAACGGCAGCGACAACGCCGCAAAGGGTGAGGAGATTGGCGGTCTGCTCGGTGTCTACCGTCACCCCGACCCAACCGGTCACTTGGCCAGCGAGAACCAAGAAGAGACCCCCGACCACAAACACGATCGCCGATCCGACAAAGCGCGTTCGCAGCCAGCGCTCGTAGTTGTTGCGGCGACGTTCCACACCGACGTCCTCTCGAGCCTCCTCAAGCTGGCGTCGGGCCTCATCGCGGTCGAGCAAAGCCTTGATTTGCTCAGCCCGGTGCTCACTGACGCCCGCCTCGGTCAGCAGGCAAATTTCGTCATAGACGACGGCGATCGAGTCAGACGAAAAACGCCAGAGCGATGCGACATCGACCATCGCTTGGGCAAAGAAGGTGGTCAAGAAGGCGGTGTGCAGAACGCTGCCGTCGGCCGCGCGTTGCGTGGGATCGCACATCCACCTGATCACGCGAAAGACAATTCGAGCCTGAGCGGCCAGCCCTTCCTCTCGGCCGATCTCCGCGAACAGTCCCTCACGTGATTCGCCGATTTCCACATATGCGCCGAGCAAGGCGATGGTGTCTAAGTAGGCGCCCCAGAGTCCGTCGAAATGGCTGTGCTCGATCAGCAGGAGACACTTGGCAACACTCTCGCGAATCGTCTGGCCGAGGATGGGGGGGAGCTCCAGGCTCCCTGCTAGGAGCGCCCTGTTGACTGCTGCATAGAACCGCAGAACCTCGGACGTGCCCATGAAGTCCCCCCACCAGATCGTCGCGATCTCAGAACTTCCGTCCTCGGTCCGAACTTCGATCATCCTTTCGCTGCGCCTTCGGGCCAGCGTTTGGCAAATGCTGGCGACCACATCGTCGATCCCGCTTCCGACCGCCTCGACGGTTACAGCCTCGGTGGCGGCGCGGTCCCACACGGCGAGCTCAGCCACGGTGCGACCGACCTCCGCGTACTCGGCTGGGTTGAGGCGCGCAAGCACGGTCCCGTTTTCGGCATCGCGGAACCTCGCCAGGAGCCAGCGCGTACCGGCCAGCATCCGCTCCTTCACCTTCGCCTCCCACCCGGTCGCCGCCAGGATCTTCCGCGTCCTTTGCTCGGACAGAACTAGTGCGAGAGCCCTGATCACCGCCGCCGTGTCCCAGGCACTGTGATCCCAACAGCAGGATCCATCATCGTGATGGTCCGCAGCGTCGGCAAGCCACCGGGCGGCCGCCGCAGCTCTGCTGGCGATCAACTGATCCTCGGGATCAGGGGAGACCTTCGCCCGCAGATACCCGACCCCCGCCAAAGCAGAGAGCGCAACCTCAGCATGGGCCCCGACCGCCATTGAGGGGGACGCGCCCTCGCTTTCGCCAAAAAGCCACCTCAGAGCAGGGAGGGCGAAGTCCTCCAACAGGACATCGCGCAGCGGCGCAGAGAGCGGCTGGAAGGGTCGACGGTAGCGCTCGTGGACCAGGGTTCCTTCTTGGTCCCTGTGCGAAAGCAAGGCGCCCGCAGCTTCCCCCTCCAAGCTGCTACCCGTGCTCACCTGAGACCACCTCGGCCACCGCGTCGAAGTCAACCGGCTCACGGGCGTCGACACCTCGCTCGATCCACGCGGCCTGATCGAGAACGTGGGCCTCTTCGACCGTCAATTCGTACATTGCAACGGATGGATCGTGGGCAATGCGCTCCACCTCGGCTTTGTCAGGCTTGCCGCCTCCGAGACCCAAAACCATCGCAATCCGGTCCACATCCTTCACGACCCGCGCACTGCCAGCAAATTGAATGCTCTCGACCTCCTCAGCCGAGGCGGTCGAGTCGAAGATCACGCCGGCGATCCGTCGATGGCCCGCAATCGCCGAACCATGGCGCGATGCGGTCTGTGAGACGAAGCAAAAAGCGCGCGGTGGCACCAGAGTGAACGCGAGCGCGGCTGCCCAGGGACCATGTTCGTCATCGGTAGCCAACACCAGGTACTTGTTCCGCCGCAAGACCTCACAGGCGCGGTCGTGGGCTGATGCGTTAGGCATGCTCTCTCCCTTCATGGATGGACAAGTCGGTGGACGGTGGCTTGCGGATTGCGGGAGGCCCTCCAGGTTCAGTCCGCCAGGCCTCATACAGGGGAAACGGACACCTCCCACTATCGATGAACTGCAGTGAAGGTTCCGTGCCCGGATCGTGTGGGAGGATCAGTCTCTTCGGCTCCCAGCTGAACTCGGGCGGAAGCAGCGTCGCGGGCGGCTGCGATTCGCGGTGATGAACCAGGTGCCCGACACCGCCTGCATAGGTGACACCACCTATGGCGCGATAAATGCAGAGATCAATTTCGTCCTCCACCTCGACCCGGGGAAGAAACGCGGGGATCTGGCGTCCTGGCGCTCCGACCAGCCTGGCGAAATCAATCCGCTCGCGCGCCTCACCCACGGCGCACTCCTGACAGGTCCACGCGGCTACCGGTCTTCCTCTGGCGCCGAGCGTCACGCGGGCAATCCGACGCTTCAGACAGGTTGGGCAAACCCGCCAGAGCCAGCAGCCGCGATCACCAAACCGTCCTCGCCCGAGGAGATCTACCAGCTCCTCGGAGAGCATCGGCAGTAGCTCGGACTCGCTGACACAGAGAACATCCAGACCCCATGCCCCGTTCAGCAGTTGGGAAATCATCGCCCGGGCGGCCTCACCGAGGTTATCGCTCGCTTCTAGCCGGGGCTTCAAAGAGGTGATCGTTTCGCGCAGACGGCGGCGGCATTCCCGGTCCTCGGCCACAGCGCCGCCGAACTCTTGTAGTCGTGACCCCCAATGCATCGTTGATTGCTCCATAGTGGAAAACCAGCGCTCAAGCGTGAGAGGGTCCAACGGCGGGAGCACCACCGGGGGTCGGTCATGATCGCGCTTGGGGACGGCTCCTCCCAAGGAAACCAACCCCTTGCGGTCCCAGGCAGGGACCCGCGGGGATCTGAATCGACGGTCCCCAGCGGCATCGTGGTCGACGCAGGCGAATACGATGACCGGCGGCACTCCCTCCCACGAAACCGCCGTGGCGAGATCGCGCTGGAGGAGCGCAAGACCGATGATGCTGAGGGCCGCCAGCACATTCGGTTGATGTGACACCCGCAAGAGGGGGGCTCCGGCACGCAGCCGCACTCTCGCCCGGGAGACCGCGGCGGTCTCCCCGAACTTGCGAGCCGAACGACCCATCGCCAAGTCGACCGCTCGGCGAAGGGGCGAGGATGGCCCATACGAAGGGTTTGCCTTGTGGAACCGGCCCACCGCGTCCGCATAGCGGTCGAAGCTTGAATAGACGAGCAGCCGACCATCCCCGGCAAACAGATCGCCACGGGCGAGCGCTTGCCGTGGCGTCAACCGCAAAGGATCCTTCCTGCCTCGTCAAGGTCAGCAACGACTCGGGCGAGCCCCGCCCTTACCACTGGGTGTGTCTCGTCGCCACCAACCCAGATGGCATCGATTTCCGCCCTAATTGCCCCGACGATGTCACAGGCAAAACTGTCACCGAGCACCACGGCCGCGTTACGGTCCGCATTGATTAGTCTCAAGCTCCTCTCGAATATGAGTGGAGCCGGCTTGCGCATTCCCACTTCCCAGGAGCAAAGAGTGCATAGGTCGGTGGGAAGTCCCGCCTGGCACAAGTACGAGGTGATCTTGTAATCCCAGTTGCTACACACAACTGCTGCTATCCCTTCATCCCTCAAGGCCCGCAGGAGACCCAGAGCGCCGGGCCGGGCCCTCACGGTCCAGCGGCGGTCGTTCGCAGCAAGCTCGTCAACCACTCGAGCGAGCTGCTCGCATGGGACACCGGCAGCCTGAGCATGCGCAGCGAACAAGCCTCGCTGCCACCCACCGTATAGCGAGCCGGCCGGCGTGCTCGAGCCGTCGAAGGCATCCGTACTCCAAATCGCTTCTAACTCGGGGGAGGACTCGAAGCCCAGCTGCGTGAGTAGTTCCCACGAACGCGGAACATCCGAATCCAGCTCGACCAGCGTGCCGAAGAAGTCCAATAGCACTGCCTGGAAGTTTCTTTGTTTGGTGGTCCCCTGCAATTTGGTGAGGGAATCTATTGAGGTTTCGGCCGCGGTGTTGTTTGGGTACTTTTGGGTTCAGACCGGATTTGCGTTAGCTGCGACGATGCCGGCGTGTCCGCCATCGAACTCACCAACGTGGTCAAGACCTTCGGGCCGATCACCGCGGTCGACGGTCTCGACCTCGAGGTGCCGGAAGGCATCTGCCTCGGGCTGCTCGGGCCCAACGGGGCGGGCAAGTCGACGACGATGCGGCTGCTCACCGGGCAGGCGATCGCCGATTCCGGCGAGCTCCGCGTCCTCGGCTACGAGCTGCCCGGCGAAGCGAAGACCGCGCGCGGGCAGATGGGAGTCGTCCCCCAGCTCGACAACCTCGACGTCGACGTCACCGTCGAGGACAACCTGGCGATCTTCGCCCGCCTCTACCGGGTCCCCGACGTCGGCGCCGCGGTCGACAAAGCGCTCGACATCGCCCGCCTGCAGGAGCGCCGGCGCGACGCCGTCGACCAGCTCTCCGGGGGCATGCGCCGCCGCCTCCTGCTCGCCCGCGGCCTCGTCCACGAGCCGCGGCTGGTCCTCCTCGACGAGCCCACCGTCGGCCTCGACCCGCAGATCCGCACCGAGCTCTGGACTCTGATCGGCGACCTGAAAGCGCGGGGGACGTCGATCCTGATGTCGACCCACTACATCGAGGAGGCCGAGCGCCTCGCCGACGAGGTGGCGGTGATGCACCAGGGCAAGGTGATCAGCCGCGGCCGGCCGGTCGAGCTGATCGACGAGCACGCCGGCCGTTTCACCGCCGAGATCTACGGCCCGCCCGACCGGCTGGCCAAGACCCGGGCCGAAGCCGAGTCGCAGGGCCTGGCGGTGCGCCCGGCGGGACCGGCGATCGCGATCGTCGGCTCCGAGAAAGCCGACAACGGCGCGATCCCCGACGACGCGGTCGTCCGCGCCGCCTCGCTGGAGGACGTCTTCGTGCTGCTGACCGGAGAGGAGGCGGAGTGATGGAGGCGGCGAGCCAGGCCGCGGCGCGGCAGATGCGGCGGCTGGAACCGGCGGCGATCGCCGGCGTGATGAGCCGCGAGCTCGCCAACTTCCGCACCTACTGGAAGGGGACGACCTTCTCCAGCGTGCTGGAACCGATCGTCTACCTGCTCGCCTTCGGCCTTGGCCTCAGCGCCACCCTGGTCGACGAAGTCAACGGCGTTCCCTACGTCCAGTTCGTCGGCACCGGGATGGTGGCGACGGCGGTGATCTTCTCCAGCGCGATCCCGGCGATGTTCGGCACCTTCGTCAAGCACCGCTTCCAGAACACCTACGACGCGATCCTCGCCGCCCCGGTCGACGTCGAGGAGCTGGTCAGCGCCGAGATGCTCTGGATCGCGATCCGCTCCGGGACCTACGGCTGCGTGCCGCTGCTGGTCACGATCGGCTTCGGCCTCGACCCCGCCTGGGGGATGCTGCTGGTGCCGCTCTTCTGCTTCGTCACCGCCCTCGGCTTCGCCGGCTTCGGGGTGGCGATGGCCGCGACGGTGGCCAAGATCGACCAGTTCAACTACGTCACCGCGCTCTTCATCACGCCCCTCTTCCTCGTCGCCGGCACCTTCTTCCCGATCGATGGCCTGCCCCAGGGCTTCCAGGTCGTCGCGCAGATCAACCCCCTGCACCAGCTGGTCGAACTGGTCCGCGGCGGCGCCTTCGGCTACGAGTGGGTCGACCTCGCCCGCTTCGCCTTCCTCGTCTCCTTCGCCGTGCTCACTTGGCGCATCGCCATCAGCCGCATGGAGCGGCGGCTGATCGACTAGCGAGCGCCTGCGCCGCGGCCCAAGCCCGGCTTCCTTACCATCGAGCAGATGACGATCCAGCGGATGGACCA
>DASSHE010000012.1:0-57713 GCA_035693065.1 Solirubrobacterales bacterium
CTCGCCGCAGACCCACGCCCGCCGGCTGGCGCTCGAAGCGGGCAAGACCGTGATCATGGCGGTGCCGCGGCTCCGCGATCCCCACCCCTTCCGCGTCCTCGACCCGAAGCGGCTCACGAGGAAGGCGGTCCAGGAGGCGGCGACGATCAAGGGCGCCCTAAAGCACGGCCGCGTCGTCGCGCTCGACGACCTGCCCGAGATCGACTTCGTCCTCTGCGGCTCGGTCGCCGTCAACCTGAGCGGCGCGCGGATCGGCAAAGGCGGCGGCTACCACGACCTCGAGTACGGGATCCTCGTCGACGCGGGCAAGATCGACACCCACATCACGGTCGCCAGCACCGTGCACCCGATCCAGATCCTCCGCCAGCACCTGATGGTCACCGCCCACGACCTCCCCTGCGACGTCATCTCCACCCCCCGCGCCGTGATCGAGATCGACCGCCAATACGACCGCCCCCGCGGCATCCTCTGGGACCACCTCCAGCCCCCCCAGATCCGCGAGATCCCGGTGCTGGAACGGATGGGGTACGCCTGAGGTAGGAGCTGGGTAGCATTCCGTCGATGTCACCGATCGATGTAGAGAAGGGGTCGGCCTTCCCCGCCGACGACTACGGCAATCCGGATCCGAAGCCCGAGTGGCTGCGGATCGACTGGCGCGAGCACCTGCGGCGGATAGAGCTGCCCGGGGCCGAGGTCAACTACGCCGACTACGGCGAGGGCGAACCGGTGATCTTCGTCCACGGCCTCGCTGGTTGCTGGCGCAACTGGCTCGAGAACGTCCCTTACTTCGCCAAGACGCACCGGGTGCTGGCGCTGGACCTGCCGGGCTTCGGCGACAGCCCGAAGCCCTCCTGGGAGATCTCGATGCCCGCCTACGGGCAGCTCCTGCACGACTTCTGCGAGAAGCTCGGGATCGACCACGTGGCGGCGCTGGTCGGCAACTCGATGGGCGGCTTCGTCGCGACCGAGGCGGTGATCCAGCGGCCGCAGCGCTTCGAGCGCCTGGTGCTGGTCTCGGCGGCCGGGCTCAGCTTCGCCGAGATCAAGGGGCGGCGGACCAAGGCTCTGGCCCGCTCGATCGAGGCGGCGGCACCCTTCCTCGGTGGCGACCGCAAGTTTGTGCTGGCGCGGCCGGCGGCACGCCAGTTCGCCTTCGGCGGGGTGATGCGCTCGCCGGCGAAGCTGCGGCCCGAGCTGCTGGCCGAGCAGGCGCGGCCGGGGTTGAGCGCGCCCGGGTTCGCCGACGCGATGGTCTCGATCGCCGGCTACGACACCCGCGAGCGACTGCCTGAGATCGAGATCCCGACCCTCGTCGTCTGGGGGCTCAACGACCGGATCGTCCCGGTCGAGGCGGCCCTCGGGTACCACCGCCTGATCCCCCGCTCGCGGCTGGAGATCTTCGAGCGCACCGGCCACGTGCCGATGCTCGAGCGCCCGGCCCGCTTCAACCGCCTGGTCGACGAGTTCATCGAGTCCTCGCGGCCGCTGGAGGCGGCGCAGGACCAGACCGCTATCGGCTGACGTTCAGCTCGTAACCGCGCCGTTGGCGGCGGAGGAAACCGTCGCGGCGTACTTGCCCATCACTCCGCGCCGCAGCTCGGGCGGGGTCGGTGGCGACTCGTATTCGGCGACCCGCTGGGCGATCTCCTCGTCGGAGAGGGCAACGTCGAGGCGGCGGTTGTCGATGTCGACGGTGATCTCATCGCCCTCGCGGATCGCCGCGATCGCCCCGCCCTTGGCGGCCTCGGGGGCGACGTGGCCGATCATCAGCCCGCGGGTGGCGCCGGAGAAGCGGCCGTCGGTGACCATCGCCACGCTCTGACCGAGGCCCTCGCCGACGATCGCCGCGGTCACCTGCAGCATCTCCCTCATCCCCGGACCGCCGACCGGCCCCTCGTTGCGGATGACGACGATGTCGCCGGGGTTGATCTGCTGGTCCTTGACGGCGCGGAAGCAGTCCTCTTCGGACTCGAAGACGCGGGCGGGGCCGGTCTGCTGCTTGCGCTCGGTGCCGGCGACCTTGACCACCGCGCCTTCCGGGGCGAGGTTGCCGCGCAGGATCGCGAGGCCGCCTTCGGGCTTCAGCGGGTCCTCGAGCGCTCGCACGACTTCCTGCCCCTCCTTCTCGCTCGCGGCCGCCGCCTCCTCGGCGATCGTGCGGCCGGTGACGGTGATCGCCTCGCCGTGCAGGATCCCGGCGCGGGACAGGCGCTTGAGGAGTACCGGCACGCCGCCGGCGGCGTAGAGGTCGGTGGCGACGAAGCGGCCGCCCGGTTTGAGGTCGGCGAACAGCGGCGTCGCTTTCGAGATCCGCTCGAAGTCGTCCATCGTCAGCTCGACCCCGACCTCGTGCGCGAGCGCGATCAGGTGCAGGACGGCGTTGGTGGAGCCACCCGAGGCGCAGACGCAGGCGATCGCGTTCTCCAGGGAGTCGCGGGTAATGATCTGGCTCGGCCGGATGTCATCAGCGAGGACTTTGATCACCAGCTCGCCGATTTTCTCGGCCACGGTCGGCTTCTCGTCGTCTTCGGCCGGCACCATCGCCGAGCCGCCGGCGCTGATCCCCAGCGCCTCGAAGGCGCAGGCCATCGTGTTGGCCGTGAACTGGCCGCCGCAGGCGCCGGCGCCGGGGCTCGCGACCCCCTCCAGCTCGTGCAGTTCCTCGTCGCTCATGTCGCCCGCGCTGTGGGCGCCGATCGCCTCGAAGATGTCGAGGATGGTGACGTCGCGGCCGTGCCAGTGGCCGGGGGCGATCGAGCCGCCGTAGAGCAGGACCGCGGGGACGTCGAGCCGGGCCAGCGCCATCGCGCAGCCCGGGAGGGTCTTGTCGCAGGCGCAGATCGCGACGAGCGCGTCGAACTGGTAGCCGCGCGCCATCAGCTCGATCGAGTCGGCGATCACCTCGCGGCTGACCAGCGAGGCCTTCATCCCCTGGGTGCCCATCGTCACCCCGTCGGAGACGGCGACCGTGTTGAACTCCATCGGCGTCCCGCCGGCGGCGCGGACGCCCGCTTTGACGTGCTCGGCAAGCCCGCGGAGGTGGAAGTTGCAGGGCATCGCCTCGGTCCAGGTGTTGGCGATCCCGATCGTCGGCCGGCTGAGCGCATCGTCGTCGAAGCCGACGCCCTTCATGTAGGCGCGCGCGTGGGCGCGGTCGGGGCCGTCGAAGACGGTTGCCGAGCGCGGACGGGGAAGCTTGGTCGAGGTGCTGCCGTTGGAGCTCATAGCGAGAAATCTACTGAGCCGGTTGCGAGCGAAGGGGCACGCTCGGGGCGGGCTGGATGTCCACGGCGCGGGCGCGGACCCCCAGGGCGTCGACCGGTCCCGGCCCACCGCCAACCTCTCGCAAGCCGCCGGCGACGGCTTCAGAGGCAACCGTGCGCGCCTTGCGCGCGGCGTCAAGCGGATCTTCCCCGTGGGCCAGGAAGGCGGCCAGGGCGGAGGAGTGGGTGCAGCCGGAGCCGTGAGCCGCGCCGTCGGCATGACGCTCGCCGTGGATCTCCACCAGCCGCTCGCCGTCGAAAAAGAGGTCGACCATCTCCTCGCTATGGCCACCGGTGACGACGACCACTTTCGGGCCGAGCTCGAAGACGCCCCGGGCGAGCTCCTCCTGGCTCGCCCCCTCGCCGGCACCCGTAAGAACGCGTGCCTCCGGGATGTTCGGCGTCACCACCTCGGCCCGCGGCAGCAAGCGCCCGACCAGCGCCTCCCTGGTCTCGTCGTCGAGTAGGACCGCGCCGCTCTCAGCCACCATCACCGGGTCGATCACGACCGGCGCGTGCTCGATGTAGACGAGGATGAGCGCCGTGAGGACCCAGTCGACGATCTCGGCTGAGCCGACCATGCCGATCTTGATCGCGTCGATCCGAATGTCTTCACCCACAGTCGCGATCTGATCGAAGACCATCTTCGGCGCGACCGGCTCGACGCCGTTGACCCCAAGCGTGTTCTGCGCCGTGATCGCGGTGATCGCCGTCATCCCGTGCACCCCACAGCGGGCGAACGCCTTCAGATCCGCCTGGATGCCGGCGCCGCCGCCGGAGTCGGAGCCGGCGATCGAGAGGACTGCGGGGACGCGGTCGGTGGCCATAGCCGCAGCCTAGTGTCCGAGGCACGGCCCCGACGGGGACGGCCGCAGGGTTCGGGTGTAGACGCCGGTGCCGGAGACCTCGACGTAGCCGAGCAGCTCGAGCCGGGCCAGCGCCGCTGCCGCGGACGCGCCGGAGAGGCCGCTGGCGGCGGCGACGCCGTCGCCGGTCCCCTCCCCCGCTTCGACCGCGGCCAGGGCGGCGGCGAGGTCGGGGCCGAGGGACGGCTCGGGTCGTGCGGCCGGGAGGCGACCGGGCCCGAGCATCGCGTCGAGCACGTCCTGCGCGCCGCGGATGACATGGGCGCCGCTGGCGAGGAGGCCGTTGGGACCGGCCGAGGCCCGGGAGGTGACGGGACCGGGGACGGCGCCGAGATCGCGGCCGAGGTCGGCGGCGAGGTCGGTGGTGATCAGCGAGCCGGAGCGGGTGGCGGCCTCGACGACGACGGTCATCCCCGCCAGCGCCGCCATGATCCGGTTGCGGGCCGGGAACGTCCAGCGCCACGGGGTCGTCCCCGGGGGCAGCTCGGAGAGGACCAAGCCGACTTCGCAGATCCGGCGCCAGAGCGAGCGGTGGGTCGCTGGATAGGCGATGTCGGGCCCGCAGCCGAGGACGGCGATGGTGGGACCCGCGTCGAGGGCGCCGCGGTGGGCGCAGGCGTCGATGCCGAAGGCGAGGCCGCTGACGACGATCATCCCGGCGGCGGCCAGTTCGCGGCCCAGCTCGCGGGCCACCTCACGGCCGTAGGCGGTGGCCCGGCGAGCCCCCACCACCGTCACCGTCTGAAACGGCTCCAGACCTGCCAGCAAGCCCGGGTCGCCGCGGCCGATCAGCGCCCAGGGCGCATCGGCGGCGTCCCGCAGCGGCGCTGGGTAGAGATCATCGTGCCGGCAGCAAGCCCAGCAGCCGGCCCCCTCCAGCGCCGCCCGCAAGCGTGGCTCTGGAAGCGCCGCGGCGCGGGCCAGGAGCTGGGCGGCCACCTTCGGCGCCGCGACCTCGACCAGGTCCTCGTTGGCGAGCCGCAGTAGTTCGGGAGAGCGGGAGCCGGCCTCGCCGGTGGCGATCTTCTCGATGTATGGGGCCAGGGTCGCCAGCAGCCAGGCGCGGCGCAGGCAGTCGGGGCAGGAACGGGGCTCAGGCATCGCCCCGCCTCCGCAGTTGCAGGGCCTGCGCCATCTGCCCCTCGCCGATCTCCTCGCTGCCCTCGAGGTCGGCGATCGTCCGCGCCAGCCGCAGGGCGCGGTCGTGGGCGCGGCCGCTCAGCCGCTGCTTCGCGTAGAGGTCGGCCAGCAGCGCCGCGGCGGCGCCCTCCAGCGGACAGACCCGCGCCTCGGCCGGCGTCATCTCGGCGTTGCACCGGCCCTCGCCCAGGCGCCGCTCCTGACGCTCGCGTGCGGCCAGCACCCGCTCCCTGACCACGGCCGAGGCCTCGCCGGCGGGACCGCCGATCTCCTCCGCGCTCGGTTGCCTGACCGCGGCGAGGATGTCGATCCGGTCAGCCAATGCCCCGCTCAGCTTGCCCTGGTAGCGCTGGACGGCCAGCGGCGTGCAGGCGCAGTCGGGGTCGCACTCGCCGCGGCCGCAGGGGCACGGGTTGGCGGCGGCGACGAGCATGAAGCGACAGGGAAGGCTGCGCTGCCCGCCCGCCCGGGCAATCGACACCTCACCCGTCTCCAAGGGCGCCCGCAGCGCCTCGAGCACGTCGCGGCGGAACTCGCAGAGCTCGTCCAGGAACAGCACTCCGCGGTGGGCCATCGTCGCCTCACCCGGTCGTGGCGGGGTGCCGCCGCCGACCAGACCGGCGGCGCTGATCGTGTGGTGCGGCGCCCGCAGCGGCCGGCCCGCCGGGACGCCACTGGCGAGCCGGCCGCAGGCGCTGGCGATGCGCGCGACCTCGAGCGCCTCCGCCGGCGCCAGCGGCGGCAGAATCGACGGCAGGCGGCTCGCCGCCAGCGACTTGCCGGCGCCGGGCGGGCCCACCATCAAGAGACTGTGACCGCCGGCGGCCGCCACCTCGAGCGCATGCCGCAGGTGCGGCTGCCCCCGCAGATCGGCGAGGTCCGGCGCTCCGGCGACGGCGTCGAGCCGCAACGGCAGGGGCTGGGGTCGTGGCGGCTCCCACTCCCCGGCGACGAGCGCCGGCAGCCGGCCGAGGCTGTCGATCGCGATCACCTCGATTCCCTCCACGAGCGCTGCCTCCGGGCCGTTCTCGGCCGGCAGCACGATCGCCTCCGCCCCGCCCTCGCGCGCCGCCTCGGCCATCGCCAGCGCCCCCTGCACGGGCCGCGTCGAGCCGTCCAACGCCAGCTCCCCGGCCAGGGCGACGTCCGCCAGTCGCTCCCAGGGCAGCTCCCCCGAGGCGCTCATCAGCGCCGCCGCGATCGCCAGGTCCATCCCGGGCCCGGCCTTGCGCAGGCTCGCCGGCGCGAGGTTGACGACGATCCGCCGCAGCGGGAACTCGAAACCGCAGTTGACCAGGGCCGCCCGCACCCGCTCGCGCGCCTCGCGTACGGCCGTGTCCGGCAGCCCGACGATCGTGAAGTTGGGCAGACCGCGATGGACGTCGACCTCAACCCGCACGGGGCGGGCCGAGATGCCGTCGAGGGTGAAGGTGCGGGCGGTGGCGAGCACGACCGGGACGCTCCCAGGCGGGGGCGCACGAGTGGCCGGCAGAGCGCAATTTCTCTCCCCTGGGGGTGGGGAGAATCCGTGACTTCCGCTCCCTTGGCGGCGAGATGACCGAAGCTCGCCTCCGCACCGGCCAGATCGCCGAGGACCTTGTCGCCGCCCGCCTCGCCGCCGAGGGCTGCGAGATCGTCGGGCGCAACACCCGGACCCGCCACGGCGAGCTCGACATCGTCGCCCTCGACGGCCGGGCGCTGGTCTTCGTCGAGGTCAAGGCCGCCCGCGCCGGCACCAGCTTCGGCCCCGAGCGGCCGATCCTCTCGATCGACTTCCGCAAGCAGCGCCGCGTCCGCCGCCTCGCCGCCGCCTACATGGCCGAACGCCGCGACCTCCCCCGCTTCGACGACATCCGCTTCGACGCGGTCGGCGTCACCCTCGACGCCGCCGGCCGCCCGGTCGCCGTCGACTACCTCAAGGGCGCGTTCTAGCCCAGCTCGAGCTGGGAGTAGGCGACCGACTGGAACGAGCGCCGGTGCAGCGGCGAGATCCCGATCTCCTCGATCGCCTGGCGGTGCTCCGGGGTCGAGTAGCCGACATGCTCCTCGAACCCCCAGCCGGGATGCAGCTCGGCGGCGGCGCGCATGTAGCGGTCGCGCGTGACCTTGGCGAGGACCGAGGCGGCGGCGATCGCTGCGCTTGTGCCGTCCCCCTGCACCACCCGCCGGTGGGGCACCGCGCAGCGCGGCAGCCGGAAGCCGTCGACGAGGGCGATCGCCTCCTGCGGCGGTGCCAGCCGCTCCAGGGCCAGCGAGAGCGCTTCGATGTTGGTCACGTGGAGGCCGCGCCGGTCGATCCCAGCGGCGGCGCGGACGACGACGCTGGCCCGCTCGGCGGCCCGCAGCACGCAGGGGTACATCTCCAGCCGCCGCGCCTCGGTCATCTGCTTGGAGTCGTAGAGACCGCTGAGAATGCGGCGGTCGGAGTGCGAGAGCCGCTCGTAGTCGATCAGGACGGCGGCGGCGACCAGCGGCCCGGCCAGGCAACCGCGCCCGGCCTCGTCGGCGCCGGCGACGAAGCGGCTGCCCAGACCGCGGTCGAAGGCGAACAGGCGACGGCTGCGCGCCAGGCGGCGGCGATGCGTTTTCGGCCGCTCCCGAGGAGCGGAAGCCTCAGAGGGTGCCGATTCGATCCGGGGGCCAGTAGGTGGCAAAGGCCTCACCGATGATCCAGTCTCGGGGGACGGGGCCCCAGAAGCGGCTGTCGTCGCTCGCTCCACGGTTGTCGCCCATCATGAAGTAGTGATCGGGTGGAATCGTGATCGTCTTCGGCAGGTTGCAGATGCCGCCGCCGCCACAGGGGTTGATGTAGGCCTCGTCCTTCTTCTCGACCCCGTTGACGACCGGGTGCCCTTCTTTGATCGAGAGCCGGTCGCCCGGGCCGGCGACGATCCGCTTGATGAAGTTCTGGCTCGACTCCGCTTCGGTCGGCTGCGGGCACGGCATGCCGACGTCGGCCGGTTCCTGGCCGCCGACCTGGACCCCGCACTGCGGTCCTTCTCCGTCCGCCCCCTTCGGCGGATGGAAGACGACGATGTCGCCGGTCTTGGGGTCCTTGAGGTGGTAGAGGAAGCGGTTGACGAGGACGCGCTGGCCGACGTCGAGAGTGGGCTCCATCGATTCGGAGGGGATCTTGTAGGGCTTGACGATCCAAGCCTGGATCGCGAGCGCCAGCCCCAGGGCAAGCGCGACGATGACGGCTACCTCGAGTACCCCGCCGCCTTTGCTCTTCGGCTTCGGGATCGCGAGTTTCAGGCTGCCGAGTCCTCGTCGGAGTCCCCGGCCGGCGCCGGCTCCTCGTCCTCGGCATTCTCGGGCGCTGAGGGGTCCTCGGTCTCCCCTGCCTCGGACGCCTCGGCGTCCGCCTCTGCCCCGTCCTCAGTCTCAATCTCGGCTGACGCCTCCGGCGTCTCTTCGGCCTCGGCCGACTCCTCGACGCCCTCGGCCGCGGCCTCAGTCGACTCCTCGGCAGCCTCGGCCTCGGTCGGGGCCGCCACCGGCTCCGCCTCCTCCTGGCTGACGCCCTCGGCGTCGACCGCGGTGCTCTCGGTCGCTGCCGCCGCCGGCGCCGCGACGACGTCGTCGTCGATGCCCCAGCGCCGCTCGGCGACGCGTGCGGCCTTGCCGATGCGACCGCGCAGGTAGTAGAGCTTCGCCCGGCGCACGGCGCCGCGCGCCGCCACCTCGAGCTTCTCGATCTTCGGCGAGTGCAGCGGGAACGTCCGCTCGACGCCGACTCCGAAGGACTGCTTGCGGACGGTGAAGGTCTCGCGCACGCCGGAGCCCTGGCGCCTCAGCACGACGCCCTCGAAGACCTGGGTCCGCTTGCGATTGCCCTCGACCACCTGAAAGTGGACGCGGACGCGATCGCCGGGGGCGAACTTGGGTAGGCCCTGCTTTAGCTGGGCGCGCTCGATGCTGTCGATTACGGAGCTCATCTGACGAGAAAAAACCGCCGGACCCAGGGTGCGGGAACCGCGCGGTGGCGGAATGGTAGCCAAAAGACCCTAAGACCGCCCTTAAGCGCTCCTGCGCAAAAACTAAGAATCGCGCTTCTCGTACTCCGCGGCGCGGATCCGGCTCTGCTCCAAGCGCCACTGGCGGACCTTCTCGTGGTCGCCGGAGAGCAGCACCTCGGGCACGTCCCAGCCGTTGTAGACGGGCGGACGGGTGTAGTGCGGGTACTCCGGCATTCCCTCCAGGGATTGGCTGAACGACTCCTCGACCGCCGAGTCGGCGTGGCCGAGCGCCCCCGGCAGCTTCCGCATCAGCACGTCGGCGACCACCATCGCCGGCAGCTCGCCGCCGGCCAGCACGTAGCGGCCGATCGAGAGCTCGTCGTCGGCGAGGTGCGCGTGGACGCGGTCGTCGAAGCCCTCGTAGCGGCCGCAGAGCAGGGCCACGTGCGGCTCGGCGACCAGCTCGTCGGCGATCGGGTCGTCGAGCACCGGCCCGGTCGGCGAGAGCAGGACGATCCGCGGCCGCGGCCCGTCGCCGTAGGCCGCCCGCAGGGCCGCGTCGACGACATCGACCCGCAGCACCATCCCGGCGCCGCCGCCGTAGGGGGAGTCGTCGACCTGGCCGGCGTTCAGCGGCGTCGTCTCGCGGTAGTTGAAGAAACGCAGCTCGTTGCCTTCACGCAGAGCGTTCTGCACCGAGCGCTGCGTCTGGAACCACTCGAAGGCCTCCGGGAAGAGGGTGAAGACGTCTAGCCGCAAGCGCCTGGCGCCGAGCGCCTCAGTCGAGGATGTCGACGATGACGCGGCGGTCGAGCCGCACCGCCGCCGCCTTGGCGATGGTCCTGATCGCGTTGGCGATCCGGCCTCCCTTGCCGATGACGCGGCCGAGGTCGCCCTCGGCGACGGTGATCTCGTAGATCAGATCGCCGTCCTCTTCGAGCTCCTCGATCACGACCTTCTCCGGCTCCTCGACGAGGGCCTTGACCAGGAACTCGAGCAGCTCCGTCATCGGAGTGGACCGGCTAGCTGCCGGAGGCTTTGATGCCCTTGGTCCGAAGCAGGGTTGCCACGGTCTCGGAAGGCTGGGCCCCGTGCTCGAGCCAGTGACGCGCGCGCTCCTCGTCGATGTTGATCGTCGAGGGCTCGGTCTGCGGGTTGTACTGGCCGATCGTCTCGATCGTGCGACCGTCACGCGGGGAGCGTTTGTCGGCGACGACGATGCGCCAGATCGGGTTCTTCTTGGAACCCACTCGTCTAAGTCTGATTCGTACAGCCATCGGGTCGGGCAGGTTACAGCAACGCGCGCCGTGACTACCGGCGGCGCATCTTCGGCCGCTGAGCGCCGCCGGAGAGCTGGGCCATCTGCTGCGGCGTCGGCATCCGCCCGTTGGCCATCGCTTTCATCATCACTTTCATCTGGTCGAACTGCTTGACCAGGGCGTTGACGTTCTGGACCTTGGTCCCGGAGCCGTTGGCGATCCGTTTGCGGCGGGAGCCGTTGATCATCCCCGGGTTGGCCCGCTCCTGCGGCGTCATCGAGAGGATGATCGCCTCGACCCGGTCGAGCTCGCCTTCGTCGATGTCGGCGTTCTTCAACTGCTTCAGCGCCCCCATCCCCGGCAGCATCCCGATGATCCCGCTGAGCGGCCCCATTTTCCGGACCTGCTTCATCTGGGTGAGGAAGTCTTCGAGCGTGAACTGGTCGCGCCGCATCTTCTCCTGCAGCGCCTCGGCTTCCTTCTCGTCGACCTGCTGCTCGGCTTTCTCGATCAGGCTGAGGACGTCCCCCATGCCGAGGATCCGCTGGGCCATGCGGTCGGGGTGGAACCTGTCGAAGTCCTCGATTTTCTCGCCGGTGGAGGCGAAGAGGATCGGCTTGCCGGTGACGGCTTTGACCGAGAGGGCGGCGCCGCCGCGGGCGTCGCCGTCGAGCTTGGTCATCACGACGCCGTCGAACTCGGCCGTCTCCGCGAACGATTCGGCGACGCCGACGGCGTCCTGGCCGGTCATCGCGTCGACCACGAGGAGGACGTCGTGGGGGCGGGTCTGCTTGCGGATGCTGGCCAGCTCGGCCATCAGGTCCTGGTCGATGTGGAGGCGGCCGGCGGTGTCGACGATCAGCACGTCGCGGCGCTCGGCCCGCGCCTGGTCGAGGGCCCAGGTGGCGATCTCGACCGGATCGACCTCGGTCCCGCGCTCGTAGACGTGGGCGCCGGCGCGGCCGCCCATCGTCACCAACTGCTCGACCGCGGCGGGCCGGTAGACGTCGCAGGCGGCGAGGGCGACGTCCTTGCCCTGCTTGCCGAAGAACTGGGCGAGCTTGGCGCAGGCGGTCGTCTTGCCCGAGCCCTGCAGGCCGGCCATCAGGATCACGGTCGGGCCGCTGGTGGCCATCGCCAGCTCGCTGCCGGTTCCGCCCATCAGCGAGGCCAGCTCCTCGTTGACGATCTTCACCACCTGCTGGCCGGGGTCGAGGCTGTCCATCACCTCGGCGCCGAGGCAGCGCTCTTTCAGCGTCTTGGTGAAGGCTTTGACGACTTTAAAGTTGACGTCGGCCTCGAGCAGGGCGAGGCGGATCTCCCGCATCGCCGCGTCGACGTCGCCCTCGCTGAGCTTGCCGCGCGAGCGGACCTCGGAGAGGGTCGACTGGAGGCGTTCGGAGAGCTGGTCGAACATGGTCGAAGCAGCTTAGAGGGGCTACTCCGCGAGCGCCGTTATGGCCATACTGAGGTCTAGCGTCCCTGCTCTTCGTTGACTTCCTCAAGAAGACCGGCCAACTCGACCGCCGCCTCAGCAGCGGCTTTCAATGGAACGTCGACCCCAATGCCGAAGTGGTAGTAAATCTCTGCATCCGAATCATCGGCGTCGAAGCGAATAAAAATGCCACGATCACTGGGTTCCAGCTCGCCTCCGGATACCTGAAGTTTGCCTTTTCCTTCTTCGTAGTCGTGTAGGTGCTCAAGGATATTGCGGAGCTTTTCAGCATGAGGGAATGCAGCCTGGAAAGCTCGATCAGCCTGAGCGACCCTCTGATCATCACGCAATCTCTCGCTCACACGAAGCAAGTTCCGGATAGCGACAAGCAGGAAGTGGCAGTCGGCTTCTTGCTGGTTGTAGATGGCCACTCCATCCGATCGAAACATGCTGGCGGGAGCGGGGCGAGGCGTTCCAGTGAAGTTGCCTTTACCCGAGTTCGCTTCTAGCTCCTCAAGAATTGCCCGGTGCTCGCGGTGTATGACTCGATGTGCCTCCACAACGCGATTGATTTGGAGGACAACCGCCTCCTTCCAGAAACTCGGGCTAGTGTGATTTCCGGTGGAGGTGGCCGATCTGCTCGGTCGCTTAGTTTTTTCATGCTGATCCATCTACTCGGCGAGCAGGGCTTTGGCGTATTCGTCGGGGTCGAAGGGGCGCAGGTCCTCGAGCGTCTCGCCGACGCCGATCAGCTTCACCGGGATCTCCAGGTCGGAGGCGATCGCCAGCGCGATGCCGCCCTTGGCGGTGCCGTCGAGCTTGGTGAGGACGACGCCGTCGACCTCGGCGGCCTCGGAGAAGATTTTGGCCTGGCGCAGGCCGTTCTGGCCGGTGGTGGCGTCGATCGAGATCAGGGTCTCGTGGGGGGCGTCGGGGATCTGCTTCTGGATCACCCGGCGCACCTTCGCCAGCTCCTCCATCAGGTTGGTCTGGGTGTGGAGGCGGCCGGCGGTGTCGACGATGACGACGTCGACGTCGCGGGCGCGGGCGGCGTTGATCGCGTCGTAGGCGACGGCGCCGGGGTCGGCGCCCTCCTGACCGCGGACCAGCTCGGCGCCGGCGCGCTCGGCCCAGGTTTCGAGCTGCTCGGCGGCGGCGGCGCGGTAGGTGTCGGCGGCGGCGAGGACCACCGTCAGCCCCATCTCCTTGGAGAGGTGCCAGGCGATCTTGCCGATCGTCGTCGTCTTGCCGGTGCCGTTGACGCCGACCATCATCAAGACCGCCGGCTCGGCGCTGAGGTCGATCGGGGCTCGGCCGGTGGAGGCGACCTCGGCGAGGATCTCGATCAGGCGGTCGCGGACGGCGACGCCGTCGGCGGGGACGGCGCCGGACTCAACGTCGTGCTCGAGCCGCTCAACCACCGCCGCGGTGGTCGGGGCGCCGACGTCGGCGAGGATCAGCGCCTCCTCCAGCAGCTCCCAGGTCTCCTCGTCGATCCGGTCGAAGAGGCTTGCCGAAATCTCCTCGGTCAGCGCCTGCCGGCTTTTAGAGAGGCTCTCGCGCAGGCGCTTGAAAACCCCCCGCCGCTTCTCCGGAGCCTCCTCCTCAGCCGTCGCCACGGTCGCAGGCGAACGAGCTCCAAGGTCGACGATCTCCTGCCAACTGGTTGCCATCGCAGGAACGGTACCCGGCGGCGCCCCCCATCAACTTCGCGCCTTCACACAGCTCGCGTATGCGTATCCAAAAATCAGCGCGCGCTGAAGAATCGCCTCCATGGGGGGCAAAGTTCAGCGCGCGCTGAATTTTGGCCAGGACAAGGTTTGCCGTGCGAGCTCGCGGTGGGATTGGTGCGAACGCTGGTGGCGAGGCCGTTCGCCCCTTCCCAGACGGCCCGCGGACCGAGCGTGCGCGACTACGCAGTTCGGGGGTCTATGGACCCCCAAGCTTCGGAGCCGTGACTCAGGCGACGGCGGAGAGGCCCGGGCCCTCAGCCTCGCCCTCGTCCTCGTCGTCCTCAGCCCGGTCCCGCGGCAGGCGCCGCGAAACCACCTTGGTGACGCCGTCGCCGCCCATGCTCACGCCGTAGAGGACGTCGGCGGCGTCCATGGTCCGTTTCTGGTGGGTGACGATGACGAACTGGGCGCGGTCGGAGAAGCGCCGGATTAGCTGCAGGAAGCGGTCGATGTTGGCGTCGTCGAGGGCGGCCTCGACCTCGTCGAGGATGTAGAAGGGGCAGGGCCGGGCGAGGAAGACGGCGAAGACGAAGGCCAGCGCCACCAGCGACTTCTCGCCGCCGGAGAGGAGCGAGAGTTTGCGCGTCTGCTTGCCGGCCGGGGTGACCTCGATCTCGACCCCGAGCTCGTCGCGCTCTTCTTCCTCCTCGACCTCTGCCTCCGGCTCGGCGTCGGTGGGAGCCTCCTGCTCGCCGGCCGGACGCTCGTCGTCGCGGACCGGGCGCAGGCTGACCCGCCGCAGGCGCCCGCTGCCGCCGGGGAAGAGGTGGGCGACCATCTCCTCGAAGTTCGTCGCGGTCGCCTCGAAGGTCTCCTCGAAGGCCCGCTCGATCTCCTCGTCGATCTCGCGGATCAGCGACTCCAGCTCGCGCAGCGAGCGCTCGATGTCCTCGCGCTGCGCCTGCAGCGCCTCGACGTGCTCGCGCGCTTCCTCGTACTCCTGCTCGGCCAGCGGGTTGACCGGGCCGATCTGGGCGCGGCGGCGGTCGAGCCGTTCCAGCTTCTTGTCGATCTCGGCCCGCTCCTCGTCGCTGAGGGCGGCCTCGGCGGGCGGGATCTCCTCCCCCAGCCGCTCCGAGATCGAGGCCAGCTCGCGCTCGGCCTCGGCCCGGCGGTCGCCCAGGTGGGCCGCCTCGACCTCGGCCCGGGTGAGCTCGTCGGAGGTCGCTTTCATCTCCGCCTGCAGCTCGAACTCCTGCTTCGAGCAGACCCGCAGTTCCTCGGCGATCTCGTCGCCGTCGCCCTCGCCGCCGACGACCTTGCGCTCGATCCGCTCGACCCGGGCGCGGATCGCGGTGCCGGCAGCCTCGGCCGCGGCGCGGGCGGCGCGGACGTCGTCGAGAAGTTCCTCGCCGGAGGCGACGCGGGCGCGCAGCGCTTCGCGGTGGCGCTCGCCGAGCAGCCCCTCGGCGCGGCGGGCGTGGCGGGAGGCGCGCTCGGCCCCGGCCCTGACCTCGGCCAGCGCCGCCTCGCGAGCCGCCTCGGCGGCGTCGCCCGAGCGGGCGACGGCCAGTCCCTCGCCGGCGGTGTGGAGACCGGCGCCGATCTCGCCCAGCTCCTCCTCCAGCTTGCGCGCGCGCTCGCCGGGGGCGGCGCCGGGGCCGACGTCGAGGGTCAGCGGCCCCAGTTCGGCCCGCAGCCGCTCCAGGCCCGCCTCCAGCTCGGCCTCGCGGCTGGAGAGGCTGTTGACCCGGACCGCGACCCGCTCCTGGTCGCCGCGCAGCTTGGTCAGCAGCCCCCATGCCTGGGTGCGCTCGCGGTCGCGGGCGGCGAAGCGCTCCTCCGCCTCGCGCCGGCGCTTGCCGACCTCGGCCAGGCGCTCCTCGAGCTTGCCCCGTGCCTCGCGCGCCTTCGCCGCGGCCTTTTCGGCGGCGGCGGCGCGGTCGGCGCCGAAGCGCAGTTCCTCGGAGACGAGCTGCGCCCGCAGCTCCAGCTCCTCGCGCTCGATCCGCGCCCCCAGCTCGGCCGCCTGCGCCTGGCGCTTCAGCGGCCGCAGCCGCGCCCGCGCCTCGCGCTCGACGTCGAGGGCGCGGTCGAGGTTGTCGCGCGCCGAGCGCAGCTTCAGCTCGGCCCGGCGGCGGCGTTTGCGGTGCTTGCCGAGCCCCGCCGCCTCCTCGACCAGGAGCCGCCGCTCGCGCGGCTTCGAGTGGACGATCGTCTCCACCCGACCCTGGCTGATCACAGAGTGCATCTCGCGGCCGAGGTTGGTGTCGGAGAGGACGTCGGTGACATCGGCGAGGCGGCAGCGGGCGCCGTTCAGCCGGTAGCCGCTGTCGCCGTCGCGGTCGAGCCGCCGTTCGACCGCCACCTCGGAGAACTCGGTCGCGGCGCGACCGTCGGAGTTGTCGATCACCACCTCGACCTCGGCCGAGCGGCGCTGGCCGATCCCCTTGCCGCCGGCGGAGATCACGTCCTGCATCGAGGCGCCGCGGATCGCCCCCGGGCTCTGCTCGCCCAGCGCCCAGAGCACCGCGTCGGTGATGTTGCTCTTGCCGGAGCCGTTGGGGCCGACGATCACGCTGACGCCAGGGGAGAACTCGAGCGAGGTGCGCTCGGGGAACGACTTGAACCCCTTCATCGTGATCGATCTCAGATACATGGGTGTCTCCTGACTGCGGGTCCCCCAAGCGTCGCGTCCCGGTCGGACGCAAACGGCGCCCGATTAACCCCCAAGTTGCGCCAAAGCCTGCTCGGCCGCAACCTGCTCGGCGGCCTTCTTGCTCCGCCCGACCCCCGTCCCGACCTGCTCGGAATCGACGATCGCGGCAACCTCGAAAGTTCGCCGGTGCGGGGGGCCAGTCGCCGCGACCACCTCGTAGCTTACGCGGGCGCCGCGGCGGGCCAAAAGCTCCTGCAGAGCCGACTTGAAATCAATCCGGGTCTCGGCGGCGAGCTCGATCCGCGGCACGAAAGCGGCGGCGACCGCCTCGGCGGTGCGCTCGAAGCCGAAGGCCAGGTAACAGGCGCCGATCAGCGCCTCGGTCGCCTCCGGCAGCGGCCGGCCGCCTTCGAGCAGCGTCTGCGCCGGGATCGCCGTCACCACGCCCTCGGGCTCGTTGGCCCGCAGCATCTCCGGCACCCCGAGCTGGCGCCCGATCTCGGCGCAGGAGACGCCGCTGACCGCCTGGTTGTGGATCTTCGTCAGCCCCCCGGCCGCGAGCGACTCGAAGCTGTCGAAGACGCGGGTGGCGACGGCAAGAGCGAGGACCGAGTCGCCGAGGAAGGCGAGCCGCTCGAAGGAGTCGACGCGGCGCTCGGTCCAGGAGTTGTGGGTGAGAGCCTGCGCGCGCAGGTCCTCGGGAAGCTCGGCGATCAGCGCCTCGAGCGCGGCGACCGGCGAGTCGGGGTCGGCTGGCAAGGGCCTAGGCGGGAGCGTGCTCGAGGACGAAGCCGACCGCGTCGCCGACCGTCTTGATGTGGGTCGCCTGCTCCTCGCTGACGCTGACGCCGTAGTTGTCCTCGAGCTCCATCACCAGCTCGTAGAGGTCGAGGGAGTCGGCGTCGAGGTCCTCCTTGAAGCGGGTGGTCTCGTCGATCCGGTCGATCTCGACTTCGAGCTCCTCGGCGAGGTGCTCGCGGACCAGGGTGAGGACTTCGTCGCGGGTCATGGCTCCCATTCTGTCTATCACGCGCCCTCGTCGGCAGCCAGCGCTCCGCGCCCGGCGCCGCCCTCGGCGAGCAGCGCCGCGGTGCGGCCGACCGCGTCGACCTCGGCGCAGCGGGCGGCGAGGCGGATGGCGTTGGCGATGCCCTCGGCGCCGGAGCTGCCGTGGCCGACGACGGCGATCCCGCGCAGCCCGAGGAGGATGGCGCCGCCGGTGGTGTCGGGGTGGAGCTCGCGGCGCAGGCCGCCGAGCGCCGGTTTCATCAGCAGGCCGCCGAGGGCGGCGAGCGGGTTGGAACGGGCGGCGTCGCCGACCGCGGCGGCGACGGTCTTGGCGGTGCCCTCGAGCAGCTTCAGGGAGACGTTGCCGGTGAAGCCGTCGGTGACGACGACGTCGACCTTGGCGGCCGGCAGGTCGCGGCCCTCGACGTTGCCGGCGAAGTTGAGGTTGGGCGCCCGACCCAGCAGGCGGTGGGCCTCGACCACCTCCTCGCGGCCCTTGCCCGCCTCCTCCCCCACCGTCAGCAGCCCGACCGAGGGGTTGGAGACGCCGAGCACGGCGGCGCTGAAGGCGGCGCCGAGGAAGGCGAACTGGACCAGGTGCTGGGCGCGGACCTCGACGTTGGCGCCGACGTCGAGGAAGAGGACGGGTTTGCCGGGGACCGGTACCTGGACCGCGAGCGCGGGCCGCTGCACGCCCTTGATCCGGCGCAGGCCGAAGGTGGCGGCGGCCATCGTGGCGCCGGTCGAGCCGCAACTGACCAGCGCCCCGGAGGCGCCTTCGGCGACGTCGCGGGCGGCGCGGACGACCGAGGCCTCCTTCTTGGCGCGGACCGCCGGCACCGGGTCCTCGTCGTTGCCGATGTGGTCGGCGGTCTGGACGACCTCGACTCCGGGGGCACCCTGCAGGCCCAGCGCCTGCTCAGGGCCGAAGACGCGGACGCCGATGCCGTCGGCGGCAGCCAGGCGGGCGCCCTCGGCGAGCACCTCGAACCCCTTCTCCGCCCCGTAGCCGTCGAGGGCCACGGTCACAGCGCGCGCCGGCGCCACGGCTACTCGTGCGTGTGGGGCGCCGAGGAGTCGGAGATCCGCTGGGCGACGACCTCACGGCCGGCGTAGGTCCCGCAGGTCGGGCAGACACGGTGCGGGATCCGCGGGCTGTGGCAGCGCGGACAGCGGTTCAGGCTGGTCTTGCCGGCCTTGTGGTTGGCGCGCCGCTTGTCGCGGCGGGCGCTGGAAGTTCTCTTCTTCGGTACGGCCATCGGTCGCGGGATGGTAGCGGTTAGGGCCTCAGTACACGGCGCGCACTACGGCAAGGTCATCGGCCTGCCAGGTGACCGTCCCTCCGCTCCAAGCTGCCAGGTCCTCGGCGCGCTCGGGGAAGTCATAGCTTGCGTCGATCGGCGTTACCTGGACGTCGGCTTGGACTACGTCGCCGATGACCAGGGCTTTGGCTTGCTCCCTCGCCTGGCGGAAGAGGTTTTTCTTTTGATCGCTGGTCAGGTGGTGAACCGAGAGGACGGCGATGACGAGGTCCCAGGGACCATCCGGCAGTGGGTCCTCCATCCGCGCCATCTGCACGTCGTCGTACATCTCGCGGGCCCGGAAGACCATGTCGGGGCTGGCGTCGAGGCCGATCACCCAGGCGTCCGGGTAGGCCTCGAGCAGGCGCCGGGTCGTCTCCCCCGTCCCCATCCCCAGCTCGAGCACGCGCTCGGGGGCGAAGGGGATCGCCGCGATCGCCGCTTCCTGCAGCTCGTCGTAGCGCGGCACCTCGGAGCGGATCAGCTCCAGGTAGGTGTCTGGTTTCCAGTGGAATTGGCCCATTGCGTAGTCTCGTCGGAAGTAGTGCATCGTAAGTCCCGACGGAGCGGAGGTGCGGCATGGCGCAGGCGCCGATGACGATCATCGACCTATCGCGCCTTTCCCTCGCTCACGGCGAGGGCAAGCGACTGGAAGTGCCGGTGGCCCTCGAGCCCTTCGAGCTGGCGGGCCAGACCTACAAGCCCGAGCCCTGGTCGCCGACGGTGCGGCTCGAGGTCTCCCGCCCCAGCAACGGCTTCGCCTTCCGGCTCAACTTTCCGGTCCACCTCAAGGGCCCCTGCATGCGCTGCCTCGAACCGGCGGTGCTCGACCTCGAGGTCGAGGCGCGGGAGATCGACCAAAGGGGGACCGAGGACCCCGAACTGCGCAGCCCCTACGTCGACGAGGACGAGCTCGACATCAGCCGCTGGGCCCACGACGCGACCATCCTCGCCCTCCCTACCCGCATCCTCTGCCGCACGGATTGCCTCGGCCTCTGCCCAGTCTGCGGCGAGTCCCTCAACGCCAACCCCCACGAGCACGACCAACCCCCCGACCCAAGATGGTCGGCGCTCAAAGACCTGAAGCTCGACTAACGCGACACGCTTCGGCGCTTCCGGTTTTGAACACACTGGGGTGGGTCAAATGTCGGCTGCGGTAGTCGAGGGGGAGAGATGCGCCCACCTCGGACCGAGACGAAGAAGGCGTCGACCGCGCCCTCGAAGCGGCCGGCTACCGGGTCCTTCACGTCACCGAGCAGGAATTCACCGAGGAACCGGACCGAATCGCCGCCCTGCTCCGCCGCGAACTAGAGGCCGGCGAAAACGATGAAGCCGCGTCCCCGAAAAGCTGAGAACCTCGAGAACTCCCAGTAGCCCGGCACGGCTCCCCCTCAAACGCTAAGGCTGCTGATCGAGTTCGGCCTGCGGTTCCTCCTCGCGCCCGGCGAGCCGGTCACGGCCGCGCTGCACGGCGGCGAGGAACTTCTGCAGGTTCACTTCGAGGGTGTTGAGGATCTCGTCGGCGTAGTCCTCGGCGCCGAGGCGGATTTCCCGCTCGCGCGTGCGCGCGTCCTCGACGATCTCGTCGGCGGCGCGCTCGGCCTGCTTGGTGACCTCCTCGTCGGAGATCAGGCGCGCCTGCTGCTCGCGGGCCTCGCGGACGATCCGCTCCGCCTCGCGTTTGGCCTCCGCCAGCATCTCCTGGCGCTCCTTGACGATCCACCGCGCCTGCTTGATCTCCTCGGGGATCGTCGCGCGCATCTGATCGAGGAGGTCATAGATCTCCTCGCGATCCACGCGAACCTGATCCGTCAGAGGGACGGGACGGGCGTTGTGGACTACGTCGTCCAGCTTGTCGATGAGGACCAGTACGTCCATTTGGGGTCGTAAGCCTACGTGTATGCGGGGATTTTGGTGAGCAGGGAGTTAAAGATGCGTTTTTTGCAAGGCAACGCCCAAGCGGACGGACTGGTGATTGAAAGCCTACCTCTCAGGCAGGCGTTCTCCGAGCGCGGCTGACACGGCGGGCGGCACGAGGTCGGAAACGTCGCCCTTGAAGGCCGCCATCTCCTTCACTCCGGTGGAGGAGAGGAAGCTGTAATGGGGCGAGGCGATCACGTAGATGCTCTCGATCCCGGGGTCGAGCTTGCGGTTCAACTGCGCCATCTCGAACTCGTACTCGAAGTCGGAGATCGCCCGCAGGCCCTTGACGATCGCCTTGGCGCCGCTTTCGCGGGCGAACTCGACCAGCAGGTTGGCGAAGATCTGGACCTCGACGTTGGCGAGGTCGGCGGTGGCCTCCTCGATGAACGCCTTGCGCTCCTCGGCGGTGAACAGCGTCTTCTGCTTGCGGATTGGGTTGTTGACGACGCCGACCACGACCCGGTCGAAGACGTTGGAGGTGCGGGTGATGATGTCGATGTGGCCGTTGGTGACCGGGTCGTAGCTGCCCGGGCAGACGACGGTTCCGTTGCGCTCGCTCATCCCTCGGCCCTCGCGTAGATGGTGACGTCGGCGGCGCCGTAGCGGCGCTGGCGCAGCGCCTCCAGCGACTCCAGCCGCAGCGGGCGGCGGGCGCCGCTCTCGACCACGGCCCGCCCCTCGGGGGCGAGCAGGGCCGGCAGGTGGATGTCGAGGTCCTGGTTCACGCGGTCGGCGAGTTTATACGGGGCGTCCACGAAGACGAGGTCGAATTTCCCCGCTTCGGGGCCGGCCGAAACCTGACGCAGCCAACGCTCGACGTCGCCGCGCACGAGCTCCGCCCGCTCGGCGAGGCCGAGGCGCTGCACGTTGCCCAGCGCCGGCCGGGTGTCGTGGTCGACCAGGAGCGCCGAGGCGGCGCCGCGAGAGAGAGCCTCGATCGCCAGGGCGCCGGTGCCGCAGTAGAGGTCGAGGACGCGGGCCCCCTCCACCCTCTCCCCGAGGGCCGAGAAGATCGCCTCGCGGACGCGGTCGGAGGTCGGCCGCACCTTCCAGCCCCTGGGGGCGACCAGGCGCTGGCCCTTCAGCTCTCCGGCGATCACCCTCATGCCGCAAAGCTAGAGGGCGATCGGATCGGCCGCGCCGGCGCCGAAGCGGCGGCGCGCCGCGTCGAGCAGCGGGCCGAGGGCGGGATCGGAGAGGGAACCGTGGTCGCGCAGCAGCGCCTGCACCTCGTGGCGCGCTTCCAGCAGCTTCGGCCCGTCCTCAGGCAGTTCGGCCACCGCGAAGCGGGGCAGGCCGCTCTGGCGGGTGCCGAGGATCTCCCCCTCGCCGCGCAGTTCGAGGTCGGTCTCGGCCAGCCGGAAGCCGTCGCTGGTTTCCTCCAGCGCCCGCAGCCGGCGCCGCGCCAGCTCGCCCGCCTCTTCGGCGAAGAGCAGGCACTGCGAGGGGTGCTCACCGCGGCCGACCCGCCCGCGCAACTGGTGCAACTGCGAGACCCCGAAGCGCTCGGCCCCCTCGATGATCATCACGGTGGCGTTGCCGACGTCGATCCCGACCTCGATCACGGTCGTCGCCACCAGCACGTCGGTCTCGCCGGCGGCGAAGGCCCGCATCGCCTCCGCCTTCTCGGCCGTTGCCATCTGCCCGTGCAGGAGGCCGACCCTGAACTCGCGCAGCTCGCCCGCCCGCAGCCGCTCCGCCTCCACCTCGGCCGCCTTGCCCGGCTGTTTCTCGGACTCGGTGACCAGCGGGCAGACGATGTAGGCCTGGCGGCCCTCGCGCAGGCGCCGGCGCAGGAACTCGAAGGCTTCGCCGCGCTGCTCCTCGGCCACCTGCCGCGTCTCGATCGGCTGGCGCCCGGCCGGCAACTCGTGCAGCGCGGTGGTGTCGAGGTCGCCGTAGGCGGTCAGCGAGAGCGTCCGCGGGATAGGCGTCGCGGTCATGTGGAGGATGTGGGGTGCCATCCCTTCCACCCCCTTCCCGTCGAGCGCCTTGCGCTGCTCGACGCCGAAGCGGTGCTGCTCGTCGACGACGCAGAGGCCAAGCCGGGCGAAGCGGACGGTCGGCTCGATCAGCGCGTGGGTTCCCAGGATCAGTCCCAGCTCGCCACTTGCGAGCTGGTCGAGGGCGCGGCGGCGGCTCGGCGCCGGCGTGGCGCCGGTCAGCAGCGCGAACGGGATCGCCTCTTCGGCGAGCAGCTTGCCGAGGGTGATCGCGTGCTGTTCGGCCAGCGTCTCGGTCGGCGCCATCAGCGCCGCCTGGTAGCCGGCTTCGAGCGCCCGCAGCATCGAGTAGACGGCGACGACGGTCTTGCCGGAGCCGACCTCCCCCATCAGCAGCCGCGCCATCGGCTCACCCGAGTCGACGTCGGTCTCGATCTCGTCGAAGGCCTTGAGCTGGTCGCCGGTGGGCTCGAACGGCAGCGAGCCGAGCCAGCGCTCGACCAGGTCCCCTGGGCGGCCGAAGCGCGGCGCCGGCCGCGCCGTGCGGTGGCTGCGCTTGCGCGTCGCCAGCAGCGCCTGATGGAGGAAGAGCTCTTCGAAGGCGAGCCGCTGGCGCGCGGCCTCGAGCTCCTCGGCGTCGGCCGGGAAGTGCGCCGCCCGCAGCGCCTCCCCCACCCCGGCCAGGCGGCGGCGCACCCGCATCTCGCTCGGCAGCCCCTCGATCGCGTTGGGCGCCCAGCGCACCGCCTGCTCGGCCCATTCGCGGATCTTCTGGGGGCGCAGGCTTTCGGTCGCCGGGTGCACCGGCATGAAGGCCGAGGACTGCGGTTCGTCCTCGCCGCCGACCAGCTCCCATTCGTTGACGGCGAAGCCACGGCCGCTGAGCTTGCCGGTCAGCAGCAGCCGCGCCCCCGGCTCGAGCTTCTCCGCCACCCAGGGCTGGTTGAACCAGGTCGCCCGCAGGTGCCCGCTCTCGTCGCCGACTTTGACGCCGACGATCGTCAGCCGCCGTTTGCGGAACGGGCGCGGCTTCGAGCCCAGCACCTCGACCAGGACGGTCCCGGTCTCCCCCGGCGAGAGCGCCCCCAGGGTGCGTATCTGGCGGTCCCGGTGGCTGTGCGGCAGCCGCATCAGCAGGTCCCAGACGGTCGCGATCCCCGCCTCGGCGGCCGCCGCCGCGAGTTTCGGCCCGACGCCGGCGAGGGCCTGCACGGAGACGTCGAGGACGCTTGGCCGCGGCCAGTGGACGGGCGCGTCGAGCAGGGACGCTCGCTCCAGCGGCTCTCTGCTGGCGAAGGCGCGGGGCATCGCGCCAAGGCTACGGCCGGGCCGGGACGCCCGGCGCGGGCCCCTAGCCCTCGATGCGCCAGCTGCGCACGGCCGGGCTCGAATCGACGTTCCCGGCGGCGTCCGTCGCTTTCACCTTGAAGGTGTGTTTGCCCTTGCCGAGGCCCTTGTAGGTCTTCGGCGACTTGCAGGAGCTCCACTTCCTGCGGTCGAGCTTGCACTTGAAGGTCGAGCCGCCCTCCGTCGAGGTGAAGCGGAAGGTCGCCTTCTCCTTGCTCGTCTTGCCGGAGGGGCCGCTCTTGATCTTCGTGTTGGGGGGCGTCGTGTCCGGCGGCACCGGCGGCGGCGTCGGGGTCGAGGCCGTCCAGGAGACCGGCTGGCTGGTGCAGCTGAAGGGGAAGCCTAGCTTCAGCGTCACGGTTCCCTGAGCCTGCTGCGGGGACGGAAAGGAGCCGCTGAAACCGAGGCCGGAGCTGGGGGCATACTGGAAGGCGTCGTTGACGATCGCGACCGACCCAGTGGTGGTGCTTTCGACCGTCCCGCAAGTGGTTTCGATGCCTTTGGCCGCGAAGCGCGTGACCGCGGATCCGTCGGCGGAGACATCGAATTCGATCGCCCCTCCACCCGCTGCGGTACCGGTGTAGGTAGCGGGGTGACTGGCGTTAGACCCCAGCGCCGGGGACGCCGACACCGTCACCGCGGCGACGGTCGCGAGGAGGACGGAGGCCAGGTTCCTTTTCCGCATGCTGGGGCTCCTTCGGTCGAGGGCGCGGATCCACTCTCGAAGATACCGCGCTCAATGCCGCCTGGCTACTGCGCCGCGAGCAGCCACCACCAGCTCGGCTGGCCCCCGTCGTGGGTCTCGACCTCGACGCCTTCGGGGACGTGGGTGTCGATCTCCTCGAGTGGGATCGGGGCCCCCTCGCCGGCGATCACGGTGACGATCTCGGCCTCGGCGGCAAGGTGCTGCAGAGTCTGGTCAAGGGTCGAGCCGGCGCCGCCCCAGGCAACGATCTCGCCGTCGGCGAAGCCGACCGCGTCGCCCTGCTTGAAGCGGCCCTGGGCGTCGTCGCGGGCGGCCGGGGCGATGCCGCCGGTGGCGACTCCCGCCAGCGCTTCCTCGAGACGGGCGGCGTTGTCCTCCACCGAGACGCTCGGGTCGAGCTCGACCAGCGCCAGCAGGCTCGCCTGCTGCGAGGTCGCCCGCACCACCCGCGCCGGTTTCTCGGAGAGCTCGCAGGCGCGCTCGGCGGCCATGATCACGTTCGAAGAGCTGGGCAGGACGAGGATCTCCTCGGAGGCGACGCTGTGGATGCCGGCGAGCAGCTCGTAGGTCGAGGGGTTGAGCGTCTCGCCGCCGGGGACGACGGTGGCGCCGAGCTCGGCGAAGAGCCGCTCCAGCCCCTCCCCCGCCGCCACCGCGACGACGCCGGTGCGGCCGGCGAGGCGGGCGTCGCGCGCGGCCATCTGCTCGCGCATGTCGGCGACGTCGAGGTTGGTGACGTCGCCGACCCCGTCGAAGACCGCGACCGCCCTCTCGGGCTCGTCGGTGTGGAGGTGGACCTTGAGGGTGACGTCGTCGCCGACGACGAGGACCGAGTCGCCCAGGGCCTCCAGCCGCGGCAGGTAGCCACGGTCGCCGAGGCCGGAGCCGGCGACGATGAAGTTGGTGCAGTAGCGGTAGCGGCTGTCGGAGTGGTGCGGGAGGCTGCGCCGCGGCGGCTCGTGGTGGGGCACCTCGTGGGCGACGCCGTTGTCGCCGCGCAGCCCGGCGACGACCCCGGCGAGGATCAGCACCAGGCCGTGGCCGCCGGCGTCGACGACGCCCGATTCGCGCAGCACCTCGAGCTGCTCGGGGGTGCGGGCGACGGCGCGCTCGCCGTCCTCGATCGCCCGCTCCAGGACCTCGGCCAGGACCGCGTCCTGCTGCTCTTCGGAGACGTCGCGGCCGAGCCGCTGCTTGTCGGCCTCGAGGTGGGCGAGCTGGCGGGCGAGCGAGTGCGCCATCTCGCGGAAGACGGTCAGCATCGTCCCCTCGGCGGGCTCGCGGACCGAGTCGTAGGCGGCATCGGCGGCGCTGGCGAAGGCGGCGGCGACGAGCACCGGGTCGACCAGCTCGCCGGGCCGGGAGGCGAGCTCCTCGGCGGCGCCGCGGACGATCTGGCTGAGGATCACGCCGGAGTTGCCGCGGGCGCCCATCAGGGCGGCGCGGGCGAGCGCCTGGACCAGCTCGGTGCGGCCGACCTCGTCGACCTCGCGGCCGCCGAGCCGGTCCAGCTCTTCCATCACCGCCCGCAGCGTCATCGCCATGTTGTCGCCGGTGTCGCCGTCGGCGACAGGGAAGACGTTGAGGTCGTTGACCTCCTGGCGACGCGCCTCCAGGGAGGCGTAGGCAGAGCTGATGACGCGCCGGAACCGGGCGATCGATGGGTCGGGCATTCCCCCGGCAATCTAATCCCCTGCAGGGACAACGCGCCGCCGCCCGGGTCTTTCCGACTCTCCGCTGGCCGCATTGGTACGGTGCGCGCTCCAATGCGTCGCTTCGCCAGTTGGATCACCAGTCACCGCGCAGTCGTCATCGTCGGTTGGATCGTCGGCCTGATCCTGATCGGGATCGTCGCCAGCTCGGCCGGGTCGGACTTCACCGAAGAATTCAGCCTGCCCAGCTCCGATTCCAAGGACGCGCTCGACCTGCTCGAAAACCGCTTCCCCGCCCAGGCGGGCGACACGGTGCAGATCGTCTACAAGGCCGAATCCGGGGTCGAGTCGCCAGCGGTGAAGCAGAAGATGGAAGGCGTCTTCGCCAAGGTCGTGGCGCTGCCGCACGTCAGCGAAGTCTCCAGCCCCTACGAAGAAGGCGGGGCCGCCGCGGTCAGCGACGACGGCAAGATCGCCTACGCGACCGCCCAGTTCAACGTCACCACCGACAAGCTGAACGACGGCGAAGTGAAAAAGATCATGGACGCCGCGCAGGCGGCCGGCGGCGACGGTCTCCAGGTCGAGACCGGCGGCTCCCCGGTCGAGGAAGTCCGGGGCGAAGAAGAAGAAAGCTCCTCGGAGGGGATCGGGATCCTCGCCGCGGTGGTGGTGCTGCTGATCAGCTTCGGCTCGGTCGTGGCGATGGGGCTGCCGCTGCTGACCGCGCTGTTCGCGCTCGGGGTCGGGATCAGCGCGATCACCCTCTTCACCCACGTCTTCAACACCGCCGAATTCGCGCCCCAGCTGGCATTTATGATCGGGCTCGGCGTCGGCGTCGATTACGCCCTCTTCATCCTCACCCGCTTCCGCAACGGCCTCGACGAGGGTCTGGACAAGCGCGAAGCGGCGGTCGCCGCGGTCGACACCGCCGGACGGGCGGTGCTCTTCGCCGGCATCACGGTGATCATCTCGCTGATGGGGATGATGCTGCTCGGCCTCCCCTTCCTCTACGGGGTGGCGATGGCGGCGGCGATCGCGGTCCTGTTCACGATGATCGCGGCGCTGACCTTGCTGCCGGCGCTGCTGGCGATCGCCGGCAATTGGGTCAACCGGCTGCGCCTCCCCTTCCTCGGCAAGGGAGCCCGCAGCATCGACGAGAACAGCTGGTGGTTCCGCTGGAGCGCCCGCATCCAGAGGCACCCGTGGATCGCGGCGCTGGCCTCCGGCGCGCTCCTGCTGGCCCTCTGCATCCCGACCCTGTCGCTACGGCTGGGGACCAACGACGCCGGTACCGACCCGGCGGGGACGACCACGCGCGAAGCGTATGACCTGCTCGCCGAAGGCTTCGGGCCCGGCTTCAACGGGCCCTTCGTGATCGTCGCGGCGCTGCCGGAAAAGGGCAACGCCGAAGCGCTGCAGGACCTGCGCACCCAGCTGAAGAGCGAAGCCGGCGTGGAAGCGGTGACCGACGTCAGCCTCAACCCGAACAAGACCGTGGGCGTCTTCCAGCTCTACCCGACGACCTCGCCGCAGAGCGCCGACACGACCGACCTGCTCGACCACATCAGGGGCGACGTGATTCCGCCGGTGGAGGAAGCGACCGGCGCCCAGGTCCACGTCGGCGGCATCAACGCGATCTTCGAGGACTTCGGCAACGCGATCGCGGAAAAGCTGCCGCTCTTCATCGGCGTCGTCGTCCTGCTCTCGGCGCTGCTGCTGATGATCGTCTTCCGCTCGCTGCTGGTGCCGTTGAAGGCGGTGCTGATGAACCTGCTCTCGATCGGCGCCGCCTTCGGCCTGATCGTCGCCGTCTTCCAGTGGGGCTGGGGCGCGAACCTGATCGGGGTCGACGCCACCGGTCCGATCATCTCGTTCTTCCCGATCTTCCTCTTCTCGATCGTCTTCGGGCTCTCGATGGACTACGAGGTGTTCCTGATGTCGCGGATCCACGAGGAGTGGGAGCGCACCGGGGACGCCAGCGAGGCGGTGCATCGCGGCCTCGCCCTAACCGGCCGCGTGATCACCGCCGCGGCGGCGATCATGGTCACCGTCTTCGCCTCCTTCATGATCGGCGACGACCGGATCATCAAACTGTTCGGCCTCGGTCTCGCCTCGGCCGTCTTCATCGACGCGGTGATCATCCGCTCGGTCCTGGTGCCGGCGATCATGCAGCTCCTCGGCAAGCGCGCCTGGTACTTCCCGGGCTGGCTCGACCGCGCCTGCCCGACGCTCCACGTCGAGCCCGCCGAGGGCGACCCCTCGCCGACGGGCGAGCACCCGGTAGTCGTCGCGGCCGGCGGCGGTTCGGACGAGTAGCTAGCGCGCCAGCGCCGCGGCGACCTCGGCGGCGATGCGGTCCGGTTCGCTGTCGAGTTGAAAGGGGGCCAGGCTGCGATCCCTGAGGTCCTAGGACCAAGCGGGGGCGTGCCGGCGGCGAAGCGGCAGTGCTTATGCACGACGCGAAGCCGACGGTGCGCCATCGCGAAGTGTCCTAGGACCTCAGGCGGCGCCAGAGTTCGAAGAAGGCGTCCTCGAGGTCGCTGCGGGAGCGGCGGGGCTCGACGCCGGCGAGGTGGACGCCCTTCATCTCGGCTTGACGCTTGGCGCGGCGGAGGAGGTGGGGCGGGAACGGTGGCTTGGAGGCTTTGAGGTCCTCGATGGTGCGTTGGATCGTGGTTACGGGGATGCGATGGCGGGTGGTGGTGAGCCGTCCTCCTCGCCCTCCTTCTTGCTGCGAGTTGGAGGGCGAGGAGGACGGCTCCTCGGGCGGTGGGGATTGGAGCGAGGGGCAGCGGTGGACGTGGAGTCCGGGGCGCGAGCGGCGCGCGCTGTTGGTGGGGACGGAGACGTGGATCGGGCCGTCGAGAGGACGCAGCAGCTCCCAGAGGACGGCGGCGGAGCCGTGGCTGAGGACGGCGCCGTCGCCGCAGGCGAGCACCGCCGCCATGAAGTGTCCGTGGAGATTCAAACCGCGGTGGCCCACCGCGTAAACGCCGCGGTGGATGCGGTGGAGGCGACCGCTCGCCACCCTCTTCGAGACTCCTCCGCGACCTAAGCCCGCATCTTCGACCTGCCGCAGCGTCACCACGCCGTGTTGCCGCGCCGCGATCTCGGCCACTCGAGAATTGTCAGTGCTTCTTTTGTCTCCCATACGGAGACAAACGCAACACGACCTTCGATTCGCCCCCTTCGGGAGCGCTTAAGCGGCCTTGGTGACCTTGTTGGCCTTGAGGCAGCGCGTGCAGACGTAGGCGCGGCGGGGGGTGCCGCTGTCGAGGATGCGGACCTTTTGCAGGTTCGGCTCGAAGCGGCGCTTGGTGGCGACCATCGAGTGGCTTCGGGACTGGCCGAACGCCGGACCCTTGCCGCAGCTGTGGCATACCTTGGCCATAAGGAGCGAGGATGGTACAGGGTCGAAAGGCGCGCGGTCTTGTCGGAGTCAGCCGACCTGGCGCTTCAACAGGGCCATGCGGGCGACGGTGAGGGCGGCGTTGCGCCCCTGGTCGCGCTTGTCGCCGCCCGAACGGGCCAGGGCCTGCTCCATCGTGTCGCAGGTGATGACGCCGAAAGCGCAGGGGACGCCGGTCTCGAGCTGGACTTCCTGAATCCCCCGCGCCGCCTCGGCGCAGACGAAGTCGTAGTGGTCGGTCTCGCCGCGGATGACGACCCCGAGGCAGGCGACGCCCGCGTAGCCGTTCTCGGCGAAGTGCTTGGCGGCGAAGGGGAGCTCGTAGGCGCCCGGGACCGAGGCGACGGTGACGGCCTCGCGCGGCACGCCGGCCATCTCGAACCCCTGCTGGGCGCCGCCGATCAGCCGTTGCGCCAGGTCCTCGTAGAAGCGGCCGACCACCGCCGCGAACTCGAGGTGGCCGAGCGCCGCCTGCTCCTCCGCCGCGAACTCCTCGAGGAAGGCGCCGGCCTCAGCCATCGGCCTGCCCGGAGTCGCGCTCCTCCTCGTCGTGGATCATCTCCTCGTCGAGGGCGAGGCCCTGGTGGTGCAGCGAGTGGCCCATCTTGTCGCGCTTGGCGCGCAGGTAGGCCTCGTTGTGGGTGTTGGGCACCGACTCGATCGGCACCTGCTCGGTGACCGAGAGGCCGTAGCCCTCGAGGCCGACGATCTTTTTCGGGTTGTTGGTGAGGATGCGGATGCTGGTGAGGCCGAGGTCGCCGAGGATCTGGGCGCCGATCCCGTAATCGCGCAGGTCCGCGGGAAGTCCCAGTTTGAGGTTGGCCTCGACCGTGTCGTGGCCCTCCTCCTGCAGCTTGTAGGCGCGGAGCTTGTTCAGCAGCCCGATCCCCCGCCCCTCTTGCGAGAGGTAGAGGAGGACGCCGCGGCCCTCGCGCTCGATCATCCCCAGCGCCGCCTCCAACTGCTCGCCGCAGTCGCAGCGCATGCTGTGGAAGACGTCACCGGTGAGGCACTCGCTGTGGACGCGGACGAGCACGTCCTCGGCCCCGTCGACCTCGCCTTTGACCATCGCCACGTGGTGTTTGTCGTCGATCAGGGAGCGGTAGCCGACCGCGGTGAAGTCGCCGAAGGCGGTCGGCAGGCCGGTGGCTACAACCCGTTCGACCAGCTTCTCGGTGCGGCGGCGGTAGGCGATCAAGTCGGCGACGGTGACCATCTTCAGGCCGTGCTTCTCGCAGTAGGGGACGAGGTCGGGGACCCGGGCCATCGTGCCGTCGTCGTTCATCACCTCGCAGATCACCCCGGCCGGGGTGAGGCCGGCGAGGCGGGCGAGGTCGACGCTGGCCTCGGTGTGGCCGGTGCGCTCGAGGACGCCGCCGTCTTTGGCCCGCAGCGGGAACATGTGGCCGGGGACGACGATGTCGCGGGGGCCCGATTCGGGGTCGATCGCGATCTGGATCGTGTGGGCGCGGTCGTGAGCCGAGATCCCGGTGCTGACCCCGCCGGCGGCCTCGATCGTCACCGTGAAGGCGGTCTGCAGCGGCGCCTCGTTCTTCGCCGCCATCAGGTTGAGGCCAAGCCGTTCGCAGCGCTGCGCGGTCAGCGCCAGGCAGATCAGCCCACGCGCCTCCTTGGCCATGAAGTTGACCGCCTCCGGCGTCGCGAACTGCGCCGCCATCACCAGGTCGCCCTCGTTCTCGCGATCCTCGCCGTCGCAGACGACGACCATGCGGCCGGCGCGGATCTCCTCGATCGCCTCCTCGATCGTCGCGAACGGGCTCTCCTCCGTCGCCGCCGGATCCTCTTTTCGCTCGGTCTCTGCCATCTGGCTCACGCCTGCTCCTTTCCGGCGAATGGTGCCACCAAACGCTCCACGTACTTCGCCACGATGTCGCACTCGACGTTCAAATTGCTTCCCGGCGCGGTTTCGCCGAGGTTGGTCCGCTCCAGGGTCTCAGGGATCAGGGAAACCTCCGCCCAAGAATCGCCCAAATCGGCAACCGTGAGGCTGACGCCGCTGAGGGTGATCGAGCCCTTGTCGACTACGTATCGGCTGAGGACCCCCGGAAGCTGAATCCGCAGGCGCCGCGCGAACCCGTCCTCGCGGACGTCGACAACTTCGGCGACCCCATCGACGTGGCCCTGGACGATGTGGCCGCCGAGCCGGTCGGAGGCCTTCATCGCCAGCTCGAGGTTGACCCGGTCGCCGGGCTCGATGCCGGCCAGCGCGGTCACCTCCAGGGTCTGGTTCATCGCCTCGGTCTCGAAGCTCCCATCGCCGGTCGCGGTTGCGGTCAGGCAGCAGCCGTTGACCGCGATCGAGTCGCCCAGCGCCAGCTCGGCGGCCAGCCTGGTGGCGATCCGCAGCCGTGCCCCCGCGGCGTCGCGCTCGACCGACTCGACGGTCCCCAGGTCTTCGATCAGCCCCGTGAACACCTCACCACTCCCTGAACCGGGCCGTGATCAGGACGTCGTCGCCAACCCTCTCGACCTGGGAGTCGAGCGCGAGGAGGCGATCCGTGGGGTCCGCGTCGTTCTCCGAGCCGCCGAGGAGCATTGGAGCGACGAAGGTACGGCATTCGTCGACCTGGCCCGCGCCGACGAAGGCCGACGCGAGCGTCCGCCCACCCTCGAGGAAGAGGCTGGTGACTTCGCGGCGGCCGAGCTCGTGGAGGGCGGATTCGAGGTCGGTGGTCACGAGGGCCTCGGCGCCGGCGCCGCGCAGCGCCTCGAGGCGGTCGGCTGGCGCCTCGGGAGCGGCGACGACGAGCACCGGGGCCTGGTCGAGGGTCTCCAGCAACTGCGAGCCCAACGGCAGCCTTGCCTGGCGGTCGAAGACGACGCGCAGGGGCTGCCGCGCTCCGTCAACGCGGGCGGTCAGCAGCGGGTCGTCGGCGAGCGCGGTGCCGATGCCGACGGCGATCGCGTCCGCCTCGGCACGCCAGCGGTGGACCAGCTCGCGGCTCTCGGGGCCGGAGATCCAGGGCGAGTCGCCGGGGGCGGTGGCGGTGGCCCCGTCGAGCGACATCGCCATCTTCAGCACCACCAGCGGCAGCCCGGTCCGCGCGTGCTTGCGGAAGGGCTGGTTGAGGCGGCGAGCCGCCGCGGCCTCGGCGCCGGCGGCGAAATCGACCGCGACGCCGCCGTCGCGGAGGATCCCGGGCCCGCGTCCGGCGGCCTTCTCGCTCGGGTCCTCGGAGGCGATCACGACCCGGCCGACCCGCGCCTCCAGGAGCGCCTCGACGCAGGGCGGTTGGCGCCCCTGGTGGGCGCACGGCTCCAGGGTCACGTAGATCGTCGCCCCGGCCGGGTCCTCGCCGCGGCGGCGGCAGTCCTCGAGCGCCGCCCGCTCCGCGTGCAGCCCGCCGAGCTCGGCGTGGAAGCCCTCGCCGATAACCTCCCCGTCGCGCACGACCACCGCGCCGACCAGCGGGTTCGGGCTGACCCGCCCGCGACCGCCCTCGGCAAGCTGCAAAGCCCGCTGAAGATGGGTCCGATCCGAAGAAGTAAGTTGGGAAGCCATGGCTGACTGACTCGTCAATCAGTTTACGCCCCTCGCGCGGGTGGCACCGTAGGGGGGACCATGCCTGAGGAAGCTTTAGCTACCGGAAGGCATGGTGGGTCCCCTGCGGTGACAGGACCCGCGCGCCGTTAGCGCGAATACTCTGCCTGTCTCCGTGAAACTCATCATCCAAATCCCCTGCCTGAACGAGGAAGCGACGCTGCCGCAGACGCTCGCCGACCTCCCCCGCGAGCTGCCCGGGATCGACGCGATCGAGCTGCTGGTGGTCGACGACGGCTCGACCGACCGCACGGTCGAGGTTGCCCGGGAGCACGGCGTCGACCACATCGTCCGGTTGACCAACAACAAGGGCCTCGCCGCCGGCTTCCAGGCCGGCCTCGACGCCTGCCTGAAGCTGGGCGCCGACGTCGTCGTCAACACCGACGCCGACAACCAGTACCGCGGCGCCGACGTCGCCAAGCTGGTGGCGCCGATCGTCGCCGGGGAGGCCGACATGGTCGTCGGCGACCGCCAGGTCTCCCAGATCGAGCACTTCTCCGGCGCCAAGAAAGGGCTGCAGCGGCTCGGTAGCTGGGTCGTCCGCCGCGTCTCCGGGACCACGATCACCGACGCCACCTCGGGCTTCCGCGCCTACAACCGCGAGGCCGCCCTGCAACTGCTGGTCGTCGACAACTTCACCTACACGCTGGAGAGCCTGATCCAGGCCGGGAAGATGCTGGTCGCGGTCGACGAGGTCGCGGTCGGGACCAACCCGAAAACGCGCGAGTCGCGCCTCTTCGGCTCGACCGGCTCCTACGTGCGGCGCAACGCCCCGGCGATCCTCCGCATCTACACCCGCTACGAGCCGCTGCGCGTCTTCGTCACCGCCGCCCTCGTCGTCCTCCTGCTCGCCTTCGCCGCCTGGCTGCCGTTCCTGATCGACTGGATCTTCAACGGCGACTCGACCGGCCACATCCAGTCGCTGATCCTCGGCGCCGTCCTCTTCATCGCCGCCGTCCAGCTCTTCGCCCTCGGCGTCATCGGCGACCTGCTCGCGGGCCAGCGGGTGATGACCCAGCGGGTCTTCGAGCGGGTGCGGCGGGTGGAGCTGGCGCTCGGGGTCGAGCCCTCCCACTACGAGCCGGGTACCAAGACGGACGGATGAAAAGCTCGGCCGACTACGGCAAGACCGCGAGCTTCCTCGCGGTGGGCGTCGGCCTGACCGGCGTCATCACCTACGCCTACTTCCTGATCGCCTCGCACGTGCTCTCCAAGCACGGCTACGGCCAGATCACCGTGCTCTGGTCGGCGGTCTTCATCACGATCTCCACCCTCTACCGGCCGATCGAACAGCTGCTCTCGCGCCACATCTCCGAGCGGCTGGTCAAAGGCGAACCGCTGGGGCAGCCACTGCGCGTCGCCTCGACGATCCAGTTCGGCCTCTCGCTCTTCTTCGCGGTGGTGGCGCTGGCGCTGCGCGGGCCGATCCAGGACGGCCTCCTCCAGGGCAACGAAACCCTCTACTGGGTCTTCTTCACCTCGGTCCTCTTCTACGCCGCCAGCTACTTCGCCCGCGGCTTCCTCGCCGGCGAGCAGCGCTTCGGCCTCTTCGTCGCGATGATCCTCTCCGAATCGTGCTTCCGCACGATCTTCGCGGTGATGGTCGCGATCGGGGTGCTGAGCGGCCAGTCGGCGGTGGCGATCGGGATCACCGCGGCGCCGGCCCTCTCGCTGCTGGTGGTGCCGTTCGCCTTCGCGCGCCGCGCCCAGAAAGAGAAGGAGGGGGCGCTTCCGCCGACGGCCGAGGCGACGCCCGGCGCGCCCGGACGCGAAGCGAAGGACGGGCCGGATGAGCAATTCTCGCTGGCCCACGGGGGAGGGTTCGCCGCCGCGGTGCTGGTGATCATGTTCAGCGAACAGGCCTTCCTCAACGCCGGCCCGTTGATCATCCGCGGCCTCCAGGACGCCGCCGCCGCCGGCTTCATCTTCAACGTGCTGATGCTGGCGCGGGCGCCGCTGCAGCTCTTCCAGTCGGTCTCGACCAGCATCCTGCCCCACCTCACCACCCTCCACCACTCCGAGGCCGAGGGGGCCGAGCGCGAGTTCCACCACACGGTGCGGATGGTGCTGCTGGGGATCGCCGCCTTCACCGCGCTGGTCGTCGTCGTGATCCTGATCGCCGGCCCGACCCTGATGCAGATCGCCTTCTCGAAGAAGTACACCTACGAGCGCCCCGAACTGCTCCTGGTCGGGGTCGGGATGGGCCTCTACCTCGCCTCGGTCACCGTCAACCAGGCCTGCATCGCCCAGGGACAGGTGCGACGGGCGGCGGCGCGCTGGATCGTCTGCGCGGCGCTGTTCATCGGCTGGAACTTCGTGCCGCTCGTGAGCAACGAGTTCCACCGGGTCGAGATCGGCTTCCTGCTCGCCGCCGGCGTTCTCTTCGCGCTCCTTTACTACGTCTACCGCCGCCCGCGCGAACGGCCGGAGGACGTCCCCGAGCCCGGCTCCGGCGAGGAGCTCGAGGTGCGCCTGGCGGCGCTCGACGAGCAGGTCTGAGGGCCACCGCTAGATGATCGATTTCACGACCAGGTGCGACTGGGGGCGCGCCTGGCCAAGCGGATCAAGGACGCAGGCCGCCGCCTTTGCCGGTTGGCAAAGGCAAGGCCGAGGACGCAGAGCCGCGCAGTGTGCCAGGCGCGTCATCCAGGTGGGCGTGGTCGTGAAATCGATCATCTAGGGTCCGCGGATGGGCGAGCACGACGCCGAGCTGATCCTCATCGCCGGCGTCCTTCTGGCCGCCGGCATCTTCGGCGCCCTGCTCGCCGACCGCGTCCGCGTGCCCAGCCTGCTGCTCTTCCTCGGGCTCGGCATGCTCGCCGGCTCGGAGGGCCTCGGCGGGATCGAGTTCACCAACAACGAGCTGGCGCGGACGCTGGGGACGATCGCCCTGGTCCTGATCATCTTCGAGGGCGGCCTCACCGCCGGCTGGTCGGAGATTCGGCCCGTACTTGGCACCGCCGCCTCGCTGGCGACGATCGGGACCGCGCTGACGGCGGTGATCGCCGGCTTCGCGGCGAAGCTGATCTTCGACCTCAGCACCCTGGAAGGGATGCTGGTCGGGGCCGCGATCGCGGCAACCGACTCGGCCGCGATCTTCGCGGTGCTGCGCCGCTCGACCCTGGAGAAGCGGCTCGCCCGCTCGCTCGAGGGCGAGTCGGGGATGAACGACCCGGTGGCGCTGCTGCTGGTGATCGGCTTCATCGAATGGATCCAGCAGCCCGACTACGGCCTCGCCGACATGGCCGGTCTGCTGGCGCTGAAGCTGGTTCTGGGGATCGCGATCGGGCTGGCCCTGGGGCGGCTGTCGGTGAAGGCGCTGAACGCGGTGCGGCTGCCGGCCGACGGGATCTACCCGGTGGCGACGGTGGCGATCGCCGGGCTCGCCTACGGGCTCGCCGAGGTCGCCCACGGCTCCGGCCTGCTCGCCACCTACCTGACCGCGCTGGCGCTCGGCTCGGCCAACATCCCGGCGCGGCGCGGCGTCGTCGCCTTCCACGAGGGCCTCGGCTGGGTCGCCCAGATCTCCCTCTTCATCCTCCTCGGCCTCCTCGTCTTCCCCAGCAGCCTTGACGAGGTGGCGCTGAAGGGCCTGGCGCTCTCGGCGGTGCTGATCGTCCTCGCCCGCCCCGTGGCCGCCTTCGTCGCCACCGCCTTCGCCCGGCTGAACGCAAAGGAGAAGCTGATGCTCGGCTGGGCGGGGCTGCGCGGGGCGACGCCGATCTGGCTCGCGACCTTCCCCGTGGTCGCCGGGATCGGCGCCGGCGACGAGCTCTTCGCGATCGTCTTCTTCGTCGTCGTCACCTCGACCCTGGTCCAGGGGGCGAGCTTCGAGCCGCTGGCCGGCAGGCTGGGGCTGACGACCGACGAGCCGGCGCTGCCGCGGCGGCTGCTGGAGTCGGGACGGATCCGGCGCATGGGCGGCGAGGTGATCGCCTACCGGCTTCCCCCCGGCGCCGCCGCGGCCGGGCACCCGGTGCGGGAACTCGACCTGCCGCGCGAGGCGCTGGTCAACGTGATCGTCCGCGACGGCAAGGCGATCCCACCGCGCGGCTCGACCGAGCTGCACGAGGGCGACGAGCTCCACATCCTCGTCCGCAGCGAGCTGCGCGACGAGGTCGAGGCGATGACCAAGCGCTGGACGCGAGGCCCGATCGGCCGGCAGGCGCCGGCGCCCCTCCCCCGCCGCGCCGCCTCCCAGGTCTTCACTGTGCGACCGCTGCGTGGGGACACCGTCGGCTCCGAGGAGATCGACGGCATCCCGGTGGCCGCCGTCCTGCGCACCCGTGAGGAGCGCGACGCCAGCCTCCTCGCCCTCGCCGACGGCCGCTACGCCGTCACCGGTGCCGGCGTCATCGCCATCGGCGGCCGCCGGTCCCTTGCAAGCTGGTGTGAGCGCAGGGCAGAGCGTCCCGACATCGACTCCGCTGAGCGCGCTTGGTGGCAGGAGGTCACGGGAGCACTGATCGCGCGCGGGTAGAGGGGTCGGGGTACCTCTCCAAAACACTCAAAAGCGAGCGCAGCGAGCGAGTTTTGGAGGGGTGCCCCGACCCCTCCCACTCACCTCACGAAGCTCCGGCTGCCTCGGCGATGGCGGTGTAAGCGGCGCCCGGGTCGGCAGACTTGAAGACCGCGGAGCCGGCGACGAAGAGGTGGGCGCCGGCCGCGGCGAGCGGCCCCGCGGTCGTGGGATCGACGCCGCCGTCGACCTCGATCCGCGCTTTGCCGACCAGCGGCGCCAGGCGCTCGATCTTTTCCGGCGAGGTCTCGATGAAGGACTGGCCGCCCCAGCCGGGGTTGACGGTCATGCAGAGGACGACGTCGGCGAGGCCGCGCAGCTCCCGCACCGCCTCGACCGGGGTGCCGGGGTTGATCGCGACGCCGGCCAGGCAGCCGAGCTCGCGGACCGCGGCGAGGGTGCGGTGGGCGTGCGGGGTCGCCTCCTCGTGGAAGGTGATCGAGTCGGCGCCGGCCTTGGCGAAGTCCTCGAGCTGGCGCTCGGGATCGGCGATCATCAGGTGGACGTCGACGACGCCGCCGGCCTCGTGGACCTGGTCGGCGATCCCGCTCAGGACCAGCGGCCCGATCGTGATCGGGGGGACGAACTGCCCGTCCATGACGTCGAAGTGGATCACCCGCGCCCCCGCGTCCATCACCTCGGCGACCTGCGCCCCCAGCCGCCCGAAGTCGGCCGAGAGGATCGACGGGGCGATCCGTCGGGAGGACAGTAGCTCGCGCATCTGCTCGCTCATGGCGCGCAGCCTACTGAGCCGGTGCGACGCGCCTCAGACGGCTTTCAGCATGGAGGCGCCGCAGGACTGGCATTCCATGTCAGCCGTGTTGGTCATCCGGGCGATCGTCTGGTGGGTGCCGCAGTTGGGGCACTGGGAGACCAGTTCGAAGCGGCTGAGGCAGTTGACGCAGCGCAGGCGGCCGGGTAGCTGCGTCGGGCGCAGCCAGGGCTCACCGCAATTCGGGCACGGGGCACGGCCGAGCGGGTTCGATTCGCTCGGGACTGACTGGTGGGCGTCACTCATTGGACTACTCAACCCTACTGAGGCGGGCGATGAAGAATCCAGTGGTGCGGTCGCGGTCGGGCCGCAACTGCAGGCAGCGGGGCTCGGCCGGGGCGGCGAGCGCCGGCGCCTGGGCGCCGAGGTCGTCGAGCCGCAGCGGCGGCACCTCCCCCGCCGCGGCGGCGGCGAGCAGGGCGGCGACGCGGTCCTCGTTCTCGCGCCGGGAGATCGTGCAGGTCGAGTAGACGAGGGTGCCGCCGGGCCGCAGCGCCCCGACCGCGTTGCGCAGCATCTGGTCCTGGGTCGCGGTCAGCCGCTCGATCGTCCGCGGCGACTTGCGCCAGCGGGCGTCGGGCCGCGAGGCCAGCGTGCCGAGGTCCGAGCAGGGGGCGTCGAGGAGGACCCGGTCAAAGCCGGGCCCGAGGCCCGGCTGGGTCGCGTCGGCCTCCATCACGGTGACGCTGTGGAGGCCGAGGCGGGTCGCCTGAGCGGCGATTTCGGCCGCCCGCGGCGGGTCCTGCTCGACCGAGATGATCACCCCGCGGTCGGCCATCCGCTCGGCGATCTGGCCGGTCTTGATCCCCGGCCCGGCGCAGAGGTCGAGCACCTGCTCCTCGGGCTGGGGGTCGAGCAGCTCGACCACCGCCGCAGAGCCGCGGCTCTGTGGCGTCAACTCCCCCGCCCGGACCGCGGCCGGTACCGCCTCGCCGGTGCGGCCGGAGATCACGATCGACTCCGGCGCCGCCAGCGGCCACTCGGCCTCGGGGGCGCTCGCCTCCACCCCGGCCTCGCGCAGCCGCGCCAGCGCCTCCTCCCGCCCCAGCCGCAGCAGGTTGACCCGCATCGCCACCTCGGCCGGCTGGTTGCAGGCGGCGAGGGCGGCGCGGGCGGCCTCGGCCCCCAGCTCCTCCCACCACATCTGCGCCAGCCAGGGCGGGGCCGAGTCGGCGACCGCGGCGGCGGCCGGCGTCGAGTCGTCGCCGAGCAGCTCGGCGACAAGCTGGTCGCGCTCGCGCGCCGCCCGCCGCAGGACCGCGTTGACGAGTCCCGAGGCGTGCGCCGCACCGGCTTCCTTGACCAGCTCCACCGCCTGGTCGACGGCGGCATGGTCGGGCGTGGCGTCGGCGAAGAGCAGCTCGTAGAGGCCGAGCCGGAGCGCCGCCAGCACCGGCGGGTCGAGCAGGTGGGTCGAGCGGCCGGCGAGGCGTTCGATCGCGACGTCGCTGGTGCCGCGCCGCTGCACGGCGCCGTAGGCGAGGCGCTGGGCCTGGGCCCGCTCACGCCCGTCGACGCCGCGGCGGTCGGCCTCGGCCCGGAAGGCGCGCTCGGCGAAGGCGCCCTCCTCGAAGGCGGCGCGGATCGTCGCGAAGGCGAGTGCCCGCGCCGGGGCCACCCGGCTCCCGCGCCCGCTTCCCTCCCGCTCGCTCACAGGCTCGGCAGCGGGTGCCCGCGCAGGTAGGCGTCGACCGGCATCGGCTTGCCGCCGGGCGGCTGCACCAGCTCGAGCCGCAGGGCGCCGGTGGCGCAGCCGATCAGGATGGCTCCGTCCTCGGCGCGCGCGGCGCCAGGCTCGAGGTCGGCCTCGACCGCGACGGCGCGGCGGACGCCGAGCCGCTCGCCGCCGGCGGTCTCCAGGTAGGTGCCGACGTGCGGGTTCAGCGCCCGCACCTTGGCGGCGAGCTCCGCCGCGGGTCGTTCCGGGTCGAGGCGGCGCTCGGCCGGGTCGATCTTCTCGGCGTAGGTGACGCCCTCCTCGCCCTGCTCTTCGAAGGCGAGCTCGCCGGCGGCGAGGCGGTCGAGGGAGGCGACGATCAGGTCGCCGCCCAGCGCGGCGAGGCGGCTTGCGAGGGCGTCGAAGTCCTCGTCGGGGCCAATCTCGATCTCCTCCCGCAGGGCGACCGGACCTGAGTCGAGCCCGGCGCTGACCCGCATCACGCAGACCCCGGTGCGCTCGTCGCCGGCCATCAGCGCCCGCTCGATCGGGGCGGCGCCGCGCCAGCGCGGCAGCAGCGACGGGTGGACGTTCAGCAGCGGGAACTCGGAGAGCAGCGGCTCGCGGATCAACTGGCCGAAGGCGCAGACGACGATCGCCTCGGGCTTGGCGGTGCGGATCCGCTCCAGCGCGCTCTCCTCGTTGACGTTCTCGGCCTGCAGGAGGTCGATTCCGAGCTCGGCGGCGGCGAGCGCGGCGGGCGGCGGCTGCACCTTGCGACCGCGTCCCTGGCGCCGGTCCGGCGGGGTGACGACGAGCGCCGGCCGGTGCGGCGAGGCGGCCAGCCGCCGCAGGACCGCGGCGGCGAAGTCGGAGGTGCCGAGGTAGGCGGTCCTCACGCGTCGGTGCGAGGCTCGCGGAGTTCGTCCTCGTGGACGACCTCTTCCTCGGGCGCGGGGCTGTAGCTGCCGCCTTCGCGCAGCGCCCGCAGCGCCCCCTTGCGCTGGGCGCGGGGGGTGCGGTCGAGGATCAGGATCCCGTCGAGGTGGTCGATCTCGTGTTGGAGGACGCGCGCCTCGAGGCCCGCCGCCTCGAGCACGATCGGCTCGCCCTCGGCGTCGCGGCCGCTGATCCGGGCGAAGAGCGGCCGCTCGACGTCCATCGAGACCCGCGGCAGGCTGAGGCAGCCCTCCTCGGCGACCGCGGTTTCCTCCGAGAGCCACTCGACCTCGGGGTTCACCAGCGCCGTCGGCTCGGAGTCCGGGCCCGCCTGGAAGACCAGCAGCCGCCGCAGGATCCCGATCTGGGTCGCCGCCAGGCCGACGCCGAGGCCGTCGCGCATGATCGCGACCATCCGCTCGACCTCGGAGCGGAGCTCCGGACCGAAGTTGGAGACCGGCGAGGCCTTGCTCTTCAGCACCGGGTCGCCGAACTTGACCACGTGGGCGAGCGCGGCTTCGCGCCGCTCCAGCAGCTCTGATTCCGCCTGCCGCTCCCCGGCCTCGCGCTCCCCCTGCTCCTCGGTCCTCGCCCCGTCGCTCATTCCGAGGCCGGAGTCTAAGCGGCGGCCGAGTTCTGATACTTCCTGCGGGATGAGCAGCCCGGGCCGAGAGATCGCGATCGCCACCTGCGCCGGCTTTGACGAGTTGAAGGCGGGCGACCGACTGCTGGCCGAGGCGCTGAAGGAGCACGGGATCGACGCGACTTCCGTGACCTGGGACGACCCGGAGGCCGACTGGAGCCGCTACGGCGCCTGCCTCGTCCGCTCGACCTGGGACTACCACGAGAAGCACGAGCGGTTCCTCGACTGGACGCACGAGGTCGCCGCGGCGACGCGCCTCTGGAACCCGCCCGAGCTGGTCGCCTGGAACTCGGACAAGCGCTACCTGCGGGAGCTGGAGCAGGCTGGGGTGCCAATCGTCCCAACCGCCTGGCTGGGGCCGGGAGAGGAGGACGACCTTGGGGCGCTGCTGGAGGCGCGGGGCTGGGAGGAGGTCGTGGTAAAGCCGGTGGTCGACCTCGGCGCCCGCAACCTCAAGCGCGTGCACGGAGCCAGGAAGGCGGCGACCGCGCTGCGCAAGGTCCACAAGCGCGGCGAAGCGATGCTCCAGCCCTTCCTCCCGTCGGTGGAGGTGGACGGCGAGCTGTCCCTCGTCTACATCGAGGGCGAATTCGCCCACGCCGTCCGTAAGCGCCCCGCCCCCGGCGACTTCCGCGTCCAGGGCATCTGGGGCGGCACCGCCAGCTTCGAGGAGCCGGGCGACGAGGAGCTGGAGATCGCCGCCCTCGCCCTCGCTCAGGCGCCCGAAGCGCCGCTCTACGCCCGCGTCGACCTGGTGAGGGACCTCGACGGGGAACCGGCCCTGATCGAGCTGGAGCTGATCGAGCCGAACCTCTACCTGACCGAGTGCCCGCAGACGGCCGAACTGCTCGCCGAAGCCGTCGCCAAGCGCCTCGACCCCTGAGGCGCCGGGCGGCTACTGCGGGTCGACGTCGACCCCGATCGCCACGTCCTTCAGCGAGCGGTCCGCCGCCCGCTTCTCGACCACCTCGCGCACCGCCGCCACCGTCCCCGGCTTGTCGGAGGCCTTGATCAGGATCCGCCGCCGGTGCTTGTTGCGGACCCGGAACATCGGCGCCGGCCCGAGCAGCTCCGACCCCTCCGGCAGCGCCGCCCGCAGCTCGCGGGCGAGCGCGGCGGCGGCGTCTTCGAGCCTGCGCTCGTTCTCCGCCGAGAAGCCGATCCGGACCAGGTGGGAGAACGGCGGGTAGCGGAGGATCCGCCGCCGCTCCAGCTCGACCTCGAGGAAGCCGGCCGAATCGTGGCGGGCGGCGTGCTCGATGCTGGAGGCGTTCGGCGCCAGGGTCTGCACGATCACCTCCCCCCCGGCCTCGCCGCGGCCGGAGCGGCCGGCGAGCTGGGCGACCATCGCGAAGGTCCGCTCCTCGGCGCGGAAGTCGGGGAAGCGGAGGGTGGCGTCGGCGTCGAGGATCGCGCTCAGCGTCACCTCGGGGAAGTCGTGGCCCTTGGCGACCATCTGGGTGCCGACGAGGACGGCGCTCGGGGCCTCGTCGAAGCTGGCGAGGATGCGGGCGTGGGCGCCGCGCCCGGCCGCGGTGTCGGAGTCGAGCCGGAAGACCGGCATCGGTGCCAGCCGCTCGGCCAGGAGCGCCTCGATCCGCTCGGTCCCGGCGCCGGCGCGCGAGAGCGTGGTCGAGCCGCACTCGGGGCAGGCGCGGGGCGCCCGCTCGACGTGGGCGCAGTGGTGGCAGACGAGGCGGCCGCTGTGGCGGTGGACGATCAGCGAGACGTCGCAGTTGGGACAGCTCCAGTGGTGCCCGCAGGAGCGGCAGGTGAGCCAGGGCGCGAAGCCGCGGCGGTTGATCATCACGATCGCCTTGGCGCCGGCGGCGCGGACCTCCTCCAGCGCCTCCCAGGTCTCGGCATGGACCGGGCCCGAGCGGGGATCGGCCTCGCGCATGTCGACCAGGTGGACCGGTGGCATCCGGCGCCCGTCGACCCGGCGCGGCAGCTCCAGCCGCGGCAGCTCCAGCCAGCTCTCCGGGCGCGGGGTCGCGGTCCCGGCGACGAGGACGGCGCCGCGGTCGGCGGCGCGTTTGCGGGCGACGGCGCGGGCGTCGTAGGTGGGGTCGCCCTCCTGCTTGTAGGAGGGGTCGTGCTCCTCGTCGATGACGAGGAGGCCGAGGTCCCGGACCGGGGCGAAGACCGCCGAGCGGGGACCGACGCAGACGCTGGCCTCGCCGCTGCGCAGGCGGCGCCACTCGTCGTAGCGCTCGCCCGCCGAGAGGGCCGAGTGGAGGACCGCGAAGCGGTCGCCGAGGCGGGCGCGGAAGCGGGCGACCGCCTGCGGCGCGAGGCCGATCTCGGGGACGAGGACGATCGCGCCCTGGCCGCGCTCCAGCGCCGCCTCGACGGCGGCGAGGTAGACCTCGGTCTTGCCGGAGCCGGTGACGCCGTGGAGGAGCAACTGGCGCTCGGCGCCGGCCTCGCCGTCGAGGGCGGCGACGATCCCCCGCACCGCCTCCTCCTGCTCGGGCAGCAGCCGCGGGCGCTCAGCGGGGGCGCCAAGGCGCGACTCGCCGGGGACGCGGCGGACGGCGGCGCCCCGGGTGGCGATCAGCCCCCGCTCCTCCAGCCGCCGCAGGGTCTGGCGGTCGGAGCCGACCGCGGTCGCCAGCTCCGGTCCCGACATCTCGCCGGCGCGGAGCGCCTCCAGCACCGCCCGCTGCTTGGCCCCGAGCCGCTCGCCGCCCTCCAGCGCCGCCTCGCCGGCGACCGAGATCGCCGCCCGCAGCTCGACCTTGGCACGGGTCGTGCGCCCACCCGCGCCGGCCCCGGTGCCGGGCGGTAGCACCAGTTGCAGGCCTCGCGAGGGGGTCGAGCAGTACTCGCTGGCGACCCAGAGACCGAGCCGCACGAGCTCGGGGGTCGCCCCCGACTCGAGCGCCTCGATCGGCTCCGCCAGCCGCTCCGGAGGCAGCTCGGAGGCCTCGGCGACCTCGACGACGACGCCGAGCAGACGGCGCGGCCCGAAGGGGACGCGGACGACGCTGCCGACGTCGACGTCGCCCATCGCCTCCGGCCTGCGGTAGTCGAAGGGGCCGCGCAGAGCGCGGGCGGTGGTCAGGGGCTCGACGCGGAGAATCGCCACCGGGCGAGGGTATGCGGCCGAGGGGACGACCGCCGGATAGTGGCTTATGCTGCGCCCGTGAGCCTCAACCTCAGTCCGGGCGAGCGGGTGATCTTCGAGGGGCATCCCTCCTGGCGGGCGATCCTCGGCTTCTACCTCAAAGGGGTCCTGGTCGCGGTGATCCTCGGGGTGATCGCGAAGCTGATCGACGGCAACGGCAGCGCCTTCGGGGTGATCCTCGTCGTCCTCGCCCTGACCCTGCTGATCGGCTTCGTCAAGCGGGTGGCGACGACCTACACGATCACCGACCGCCGCCTCAACATCAAGCGCGGAATCATCTCCAAAGAGGTCCAGGAGACGCGCCTGGAGCGGGTCCAGAACGTCAACTACCGCCAGAGCGTCTACCAGCGCCTGATGCAGATCGGCGACGTCGACTTCGACACCGCCGCCAGCGACGACTACAACTTCGTCTTCAACGGCGTCGCCAACCCCGGCGGCGTCGTCCACGCGGTCGACCAGGCAACCGCCGCCGGCGCCGCCGGCTCACACGGGCTCGGCGAGCCGCAACCGCCCGCGAGCTGACGGGCGCTCGGGCGACACCCGCCCCTGCACCCTCACAGGGCAGGTAAGGGTGCAGGGGCGGGTGTCGTGTTTCGCGATTACGCACTTTGGGGGTCCATAGGCCCCCAAAGTGCGTAAGGGCTGATCGGGGCGGCACCGGGGCGCGCCCGACCTGCACCCTTACCTGCCCATGTGAGGGTGCAGGTCGGGCGCGCGTTGCCGCTACGCCGCGGCGGTCTCGAGGCCGGCGGCGCTGCGCAGCGCGTCGGCGCGGTCGGTGCTCTCCCAGGTGAAGTCGGCGTCGCCGCGGCCGAAGTGGCCGTAGGCGGCGGTCTTCTGGAAGATCGGCCGGTGCAGGTCGAGGTAGTCGCGGAAGGCGCCGGGGCGCATGTCGAACTCGGCCTCGACGAGCTGGGAGATGCGGCTGTCGGGGAGCTTGCCGGTGCCGAAGGTCTCGACCATCAGGCTGACCGGGTGGGCGACGCCGATCGCGTAGGCGACCTGGACCTCGCAGCGCTGCGCCAGGCCCGCGGCGACGACGTTCTTGGCGACGTAGCGCGCGGCGTAGGCGGCCGAGCGGTCGACCTTGGACGGGTCCTTGCCGGAGAAGGCGCCACCACCGTGGCGGGCCATGCCGCCGTAGGTGTCGACGATGATCTTGCGGCCGGTGAGGCCGGCGTCGCCGACCGGGCCGCCGATCACGAACTTGCCGGTCGGGTTGACGAGGAACTCGGCCTGCAGGTCGGCCTCGTCGAAGCGGCCGGGGACCTCGGCCTGCAGCACCGGCAGGACGACGCTCTCCCACAGCGCCGGCTTGATCTGGGTCTGCGAGTCGACGCCCTCGTCGTGCTGGGTGGAGATCAGCAGCTTTTCGACCGCGACCGGGCGGCCGTCGGCGTAGCGGACGGTGACCTGGGTCTTGCCGTCGGGGCCGAGGTAGCCCATCGAGCCGTCCTTGCGCACCGCGGCGAGCCGTTCGGCGAGCCGGTGGGCGAGGTGGATCGGCATCGGCATCAGCGCCTCGGTCTCCTCGGAGGCGTAGCCGAACATCATTCCCTGGTCGCCGGCCCCGGCGACGTCGAGCTCGTCGTCGTCGGAGGGGTCGACTTTGGTCTCGTAGGCCTGGTCGACGCCCTGGGCGATGTCCGGGGACTGTTTGTCGATCGAGGTGAGGACCGAGATGTGGTCGCAGTGGTAGCCGTAGTTGCCGTGGTCGTAGCCGATCTTCCGCACCGTCTCGCGGACGATTTCCGGGATGTTGAGGTGGACGCTGGTGGAGATCTCGCCGGAGACCACCGCCATTCCAGTGTTGACCAGGGTCTCGCAGGCGACGCGCCCGCCCGGGTCTTCCGACATGACCGCGTCGAGGACGCCGTCGGATATCTGGTCGGCGACCTTGTCCGGGTGGCCCTCGGTGACTGACTCCGACGTGAAGAGGTACTCGCCCTCGGCGAGCGGCTTGGAAGTTGGCATGCCGGAAGCCTAGATGATCGTCCTGCGACGACGGCCCGAGCGCGGGACGAAGTCGATGACCAGCGGGACGCCCTCGAGCTCGTAGGCCTCGCGCATCCGGTTCTCCAGGTAATAGGCCCAATCGCGGGCGATCAGCTTGCGGTCGTTGACCTGGATCGCGATCCGCGGCGGCCGCTCGCCCACCTGGGCCGCGTAGTAGAGGCGCAGGCGGCGGCCGCGTTTGGACGGCGGCGGGTTCTGGGCGACGGCGTCGGCGACGAAGCGGTTCAGCAGCGGGGTCGGGATCCGCTCGCCGGCGCGGTCGGCGAGCTGGAGGGCGCGCGGCAGCAGGGTGGCGACGTTGCGCCCGCGCTTGGCCGAGCAGGTGATCACCGCCGGGCGCAGCCGCAGCTTGCGCTCGACGCGGGCGCGGGCGTCGTCGATGTCGGTCTCGCCGACGTCCCACTTGTTCATCGCCAGCAGGGTCGCGCAGCCGGCCTTCATCGCCATCTCCGCGACCCGCATGTCCTCGCTGGTGACTCCCTCGGCGGCGTCGCAGACGACGATCGCCACGTCGGCCCGCTCGACCGCGCGTTCGGAGCGCAACTGGGCGTAGTAGTCGACCGTCCCGGCCACCTTCGAGCGCCGCCGCAGGCCTGCGGTGTCGACGAGGATGACGCGGCGCCCGTCGACCTCGACCTCGGTGTCGATCGCGTCGCGGGTGGTGCCGGCGATGTCGGAGACGATCACCCGCTCGGAGCCGAGGAAGGCGTTGACGAGGGAGGACTTGCCGACGTTGGGGCGGCCGATCACGGCGACGCGGACGGCGTCGTCGGCCTCCGCCTGCGGCTCGCGCTCGCCGAGGGCGGTGGTGATCGCGTCGAGCAGGTCGCCGGTGCCGAGCCCGTGGGTGGCAGAGACCGCGATCGGCTCACCGAGGCCGAGCCCGTGGAACTCGGCGGCGATCGCGTAGTCGTTGGGGCGGTCGGCCTTGTTGACGGCGACGATCACCGGCACCGCCCCGCCGCGCAGCGTCTTCGCCAGCTCGGCGTCGCCGGCGCGGAGGCCGGCGCGGCCGTCGACGACCAGCACGATCGCGTCGGCTTCGGCGATCGCCAGCCGCGCCTGCGCCTGCACGTCGCGCGCCAGCTCGGCCTCGTCGCCGAGGTCGATGCCGCCGGTGTCGATCAGCTCGAAGCGAACGCCGTTCCACTCGGTGGCGAGGCGCTTGCGGTCGCGGGTGACCCCCGGCTCGGGAGAGGTCACCGCCTCGCTGCCGCCGACCAGCCGGTTGACAAGGGTGCTCTTGCCGACGTTGGGGAAGCCGACGACGGCGACCGTGGGGGTGCTCATTTGCTGCCGACCAGACCTTTCTCACGGGCCAGCGCGACGATCCGCCCGACTACCTCTTCCAGGCTCATCGCCGAAGTGTCGACCTCGACCGCGTCGTGGGCGGCGCGCAGGGCGCCGTGCTCGCGGTCGCGGTCGCGGTCGTCGCGCTGGCGCTGGGCCGCCAGGACCGACTCGACGTCCTCGCCGGTCTCGGCCGCCCGGCGGCGGGCCCGCTCCTCGTCGCTGGCCGTGAGGAAGACCTTCAACGGCGCCTCGGGGCTGACCACGGTGCCGATGTCGCGACCCTCGGCGACGTAGCGGCCGGTGGCGATCAACTGGCGCTGGCGCGCGACCATCGCCTCGCGGACCCGCGGGTGGACGGAGACGAGGGAGGCGACGGCGCTGACCTCGGGGGTGCGGATCTCTTCGCTGACCTCGCGCTCGCCGAGGAGGACGCGGCGGCCGTCGAAGCCGATCTCCAAGCCCTCGGAGAGGGCGCCCAGCGCCTCGCCGTCGTCGGGCGCGAGGCCCGCCTCCAGCGCCGCCAGCGCCACGCAGCGGTACATCGCCCCGGAGTCGAGGTAGGTGAAGCCGAGCTCGGCGGCGACGGCACGGGCGACCGTTGACTTGCCGGCCCCGGCGGGACCGTCGATGGCGATGACCATGGGCGGCAGCGTATTCAGCCGCCGAGCAGCGAGCTGAGGTCCCTCTCGAAGGCGGGGTAGCTGACGGCGGCGGCGTCCATGCCGCGGACCTCTACCCCCTCGGCGGAGGCGAGGCCGGCGACGGCGCCGAGCATCGCGATCCGGTGGTCGCCGTGGGAGTCGATCGTGCCGCCGCGGAGGCCGCCGCTGCCCTCGATCACCATCCCGTCCGCGGTTGGCTCGACCTTGCCGCCGAGGGCGCGCAGCGCCGCGGTCACGGTCTCGATCCGGTCCGACTCCTTGCGGCGCAGCTCCTCGGCGTCGCGGATCGTCGTCGTCCCCTCGGCGAAGCAGGCGGCGAGGGCGATGAGGGGGAGCTCGTCGATCGCCAGCGGGATCTCGGCGCCTTCGACGGCGGTGGCTTGCAGAGGCGCCGAGCGGACCTGGAGGTTGGCGGTCGGCTCGCCCCCGTACTCGCCGGTCAGCTCGCTCTCGGCCACATCCGCCCCCATCCGCTCGAGGATCGTCAGCACGCCGGTGCGGGTCTGGTTGACCCCCACCCCTTCGAGCAGCACTTCACTGCCGGGGACGAGAAGGGCGGCGGCGACGAAGAAAGCCGCCGAGGAGACGTCGGCGGGGACGGCGATGAGATTGGGTTCCAGGCGCTCGGCCGGTTGGACGGTGACGACCAGCCCCTCGCGCGAGACCTCGGCTCCCGCGGCCTTCAGCATCCGCTCGGTGTGGTCGCGGCTTGGCAGGGGCTCGACCACCCGCGTCTCCCCCTCGGCCAGCAGGCCGGCGAAGAGCAGGCAGGACTTGACCTGGGCGCTGGCGATCGGCATCTCATAGGTGATGCCGCGCAGCTCGGCGCCGCGAATCTCGAGCGGTGGCAGGCGCTCTTCGCGGGCGCTCAGATCGGCGCCCATCCGCCGCAGCGGCTCGGCGATCCGGTCGACCGGGCGGCGGCGGATCGACTCGTCGCCGTCGAGGGTCCAGCTCTTCCCCACCTGCCCCGCCAGCCAGCCCGGCAGCAGCCGCAGCAAGGTGCCGGCGTTGCCGACGTCGATCGACGCCGGGCCGGCGTCCCGCAATCCGACGCCGCAAATCCGCAGCTCGCTCGCGATCCGGGCCGGGTCCGCGTTCTCAACCTCCGCTCCGAGCGCCTCGACCGCCCCCAGCGTCGAGCGGGTGTCGGCGGCGTCGAGGTATCCCCGGATCTCCGTCTCTCCCTCCCCCATCGCCGCGATCAGCGCCGCGCGGTGGGAGATCGACTTGTCCGCGGGCGGGCGCAGGGAGCCGCGCAGGGGCCCGGAGGGATCGAAGCGAGTCACGCGGGCGAGCCTAGATGATCCAGTGGGGCGCTATTCGGCGCCGTCGAGCACGGTGACCTGGTGGCCGAGCTCGCGCACCCGGGCGGCGGCCTTCGCCGCCTGCTCGTCGCCGGCGACCCAGAGCGAGATCGCCCCCGAGCGCAGGTCCGCGGCCGGGTGCAGCGTCATGTCCTCGATGTTGACGCCGGCCTCGCCCAGAGCCAGGGCCAGCTCGGCGATCGTCCCCGGCTTGTTGACGACGACGATCCGCAGCTCCCGCAGCGGCCCGGCCTCGGCGCCGCTCTCGACCAGGCCGCGGCGGCTCTCGGCGGCGGCGGTGTGCCAGGCGGCGATCCCCTCGCGGTCCCCGGCCCGGATCAGCTCCGCCGCCTCCTCCAGCCGCCGCGCCACCGACTCCACCGAGCTGGCGACCGCCTCGCGGTTGCTGGCGAAGATGTCGGCCCAGATCGCCGGGTTGGAGCCGGCGACGCGGGTCGCGTCGCGGAAGCTCGGCCCAACCTCGGGCAGGCGCTCGGAGTCCCGGGTCAGCTCGTCGGCCGCCTCGGCGACGAGGGCGTTGGCGAGGACGTGCGGGAGGTGGCTGATCGTCGCCATCACCCGGTCGTGGGTGCCGGCGTCGATCGCCTGCGGGCGGGCGCCGAGGCCGGCGACCGCGCGCTGGAGGCGGTCGTAGAGGACGCCGCTCGAGTGCTCTGTCGGGGTCAGGTACCAGCGGGCTCCCTCGAAGAGGTCCTCGCGGGCGTTCTCGACCCCGGCGGTCTCGGCCCCGGCGAGCGGGTGGCCGCCGATGAAGCGCCCGTCGTCGCCGAGCGCCGCGACCAGCTCGCCCTTGGTCGAGCCGACGTCGGTGACGACGGCCTCGGGGCCGCAGGCGGCGAGCGCCTCGCGCGCCTGCGCGGGCAGCGCCCCGACCGGGCCGGCGCAGAAGACGAGGTCGGCGCCCGCGCAGGCCTCGGCGACGTCGCCGGTGGCGGCGTCGAGGGCGCCCAGCTCGACGGCGCGCGCCAGCCGCTCCGGGCTGCGCCCGCAGCCGACCACCTCGGCCTCCAGCCGCCGCCGCGCGGCGAGCCCGATCGAGCCTCCGATCAGGCCCACCCCGAGGACGGCGATCTTCATCGAGGGCGGGGTCCGGTCACGAGCTGCGGCGAGCCTCCACGGCGGAGGCGAAGCGCTCCAGGGCCGAGACGGTGTCCTCCCAGTCGATGCAGGCGTCGGTGATCGACTGCCCGTAGGTCAGCTTCTCCCCCGGCACCAGGTTCTGGCGCCCCTCGACCAGGAACGACTCCAGCATCACGCCGACGATCGATTTGTTGCCGTCGGCGATCTGATCGGCGATTTCACCGGCGGCGAAGAACTGCTTTTCCGGGTCCTTGCCGCTGTTGTCGTGGGAGGCGTCGATGACGAGGCGCTCGGGCAGCCCGGAGACGCCCAGGGTCACCAGCGCGTCCTCGACGTCGGGCACGTGGTAGTTCGGGATCCCGTGACCGCCGCGGAGGATGATGTGGCAGTCTGGGTTGCCGGTGGTGTGCAGGATCGCCGGCATGCCGGCGTCGTCGATGCCGGCGAAGGCATGCGAGACCGCCGCCGCGCGGACCGCGTCGACGGCGACCTGGATGTTGCCGTCGGTGCGGTTCTTGAACCCGATCGGCATCGAGAGGCCGGAGGCGAGCTGGCGGTGCGTCTGGCTCTCCGAGGTGCGGGCCCCGATCGCCCCCCAGGCGACGCAATCGGCGATGTACTGCGGGGTGATCGGGTCGAGGAACTCGCAGCCGATCGGCAGCCCGGTGTCGAGCACCTCGAGCAGCAGTTTGCGGGCGATCCGCAGGCCGGCGTTGACGTCGGCGCTTTCGTCCAGGTGCGGATCGTTGATCAGCCCCTTCCAGCCGGTCGTCGTCCGCGGCTTCTCGAAGTAGACCCGCATCACCACGAGCACCTCTCCCCGCAGGGCCCGCGCCGTCGCGCTCAACTTGGTCGCGTACTCCAGCGCCGCTTTGGGGTCGTGGACGCTGCAGGGCCCGACCACGACCATCAGGCGCGGGTCGCGCCCGTGGAGCACCTCGCGCACTTCTTCGCGGCCCCTGATGACCGCCTTTTCCCGCTCTTCTCCGAGCGGCAGCTCGGCCAGCAGCCGCTCAGGCGGCACCAGCTCCACCACTTTCGCGATGCGCTGGTCACGGACGCCGTCTCGTTTCGCCCCCTCCATCCCAATGAACATTTTGCCTTCGCCTTTCTCCAAACCCCTGAAATCGTACTTTCTGGTTGCGCGCTGCCAGCAGTTCGTGCCGCGGCGGCGCCGAAACCTGAGACGGCGCCCGGCCGGAAGATCTGAATCCTCGGGGCGGCACGGAGCCGCCGGGCCAGACGCCTAGCTAAATCGCCAATACCAATAGGTGAGGTAGCCAGGCACGACGGCGCCGAGCTCACTGCGGCCGTTCGCGGATGTTGGCTTGTCCAACCTCACTTCGCAGGAGGTTGTACCACGGGTCGCGCGATTAGTCGAGTAATTCCGACAGGACGCGCAGAAACCGCGCGTTCTCCTCGGGCGTGCCGTAGCTGACGCGGATGTGGCCGGGGCCGCCGAGCGCCTTGCCGGGGCGCACCGCGATGTCCGCCTCGGCGAGGCCGGCGAGGATCTCGCCTTCCTCCGCGTCGCCCAGGTCGATCCAGGAGAAGTTGGCGTGGGTGTCGGTGGTGGCGAGGCCGAGGCCGCGCAGTCCCTCCTCGACCGTGAGGCGGGCGGCGATCACGCTCTCGACCCGGCGCAGGACGTCGTCCTGGTGCAGGATCGCCTCCGCCCCGGCCGCCTGGGCGAGGGCGTTGACGCTGAAGGGCTGGCGGACCGCGTCGACGGCGGCGCGGAAGTTGGCCGAGCCGATCCCGTAGCCGACCCGCAGGCCAGCGAGGCCGTAGCACTTGCTGAAGGTGCGCAGGACGACGAGGTTGGGGAAGTCGTCGACGAGGTCGATGGTTGCGTCGGGGTCGTCGTGGGCCTGGAACTCGGCGTAGGCCTCGTCGAGGACGATCGTCACGTGCGGCGGGATCCGCTCGCAGAAGGCGGCGATCTCGGCCGCGGGGACGTGGGTCGCGGTCGGGTTGTTGGGGTTGCAGACGATCAGCAGCTGGGTCGCCGCGGTCACCTCGGCCGCCATCGCGTCGAGGTCGTGGACCTCGCCCTCGGCGAGGGGCACGCGGATCTCGCGGGCGCCGGTCAGCGCCGGCAGGTACGGGTACATCGAGAAGGCCGGCCAGGCGTAGACGATCTCGGCGCCGGGCTCGCAGAGGGCGTCGGCGGCGGCGAGCAGGAGCTCGCAGGAGCCGTTGCCGACGGCGACGTTTCCGGGCTCGGTCTCGTAGCGCTCGGCGATCCGGCGGCGCAGCAGGGTCGCGTCGGGGTCGGGGTAGCGGTGCATCGCCCCGGCCGCCTTGGCGATCGCCTCGACCACCTTCGGGTGCGGCGGGAACGGCGACTCGTTGGAGGCGAGCTGGGCGATCGTGCCTGAGGCGATCGCCTCGGGCGCCTGCCCGGTCGGGACCCCGGCCTGGTAGCCCGGCATGCGGGCGAGCTTCTCGGCGAAGGTGATGGTCATCGCGCCGATTGTGACGGACGCGCGACCGGCGCGGCGGTCGCGGCTACTGGGCGGCCTCGAGGTCGGTGCGCAGCTTCTGCGCCTCGCCGACGTAGACGTGGACCGGCTCGTGGTCGACCGGCGCGTAGAAGTGCAGCATCACCCGGATCACCCGCGGCATCGAGCCGGGGACGGGGATCTCGCGGCAGCAGAGCAGCGGCACGCCTGTGAGGCCGAGGCGGCGGGCGGCGACCGCGGGGAACTCGGCGTTGAGGTCGTCGGTGGTCGTGAACAGGCAGCTCACCATCGCCGCGGGCTCGAGCCGGTTGCGCTCGATCAGCGCCCGCATCAGCTCCTCGGTGGCATCGAGGATTGCGTCGGCATCGTTGCCCGCGGCCTGGGCGGCGCCGCGGATCGCGAAGAGCCGCTGCCGCGGAGCCTCGTAGCGGCCCGCCTCAAGGTCACCGTTCTGCGTCACCGCTGCATCTTCCCAAAGCGCGCGAGCCCCGGCGGCCGACCAAGGGGGGCGAGCCCCATCGCGGTGTTCCGTATGGGCGCCATGGCGCCCATAAGGAACACCGCGAGGCATGGGCGTCTGGTGCAGCTCGCCAGGAGACAGCACGGGGTGGTGTCTCGTGACCAATTGCGCGGAGTTGGGATGAGTGATGACGCGATTAAGGCCGACATCACCGCCGGTCGGCTGCACCGCGTCCTTCACGGCGTCTACACCCTTGGCCCGGTCGAGTTGAGCGAGCGAGGCCGGCTGATGGCGGCGGCGCTCGCTTGTGGGCCGGGGGCCGTGATCTCGCACCGGAGCGCGGCGGCGCTGCTGGGGCTGCTGGACGAGGGGCCGGTGGTGATCGACGTGATCGCGCCGCCGGAGCGGGGGCGCAAGATCGACGGGATCCGCTTCCACCGCGTGCGACCGCCGCGGCTCGAGGAGCGAGGGACGGTCGAAGGCATCCCCTGCACGAGCCCGGCGCGAACCTTCGTCGACCTGGCCGGGACGGTCGGGGCGCGGACGCTGCGCAGTTGCTTCGAGCGGGCGGCGAAGCAGCGGGTCCTCGACGTCGCCGCGATCGACGCCTCGCTCGACCCCGGGAGGCGCGGCGCGCGGGGGCTGCGCCTGCTGCTCGGCGACTGGCAGCGGGCGGCGGCGGTCTCGCGCAAACGCCGCCTCAAGAGCCCTCTGGAGGCGAAGGTCCTGCCGCTCGTGCTCGCCCATGGCGGCCCCGCACCCTTGACCAACGCGCCGGTCCGGTTGGCCAAGGGCCGCATCGAGGTCGACTTTCTCTGGCCCGATCACCGCTTCGTCGTCGAGGCCGACAGCCGCGACTTCCACGGCACCGAGGCAGCCTTCGAGCGCGACCGCTGGCGCGACCGCGAACTCCTCCGGGCGGGCTATGCGGTTCTTCGCGTCACTTCTCTGCAGGCCGAGCGCGAAGCCGAGGCGATCGCGGACACGATCGCCGCCCGGATCTCCTAGGCAGCCGCCTCACGCAGCTTGGTGACCTCGTCCTCCGTCAGCCGTCGCGCCTGCCCCTCCTTCAGCCCCCCGAGCTGCAGCGGCCCGAACCGCACTCGCCGCAGCGCCACGACTCGGTTCCCGACCGCCTCGACCATCCGCCGCACCTGGCGGTTGCGGCCTTCGCGGAGGACGATCTCGACTTCGCGCTCGCCGAGGCGGCGGACCTGGGTCGGGGCCGTAGGGCCGTCCTCGAGCTCGACGCCGCGGGCGAGGCGCTCGAGGTCGCGCTGGGCGAGCGGCGTCCGCAGCGCCACCCGGTAGGTCTTCGGCACTTCGTAGCGCGGGTGCGTGAGCTGGTTGGCGAGCGCGCCGTCGTTGGTCAACAGCAGGAGGCCGGTGGTGTCGGCGTCGAGGCGCCCGACCGGGTAGAGGCGGGCGCTCGTCTCGACCAGCTCGACGACGGCCGGTCGTGCCCCTGGCTCACGCGCGGTCGAGACCACTCCCGCCGGCTTGTTCACCGCCCAGACCTCGCGCGCCTCGGCTCCAACCGGGTCGCCGTTGACGCGGACGTCGTCGCCCTCCCCCACGTCCCGCGCCGGGTCGGTCACCACCTCGCCACCGACGGTGACCAGCCCCTTGCCGATGATCTCCTCGGCCCTTCTCCTGGAAGCCACCCCGCCATGGGCGAGGAACTTGGCCAGCCTCATCGCCTATTCGGCGCGCTGTTCGCCGGCCTTCAGCAGCCGCTCGCGCAGCTCGCGCTCGTCCTCCGGGCTGGGGTCGAACTGCGCCGGGTCGGGCAGCTGGTCGAGCCCGCTGAGGCCGAAGAGGCGCTCGAACAGCTCCGAGGTCTTGAAGATCGCGGCGCCGAAGCGGGAGCGGCCCGACTCCTCGATCAGGCCGCGCTCGGCGAGGCTGGTCACGGCCGACTCGGAGCTGACGCCGCGGATGCGGGCGATCTCCGGTCGCGAGACCGGCTGCAAGTAGGCGACGATCGCCAGCGTCTCGGCCTGGGCCTGGGTCAGCGGCGGCGTCCGCGGCTTCGCCAGCAGCCGCCGCGCCGCCTCCTCGCTGGCCGGGTCCGAGGCGAGGCTGAAGCCGCCGCCGACCTCGCGCAGGACGACCCCGCGCCGGCCCTCGGCGAGGTCGTCGCGCAGCAGCGCGATCGCCTCTTCGACCTGGCCCTCGCTGGCCTCGGTCGCCTCCGCCAGGTCGGCGGCGGAGACCGGCTGGGGAGAGAGGAAGAGCAGCGCCTCGATCGTGCGGGAGAGGTCGCTCATCCGCTCTTGTGGATCGCGGCGGGCATAGCTTTCTTGACCCGGATCGGGCCGAAGCACTCGTCCTGCTCCCAGGTCACCTCGCCCTTGCGGTAGAGCTCGAGCAGGGCAAATACCGTCACCGCCTGGGTCAGGCGGTCCTCCCGCCCGAACTCCTCGTCGAAGTCGAAGGTGGCGCGGCCGAGGAGGACGTCGCGCACCGCCCGCAGCCGCCGTTCCAGCGAGACGGTCGGCCGGATGTGGCTGAGGTCAACTTCGGGAGGCTCGGTCAGCAGGTCGCCGAGGGCGGCGCCGAGCTGCTCGGGGTCGTAGACCGCGGTCGCCGCCTCAACCGCGACCCGGCGCAGCTCGGTCGGCAGCGGCGCCGAGCGGTAGAGGTAGCCGCGCTCGGCCTCGAAGCGCTCGGCCAGCACCGCCGAAGCGTCGCGGTAGCGCCGGTACTCGAGCATCCGCGCGATCAGCTCCTCGACCGCCTCCTCGGGCTTGATCTCCTCGATCTCCTCGTCGGGGCCGGGCAACATCAGCCGCGACTTCAGCTCCAGCAGGGCGGCGATCAGGACGAGAAACTCGGTCGCCACCTCGAGCTCCAGCTCGCCCTCCTCTTCGAGGTACTCGACGTAGGCGACGACGACCTCGCCGAGCTGGAGGTCGAGCAGGCTCACCTCCTCGCGCAGGACGACCGCCATCAGCAGGTCGAAGGGACCGGCGAAGATGTCGAGGTCGAGATCGAGGTCGAGATCGGCGACTGCCACTACGGGCAGCCTAGAGAGGGGACGGGACGGCGGCGGCCGTCTTCCCTGCTATTTACGAGCCCGAAGGGCCGAAGCCCATACGCTCGCGCACGTCGGCGACGACCGGGGCGGCGAGCGCCCGCGCCTTCTCCGCTCCCGCCGCGAAGACCCGCTCCAGCTCGGCCTCGTCGGGGCGCAGCTCGCCGAAGCGCTCGCGCACCGGCGCCAGCCACTCGACGACCGCCTCGGCGACCGCCTTCTTGAAGTCGCCGTAGCCGGCCCCCTCGAACTCGGCTTCGATCGCGGCCGGGTCGCTGCCGCGGGCGGCGGCGAGGATGTCGATCAGGTTGGTGATCCCGGCCTTTTCGGGGCCGCGGACGACCTCGCGGCCGGAGTCGGTGACCGCCGAGCCGAACTTCTTGCGGATCGCCGCGGGCTCGTCGAGGACGAGCACGGTCCCGGCCTCGGTGCCCCCCGTCGTCGACATCTTCCGCTCCGGCTCCTACAGGTCCATGATCCGGGCGCCGACCTCGGGGACCACCAGCTCCGGCACCACCAAGGTCTCGCCGAAGCGCTGGTTGAAGCGGCGGGCGATCTCCCGCATCAGCTCGACGTGCTGGCGCTGGTCGTCGCCGACCGGCACCTC